>CAVGCW010000049.1:0-2101 GCA_963628025.1 Alloprevotella sp. | reverse complement strand
GGTCCTGGGCGGACATCGCGCGCGCCGTCTTCGAGGCCGCCAACGGCAACGGGGAGAAGGTCGTGCCGGTCAGCACCGCCGACTACTACGCCGGCGCCGCCGGCCCCGTCGCCCCGCGCCCGGTCCACTCCGCGCTCGACCTTTCCAGGCTCGAAGCCGTGGGCTTCCGCATGCCCGACTGGGAGGAAGAGCTGGGGGAGTACCTCAAGACGCTCTAGCAGATTAGCGGCTCGTCGGGAAAGCTGGCGAGCCGCTATTTAATTAATCTTTAGCATTTTGCATCTCGACTTAGGGCCTTCTTGCCGACATGTTAATCCAAATCCAGCAGTTTCCGCTGCAGTCAGCATGCTCGATTCGATTTTTGGCCAATCCAAGGTCTATGAGTCTTTTTGCCAATGGTATGTCCCCTGCGGCCCAACAAAGGTCTGGCCATTTGGAAACGCAATTGCACGCAGCGAGTTCAAATAGTGCTGAGTCGCCTCGTCCATATCTTTACCTCCTTTCGGGGCTCGATTTACAACCCATATATTTGGCTATCTGCCAAATACCATCGTGCGGGATTGAGCCACCTTGTGTCCCTCAAATCAATGAGTATGGCGAGAGCGCTGTTGAAAACGACTACAGCGCCCACTCTTCATTTAGGTTAAAGGCTTACAACCCGATCACAAACCTCCAACGCAGCAGATCGATGCGTGACGATGATGACGGTATGGCCGAGATTTCGCATACGATCCAGCATTTCTCGCTCGGTCTTGGGGTCGAGGGCCGATGTGCGTTCATCGAGCAGAAGCACGGGGGAGCCGGAGTAGACCGCACGCGCAACGGCAAGGCGTTGCTCCAGGTCTCCGTACCAGTTGTCGCTGGTGTCGTCCCAGGTTAGGTCCATCTGGCACCATTTGCCGTCGATCTTTACGGCGTTCCAGGTGTGGCCGTTGCCGGTGATGCGGCCGTTGGCGATGCCCGCGGCGTCAAGGAGCTTGGAGTAGATGCGCTGGTAGCTCTCGCAGGTGCCCTGGTGGCGCGTGAGGCCGCTTTCGGCCGAGCACCAGTTAAGGTCGTGGTCGTATTCCAGATGGTCAAGAGTCCAGTCGTGCAGCCACAGGGCGCGGGCGTAGTCGGACCCGTCGGTATCGGCGCTGCATTTGTCGACTGCGGACTTCACGATGGCGCTGACCGCCAGATAGGCGTCGTCGTTCGCGCTCGCAAACACGTTTGAGCGCAGATAGTACACGCCGGCCGCCTTATCCATCAGGTAAAAGCGCAGGTAATAGGTGCCGCTAGCGGTCATTTCGAACTGGTAGTCGTGCGATGTGCATTCGCCGGTGTATTGCTGCCACTGGTTACGGCTGGGGTCGGCAACGCTTTCGCTGCTACCGTCGGGATCCATATACGTCGGTGCGTCCATGCGGAATTGGTACGCACCGCTTCCGCCCGTCGCAGTCACATGGAACGTGGTCTCCTGGCCGAGCCTCGGGTCGTTCCATTGGACGGTGAGCGTGATGTCGCCGCTTTGCGCGGTGGTGCTGTGCTGGTAGTTCGCGGCCGCGTTCGCCGGTTTGATTTCAAATGGGATCGCGCAGGTGCCGCTGTAGTTCTGGTCGTCGGCGGTCACAACGGCGGTCGCCTGACCGATGGCTACGTTGTTCTCGTAGGCGACAGTGTACTGGTCGCTCGGCACGGTCGACGACGTGACGGTGGGCATCACGGGATTGCCCGTGTAGCGAATGTCGGTGTCCTCGATACTGAACATGCTGGCGTCGATCGGCTGCGTTGCGTTGGCCGTTACATTGGTGCCGGAGGCGGCGCTGATTTGATCGTTTGCCCGGGCTTGGCCCGACGTGGTTTCGGCTGGGCTCTCGTTAGGTTTGCCGGCGCTTTGCGCGGCGGGTTCTGGCGCACTGGCGATTTCGGCAAGCGCGGGTGACGGGATAAAACCAACCGTCATTACGAGCGAGAGCGCGATGGAAAGGACGCAGGAGGCAGGCTTACGCATGACGGCCCCTTTTCTGTAATCGGAACAGGTACGTTTCTGCAAGCGTACCGGCATTTAATATGAGCAGGACATTGTCAAGAGGCAAAATCGGGCCTGGCCCCAACGATA
>CAVGCW010000048.1:0-3672 GCA_963628025.1 Alloprevotella sp. | reverse complement strand
AGATATGGGCATGGCGGGCCGAGACATCGTCGCCGACGTCGGTAATATCGCCCTCGCCAGTGGCCAGCGCGCCAATCTCAACACCCCGCTCACTCGGCTGAATCCAGCGCGGGGCGCTCACGACAAAACTGTTTTGTACGCGCAGCAAGCCCAAGGGGTGCGCCGGGGCGGGTTCGCGTTCGCCCGCGGTCATCGACATGCCAAGCGAACGCGGCGTGGATGTGCCTCCGCCACAGGTCGCGTGCGCGTAGTCGATGGCATAGTTCACCGAGGACCGCACATCCGCCGAACAACCGACGGCGACAAACAGCACCAGCACGGCCTCGGCGCGCTCGGCGGGCATGAGTTCCGCCGCCTGGGACAGGCGATCGAGCGCGTTGCGATAGAGATTCGTGTCCTGGTGGCACTCTTCGAGCGCGCGTACCATCGGTTCACCTGCAGGACCGCACACCATATTGATCACAGCCGTGGAGTCCATGGGATTGCGCTGGCGCAGGGCCAGTTGCGACATAATACGCGCAGCCGAGGTACCGTATTCGGCAAAGTAGCGCTGCTGAAGCGTGCCGACCGGCGCGCGAACGATAAAGCGGGAAACCCAAGAGCGATCGGCGGCTCGGCTCTGCGGGCTGCGGCCGTCGGCGAGCGGACGGGACGAAAGCACCAAGCCGCACAGCTCGATATGGCTCAGATGCGCCGCGCGCTTAAAGATGTCAAACATGGCCCCGCATGGGGTGAGCTCAACTTGAGATGCCATGACCTAGGCCTCCTTGGTCGTAGAAATAGAATCGGACGATACTTCGACAGGTCCGCCAAAAGTACGGGCAGCTGCGGCTCCACCGGCAAGCGGAGTCGCCATCTGGGCTTTTGTGCGTCGCGGTGCCGAAACGGGAAGTTCAAAGGCAAAGCCCATCGCAAGCAAAAACCACGTAAGCGTATAGGTTGCAACCAGAGCGGCAACAAGGCCGCCCATCACGGCGCGTTGGGAAAATACGCTACATGCGGCCACAACCAGCACCGGAACCTCGCAGGCAGAAAGCGCAAGCACACCCTGCAGGAACCCCGAGCGCCGATTGCGCGCAAGTGCCCCCGTGGCAACGCCGGCTATGCCTGGCAGCGCCAACGCCAGTGCGGCAATAATACCCGGTAGCGACCCAGACCACACGAGCGATCCCAAAGTCGCCGTCACGCGAGCGCCCGACGCCAGCAGCGTGGCCGAAACCACGACCACAGCCCAAACCACGCCACAGACGACCGTCGCGCCGACCATCAGCGCGCGACGAACCGCGCGGCCAGACGCATCCATGGGGCACGGCGTGAGCGGCTCGCCGCGGAGCGAACGACCGACATTTTGCGCATAGTGGTCACAAAACGCCGAGAGCGCCGCCTCGATCGCCGCCGGCTCGGGACGATCTTTTTGATGGCTGGACAGACAGGCCATCACCACGTCGAACAGCTGGGCATCGACAAACGCCAGCGCATCGCGTAGCTCTTCGGAATCCGGCTCAAGCCCTAGCTGCTGGGCCTGCTCGGCCGCGGCGAGCGCCACATCGGGCTCACGACGAAGCAGCTGAGTCAAATCGCAACCGGGCGCATGGGCACCAATGGGATAGTCGGGCCGCGTGTCCATCTTAAGACGGTAGGGGCTGGCGATATCGCGCGTCTTTTTGCGCGAACCCGAGGTGCCCGAAGTGCTCGGCGCGGCTTCGTATGGCGCGACGCCGGCAATGAGCTCGTAAACCGTGCTTGCCGCGGCATAGACGTCAATCGCCGGCGACATACGCAAAGCGCGTAGGTCGGGAATATCGTCGGTGAGCATCTCGGGCGGGGCGTAGGCAACCGTCGCGCGACGCAGCGTGGCATAACGCTCCGTAAACGACGCCTTGCCGCCGGTACCGGCCACGGCCGACGCAGGCTCAAGCGCCAGCGACGAGCCAAAGTCGATCAGGCACAGGTCAAAGGTGCCCTCGGCAAGCTGCCGGTCAAGCGGTAGACGCGCCGTGCGCACCATAATATTAGCGGGCGAGATATCGCGATGGACAAAGCCCTCGCCCACCAGGCTCATACGGCAGAGCAGATCGAACAGGTCGCGACCCAGACGCGCCGCCACAAGCGGCGACAGGCGTCCGGCATCGTCCACGGCAAGTCGCGAACGCAAGCGGGCAAGCGTCTCGCCCTCGACCCATTCCATGACAATTGCGGGCACACCGTCGACCTCGCCCCAGCCATAGAGGCGGGGAAAGCCCTTAAGGCCCGAAAGGGCGCGATGGCATTCGTATTCCTCGCGAAACGCCGCCTTGAACTTGGCGACCAGCGCCTCGTGAGCGGCATCGTCGTCAAACTCATCGCGCGTCGGCAAGATGAGCTGCTTGAGTGCCACGGCCTCGCCTTGGGCGTTGACGGCACGCGTCACGCGGCCGATACCGCCACGGCGCATGGTGGCATCGTCGGCAAACAGCATCGTAAAACGACGCAGATAGGCAGGCAGTTCGTCCTGACCGAGCGCAATGGCCGGCTCAAACCCGTCGACACGCGCCAGGCGCAGGCCGACCATGGGATCGCGACCGAGCGATTGTGGTGTGGTGGATGCAAGATCGGTCATCATAGGGCAAGCGCCGCCACGTTATTGTTAAAGTTACCGAGCGCGACGTCATCATCGCCGTAATGGCCGACCCATTGACATAGGTTGGTGTAACAGCCCCACAGATTGGCATACTGCTGATACCACCTTGACCGGGGCGAGAATGTCTGACGACCGAACTCGGCTCGAATGACAAACATCTCCCCGACCAGGCTGTCGCACGGCCTGGGATCTCCCGTAGAGTTATAGGTCGAGACCACGTCATTGGCACGAGAAACATAGCCGTCGAGCATGTTGTACTTGGTCACAAGCCAACTGTGAATGCTCTCTTCCTCAGCAGCGGAAAGGCCGCCGGAGTTTGCATCGTTGTCAGTGTTGCCGCCCGTCGAGCCGCCGTTTCCAGGCCCTCCGGTAGAGGAACCCGACCCAGAGCCGCCGCCCGAACTCGATGAATCCGAGCCGGAGCCAGAAGTATCCGAGCTACCGGGCTTTCCGGACTGCTGGGCGTCCTGCTCCTTTTGCTGCTCGACCTTATTCACCGTTGCCGCCACGCTATTGTTGGACAATCGATCGATGATCTTGGTGTTGGTGAGCACGATGGTTTTGCCATTGGCAAGCGTGACTTCGTTGTCCGGGGCCTCGGCGCCGTCCGCATCGTCGGTGCCAAACACAATATGCCCGACCACACTTGCCCAAGCATATCCAGTCGTGGTGCCCAGATCGCTTTTGACCTCATGCCCCACGCGCGGTTCGCGTGCGGCATGCGCCTGCATCATGGACGGCACGGTCATGCCATAGGCAGAAACGCCAGCTATGACCAGCACCAGCGAGCACGATAGCAGTGCGTACGCCCGCGGCGCCAAGCCCAGTCGGCGTCGTATGCGCACCGCGGCGCCGCGCTTTGTCTGAGTGCCACCGGGCCGCATGCGTTCTCCTCCAACAAAAACACGCCGCTCAGGAGCGGCGCATTCATTCGAATCCATATTTGAGTGTATCAGCGAACCCAAAAGGTTGCGCAACGAATGAGCAAATTAAGGATGCGCCTTGATTATCAACTTTATCCGAACACTTCCCACATTCATCCGTACATGTGC
>CAVGCW010000047.1:0-7238 GCA_963628025.1 Alloprevotella sp. | reverse complement strand
TCCCGATGTCCAAGAAATGGGAGGCAGTTCACTGTCCCCTTTGTGGTGGTTTTTGTTTTTGAGAGAGGGGCGGGACGCTGATGGACGTCCGTACGGACGGCGATATTGCCGATAGCTTTTGGTGGCGGCGCACTACGATGACGCGTCGCGGCCCCCTGTACGATATCTGCGTGTCGGTGGGGCTGCTGGTCGCGGCGACGATTGTGGGCGCGCTGCTCGACCATCCGGGTCTCGCGCCGAGCATCATGATCGTCTATGTGTTCGCCGTTCAGCTGTGCGCATTCTTTACCTGGAGTCGCCTGTATTGCTTGCTGAGCTCGGCTGCCGCCGTGGCGCTCTACAACTTCTTGTTTGTCGACCCGCGCTACTCGCTGTCGCTTATCGACCGCGGCTATCCCGGCATGTTCTTCATCATGTTTGTGGTCTCGCTTGTGTCGAGCTCGATTGCGTTGGCCCTGCGCCGCGCCTTGGCACAGGCTGCCGCCAGCGACCGCCGCACGCATATGGTGCTCGAGACCAACCGCATGCTGCAGCGGTGCGCCGATCAGCATCAGATCGTTCACGCCATGGCCACGCAGCTGGCGCGTCTTTCGGGCTGTCCGGTCGTGTGGTACAGCGCCGACGCCGAGGGCGATGACCTGCTGCCGCGTGCGACATACACGGCCGTGGGCGATGCCGCGCCGGTGCACGAGCTGGCGCCGCAGATGCCGCCGCGGCTCTCGGCGTCCGCCTATGTGGGAACGCCGCTCGACGCCACGTTTGGCGGCTCGGCGTTTTATGGCATCTACCTGACGGTTCGCACAGGCGACGGCTTCGCGCGCTCGGGCGACCCCGCCTCAGTGGTGGGCGTGCTGGCTATCGTTGCCGAGCCCGACGTGCTGACGCATGAGGAGCGGACACTTGCCGATGCCATCGTGAGCGAAGGCGAGCTGGCGCTCGATCGCGCCCGCGCCATGGAGGCCCGCGAGGAGGCGGCGGTGCTTGCCAAAAACGAACAGCTGCGCGCCAACCTGCTGCGCTCCATCTCGCACGACCTGCGCACGCCGCTCACCAGTATTTCGGGCAATGCCGACGTGCTGCTCGACCAGGGCTCGACCGGCACCGCCGTGCTCGACGCCCAAACGCGCCGCGGCCTGCTCCTGTCCATTCGCTCGGATGCGCAATGGCTCAACGCCACCGTCGAGAACCTGCTCGCCATCACCAAGCTCGAGGGCGGCGGCATGCATCTGTCGACAACGCTCGAGCTCATGGACGATATCGTCGAGGAGGCGCTGCGCCACGTAAGTCCGGCCGTGCGCGAGCACGACCTTAAGGTGGTGGCGTGCGACGAGCCGGCGCTCGTCAACGTCGACGCGCGCCTGATGGTGCAGCTGGTGGTCAATCTGGTGAACAACGCCATCACCTATACGCCCGCAGGCTCGCATATCATGATTTCGATTAGCGTCGACGATGGACGCGTGGCGTGCTCGGTGGCCGATGACGGCCCGGGCATTGCGCCCGAGGACCGCGAGCGGATCTTTGAGTCGTTCTATACCGCCAACCACGGTTTGGCCGACAGCCACCGCAGCGTGGGCTTGGGTCTTTCGCTCTGCCGCTCCATTGCGCTGGCGCATGGCGGTAGCATAGAGGTTGCCGCGGCGGACCCGCACGGCTCGGTCTTTACGATTGAGCTTCCCGTCGCCGATGTTTCGTTTGATAAGGAGTAGCGCCGTGCCGAACTCTGCCGTAAAACCGCTCATCTTGGTCGTTGAGGACGACCCCGCTGTCCGCAACCTTATCGTTGCCGCGCTCGAGGCGCACGGCTTGCGTCATATGGCCGTGGAGACCGCCCATGCCGCCATCGCCGCCGCCTCATCGCAGGCGCCGAGCATCGTGCTGCTCGATCTGGGCCTGCCCGATATGGACGGCGTCAAGGTGGTGGAATCGGTGCGCGCATGGTCGGGTATGCCGATTATTGTGGTCTCGGCGCGCAGCGAGGATGCGGACAAGATTCGCGCGCTCGATGCCGGCGCCGACGACTACCTGACCAAGCCGTTTTCGGTCGAGGAGCTGCTCGCGCGCATTCGCACGACGCTCAGACGCCTTTCGTATGCGCAAACGGGCGGTGTTTCCTCTGAGGGCTCGTTCGATGCCGGTGAGCTGCATATCGATTTTGATGCCGGCATCGCCACGATGGATGGCGAGGAGCTGCATCTGACGCCGATTGAGTACAAATTGTTATGCCTGCTAGCGCACAACGCCGACAAGGTGCTGACGCACCAGTTTATCCTGCACGAGATTTGGGGCACGGCAACCAAGAGCGACCTGGCGAGCCTGCGTGTCTTTATGGGCACGCTGCGTAAGAAGATTGAGTCCGACCCCGCGCATCCGCGCTATATCCAAACGCACGTGGGTATCGGCTATCGCCTGGTCACCCAAGGGTAGGACGGCGTCCGCCATCCCACTATGAGTTGCGGTGAAATACGGTCTATATTTGCCTAATTCCAGGTAAAACAGTCCGTATTCCACCGCAACTTTGTTATTTGCCCTTGGGCTTGCTGGCGTAGAACTTCTTCTTTTTGGACTTGCCGGCAGGGGAGGGTTTGCCGGCAAAGTTTGATTTGCCGTTGCCGGCCTGCGTGGGCGCGGGCGCTGCTGCACGAGGCTTGCGCGCCTCGGGGTTGCGCAGCTCCTCGGTTCGCTCGGCAATCTCCTCGGCGCTAAAGCCGACCTCGGCCATGGCGTCCTCGATGGGCAGTCGGCGCACGATATAGCAGTGGTGCACCTTCTGGTTGCGCGCGAAGTCCTCGGGGATGGTCTGTGCCGTAATGTCCTCCAGCACGACGCCCGCGCGCGCGAGCTTGCGCGTTTCGGGGCGGAAGCCGCGCAGGTTGCAGCTAAAGATGGCATGTCCGCCCTGTGCAAGCAGGCGAGATACGCCGGCCAAAAGCTCAACATGGTCGCGCTGGACATCCCAGGTGCGGCGGCCCATCTTGGACGAGTTCGAGAACGTGGGCGGGTCGACAAAGATCAAGTCCCAGCGGTTGCGCGTCTGGCGCTGGTCGCGAATCCAGGCGAGCACGTCGTCGCGCACAAAATGATGCTGCGGACCAACAAAGCCGTTCTGGCGCATATTGCGCTCGGCCCAGTCCAGGTAGGTGTTGGAAAGGTCGACCGTCACGGTCTCCTCGACGCCGCCGTCTGCCGCATAGCAGGTGGCGGTGCCGGTGTAGGCGAACAGGTTGAGGAAGCGGCGCGCCTGTTTGGCGTGCTCGCGCACCAGGTTGCGCGTGACGCGATGATCCAGGAAGATGCCCACATCCAGGTAGTCGTCAAAGTTGACGGCAAAGGTGAGTCCGCCCTCTTCGATGAGCGGCAGACGACGGCGTGCGATATTGGCGCCCTCACCCGATCCGCCCTTGCCGGCGCCCTGCTTGCCGTACTGCGAGCCGCCGCGCGAACGCATGCGGGCCTTGGCGTGCACATGCTCGGCCGGAACATCTAGGATGCGCGGCGCGATGGCCAAGATGTCGAGCATGCGGGCCTGGGCCAGCGCGGGATCGATGGTCTTGGGCGCGGCGTATTCGGCGATGACGAGCCAGCGGCCCGGCGTCTGCGGGCAGCCCTCGTACAGGTCGATGGCGGCGGAGTAGTCGGGCAGGTCGGCATCGTAGACGCGGTAGCAGCTCACGCCCTCGCGCTTGGCCCACTTGCGGCGCAGACGGGCATTCTTGCGCAGGCGGTTGGCGAACTGCTCGGACTCCGGGATGAGCACGGGCAGCGGCTTGCCGTCGCCCAAGTCGAGCGTGGCGGCAGGTTCGGGCATGGAGGAAGCGGCGGCTTCGTCTTGAGCGTCTGCGGTCTGCTCCTCGGCAGCTGCGCTGGTCGCAGCTTCAAATGTCGCGGCGGCGTGGTCGAGCGAGGGCCAAACCTCAATAGCCGCCTCCTCGTTATTGGGCATGATGGCGATCGAGCGCTCGGGCTCGGCATGGAGCGCGCGGGCCATAAGACCATCGCGGGTGAGCGCGGCGACCGGCGCCGAAGCGAGCTCGGGCGCGCGGTGCAGCTCGCCGATGAGCGTCATAGCGTCGTGCATAAGCGACAGCGGTGTCTCGGTGGTGTCTGCGACTACGGCGGCTCCGGCGACGGCGCCAGCATGGTCCAGCACGGTGGCGGACTTGGCGGCGCAAAAGTCGACAAAACGCTTGTAACCAGCGCTCTTGACCATGCGCTCGGCGGTCTTGCGAGCGGCGGGGTCGATGTCTGCGGCCACGATGCGCGCCTGCCGCTCGCGCGCTGCCGCCTCGCGCTCGCGCGCCTCGGCAAGCAGCTGCTCCCACAGAGCGGCGTCGTGCAGCTGCCAGCCCTCAAAGCCCCAGCGCTCGCGTGCGGCGCCCGGGGCGCGGTCGGTCAGAATGTTCGCGGCCTCCAGCAGCAGGCCGCCGCCGGCGCACGAGGCATCGATCAGCGTGGGGAGGGCTTCGTTCTCGTAATCGTCGGCCGTCAGCTCGCGCTCGCATAGTGCGGTCCAGCCGACCTGCGCCAGCACCAGGGCGGCGTAGTCGGGGCGCAGCACGTGCGTGCCCTCGCCGGCGCGGGTCGCTGCGGGCGGCAGGCGTTTGAACAACGGGTCGCCCGAAAGGTCCAGGCTAATGCTCGCGCGACGCTGACGCAGCGAAAGCAGTAGGTGAACATCGGGGTCGGCGGCATCGACGTCGGCACGACGTCCCGTGGTCTCGGCCAGGCGGTCGCACAGCGCGTCTTTGGCGCGCAGGGCCGAGAAGCGCGTGTTGCGCAGCTGCTCGGTCACGCCGCGGGCGGTGATGGCGATGGTGGCGCCGGGGCGGACGATGCTCTCCCAGGCGATGTCGTAAACGCTATCGTACAGTTCATCGGCATCCTGCGCCTCAAAGCGCCCGAGTACCACGAACACACGGCTCGCCAGGCGCGACCACAGACAGGCGCGGTAGCCTTCTTCGAGCTCGCCCTCAAATGTAGCGCGGCCCTTCAGCCGGCGAACATGCGAAAGCCCGAGGCGTTTAAGCTCATCGGCGAGTGCGGACTCAAAGCCCTCGGGGCAGCTTGCGTAAAATTCCATGGGTGACCTCTCTGGTTGCGTCGCTCCATTATATGATGGATACTTCGTTTACTCTCGCCCCCGAAAGGAACCCATATGATTGATGCGTGCCCCGATTCCGCCGTGCTCTTTTTTGACGTGGACGGCACGCTGACGTCGTTCGATCCCGACAACATGACCGACAAGGACTTTTCGGCGGTTCACCCCTCGCAGGCGGTGATCGAGGCGTTTCATCGTCTGCGCGACGCAGGGCACAAGGCGTTTATCTGCACGGGTCGTCCCTTGTGGCTGATTGCCGATGGCCTGCGTGCTTTGGAGCCTGCGGGTGTCGTTGCCATGGCGGGCGCCACGCTCGAGGTCGAGGGTCGCGTGGTGCATGAGGACTGCTTTGACGAGGACGTTATCGAGGAGCTTGCGCGCCGTATGGCAGCGGCAGGGATTGAGGCCTTTTTCGAGACCAACGTGGCTACTTTTGCCCTGGAACCCGCGGGTGTTGAGCAGTCGTCTCTGATCGGCACTTCTGTGGTGCACAGCGCCGAGGAGATGCGCGTCGACGGCAGTCTGCGCGTGGGCAAGGTGTGCATCGTCGCGAGCTACCTGGCTCGCGTAGCCAACGATGACGGCTTTATCGATCGCGAGTTTGAGCTGTGCAACACCGGTGGTCAGAATCGCGAGCTGAGCCCCAAGGGCATTGACAAGGGCGTGGGCGTGGTGCGAGCGCTGGAATACCTGGGTCGCACCGGCAACGCGCGCACCTTTGGCTTCGGCGATTCGGGTAACGACCTGGGCATGCTCGCTGCGGTCGAGACGGCCGTGGCCATGGGCAACGCCATGCCCGAGGTCAAGGCGCTCGCCGACTACGTGACCGATGATGTCGCACACGACGGCACCGTCACAGCGATGCAGCATTTCGGCCTCATCTAATGAATCCCGCGTTCTGACGTTTGCCCAAACTGCGACTCTTTGCTTTTGCATGCTCAATCGATTTATCAATCCAAACACTGAGGTGTTTATACCGTTCGCCGAGAAGATAAAAAACCGCAGCTCACGCCTTGATAAACGTAGGTAAAGTGTTTAGCAGTTTAACGCCCATGTGCAAGCGAAAGGAATCAGGCAGATGGCAATCAAGGTGTTCGCTGACGGTGCAAACCTCGAGGGCATGCTCGACATGTACGAGAACGGCAACGTTCAGGGTTTCACGACCAACCCGTCCCTTATGAAGAAGGGCGGCGTGACGGATTACCGCGCGTTTGCCAAGGAGGTCCTGGCCCACATCACTGATGTGTCCGTCTCGTTTGAGGTCTTTGCCGACGACGTCGAGACCATGGAGGTCGAGGCGCGCGAGATCGCTACCTGGGCCGAGAACGTCTACGTCAAGATTCCGTGCGTGACCACCAAGGGCGAGTCCACCGCCGAGCTGGTGCGCAAGCTTTCGGCCGACGGCATCAAGGTCAACGTCACCACCATCTTTACGCCTACGCAGGTTGATGAGATGGTCGAGGCCGTCGACGCCGAGACGCCGTCCATCATCTCGCTCTTTGCCGGCCGCATCGCCGATACCGGCGTCGACCCCATTCCGTTTATGACGGAGTCGGTCAAGAAGGCCGCCGCAAAGCCCAACTGCGAGGTCCTGTGGGCGTCCACGCGCGAGCTCATCAACATTTATCAGGCCGAGGCCTGCGGTTGCCAGATCATCACGGTGCCCAACAGCATCCTGGCCAAGCGCAAGAACATCGGTCGCGACCCGTACGAGGTCTCGCTCGACACCGTGCGCGGCTTTGCCAAGGATATCGCCGCTTTGGGCTTCCATATTCTGCCGTAACGCGAACACTGGCTACGCCGCGGGCTGCTCGCCCCGGCCTTTCCTTTCCCTATCGCTCACGCGCTTCGCGAGGGTCGCGCTAGGCAAAGGAAAGGCCGGGGCTGCCGACACGAGCTTGCCGGTAGGTTGGTGATTGGCTTCCATATTATGCCGTGGACAAAGGTACCCCCGCCTGCGCCGTGCAAAATCGAGAGTATTCAGCAAGGTAAAGGCTTTTACCAGTTAATCGAAGCACGGAACAGCCCCCGTTTTGGCTCTAAAAACGCCAAAACGGGGGCTGTTTTTTGCTTTTTCGTCTCTGAGGGGGGTGGCGCGCGCAGACGTGGTGTAAGAGCGTCCTGAGGTCCGTCGCTGCAAGTC
>CAVGCW010000046.1:0-7990 GCA_963628025.1 Alloprevotella sp. | reverse complement strand
TTCATGCAGCGGGGGCTCTCAATGTTTTTATGTCCTGCTCATATCGTCTCTGCCGACAGTGGGGGACAGTCCTTGCGGCTTTTTGCGAAGAGTGTCCCCAGTGACTAGTCGTTTAAGAACGTCCCCAATGACTAGGCGAGGGCGTCCATGATGGTGCGGGCGACGCCGTCGTGGTCGTTGTCGTATTCGGTGATGGCGTCGGCGGCCTCGCGATCTTCGGGCTCGGCGTTGATCATGGCCATGCCATGGCCCGCTGCCTGCAGCATGGGGATGTCGTTGATGTTGTCACCGAACGCCCAGGCGTCGGCGAGACGCTCGCCCAGGTGCTCGCATAGCCACGTGAGGGCCGTTCCCTTGGTGGCGCCCTCGCCCATGACCTCGATATTCATGGCGTACGAACGCGTGACCTCAATGCCTCCGAGCGTGTCGAGCTCCGCCGCGATGGCGTCGCGATCGGCCGGGTCGTGCCAGTACATGGCGATGCGTTCGAGCGTCTCGACCTCGTCGATCTTGCTGTCGATATCCATGTCGATCGGTGTTCGTGTGCGCTTGAGCGAAGCTGCGATGTGGGGGTCGCCGCCGCAGAACTCATCCAGGCGCGTGTAGAGCGAGCGGGGGAGGAAGCACTGCCCGTCCGCGAAGATATCGAAGGTCACATCGTGGCCGGCGGCGATGCGGCGGATGCGATGGGCAATGCCGCAATCGAGCGGTCGGCTCAAGATGCGCGTGGCGCGCGAGGCGTCGGTGGGCACATCGTCGTCGAGCTGCCAGACGCTGGCGCCATTGGCGCAGACGGCATAGTGCACGGCGGGATGGGCGAGGATGGGCTCAAAGATGCCCGACAGCGGACGTCCCGTGCAGGGCACAAATTCAATCCCGCGTCGAGCGAGCTCGTCGAGCATCGCCCAGGTGGCATCGCTCATCTGCTTATCGCTCGTCAACAGCGTTCCATCCATATCGGAAAACACAATCATTTGATGCAGCCCTTTCTGCTGGCATAAAAAGCGTGGCCGAGGGCGGTGATGCCCTGGCCACGCTCGGGTTCTATAACGGTCCGCGTCCTAGCGGTCGGCGAGCGGCTTGTATTCCAGCGGCTCGATCACCGGACGGTATGCCGGGCGGATGATGCGATGCGCGCAGAAGAGCTCTTCCATGCGGTGTGCCGACCAGCCGGCCATGCGGGCGACGGCGAAAAGCGGCGTAAAAAGCGTCTCGGGCACGCCGAGCATCTTGTAGATAAAGCCTGTGTACAGGTCGATGTTGGCGCAGATAGGCTTGGTCATGCCGTGGTCGCGCATCACCTGCGGTGCCAGGCGCTCGATGCGCTCGATGAGTGCGAACTCTTCGCCCAAGTCCTTCTTGGCTGCCAGTGAGCGCGCGTAACGGCGGCAGACCTCGGCGCGCGGGTCGCTGAGCGTATAGACGGCGTGGCCCATGCCGTAGATGAGGCCCGTGCCGTCGAAGGCCTGCTTGTCGAGGATCTTGCCCAGGTAGGCCGCGACCTCGTCCTCGTCCTCCCAGTTGGAGACATGCGCGCGGATGTCCTCGTGCATAGACACGACCTTGGCATTGGCGCCGCCGTGGCGCGGGCCCTTGAGCGAGCCGATAGCCGCGGCGTAGGCGGAATACGGGTCGGTGGCCGAAGACGACAGCACGCGGCAAGCGAAGGTGGAGTTGTTGCCGCCGCCGTGCTCGGCATGCAGCATGAGCATAACGTCGAGCAGCATCGCCTCATCGCGGGTGAACGCCATGCCGCCGCGCAGGACCTGTAGGATGGTCTCGGCGGTGGAGAGACCGGGCGTGGGGTGCGGCACGTGAACCTCGGAGCCGCGAAGCTTGGCGACCGAGGCCATGTGTGCGAAGGCGGCAATGCGCGGGAGACGTGCGAGCATGGAAATGGCGACGTCGATTTCGTGCTCGGGCGTGATCACGTCTGGTTCGGCATCGAAGGCGTAGAGCAGCAGTACGGCGCGCTGGAGCACGTTCATGATGCTCGACGACACCGTGGTCATAGGGAACTCTTTAACGTACTCGTCGCTTAGATGTCTAAAGGCGCCCAGGCGCTCGCAAAAGCCGTCGAGCTCTTCCTTGTTGGGCAGCGAACCCGTGATAAGCAGATAGGCGACTTCCTCGTAGCCGTAGCGATTCTCGGCCTGGGCATTGTTGACCAGATCCTCGATGCTGTAGCCGCGAAGCGTGAGCTTGCCCTGATCGGGCACGACCTTTCCGTCGACCTTGTTGTAGCCGTGCACATCCGAGATACGAGTGAGGCCCGCGACCACGCCCGAGCCGTCGGCATTGCGCAGGCCGCGCTTGACATTGTGCTCTTCGAACAAGCCCTCGTCATAAGGGTCGGTCGGCAGGCCGTGGTAGAGGCTTTCGCTCTCAGACGAAATCTGGCGGCTTGCTTCGTAATCCAGAACCAGTCGGCTCAAGTGGTCATCGAAGCGGTAATAGATTTTCTTGGCGTCGTAGGCCATGCGCGCTCCTCTCCGGGCCGCATCGGGGTGGCTTGCATGGGCATGCGCGCGTCAGGCTATCCCCAGCGGCTTGTTCGCTACAGGCGGTACATAAAGTTAAAGACGTCCTCGCGCTGGATGGACACGTTGACGCCCGAAAGCTCGCCGGCCTCGGCCAGGGCCTTCTGCAGCTCAGCGAAGTCGAGCTTGGACTCGGCGGTATCGGCCAGCATGGTCATGGTGAAGATGTCCTCGATAATGGATTGCGTGATGTCGCGGATGTCGACGTTGGCCTCGCCCAGGACACGGGTGACGCCGGCGACGATGCCGGGGCGGTTCTTGCCAAGGACGGTGATGACGATACGGGAGGACGAGATCTCGGCCATGGGAAACCCTTTCGCGTGGTTGCGGCGCGCGCGGGGCGCTCCGCTACGGTACAGTGTTCATCATTGTACCTGTCTGGCGCAAAAAAGGCGCGCTCGCTGCGGCGTTACATGCCTGCAACATGAGCGTAAGGGGGAAGGCCGTACGGGGAAGAGCCGTCTGGCGCGTGTCCGGCTCGTGTTGGGTTGATTTCCGATCTCAGCCGAACACATTGAGCGGACAGGCCGTTCCCGTAGTCAGCCGAACGCCTCCGACGGCTGATTCCGAACTGGAAGCGGAGGGCATCCCCGCCCTTCGGTAGGGGATACCGCTCCGCGGCGCATGCCGCGGGCGGCGCCCCTATCGGACCACCGTGACCTCAGTTGGGATGGGCCCAGCACTGCCGCGTACTCGGTGAGCTAGAGCCAACTGTTCGTCTTCACGTCGCGTATGGCGATATTTCGGTCGTCCGGCTCGGTGATGCCGTAGCCGAACGCCTGGAGCGTCTCGATGGACTCCTGGATCCTCTGTTGGAACATGGGACCCGGATCGACCCTCGGCCCGAGGTGCCCGCGCCAAAGGCACGGCGTGGCGCGCAGCATGTTATGGATTTTGGAGATGGGCTCGATGTCGGCGTAGACGCTGAGCGTCGCCATGGCGTCCTTGTGGCCGAGGATCGATTGGAGCGCCTTGATATCGCCGCCTTGGCGGATCCACTGCGTTGCGAACGTGTGGCGAAGGCCGTGGAACGTGATCAGCTCGTCGTTGGTGCCCATGAGGCCGTTGGTCTCCGAGAACGTCTTGAACGCCCTGCGGATATAGCTTGTCGTCGCGAAGGTCGCGCCCGGCTCCGACAGGATGTAGCAGTCCCCGATCTCGACCGCCCCGGTAAGGCCGCGCAAGCGCAGCTTTCCGCAGTCGATCTCGTGGGTCTCCTTCAGGAAGGGGAGTAGGCCGACCGGGTCGATGGGGATACCCCTGGCGTCATGGGTCTTGGTGTCCTTGATGAACGAACCCATTCCCTTCGCGTACGCCACCGAGTGTCTGATCGAGATCAGGCCCGTCTCGAAATCCACATCGCACCACCGAAGGCCGCAGACCTCGCCGATTCGCATCCCCGTGTGCAGGGCGAGTACGACCGCCCTCTAATCCTCGGCGGACCAATCGAGTCCGAACTCCTTTCGGGCATCCTCTTCGCTCATGACTTCGAGAAGGTCTCCGGGTTGGCAACGAAGGGCGAGGCATAGCTGCTCGAGTGTGTTGAAGCGAATGCCGCGAATATGCCCTTTTTTAATACGGGACAGGTTCACGGGCGTGGTTCCAATCCTTTCGGCAAGTTCGTTCGAGGAAATCTTTCGCTCGGCCATGATCTTGTCGAGGCGAACAATTACGGGCATGGCGTTTCCTTACACAATCTCGTCGGAGTCGAGGTACAGCTCTCGGGCGTACAAGAAGAGCTGGGAAAGCATGAACAGGACGATGCCGAGAACCAGAGAGGTCCAATCGAATGATGAAGCGATCTCTTGGGCGCCGACGGCCCCCTCGCCGCCAAACATCGAAACGGAGGTTTTGAGTGAGCCGGCGTAGAGGCTGGTGGCAGCTTGAACAACGAAGAGAATGCCGAGCACCTTCAAGCATGTCGCAGACCCTTTCTTGAAGGGGTCTCCGCTCTTGATCGTCCACACGAGAACGGCGCTGAGGATGGTCGTAGCGATACCGATGACGGCAGGGACCAATGTCGAGATCGCAAGGGCTGGATACGCGGGGGAGTCTGCAATTACAGGGTTGTCGAGCACTTCGATTGCTGGCTTTAAGGAGAACGCCACTTGTGCGATGGCGGTGGCGCAAAGGGTCGCAGAGGCTATCGCACATGCGATGCGGAAGGAATGAAGCCGGGGAGTGCGATTGTCGGAACTCATAATAACCTCCGAAGAATTTAAAAAACTCAGGTTACTTTTTAACAGTTTATGTTAAATTGACTTTGCCGACAAGTAATAAGGGCCGAGCATTTTGTTCGGCCCCTCTGTTCCGACTGGATGAGGTTAAGGTTGGCGATGAATATGCTCAAAATCTCGAAGGCGATCTTTAGGTCGCTTCTCTCCTCCAGGTCGCTCTGTGTTGTCGTTGTTGCGTTGATGGTTCTTTGTGCTCTGCCCGTCTTCAGGAGCGCGGCTGGCATCGACGGACGGGTCGAATACCTCGAGTCGGGAATATCCCGTGTTGAGCAGGAATTGTCAGCATCCTATGCGGATGCGCTTGTGAATGCGGGGGAGGACGGTGTCTATACCTCTTCATCAAGCATGCCCGCGCTTCTGTACCCTCTTGCCGCGGGACGTCTTATCTTGGCACCGCTCTCTCCTACTTCCGTTTCTGCAGATATCGGATGGAGAGTACACCTATTATGACGGATCGAAGGAGTACTTGCTATGGGTCGCAACGGCCGTTGCCGTCTCGTTCCTTGCCGCGCGTCTTAACAAACGTGAAAAGCTCATCATCCAGGCACCGATGGGCGAGCTGGGTAGACTTGTTGCATCGAGCGTATGGGCGAGTGTTTTTGCAATGCTTGCCGTCCTCGCCATCAATCTTCCAGGGATAATCGCCGCGCTTGTGAAGAATGGCCCGGGCTCGCCGTTCTATCCGATAGGCTACATTCAATATGCGACTCCG
The DNA here is from genome assembly GCA_963628025.1 of Alloprevotella sp. Lineage (GTDB taxonomy): Bacteria > Actinomycetota > Coriobacteriia > Coriobacteriales > Coriobacteriaceae > Collinsella. The sequence continues at coordinate 2,501 of CAVGCW010000046.1, read as the reverse complement.
GTTATCAAACCGGCTTGGCTGGTGTTCGCGCAGACGGCCATCTTGCAATTCTTGGTGGCAGCGTTCATCTCGCTTGTCGTTCACCTTGCCGTGAAGATTGCCAATAACCCTACGCTTGGAATCGTGTTCGTATGTGCCCTGATGGGGGTGACGATGGTTCCCGGGTATTACGGAAGATCCATCGCTTTACGTGAGTTCGCCCTGTTGAATCCCCTTACGTATGCGAACACTGAGTTGACCGTCGGCGCCTATAGCCCGTACCCGACAACGCAGATAGTGAATCTGCCTGGACTTTGCTTCGAGCGTGGCGCGATTGCCCTCGTATGCGCAATCGGGATCGAGGTGCTGGCAATTAGCCTGCTTTGCGTTGCTGGAAAGAGCGGCTGCGCGTGCCCGATATCCCCGATTTGTCTTGAGAGAGGTTCCTTCGCTGCATCGAGAACGGCAACTCGTTCGAGCGCTTGTGCCTCCGCCGTTGCATACGTAAGAACGATGGGGAAACTGCTCCTGCGTTCTCCTACCCTCGCCGTATGCGCGATTGCAATGTCGACGACGATGCTGGCCCCGGCTCTGGTCGAGATGTTTCCTGACGCTGATAACGTTTCCGCTGTTCGGTATAGGGATGGGGAGCTCCGTTCAATAGATCGGTATCTAGAGCAGAACGCTGCGAATATGGACGTCGAGGGCAAAGCGGCCCTGGAAGACATGCGGGATGCTCTTTCGGGTTTCGTGTACGCGCCTATGCCTGCGGAGGGGTTTCGAAGCCTTGCGACGTACGAGCGCGCTCGAGGTGAGCTGGGCGCGGCAGATGCGACTCTCCTGCAATCGATCGGAATCGAGCCGGAGACTCCTTCTCGTGCGGAGGCGCGCGCCCTTCTGCTTGAGTCGATCGCGAGCTTGCCGGACCCCAAGGTTTACGAGTTAAGTACGAAGATGCCCCCATTAATCCTCCTTTCGTATCTCCAGGCAGCGCTTCCCTCCTTATTTTTGCTGTTGCCCGTGGTTGTCACATCGCTCGCGTGCACCCACCTGCAGTGTCGTTCCCTTCTGGTTCTCCAGATCCCCGCAACAGCGCATGTGCGTTTTCTGACGGCTGTTGCGCTGGCTCTCCTGCTTGGCTTGGTGCTGTTTTTGGTGTCGATGGTTCCCGCTGTCGTTGTGTCCGTGATTAAGAGCGGTGCGGGTGGATCGGAGTATCCCGTCGCTCTCATTCGGGCGGGAGCTTCGACAACGTCCATGGTGGGGGAGGCGGTGTTGTGCAGTATTCCGTTGCTGGTCATGGCATACGGCGTGATTTCCGTCGTCGCTGCGTTGACAGCAGCGATTAGCCGCAACCCCGTTGTCACCGGAATGGTTTGCGCGGTTCTCTTGGTGTTGGGTTCGTTGAGCGCTCATGTTGAAAGCGTGGGCATGGGCGTCGCGCTGCTGGCTCCATTCGCCTCGTTTGATCCCGCTTCCCAGGTGGGGACGATTGGGTTCCTTGGGCGAGGGACGAACGCGATGCCTTTTGGAGAGGTCGTCGGCGCATCGGGCGCTCTGCTGGTGGTCTTGGGCGCCGTATCTCCGTTGATGGTGCGCCTGAGTGTTCCAAAGATCGAAAGGGGATGATCTCGATGATTGACCTTCAAACGCTGACGATCTCTTATGGAAAGAAGGTGCTCGTAGATTCGGTGAACGCTGAGTTTGCCCCGGGTACGGTCTACGGTCTCGTCGCTCCGAACGGGCATGGAAAGACGACGTTGCTGCGTGCGATGGCAGGTTTGCCGGGTCCTCGCGTGGACGGGAGCATCGTTCTGGATGAGGTGCAGGGTACGGGTGCGAGAGAGGTCCGTTCTATGATCTTCTATGCACCTGGTGAGGGGACGCTGCTGTATCCCGGATTGCGTGCGGAAGATCACCTCAAGATGGTTTGCGATATGTGGCCGCATGCTCGCGATATCGAAGAGATAGTGGAACAAACGCAGATAGGCGAGTTCGCGAAGATGAGGATCCGCACTCTGAGCCAGGGCATGAAGCAGCAGCTTACCCTGGCGATTGCGTATGCGATGGGCGCGCGGTACCTTCTATTAGATGAGCCCATGAACGCGCTCGACCCCAGCAGGGTGGACTTGCATTCCGAGATTCTCAGGAAGCTGGCCGATTCTGGTACGTGCATCATCATGTCATCCCACATCTTGGATTCGGTCGATAGGCTGTGCGATGAGATTCTGTTTTTGAAGGATGGGAGGCTCATTAGAAGCATTCCGCAAGATGATGCTGCGCCGAAGTCTCCTGGATCCCATTTCGCAAAGCCTGCCGGACGCGCCGAGGGTGCGCTAAGCACGTATCGGCGACTCTACGAAAAGGGCGGGTAGAAATGCAAGTTAAAAATCTATGTGGCCAATGTGATACCGTTGAACCCGCGTATCGATACCGTTCAGCCATTCGCCTCGCCCCCATCTTACGCATCTTCATCCGGTCTGTTACTTTTAATCTAACAATTCTTTGAGGAACGTAGGTGC
>CAVGCW010000045.1:0-120691 GCA_963628025.1 Alloprevotella sp. | reverse complement strand
TCCGCACATGTACGGATGAATGTGGGAAGTGTTCGGATAAAGTTGATAATCAAGGTTATTCATCCTTCCTACGATCCGGCTACCGTGCCGGCACACAGCACATCGTAGGAAGGATTATACTTGAATTCATTAGCTGAGAGCTAAGGTTGCGGTAAACGGCCAATGCAGTTATCCAAACGCCGAGCAAACGCACTTTGCGCGACCGTCTGCCGGCAGCGCATCAACCCACCGTGACGGATTCCCCGGTAAAGGCACTGACCATCAACAGGACAAAGAACACCAGGTAGCTGACACTCAGCGGGTACGCAATGACCAAAAAGGCAATCCATCCAACATTGGTCTTACCGTCGGCACGACGTTGCTCGCGAGAACGGGACAGCCAGACCGTCACGCCAATGGCCACAATCAGCAACACGAGTGCCGCTGCTGCCAACCCGGCAAGCGCAAACATCACGCCAATGCTCACAGCAATAACCGGAAGCAACAACAAGCCGCATCCACACCCACCGGGACTATAAACGGCAGACTGTCGGCGTCGTTCCATCGTCACTCCAACCTCAATATCTTTGAGCACTACAACGCAGCGGCCTGCTGGACAGGAACGATCTTATTCAGCTCCGGTTCGATCCGCCTTTTCTCGGCCTCAAGGTCAAACGCCACCTGAGCGCGCAGCCAATAACCATCCGTCAGGCCAAAATAACGGCAAAGACGGAGGTCGGTGTCGGCCGTCACGCGACGTTTTCCCAAGACAATCTGCCCGATACGCTGAGCCGGAATCCCAGTCTCTTTCGCAAGGCGATATTGAGAAATGCCCATGGGAACAAGAAACTCCTCTTTGAGAAGCTCACCAGGAGTCACCGGCGACAGCAAATCGGCCGAAGTCTCATCACTTGTGATAATCGACGATTTCGACATTCCAAGCCATCTCCTGTCTCCACTCAAAACAGACCCGATAGCGCTCGTTAACACGGATGCTATATTGACCGGCACGAACGCCCTTCAAAGCTTCCAGGCGGTTGCCCGGTGGAACGCGAAGATCATCAAGCGAAGCACAAACCTGCAGTTGGCGAATCTTCCTCAACGCAACACGCTCAAAGGGCACGAACCTCCTGACCCGCACACCCATGGCAAAGCGTTCGGTATCCTCATCTTTATACGATGCAATCATAGTATCGCCTTACGTTAGTAACGTCAAACGTTTCTATAGACTTACATCTCTATTATATCGTACGTTTGTTCGTGTTTTCTAGAACAAATAGTCCTTCACGCCTTAGTCAAGCGAAAGTAATCGTTTGTAGACATCGAGGCCTTTGAGTAGGATTTCCTCGTCAAAGAGCATGCTATCGGTATGCAGGGCGCTTGTGGCATAGGCGGGGCAGCCATCCGAATCACTCGGGTTGTCTTGGCCCTCCGGCACGCCCGTGCCCAGCAAGAAGAACACGCCCGGCAGATGACGTTGATAGAACGCGAAATCCTCGGCGATCAGCAGCGGCTCGTCCACAAGTTGCAGCTCGGACAAGGCAGGCGCAATGCAGGCAAACAGCTCGGGGTCGTTATCGACTGGCGGATAGCCCTCGGCAAAGTCGAGATCGTACGTACAGCCTGTTTCGGCACAGGCATCGTCCAGCACGCGGCGTACGCCCCCGCGCGCACGGTCGAACATGGCGTCCGTAAACACACGCAAGCTACCGGCAACATGGGCCTCCCCCGCCACCGCATTGCAGACGGTGCCTGCCTGCAGCAGGCCGAACTTGCCAATGCAGGGCTCGTCGGTGCCCAGTTCGTCCATCAGCTTGCGCTCGGCAACCAAAAACTTCGCTGCCGCCAACGCGGCATCGTGCGACTCCCCAACCGGCACACCATAGGTCTTAGCGATATGGATGCTCGTCCCGTGAATATGAATGTGCGTCTCACTCGAACGCGCCAGCAACGGACCGGGGCAGCTCGCCAACGTGCCGGCGGGCAGATCGGGCCACACGTGGAAGCCGAAGATGCGATCCGCCCCGTAGCGCTCGAACACGCCGCTCTCGCACACCGTCTTGGCACCACCAGTCGTCTCCTCGGCCGGCTGGAACACAAAGAGTACGTTGCGCCTAATGGCGCCCGGCTGCTCGCGAATCGTACGGTCGACATACGTCGCGGCGGCAAGTGCCATGGCCATGTGTCCGTCATGTCCGCAAGCGTGCATCTTGCCGGGATGCGTCGAGGCAAAGGCCGCACCCGTCGCCTCCGCGATGGGCAGCGCATCCATATCGGCGCGAATCGCCGTAGCATGCGCAGCGCCCGTGCCAGCGTCGAAGAAAGCACAAACACAGCTGGGACACGGATGGGTCACCTCGCAAGCGAGCGGCGCCAACACGCCCTCGATATAGGCGATAGTCTGCGGAAGATCGAAATCGAGCTCCGGAATGCGATGGAGATCGCGGCGATAGCGACGGAGTTCTTGGAGCTCGGTCATAGAGAATCCCTTCGTAAGGCACATCTGTTGCAACTTATTGTGATACAGGATTGTGGCACACATGTTTCCAGCATATTGCTGCATTTTTTAAACGTTATATACAAATACTCTTGTTTGGTAAAGTGCAACGTGATAGGGTCTTTACCACTTGATAGAGGCGCGGGCACGAAGAACCGCGGGCGAGCCAGCAGGCTTTGACCCCGTGGGGAGGCGAAACCCGCCGAACTGGGTTTTTCGGGCACGAACAACCTGGTGGGCCTGTGGGAAACACCCACAGGACTGTCTGCAGCAATGCGGGAGCGCTATCCGGACATTGGGTCCACGCTATGCGGATTCGATGCGCAGATGGCGCCGTCTGGATAGCGAGGTTTACGGGACATGGCATTGACCCCCAACGAGGCATATGCGGCCAAGCAGCCGTTTGTGGACAAGGAGACACTCGAGCATATCGTCGAGCAGTTCCCCACGCCGTTTCATCTATACGACGAGGCAGGCATCCGCCGTAACATGCAAGAAGTGCGCGACGCCTTTGCATGGAACCCAGGCTTTAAGGAATACTTTGCCGTCAAGGCCAACCCCAACCCGGCGCTCATCTCCATTCTCAACGAATACGGCTGCGGCTGCGATTGCTCGAGCTATACCGAGCTTATGATCGCCCGCTCACTGGGTATCACGGGACACGACATCATGTTCTCGTCCAACGACACGCCGGCTGCCGACTTTGAGCTCGCCGACAAGCTGGGTGCCATCGTCAACTTTGACGACATCAGCCACATCGAGTTCTTTGAGCGCGTTGCGGGGCCCATCCCCAAGACGGTCAGCTGCCGCTTTAATCCAGGCGGTCTGTTCCAGCTCTCCAACGGCATCATGGACAACCCGGGCGACTCCAAATATGGCATGACCACCGAGCAGCTCTTTGAGGCCTTCCGCATGCTCAAGGCCAAGGGCGCCGAGAATTTTGGCATCCATGCCTTCCTTGCCAGTAACACCGTCACTAACGACTACTATCCCAAGCTCGCACGCATCCTCTTTAAACTTGCCGTGCGCCTGGAGCGCGAGACCGGCGCACATGTCGCCTTTATCAATCTGTCCGGCGGTGTGGGTATCCCCTACCTGCCCGAGCAGCAGGCTAACGACATTCACGCCATCGGTGAGGGCGTACACGCAGCCTACGACGAGATTCTGGTCCCCGCCGGCATGGGCGATGTGGCGATCTGCACCGAGATGGGTCGCTTTATGATGGGCCCCTACGGATGCCTGGTCACCAAGGCCATCCACGAGAAGCAGATCTACAAGGACTATATCGGCGTGGACGCCAGTGCCGTCGATCTGATTCGTCCTGCCATGTATGGCGCTTACCACCACATTACGGTGATGGGCCAGCCGGGTGGCGACGACAAGACCACAGCGCCCGTCACGGACACCTACGACATCACGGGCAATCTGTGCGAGAACAACGACAAGTTCGCCATCGATCGCGAGCTGCCGCATATCGACATGGGCGACCTGCTTGTGATCCACGATACCGGCGCGCATGGCTACTCCATGGGCTACAACTACAATGGACGCCTGCGCTCCGCCGAGGTCCTGTTGCGCCCCGATGGCTCGGCCGACCTCATCCGCCGCGCCGAGCGCCCGGGCGATTACTTTGCCACGCTCGACGTGCTGCCGAGCGGCCGAGAGCTGCTGGCCAAGTCGCGCGCCGAAAGTGCCCGCCGTCGCGCCCAAGACGAGCGCCTGGCAGTCGCCGCCCAATGGAACAAACGCATCCAGATCGCGGACGCGAAGGAGAAGAACATGGACATCCGCAATCTCGAGGGCTCAATCGTCGCCCTCGTCACGCCGTTTAAAAAGGATGGCAGTGTCGACTTTGACGCACTCGAGCGCCTTATCGATTTCCACCTGCAAAACGGCACCGACGCCATCCTCACCCTGGGCACCACCGGCGAGAGCGCCACGATGACCGACGACGAGGACAACTCCGTCGTCGCCGCCGTGGTCAAGCATGTTGCAGGACGCGTCCCCGTCATTGCCGGCTCGGGCTCCAACTCCACGCAGACCATGCTCACCAAGTCGCTTACTTACCAGGGCTTGGGAGCCGACGGCCTGCTGCTCATTACCCCCTACTACAACAAGTCCAACGAAGAGGGTATCTATCAGCACTTTAAGACCGTCGCCGATGCCGTGAACATCCCCTGCATCCTGTACAACATCCCCGGCCGCTGCGGCTGCGGTATCAGCGAGCGCAACGTAGAGCGCCTGGCCGCGCACCCCAACATCATGGGTATTAAGGAGGCCTCGGGCAACGTCGCCTACGCGGCCAAGATCGCCCACCTGCTGTCAGACGACTTTCGCATGTACTCGGGCGAGGACGCGCTTACCGTGCCGCTCATGAGCCTGGGCGCCTCGGGCACCATCAGCGTGTGGGCAGACGTGCAGCCGCAGCTCGTGCATGACATGTGCCGCGCCTATTTGGACGGTGACGTGGCGCGTGCCCGCGATATCCAAATTGCCGGCCAGCCGCTCATCAATGCCCTCTTTAGTGAGGTCAACCCCATCCCCGTCAAAGAGGCACTCGCCCAGATGGGTATGATCGAGGCAAACTACCGTATGCCGCTGTGCCCCATGGCAGACGACACGCGCGCTGCACTTACCGATGCTCTGAAGGGAGCTGGTCTGCTTGATTAAGACCGTCATTATGGGAACGGGCCGCATGGGCTCGCTCATCCGCACCACCGCCGAGGGCGTTGTCGACGCCGCCGGTCAACCCGTTTTTGATATCGTGGCCCAGATTGGCTTCGATTTGAGCAAGCTCGAGAACGCACCGGCTGCCGATGTGATTATCGACTTCTCGAACGTCGTGACCTTCGATGCCGTCGTCGCCTATGTCGAGCGCACGGGCGCGGCGTTGGTCTCGGGCACCACAGGCTACACCCCCGAGCAGATGGACCGCCTGCGTGAGCTGGGCCAGAACACCCGCGTTATGCACTCGGGCAATTACTCCATCGGCATCGCAGCCCTGCGTCATCTAGTGGCCCAGGCCACACGCGAGCTGCCCGGCTTTGACTGTGAAATCGTCGAGACGCACCATAACCAAAAGGTCGACGCCCCCAGCGGCACTGCCAAGTTGTTGCTCGACGCCGTCGTCGAAGCTGAACCCGAGGCAGGCTACCACCCCGTCTATGGCCGCGAGGGCATGTGCGGCGCGCGTGACCCCAAGGAGATCGGCATGCACTCGCTGCGCGGGGGCACCGTCGCCGGCGTGCACGAGGTGAGTTTCTTTGGCCAGGACGAGGAGGTCACGCTCACCCACCGCGCCACGAGCCGTCAGATCTTTGTCAACGGCGCCCTGGCAGCCGCGCAGAAGCTCGTCGCCCGCGAACCCGGCTTCTACAACTTCGACCAGGTCATGTTTGCCTAACCAGGTATCAACCGAATCCACCCAAAGGAGAGATAGCAAATGAGTAACGCAGCCGAGATGGATGCACAAGAGATTATCAACTACATCGCCACCGCGCCCAAAAAGACGCCCGTCAAGCTGTACGTGCGCGAAAAGCCCGGCATGAAGGTTGCCTGGGGCGACGCACATGTCTACGGCGGTCGTCGCGGCAAGACCGTCTTTGGCGACTGGGATGAGCTTAAGGCCATCCTGGACGCCAACGCCGATTCCATCGATTACTACGATGTGGAGAACGATTGCCGCAACTCCGCCGTGCCCATGCTCGACCTTAAGGGCATCAACGCCCGCATCGAGCCGGGCGCGATCATCCGCGACCGCGTCGAGATTGGCGACCGTGCCGTCATCATGATGGGCGCCATCATCAACATCGGCTCCGTTATCGGCGAGGGTTCCATGATCGATATGGGCGCCGTGCTGGGCGGTCGCGCCACCGTGGGCAAGAACTGCCACATCGGCGCCGGCACCGTGTTGGCGGGCGTCGTGGAACCCGCAAGCGCCACGCCCGTCATCATCGAGGACGATGTCATGATCGGCGCCAATGCTGTGGTCCTGGAGGGCGTGCACGTGGGCAAGGGTGCTGTAGTTGCCGCCGGCGCCGTGTGCGTCGAGGACGTCCCCGCCGGTGCCGTCGTGGCCGGTGTCCCCGCCCGCGTCATCAAGATGCGCGACGAGAAGACCAACAGCAAGACCGGCCTGGAAGAGGGCTTACGTCAACTGTAGGGTTACGCGGTTTTCACCAAACCGCGTAACTAGTCGACGCTGCAAACGCCCCAGAGCGGCAATCTGACGTTCAATCGTCGGGCATGACCAAAAGGTCAATGCCCCCCTCTTTCACGTCACCTTGCTCGCTCTGGGGCGTTTTCGCTGACGTATGCCCAACCTGCGGCGCAATGTCAGCAACCAAGCCGAAAACAAAAAAGACCGAAGTCCCGAAGGGCTTCGGCCTTTGTTTTTCTGCAACGTCCAAGCGCAGCTTATCGATTCTCAATACTTCCGATGTTCTTGAGCTCGATGGAAATGAGGCCGTTGGGCTCATTGACGAACTCAATGTACTCGGAATTCGAACCCATCTCTGCCGGGAAGCTGATCTCGATGCCCGTATCGGTACGAATCTTGTGATTGCGCACCGCCGCGCGTTCGACCTGCTTGCGCTCCACGGGCACACGCTCAGGCACCTTCTCCTCGGTCAGTGCCGCGCGCACGCTCTCCTTGATGACCGGCTCGTCCTCAAAGACCTCATCGACGATATCCCAAGGGGGCAGTTCCTCGTCATCCTCAACTTTCTCGGCAACAGCAGCCTTAACCTTGGCGAGTGCTACAGCCGTGTTGGCACCGTGCTCCTCGGCGACTTCCTCGACCACACGCGTCACGGTGTCGATGACCTCCTTGCCCGATACGCCCGTGTCGCACTGCAGCAGGCCATCGGGGATAAGCATACGGTCCTCGCCGGCGATCTTGCGTTTCTTGTCCACATAGCCGATCTCCATGGTGCTCGCGCGCACGATGGCATAGCTCGGCACCTTTTGCGAGGGGTTCGGCAGAATGGCGTAGTGGCGCGCGATGTCGTTGCGCACCTCCCCTTCCTCGCGGCCCACTTCGTGCATAAAGGCCTGCTTGGAGCCCAGCAGCATCACGGCAAACCAGCGGGCATCCTCATCGTCGTCAAAATCAGCCACGAGCACGTCGGTGGACTCAGCTTTCTCGGCCTTGGTGAGTTCGGAAGAGATGAACTCCGCAATCTGCTGCGACAGGTCCACGAACTCACGCTCACCAAAGAAATAGCTCTTGAGCTCGCCGCCGAATGCGGAGTTCTCGGCAAACGTGGCACGCTTGTTATCGGCCGAAGTGCGCGCGCGACGCAGATGTGTGGTCACGAAGTTGCGGACAGTACGGCTTTCGATATCCAACTCGCGCTGGCTCATGACGTTGACGGCAGAGTCAAAGTCCAGGATATGCAGAATCGCGTGATTGATTTTCATATACGGCATTCCGTTCTAGATCGATTTCGGCACGAATCAGTATAGCGGTCGAGCCCGCCCCAGGCGCTTCGAAGATTGGTGCATCGGGGACAGGTTGCTTGCACCAATGGTTAGCGCAGGAGCTCGGACTGCCAAGCCTCGAGCTGTTCTGCCAAACTCTTGCCGGCAGCGGGCATGTCGATCTGAGGTCGTTTGGGCAGCAGTGCGCATTTAAGGATTGCTACGATGGTCTGCGAGACAAAGCGTCGTGTATCCTCGTCAAAGCCTTGCGCAGCCTGGAGCATCACGGGCAGGCTCTCGCGCAGATTCCCAGCGATATCCGCAAACCGCTCAGCACCCGTAGCCTCAAACACGGAGAACAACGCATCTACAAAACGCTCGCGTTCGCTAGGCGACACTGCAAGCAACATCTCGCGAATGGAACCATCAACGTATCGAGCACCGGCAGACAGGCGCTCACAGTACACGAAGTCGTGACCATCAACCACCCAGCTAAAGGGATTGTGCTGCAGCAGGCTGAACTCGGTGCTCTCAACGATGGCATAGTCCTCCTGTGTCTCGAACATCATGCCAAAGATCGACGACCGAGGTAGCGTCTTGTCGATTCGACCGGAAAGATCGGCAAAGGCGTTGCCGTTCAGAAACTCCTCGACGAAGCCCGGACCATCATGGGAATACGCCCGTTCGATTCGCTCACGGGCGACATCGGAGCACATCGCCGCACCGTACACCGCAAGGTTTCCGCCCTTGGAATGACCTCCGCACAAAAGCGGCCCGTCAATCGCATCCGCCGCCTCGTCCACATAACGTGCCGCGGATTCCTGGGCCGGCACAGGACACCGGAACGCCATGTTAAAGTCTTCTTTCCAGCCCACAATCGTACTATCGGTCCCCCGGAAGGAAAGATAACTAAACCCTGCCGGAAACCGGAACGCCATGGCTGCAAACTGCTCTGTCGCCACCACATCGCTCACGACACGATAGCCGCAAACGTGCACGCCACGGTAGCGAGGACTTGCTGCCACGGCCTCCAGCAAGGCCCTGCTCCCCTCTGGGTCCCACAAGTCGTCAATCATGTCCCGGTAGCACTCGGCACGCAGCAGCTCGCGTACGTCTAGGCCCTGCCAGTTCGTCAGCTCCGCCATATCACCCGGCAAACGCAAATAGGACAACCACGCAAAGACCAGGCTGTCCACCGCGCAGAACGGCCGCTCCTCAAACGGATCAAACGCCGTCTGGGCATAGGTCAAAAAATTAGGCGAATCCGACATGGCCCTCCCATCAACTATGGTGTATTGGGATGGTGCATTGGGGTCAGGTTACTTTGCACCAAAAGGCGCCCGGGCCGTGTGGACCCGGACGCCTTCATTGTAGCTTTTCGCTCTAGCGAGCTTGATTTAGCAGGAGAAATCGACGCTGTCGATGATGTCCTTGAGGGCCTTGGCGGAGACGGTGAGCTCATGCTGCTCGTCATCGTTCAGCGGCACGGGGACGCGGCAGACAACGCCGTCGCGGCCAACGACAGTCGGCATGGAGATGGCAAGATCGGACAGGCCATACTCGCCCACCATGAGCGAGGAGACAGGCAGAACGGTCTGCTCATCGCGCATAACGGCGGTGCAGATGCGCTTGACGGCCATGGCGACGCCATAGTAGGTGGCGTGCTTCTTCTCGATGATGGTGTAGGCGGAGTTCTTGACGTCCTCAGCGATGCGCTTCTCGGCAGCCTCATGCTCCAGGTGGCCGTGAAGCTCACAGAAGGTGTTCAGCGGAACGCCGGCAACCTGAGCGCTGGACCAAGCGACAAACTCGGAGTCACCGTGCTCGCCCATGACATAGGCCTGGACATCGCGCGGGTCAACCTCGACGTGGGCACCAAGCATCTGCTGCAGACGGCCAGTGTCGAGCACGGTGCCGGAGCCGATGACATGGCCCTCGGGCAGGCCGGACATCTTGATGGCGGCATAGGTCAGAACATCAACCGGGTTGGAGACGATGAGCAGAATGCCTTCGAAGCCGGACTTCTTAATCTCGGGGATAATGGACTTAAAGATGTTAACGTTCTTGTTGACCAGGTCCAGGCGAGTCTCACCGGGCTTTTGGGCAGCGCCAGCGGTGACGACGATCATGGCGGCGTCGGCGACATCGGAATAATCGCCGGCGTAGATCTTCATCGGCTCGGCAAATGTCATGCCGTGCGCGATATCCAGGGCCTCACCCTCGGCACGATTCTTGTCCACGTCGATGAGGACCATCTCGGAGAACAGACCACTCTGCATCAGCGCGAACGCCGAAGACGAACCGACGAAACCGCAGCCGACAATAGCGACCTTCTTCTCGTTAACCATTAGAAACTCCCATCTCTCTCCACAAACAAGCCGCCCGGGAACGACCCGAGCGGCTTGCCGTAATCCCAATACATCCAATCGGGACTTTGATTATGCTCCTATTCGCAGCCAAAAATCGACCGTTTACCGAAATTGTTTGCAGAATTCGTAAAATAACTGCACGAAATCGGTTTCGAGCTATTGACGGGTCGAAATAGGTTTCTAATACAGGCCAGCCTCGCGAATGGCCTCGACAGCCAAAGCGATCTGATCGGGCGGCAGGACCAGTGCCATACGCACGTGCCCCTCGCCCGAAGGGCCAAAGCTCGCGCCCGGCGTCACCACAACGCCGGCCTTCTCCATAAGCTCCTCGCAAAACGCCATGGAATCGGTGCGACCACCGGGAAGCTTGGCCCACACAAACATAGAGCCATGCGCGTTGGGACGCTCCCAGCCCAGGCCCTCAAGACCGTCGCACAGGGCATCGCGGCGTTCCTGGTACTTCAGACGCTGCGCCTCGACCTCATCGCGCGGACCGTTCAGGCAGGCGATGGCAGCCTTCTGAATCGGGAAGAACATACCAAAGTCGATCTGGCCGCGCAGCTTGGCAAAGGCCGAGACCACATCCTCGCGACCGACCAAAAAGCCGATGCGTGCGCCGGTGACGTTAAACGACTTAGAGAGCGAGAAGAACTCCACGCCCACCTCGAGCGCGCCAGGGTACTGCAGGAAGCTGCCACCCGGCTCGCCGTCGAACACGATATCGGAGTAGGCATTGTCATGCACGATCAACAGATCATGCTCGCGGGCAAAGGCGATAATCTCCTCGTAGACCTCGGGCGTGCCCACCGAGCCGACCGGGTTCGCGGGCAGCGACACGATCATATACTTGGCGCGATCGGCCACCTCGGGATCGATGCCCGCCACATAGGGCAGGTAATTGTGCTCGGCAACCAACGGATAGTACTCGAGCTTGGCATCGGCGATCTTGGCACCCGCCTCAAAGACCGGGTAACACGGATCGGGAACCAGAATGGTGTCACCCGGATCGAGCAGGGCCAGGCCCAAATGGCCCACGCCCTCCTGCGTGCCGTTGCACGACTGCACCATAGACGGCGTAATGCCCGAAACGCCAAAGCGGCGCTCATAGTAATCGCACACGGCTTGCTTGAGTTCGGGCAGGTCGCGCAGGGCATACTTCCACATCTCAGGATCTTGGGCTGCCTGCGTGAGCGCCTCGACCACATGGTCGTACGGCTTAAAATCGGGCGTGCCCACGCTCATGTTGTAAATGGTCTTGCCCTGAGCCTTCAGCGCGAGAAGCTTGTTGTTGAGCGAGGCGAAGACCTCCGCGCCAAAGCGGTCGAGACGCTGCGATGCCTGCATGGTGCCACCTTTCGATATGAAAAACGCGGCGCTCCGACAAGAGCGCCGCGCGATACGGGCCATCAGATTGCAAAAGTGTAACGCTTGCAACCCCCGTATTGGTTCAATTTAGCCAACCTTAGTCAACTGGATTGAGCGCGTCGATCTGCGCAAGCCACAGACGCGAGCTAGCGTCACTCGGCATACGCCAATCGCCGCGCGGGCTGAGCGTCACCGAGCCCACCTTGGGACCATCGGGCAGGCAGCTGCGCTTAAACTGCTGGGCAAAGAAGCGACGGTAGAACGTACGTAGCCACGTGTAGACGGTCTTGGCGTCGTAGACGCCCTCGAAGCTCTTGAGCGCCATGCAGTAGATCTTGCCCGGCTCAAAGCCAAAACGCAGCAGGTAGTAGAGGAAGTAGTCGTGCAACTCGTACGGGCCCACCAAATCCTCGGTCTTCTGCGCAATCTCGCCGTCGCCCGTGGGCGGCAGAAGCTCGGGGGACACCGGCGTATCGAGGATATCGAGCAAGACCTCGGCAATGCGCCCGCCAAAGACATCGGCGGCATAGCGTACCAGATGGCGCACAAGCGTCTTGGGCACGCTCGCGTTGACGGCGTACATGCTCATGTGGTCGCCGTTATAGGTAGCCCAGCCGAGCGCCAGCTCCGACAGGTCGCCCGTGCCAATGACAAAACCGCCAGCCTGGTTGGCCAGATCCATCAGAATCTGCGTACGCTCGCGCGCCTGGCTGTTCTCGTAGGTCACGTCCTGCACGGCCGGATCATGCTCAATGTCCTTGAAGTGCTGCTCCACAGCCGCATGGATCGAAACCTCGCGGAAGCTCACGCCTAGGTCGCGAGCGAGCGACTCGGCATTGGACTTGGTGCGGTGCGTCGTGCCAAAGCCGGGCATGGACACGGCCGTGATACCGGTGCGCGGCAGGCCCAAGGCGTCGAACGCACGCACGGTCACGAGGAGCGCCAGCGTGGAATCGAGGCCGCCCGAAAGGCCGATGACGGCCGCCTTGGTGCCCGTATGGGCAAGGCGGGTCTTGAGGCCGGCGGTCTGCAGGTCGAGGATAGTCTCGCAACGCTCAGCCAGATCACCGTGGTCGGCCGGCACAAAGGGAGCGCGGGGGAAGACTCGGTCGATGTCGAGCGCATCGCGCAGGACAGGTTCTTCGGCCAGTACGCCCTCAAACGAAAACTCAACGGTCGCGGATTCCGGCGCATCGTCGGTGCGCGTCCACGTCGTCGAGCGACGGCGCTCGGCAACCAGGCGGTCAAGGTCAACGTCGGCGATGGTCATATCGCAGGTAAGCAGTTTGGTCGCGGCGAGCTTGGAGCCGTTTTCGTAGACGAGGTTCTCACCCGCAAAGACCATGTCGGTCGTGGACTCGCCCTCGCTCGCGTCCGCGTAGGCATAGGCGCAGTACAGGCGCGCGCTCTGATTGGAGATAAGGCTGCGGCGGTAATCTGCCTTACCGATAATCTCGTCCGAGGCCGACGGGTTGAGAATCACCGTCGCACCGGCAAGCGCCATCTCGGTCGAAGGGGGCGCCGGCACCCACAGGTCCTCGCAGACTTCAACGCCCAGCACCATATCCTCGGCACCCTCATCACAGCAGCGGTAGACAAGCCCCGAACCCAGCGGAACCGGACCCTGACCGGCAAATTCAACCCACACGGGATCCGCAGGCGACGGAGCAAACCAGCGACGCTCATAGAACTCGCCATAGTTGGGCAGATACTTCTTGGCCGTGAGGCCCAAAAGCTCGCCCGCGCAGCACACGGCGGCACAGTTGTAGATATTCTCGGCAACCGCAACGGGAAGACCGATGGTAAAGACGATCGGCAGCTCACGGGTTTCATCGAGGATATGCACCAGAGCAGCCTCGCAGGCATGCAGCAGTGTGCGATTATGGAACAGATCGGCCGCGGTATAGCCAGTCAGATTAAGCTCGGGCAACACCAACGCGCGAACGCCACGCCCGGCAGCATCGCGAACAGCCGCCAGCGCAACCTCGGCATTGCCCTCGACATCGGCCACGCGAATCTGCGGCGACGCCGCCGCCACACGCAAAAAGCCATCAGACTGAGAAAGGTGAAGATTCATAAGAATGCTCCCGTGCGTAAACGCCATTCACAACAATTAGCAAGCCCTATTGTAGTTCAACCGCCGGGCGTAACCGCATCCCACCAACTTGGTGAGCTATTGATGAGTTGATGGTATCTGCTAAATGTCACGTACGATTCACATCTGGTGGGTACCCTGATGGCTGCATGAAACGAAGCAGATTTACACCGGGAGGACCCCGTATGACAACCAAGTACACTGACGCGCCGCGCACGCGCGTCATGACACCGGCCGCGCTCAACAACGGCGTTCACGAAAACCATTCCATCGGACAGACCATGGCCATCGCGCCCAAAAAGGGCCTGTTCGATGACATTTCCATTCCCCAGATCATCGCCGGCGCCGCAGCTGCCGCCACGAGCGTCGCGCTTGCCTCCAAGATTGGTATCGCTGGTTCAGTAATTGGCGCCGCCGTGAGCTCGGTCATCACCGTTGTGTCCTCGCAGGTCTACCGCCACTTTATCTCTGCCAGCGCCGAAGCAATCAAGGGCACGCATGCCGCTGTCGACTACCCTGCCGGCGCCTACGAGCCCGTTGAGCCCGATGTCGAGGAGCACCTAGGTGGCGCCGCGACCACGCAGGAAATGCGCCGGGTTGCGGGACGCGCGACCACGGCGCGCGTCGCCCCTAACAGCCTGCGCGCCAAGGCCGCGGCAGAGCGCAGCCAGACGCAAAAGAAGGTCATCGTCTTCTCGATCGTCATCGCCATCGTCGCGGTCATCGCCTGCACCGGCGCCATCCTTATAACCACCGCCGGTGAGGGTCTGGGCGAGCGCCCCGAGCCAATCCTTTCGTCGCGCACGACCGAGAGCGATGCAAATGGCAACACCCAGTCGCAAGATCAGCAGGCACAGGCGGACGGCACGCAAGACAGTTCTACCTCTGCCAATTCGTCCTCGAACACCCAAAGCCAATCGCAGGGCACCGATTCCTCTACGGCCAACAGTGGCGCGCCGTCCGGCACGACCGACTCGAGCCAGACGACTGACGGCTCGCAGCCGAGTACGGGCGACCAGACAAGCAGCGACAACACGTCGGGAACGGGCGCAGCAGACAGTAGCAACACCAACAGCTCGAGCGGAACCGCGTCCGGCACGACATCTGACAGTTCAAGCCAAGACACGACATCGGGCAACTAGGAGCTGCATCCCCAGATAGGCAACCTGTACAACGGGCGCGAATCGACAGCGGTTCGCGCCCGTTTGCCTTGGGCGCCGCCATGGCAAACGCTATGCGATGGTAAGATGCTTTACGTGTGTAAAGAGGAGATTTGCCATGAGCAAGATAATAGTTAGGCCCACGCTTTCGCTGGGCAACCACATCTATCTGTATCGCCTGCTGCGCGATGCGATTGGATGCGGCAAGCAAACGTTTATGACGCAGGTCGAAGAGGCGCTCGCCGCAGGCGACATGACCGCTTATGACCTGGGCTTTGAGTCCACGCGCGAGTTGCTCGAGGAACTCGACGACTGCATTAAACTGACTGTCTTTAAGGGAGGCCGCCTGTACGCCACCGTCATCGCCAACGAGGCATGGGACGCAGCGCTTGCCAAGGGCGAGGACAAGCCCAAGGCCACCAAGGGCGCCAAGCAGTCCTACAAAAAGAAGAAGCGTGGCGAGAAGGAACTCAAGGCGGTGCGCCCCAAGCACGTTAAGCGTCCCGAACCCGAAGCCATGGTTGAAGCCGCGCCGAAACCCGAGCCCGAGACAGAGATCGAAGTCACTATTGAGGTAACGGCAGAAGCCGAAACCGAAATCGCCGCCGCGACCGATTCCGAAGTCATATCCGAGCAGGAAGCCACTGTGGAGCTCAACGAAGCGCCCAAGTCGACAACCGAAGAAGCCGTTGACCAACCCGAGACGCCTGCGTTCCAAAACAGCGATGTCTTTGGCGACGAGGCCGAGGACGATCAGTCCGACGAGCCCGCAGATCAAGACGCTACCGAGTCGGCGCCGGAGCCCGAGACGCCGCAGCCCGCCATCTCGCTCACGGTCGTCTATGACCCCGAGAATGCCAATGCCGGCATCACCACCATGGCATCCACGCCCATCGAGGCAAAGTCGAGCGTCGAGAATGAGAGCGCGACGCAGGTTGAGGTTGAAACTGAAGCTGCAGACGCGCCCGTCACCGTGAAGCCCGCAGATTCCACAATCAAGCCGAAGACGACGCTGGAGTTCGCACCCGTCATCGAATCCGTGCCCGCCTCTGCTTGCGACCAAATTCCCGCACCGGCACCGGCTTCGGTACTCGAAGAGGCCCCAACCCCCGCACCCGTAGCGCCCGCCATCCCCGAGGACTTCCCCGTCGATTTCGCAACCGAGGTCTTCTGCCCCGGCCCGCTTCTGCACCAGCTGTCGACCTATCTCCCCTACGGCGCCGATACCCTCGGCATTGTCGGCGAGTACTACTGGATCGCCCGCGAGCGCGGTACCATCGAGGCCGCGCGAAACCGCGCAAGCTTCCCCCTGCGCTACACGCAGGCCGGCGAGCGACACGAAGTTACCGTGCGCGTCCGCCGCAACACCACCGGTGGCCTCGGATCCACCTGGGCCATCGATAAAGTCGAAGAACCCGAGCAGTAACGACAAACGGCTCAAATCCAAATCAGGATTTGAGCCGTTTTTATTTGTTGATGTTGCGTAACCAACAGCGAGCGGGCCGCAAGTGCCCCAGGTTGCCGTGAAAGAGGAGCGACGCGTACTTCGGTACGCGAGCGACGGCTTGAACGGCGAGATGGGGTGCTTGCGACCCGCGCAGCGTCGAGCAGTTACGCGGTTTGGAAAACCGCGTAACGATCTAGTCGCGCGTCAGCTTACGGTGGATACGATGCGGCTGGGCCGCGTCCTCGCCCAGGCGCTCGATGCGGTTGGCCTGATAGGCCTCGAAGTTGCCCTCGAACCAATACCAGTTGCCCGGGTTCTCGTCGGTGCCTTCCCACGCCAGAATGTGCGTGGCGACGCGGTCCAGGAACATACGGTCATGGCTAATGACCACCGAGCAGCCCGGGAACTCGAGCAGCGCCGCTTCGAGCGAGGACAGCGTCTCGACGTCGAGGTCGTTCGTGGGCTCGTCGAGGAGCAGCAGGTTGCCGCCCTGCTTGAGCGTGAGTGCCAGGTTCAGACGGTTGCGCTCGCCACCGGAGAGCACGCCGGCGCGCTTCTGCTGGTCCTGGCCCTTAAAGCCAAAGCTCGCCACGTACGCGCGGCTGGGGACCTCGGTCTCGCCCACCATCATGTGGTCCAGGCCGTCCGAGACGACCTCCCACAGGTTCTTGTCGGGGTCGATACCAGAACGGTTCTGATCGACGTAGGAGATCTTGACGGTCTCGCCCACCTCGAGCTCGCCCGAAGTCAGCGGCTCCAGACCCACGATGGTCTTGAAGAGCGTAGTCTTGCCCACGCCGTTGGGGCCGATGACGCCCACGATGCCGTTGCGCGGCAGGGTGAACGAAAGGTCGCCGATGAGCACACGGCCATCGAACTCCTTGTGCAGGTGATGGGCCTCGAGTACCTTGTTGCCCAGACGCGGGCCCACAGGGATGCGGATGTCGGTCCAGTCGAGCTTCTGGCTTGCGCGGGCCTCGGCCTCCATCTCCTCGTAGCGAGCCAGACGAGCCTTGTTCTTGGCCTGGCGAGCCTTGGGCGAGCTGCGCACCCACTCGAGCTCGGCCTCCATGCGCTTGGCGAGCTTGGCGTCGCGGTTGCCCTGCGCCTCGATGCGCGCGGCCTTGGTCTCCAGATACGTGGAGTAGTTGCCCTTGTAGGGATAAAGGTGACCGCGGTCAACCTCGCAGATCCACTCGGCAACGTTATCCAGGAAGTAGCGATCGTGCGTGACGGCAAGCACCGCGCCCTGATAGTTGTGCAGGAAGTGCTCGAGCCACAGGATCGACTCGGCATCCAGGTGATTCGTGGGCTCGTCGAGCAGCAGCAGGTCGGGAGCCTCGAGCAGCAGCTTGCACAGGGCCACGCGACGACGCTCGCCGCCGGAAAGCACATTGACCGGCATGTCGGAATCGGGCAGCTGCAGGGCGTCCATGGCCTGGCCGAGCTTGGAATCGATATCCCAGCCGTCAGCGGCGTCGATCTCGTCCTGGAGCTTGCCCATCTCGGCCATGAGGGCGTCCATGTCGCAGTCCGGGTCGCACATCTCCTCGCCGATCTTGTTGAAGCGATCGACCTTGGCAATCATGTCGCCAAACGCCATGCGCACGTTCTCGATGACGGTCTTGTCGTCGTCGAGCGGCGGCTCCTGCTGCAGGATGCCCACGGTGTAGCCGGGAGTGAGCCTGGCATCGCCGTTGGAGACCTCCTCGATGCCGGCCATGATCTTGAGCAGGGTCGACTTGCCCATACCGTTGGGGCCCACGACGCCGATCTTGGCACCGGGGTAGAAGCTCAGGGTCACGTCGTCAAGGATTACCTTGTCGCCATGGGCCTTACGAGCCTGATACATCTGGTAGATGAACTCCGCCACAGTCATTTCTCCTTATCTAGCTGCGGAAATCTTCTCCCCCTCTCCGTTTTGGAAAAAGCGGAGAGGCAGTCCGCGCGTTCTAATAAAAAGGGGCATGGTTGCCCACACCCCCTAATACTACCTGGGAAAAGTCCCCCGGAACATACTATGAACTGCGTACGCTAGTTTTCCGCAACCTTAACGAGCGGCTCGCTGCGATTTGCGCCACAACAGATACGAGTAGACGTAGACGGCTCCAACCGAACCAAACGCCAGAACCGCAATCACCGCGGCGACGACTTCACTCGAAAGCACGCTGCCTGCCACGCCCATCACAATCAGGCCAATACCCAGCACCATAAAGCAGGCGCCGCCAAAACGCTGCGTACGGCGCCAGTTCTCGGGATCGGCAAGCGCCCAGGGTGTCTTGATACCGAGCGTATAGTTCTGCTTCACACGCGGCAAGTAGTTGCCTACGCCGATGAACAGCAAACCGACAACACCGGAAATCAGCACGTTAACCGAACCGACCGCCGGCACCACGCCCCAGACCGTAAGCTCTCCCAGCCAGCTTGTGGCGCACATGAACAAGGTGAAGGCGATTACGAAGCCCTGGTAGAACTTGCCCGAGGTTCGATATGCCTCACCTTTGGGGTCGATGCGCGGCACCACGCAGAACATTGCGAGAAGCACCAGAGGCAGCACGCCGAGCGCGGAGGCCATCCAGCTAGGACCCCAACCGTCGACGGCGCCGTTCGCGCCCCAGTGCGTGGGAATCTGCGCAGGCAAGCTCGGCATCACCATGAGGTGCGCTACGACATTGGCGACGCACAGAGCGACCAGCGCAATCCACACGCGCGACGATACCCCCGTGGGGTGAATGCCCTTGTTTTCGTTATTCATCCTTATCACCTTCAATGTTTGTAAAGCCCATAAACCAGCCAATTAAATCCTGCATGACGGTGGTGTTTAAGCTGTATACGATGTTTTGGCCATGGCGCTCGTCGGTCACCAACCCGGCGTTTTTGAGCGTCGCCAAGTGATGGCTCAGCGACGGCTTACTGATATCGAAATGCTCGGCAAGCTCCCCCGCCGTGCAATTGCCCTCGCGCAGCAACTCCAAAATGCGCCGTCGCGTTGGATCGGCAAGCGCCTTAAAACCCTCTCCCGGCATAAGACCTCCTCTCATCATCTCTCATGACGCGCACACTATACTCGATATTTAGATGTTTGTCTAACTGTCTAATCTTGTACTCAAAAAAAGCCGACTCCGCGTAATGCGAAGACGGCCACTTCTCACGCTACAAACGTGTTTTGGAGTTGGCTAACCCGCTGCAACGGGTGCCATCTGCTTCAATCTTATGTGAATTCCAATCCCATTTCAACAAACCCCTAGGGCTCAAATGGAATCGCGATAATACCTATAATGACGATAGCTAAAACACGATTCGCTTCCCCATCGGAGGATGTCTATGACCGAAACCGCAGCCGCAACTCCCATCGAAACACGCGACACCAAGCTCGAGATCATCATGGGCCGCGAGGCACTCGATAAGCTCGCCGATGCTACGGTGCTGGTGCTCGGCTGCGGAGGCGTGGGCTCCAACTGCTGCGAAGCACTCGCCCGCGGCGGTATTGGTCATTTCGTCATTCTGGACAAGGACATCATCGCGCCTAGCAATATCAATCGCCAGGCCATCGCCTTTCACAGCACCGTCGGCAAGCGCAAGGTGGACGTGATGGAAGCCATGATTCGCGATATCAATCCCGCCGCCACCGTTATCAAGCGCACCGAATACCTGTTGAGCGATAACATCGACGAGTTCTTCGCGAGCGTTTTTGAGCAGACGGACGACAAGCTCGATTACGTCGTCGACGCCATTGACACCATCTCGGCCAAGCTCACCATTGCCAGATATGCTCAGGACCACGACATTCGTTTGGTTAGCTCCATGGGCGGGGCCAACAAGCTCCATCCCGAGTGCCTCCGCTTTGCCGACATCTTCGATACGGTACGTGACCCCATGAGCCGCATTATGCGCAAAGAATGCAAGAAGCGCGGAATCAAGAGCCTGCATGTACTGTTTAGCTGCGAGGAATCGGTTAAGACACAGCCCCGCGACCCTTCCAACATCCACGAGCGTACCGAGCTCGGAACCGCCAGCTTTATGCCGCCCATCATGGGCCAGATGATTGCCGGCGAGGTTATCCGCCAGATCAGTGGGCGCGGCACCGAGCGCGTACGCGCCGATGGCCAGCGCCTGGACTAGCAGAATGTCCTGCGATGGAACCGCGATTCTTTGACACGCATTGTCATCTTGATTTGATGCTCGGCCCCGATGCTGCAGCCAGTGAGTCGGCGGCGTTGGGTCTGGGGCTCTTTGACTGCGGGGTCGACCCACGCGACTTTTCGGCCGCAAACGAGCGCGCCCGTCGCCTACCAGGCATCATCGCTGGCGTTGGGCTCCACCCCTGGTGGCTCGCCGACGGCCGCTGCGGTCCTGCCGAAGTCGATCTGCTTTGCGAAGTTGCTGCCCAAGAGCGCTACATCGGCGAGGTGGGACTCGACTTTTCCGCACGCTTTGCAGGAAGCGAGCCGCTACAAATACAGGCGCTTGACCGGCTCTGCGATGCGCTCGTGCAGCATCCTCTTGTCGGGCGTGTGATATCAATTCACGCCGTTTGTTCGGCAGGAGCCGTACTGGACGTCCTCGAATCGCATGGACTACTCATCCCAAGTTCCGACTCCCCCGCTATCATCTTCCACTGGTTTAGCGGCACTTCGGACGAACTCGCCCGCGCGCGTAATGCGGGCTGTAATTTTTCCGTCAACGAACGCATGCTTGCGTCTAAACGTGGACGCGAATATGCCCGACAGATTCCACTCGACCGTCTACTGCTCGAGACCGATTCACCAGCCGAACCAAACACAGAAACAAGCGCACAGTCGCTCATCAGATCGCTCACAAGGACCTCGATGCGCATTGCCTCACTCAAAAACTGTGACGCAAAGCGCATCGAGTCGGCAGATTTAGCAAATGCGCACGCTGTTTTTGACCTTCGCTAACCCCTGTGGGCTAAAATGCCAAGGGACATGCGAATCGCACAACGCAGTCCCTATTGGTAGGCAGTACAATTCGGCAGCATTACACCAATTCGTGCATGAGATCACGGTTGCGTGCATACAATTCGTCGAAGATATGACGGCGCGACGCATATAACTCGTGGGCAGTCATATCGGGCACGATTGTTTGCGCAACGCCAAGGACTCGGGCGAGTTCATCCCATGATGCATAGGCGCCACCTGCGAGAGCTGCCATGATGGCATCACCGAAGCATGCACCCACCGTAACCTTGGCAACCGAGACCTCGCGCCCGCATACGTCGGCGATAGCCTGCATCCAAACTGGATTCTTGGTTCCACCTCCGACAAGCATAATGCGCCCAATTGGCAGTCCATGCTCTCGCTCGATAATGTCGACATGGGATGCAACGGTATACGCGACGCCTTCCAAGGCGGCGCGAACCATATGGGCTCGCGTATGCCTTCCGGTCAGGCCAAAGAAGACGCCACGCGCCTCGGGATCGTTGAGCGGAGTACGCTCCCCCGCAAAGTACGGCAGACACAGGAGCCCATCGGCACCCGGCGCCACATCGGCGGCATCATGCGCCATAACCGAATAGGCATCGGGACCACCGTGGCCCTCGGCCTCTACGGCGTCGCGATACAGCTCTTGGCGCAGCCACGATGTGAGTGCGCCCGCCGTATTGGTCCCCGCGCAGATCCCGTAAGTTCCGGGAATGATAAACGTCCCCGGCCACAGGCGGGCATCATCGATCATATGATCAGCTAGGTAGATGAAATACGCCGTACTCCCCAACTGAACCATCATATCGCCGGGACGGAATACACCCGTCGAAATGGCCTCGGCACCAGAATCGCCCGTTCCCACTAAGACAGGTGTCCCTGCCGCGAGCCCCGTCGCCTCAGCCGCACGCCGCGTAATCACCCCGGCAATATCGGTAGCCGACATTACCTCCGCCATCTGGTCAGGCCGGCAGAAACGAGCACATTCCCGAGCATCAACCTTCCAGGTGTAGCGGTCGTATAGGGGAAGAAAATCCTCCGCCAAATAACGGTCCACCGTAAAACGCCCCGTCAACTTTGCGCATAGAAACGATGACGCCGTCAGGAACTTCGCGGCACGTTCGTGCACCTCGGGCATATTCTCCTTAAACCACAAGATCTTGGGAGCAATATCTGACGAACAGGGATCGTGCCCGAAAAGCTCGCGTGCGCGATCTGACCCATATTCGGAAAGAAGCTCGTCAATCTGCGGCTTCGAACGTGCATCGACTCCATACAAAATCGCGGGCGCCAGCGCGTTGCACTCGGTATCGACCGGCACACAGTCGCAACCCAATGCGGAAAGGCCCACGCATCCGATCTGTGCCGCGTTAACCCCCGATCGCGCCACCAGCTCGCGCGACAAGCGGCAAAAATCGCCCCACCAAACTGCCTCCGCATCATGCTGGTACCATCCGTCACACGGGTTGTCCGTCTCATGTCCACAAGAGGCTTGGCAAACGATGTTGCATCGATCATCGATTAAAACGCCTTTAGAGGCGCTTGTCCCAATATCAATACCCAGATAGAGCGCCATAGGTGCCTACTCCCCTCGCGCCGTACGAGCGGCAGCCATAAAACGAGCTACCCGCTCAACATCAACCGGGGCATCCAGCTTTCCGTCGCGCTTTAAGCAGGTGCCGACAAACGCGCCATCGTAGTGAGCAAATACGTCAGCCACGGTATTTTCGCGACAACCGGTGCCACATACCACGGGTACTTCGCCAACACGCTCGCGGACTTCATCGGCAAGCTCGCCCGAAGCGCCACGACCGGCAGCCGAACCGCCGATGACCATTGCATCCGGAAGGCAATTAAAGAGAAGTGAATCGGCAATGTCCGCAGTCGTGCGGTCGTTGAGATAAACCTCCCCCTCGCTCGTGATGAAGTGAAAAAGCTTGAGGTCGTCCAAGCGCAGCGCCGCCTTGCGACGCATGGTGTGAGCGAAATCTCGGTTAATCAGCCCAAGATCACCGGCCCAGGCACCGCAAAAATTGCAGCGTGTGAACTGCGCGTCGACGGCAGCGCACAGCTCGATTGTGGCATCACCGTCGTAAATAGCCTCAGCTCCCCAAGGGGTCGACAGATCATGGGATAGAGCCCCGATTACATAGCCCATCGATGCAAGGGTTGAGGGAGAAACGTGCTGCTCATAGGGCATCGAGAGCTCATTGGTAATCAAAATGCCATCGACACCGCCCTGCTGCAACGCCTCGAGATCGCGCTTGGCAGCTTCCACGACCTGCGACACGCTTCCGCCCGGGTAATACAGTGGATCGCCCGGCAGAGGACGCAGGTGCAGCATTCCGATAACCGGCTTTTCGGTCTTGAACATCGAGGTTAGAAACGACATAACGTGCTCCTTCATAGAGTTATTGCAGGGACGTTACTCCCCCAGCACCTCGACGTACACTTTTCGCTTCTGCGGACCGTCAAACTCCGCAAGATAGATGTTCTGGGCACTTCCGCACACGATGTGGCCATCTTGGACGGGAAAGAAGCAACTGTTTCCACAAATCATGCTCTTGATATGCCCACAGGAGTTGTTGCCGGTGGCTCCATAGCTCGGCAGGAAGTGTGCATGCGCATAGGGGGCATCGAGTGGGGCGA
Organism: Alloprevotella sp.; assembly: GCA_963628025.1. Lineage (GTDB taxonomy): Bacteria > Actinomycetota > Coriobacteriia > Coriobacteriales > Coriobacteriaceae > Collinsella. The sequence continues at coordinate 96,769 of CAVGCW010000045.1, read as the reverse complement.
TGCGATCAAGCGTTTCCATAAGATCCGTCTCCACGCAGGGCAGCCCCTCGTTTACCACGATTCCACAGGTCGTATGCGACAAAATAATCGCTGCCAAGCCATTGGTCACCGAGCTGCGTTCGATGGCAGCGTGCACGTCTTCGGTAATATCGATGAACTGGTCCGGAGCAGTCGATAGATAGCTCAATGTTTCGAGCGTCACCATGTTTACTCATCCCCTTCAAGAAAACGCAGGGCATTACCCCAGTAGAGCCTTTCTCGCGCATCATCGCGCATGGACACGGTATCGAGCGCCCGCTTGAGTTTGAATGCACGGAAACGCGGCGTATTGCTGGCGAACATCACTTGATGCGATAGCGCGCGCTCATACCACAGCGGCCCCATATCGACCGTGAAAAGACGCTGCATCATCTCCTCGGGCGAATCGATGTAAGTGATAGAGGTGTCCGTGTAGCAGTTGGGATACTTGAGCAGCATCGCCACGGTCTCGCGCACCCAGGGCCAGCCAAAGTGGGTCAAACTAAAACGCACATTTGGATGCGTTGCGATTGTGTGCTCAAATGCAAGCGGGTTACTGCGCGAGAGCTCTGCGCCCGGCTCCCAAGACATACCGGCATGGAAAACCACCGGCTTGTTATAGCGCTCGCACAGCTCGTAAAGCGGCTCAGCCACAGCATCATCGGGGTCAAAACCCTGCTTTGCCGGATGCAGACAAAGCCCCTTTGCCCCCAGCTCGGTAAAGGCGCGCTCCAATTCGCCTGCGGCACTGCTCACCCGCGGATCTACGCTCGCAAATCCCCACAGACGATCGGGGTGCGCGGCAACCAGCATGGCAATCTGGTCATTGGTGCCAAAATGCCCTCCGCATGCCGTGGTTACATCGAGCGGCATGAGCAAGCTCTTCTGCACATCGCAGACGTCCATCTCAACTTGAAGCTCGTCCCAATCCATGGGACCCATATGCCCCATACCAAATTCTCGTGACCAAAAACCGAATCCATCAGGCTCATCACCCGGCGTACAGATCTCGCCGTAGAGCATGGGCTGAACCAACATGTCGATAACCATTTCGTACTCCTTTCCAGGCATTTGACCCTAGTACGGCTCAAACGAACCAATCACTCGGGACGACAGCTCAGCGCCCGCCTTCATACACGCCGGAATATCAAGGCCATCGATCACGCCCTTGGTAAACCCGGCAATATACGAGTCGCCGGCACCCACGGTATTAACGACCTTCTCCGCCGGTACGATCCCGCACTCATAGAAGCGCTCACCGTCATAGGCAATGCTTCCCTTCTCGCCAAGCGTGGCAACCGCAACGCGCGGTCCCAATTCCTGCACGTGGCGTACCCAGTCTCGTAGCTCCGGAGTGTCCTCTTCAAACGACATAAATGCGTAGTCAACGTAGGGAAAATGATTCTCACATGCATATTCGGGATCCTGGCTGAACACCGAGAAGTCCATAACCACCGTCTTGCCCGCATCGTGCCATTCGGGCAGGAGGTCCAAACAATTGCCAAACAGGTCGGTATGAATGATGTCATGCTCTAGGATAAACGCCCGGTCATCTTCATTCGGTCGATATGTCTCCATTACGCCATCGATTGCCTCGAGATGCACGCGATCGACGCCGTCTTTCAATGCCATGAGCATCACCGAGGTGTCGCCATCCTCCACCCGCAGATGTGAGATATCGAGCCCCTCAGCGGCCAGCGCCTCTCTCATCTTGTCTCCGTACTCGTCCTTGCCGACAACCGACACGGCGGATACCGAAACGCCCATTCGTGCAAGATGGATACCCCAGTCAATGCCATTACCAGTCGGATAGAACACGCCGATGTTTTGATAGACGTCCGCACAGCAAAAACCAGCTGCGCACGCTTTAATACCCATGGTCTTCTCCAATGCTCAAAAGGGGACCCACCACATGGCGAGCCCCCTTTTCGCGTTTCGCTTATTGTTTTGCGTCGGCTGTCCAAGACCTCATAGCCAGACCGCCGTACGCTTTCTTAAGCTATTCGACGATTGGTGCTCCGTGGCCCCAAGAACCTTCCATGCCGCACACGGTCGAGGCAAACCCGGCAGCAAAGTCGAGCGCGCGCTCGATAGCCTCGGCGCCATCCTCACCACGCTTGGCGGAATCGAGATAGCACATCAAAAACGAGGTGAGGAACGAGTCGCCCGCCCCCATGGTGTCCTTCATGTCCGTTACCGGTTTAGCCAGCTGGCGGTAATAACGCTCGCCGTCGTAAGCAATGCAGCCCTCGGCGCCCGCCGTAGCCGACACAAAACGCGGACCCAGGCCCTTCACCCATGCCAGACGCTCGCGAATCTCGTCCTCACTCGCGGCATCCGCCGCACTAAAGAAAGCGAAATCGACGTAGGGCGCAATCTGCTCGTAGTACTCGTCAGTAGAGTCGTCCGAAAAGTCAAAAGAGACCGTGACGCCCGCAGCCTTCAACTTGGGCAGCTCGCGCTCGGTAAAGCAATAGTTGCCCGAATGAACCACATCGAACTGCTTCATGTACGCAAGGTCAAAGCGATCGAGGACATAGCGCGCATCGCCACGGATACCGCCCTCGTTGGAGCCGAGGAAGACACGGTCACCGTCGACGACGGTCACGCGAGCCGCTCCGTTCTCGCCAATCATCTGCTCGCACTTGTCAAGCTCGATACCCTCATCCTCGAGGCTTGCAATGACATGCTCGGCAGCGGCATCATTGCCAAAAATGCCCATGTATGCGGAGCGTGCGGCACCGCATTTCTTGGCATAAACGGCGAAGTTCACCGCATTGCCGCCAGGATACATGGTGTGGATATGCTCGTAGCGATCGACGACGTTGTCGCCAAATCCGAGCGCGTTAACGTTAAATGCCATGGCCTTTGTCCCTTCTAGTACTCGACAACACCCATATAGCGACGGAAATCGGGATCGTGATCAAACACCTTGCCGCGTGCAGCACGCAGCTCGCAGTTCATGGCGTAGAACAGCACCGGGTCCAGATAGGCACGAACGCTCGCCGGCACGGCTTCCATACCGTACTCCTTGGCATCGAGCACCATCAGCGTATCGGTATGCGTCTTAAGGAACGCCAGGGCGCGCTCGTCCATAGCACGGCACTCGCTGGAGCCCATCTGCAGGAAGTAAAAAACGCCATCCTGAGTAGCCTCGAAGGGGCCATGGAAGTACTCGGCGGAGTGGATGTAGCTGCAATGCTGCCACTGCATCTCCATAAGAGAGCAGATAGCGAAACCGTAGGTCTGGCTAAAGTTGGGACCGCTGCCCAGAATATAGAAGAACTCGTGCTCCTGGCAAAGCTTGGCAAAGCGATCGCCCAGCTCGGCATTTACCTTCTCGCGTGCCGGAGGAAGAATCTTATCCATCTCGGCAATACCGGCATACATATCGGCAAGATCGGCGTAGCCCTCCTGCTGATCGAGCAGCTCTGCCGCAAGCGACAGCGAAATACCAGCGGGGACCTCGGCCTGCGGCACGCCCTCGCCCCATGGGTAGACCCACGTGGTCCACTTGCCGGAGTCGATCTTGGATCCAGCGTTGTCGGTCTGGGCGATCACCGTAGCACCGGCAGCAAGGGCAATCTCGCAGCCCTCGACGACCTCCGGGGTGTTGCCGCTGTGGCTGCAAGCGATGACCAGGGACTTCTCGCCCAGACGACGCGGACGCATGATATCGAACTCGCGAGCCGTATAGATATACGAAGTGAAGGTGGTTGCCTCGCGCTGCAGAAGCTCATGAGCCGGGATCAAATCGATCATGGAGCCACCGCAAGCAATCCAGTAGACGCTGTCGAACTTGCCCTTCTCGGCAATTGCCTCTTTGATCAGATCGTGTGCGTTCATATCCAGTTCCTTTCTTATTTGGCCCGCAATCAATGACGTTGGTTGCGTGGCCGATAGTTGTTTTAGTCAATCAGATATTTCTCGAATGCGGCCATGTTCTTGGCATCTGCCGCCGCCGGGTCATCGTAGTAACGACCGTCCGTGATTTCCTGGCCCAGCATGCCGTCGAAACCATGGGCGTTGAGTGTGGCGACGAAGGCGTCCATATCGTGCTTGCCATCGCCCCACACCAGATGGCCATACGGGTCACCGTCGATAAAGTGCATCTCGTGAATTGCCCCATCACCAAAGGCGGCAAACCAGTCCTCGAGCGTCTCGCCTGCAACGCCCATCGCGGTTGTATCAACCATGGGCTGTAAGTACGGGCTCGCGACCTCGTCAATCATGCGCTTCGCATCGGAAACCGTCGTCACAAGGTTGCTCTCCTCGGGACGCAGGCTTTCCATCGTAAGCACCAGACCGTGCTCGCCGGCATACTCCGCCAGAATGGACAAGTGCTCGCGGCTGCGCTTCCAGGCTTCCTCGCGGTCCTCGTCCCAGTCGCCCCAGCCCGAGTTGACGGACATACGGTCGCACCCAAGTACCTCGGCAAGCTCAATGCCGTGCTTAAAGTACGCCAGGCTGCGCTGTTCATGCAGCGGTTTGCGTGCGCAGTACTGCCAAGGATAGACAACATTCTCGGGGCACAGAGTACGATACCTAAGCCCACGGTCTGCAGCCTTTTTCGCCAGGACCTCAGCCTCAAAGTAGCCCGTGTGGTCGAGCGTCACATGCGGCTCCGCACACCACAGCTCAATGGACTCAAAGCCCAAACGCTGCTGCACATCAAGGAAGTAATCGAGCGACCACATGATGTAGTGGATATTCATGCCCGCAATCTGCTCGCGGCGCAGCGTCGGTTTGGATTCAGGCATCTTATGCCTCCTTATTTCGATCAAACACGATTTGTCCGTCCGACATCGTCATATCAACCGCAAGATCGCGTGCGTCGCGATAATCGAGGTCAAACACATCCCGATCGAGCACGCAGATATCGGCAAGCTTGCCGACCTCGAGCGTACCCAGCTCGTCTTCGCGCATCAGGTCGTACGCGCCCCCGGCAGTCCAAGCGCGCAAGAGCTCGACAAGCGTCAGCGCGTTGACCTCATTCACGGGCAGTCCGTCGTCGAAGTATCCGCCGCACGCACTGTAGATTGACTCGCCCAGGCTCGGAATCAGCAGCGGCAAATCCGTTCCACAGCACACTGTGCATCCGGAATCTTCCATGCCGCGGCGATTCCAGCTGTGCAAAAGTCGCGTCTCGCCAATTTGTCGACGCATCATCGACAGGCAATCCTCACGCCGGTCCAGCGTCAGAATCTGCGGATAGACCTCGCAAATTCCACCTAACTTGCCAAACTCGACAAGATCGGTCGGGTCAGAGTTCTCGAGATCGGTAATCGCATGGCGGCGAAGCATCCGTCCATGCTCGTCTCGAGGCAGCGAGGCATAGAGCGCCACGGTGCGACGAACGGCGCCATCGCCCTGGCAATGCAAGGAATATCGGAAGCCGTCAGCATCAATTGCACGCAGCTCGCTCTCAATCAGATCCCACTCTGGCTCCTCGACGACCGTCTTGCCGGCAGCGCCCGCATCGGCCGTGTCTTCATAGGGGTCAATCATCTCGGCAAGCCCCGCCCATACACCGCGATCGGTCATACGGTTGAAGCCAGAAAAACGAACGAACGGTCCCCGGAAGCGCTCTCGTGCCTCGCGGGCATATGCCAGATTTGCACCGGCACCCACCGGCTGCGACATCATAGAGACGCGAACCGTCAGCTCACCAGATTCCTCACGGCGAGCCATTTCGTCGGCAAAGCCGTAGTAGTCATCAAACGCCATCTCCTTGATGGCGGTAACGCCGCGCTCGTTAAGCATGCTCATGTAGTCCGAATACCCGGCACGCACCTCGGGCAGCGCGAGGAAATCGCTCATCATGCGCCAGATCTTCTCGGCATAGCACGCCTGGGGTGTAAAGCCGTATCGCGCACTGGCAGCAGCATTGAGAACGCAGGTCTCCGCTCCCGGTGTAAAGCAGACGACGGGGATATCGCCAAAACAATCGTCAAACACAGCTGCCGTATTTGCGTTCTCGGCATCCGATGCCAACGTTTCGGGTAGGTTGTGGCCAAAAGCCGCCGCGCAATCCGGATGATCTTCTTTCCATGCACGCAAGAGCGACACAGCCTCTTTGGCATCAGCGATGCCGGACAGATCAGACCCCAACGTCCGCAGCGCCCAACCTGTATAGAAGGTATGCACATCGATCAGGCCAGGCATGACAGTGCGGTCGCCCAGGTCAACTACCTCGTCCGCCTGGGTCAAATACGAAGCTACCTCACACGTGGCGCCAACAGCCTCAATTCGATTGCCACGGACCGCTACGAAACCTTCAAACGGCAGGTCCCCCGTACCGGTAAAGACGCTCTTAGACGTCAGGACCGTCAAACGATCAGACATCACAACCACCTACGCCGGAAGCATGCCGGAAATGGCAGTAATGACCAATCCAAACACGACCATGAAGATGAAGAACTTCCAAATGGTCTTCCACCATTGGCCAAACGAAATCCTAGCCACGGCAAGACCGGCGACCGTCATGCCCGCCACGGGGCTGATGGTGTTGATGGTCTGGTTGGCAAACTGGAGCGCGGTGACGGCCGCCTCGGGATTGAGGCCCATGAGCTCGGTCAGGGGGCCCATAACGGGCATGGTGAGCGCCGCCAGGCCAGAACTCGAGGGAACCAGCAAAGAGAGCAGGCCAAGGACGATATACATAAACGTGGTGTAGACGGCGGCGGGTGCACCGGCAAGCGCAGTAGCGAGCGCCTGGAGGATGGTGTCGATGATCATGCCGCCCTCGGCGATGACCAGAATACCGCGAGCGATACCGATAACGATGGCAGCGTACGCAAAGTCGGCAAGACCCTTAACGAACTCCTCTGCGATCGTCTGCTGGTCAAGACCGCCCAGGATACCGGCAAGCAGGCCCATGCCAAGGAACACGGCGGAAATCTCATTCATGTACCAGCCCTGGGTAACAAGACCCCAGACGATAATGCCCATACCGCAAGCAAAATCGATAAGCACGAGCTTCTGACGGATAGTGAACTCTTCCTCGATGGAGGCATCGGTCACGGAAAACTCAATACGCTTGAGCTTATCGTCCTCGTACACAATGGACGACTCGGGATTTTTCTTGACGCGCATGGCGTAGCGCATGGCCCATGCGATACCGACGGCAGTGAAGATGACCCAAGAAACGGCACGCAGCCACAGTTGCGGATTGCCCTCGATGCCAATGATGCCTTGGGCGATCAAAACATTAAACGGGTCGATGGTCGAAGCACAATATCCCAGGTTGGGACCAAGGAAGCAGATGATGAATGCCGTCATCGAGTCATAGCCGATACCCATCATGATAGGAATGAAGATGGCATAGAACGGCAGGGCTTCCTCAGACATACCAAACGTAGTGCCGCAAATGGACAGCAACGTCATCGTGATGGGAATGATGAGGATGTCCTTGTTCTTGAGCTTTTTAATCACACGGCTCATGCCGGCATTCAAAGCGTTGGTCTTGGTGATGATTGCGAACGATCCGCCAATCAATAAGACGAACGCAACGACGTCGGCAGCTTCTTGGATACCCTTGGTGGGCGCTTGCAGGACTGCGAAGATATCCTGGCCCAGATTGATGGTCTCGCCGGTCTCGGAATCGGTGTAGTTCTTATCGACCTGTTCATAGGTTCCAGCAACGGCGACTTCACGCTCGCCCGCCGCTGTCGAAATCGTCTTGCGCTGATACTGACCAGAAGGAACGATCCAAGTCAGAACCGCAAAGACAACAATCAGCAAGAACATGATCGTATAGACATGCGGTAATTTGAACTTAAAACGTCTGTTTGTCTTCTTCGCCTTCGTATCTGACATAGATACCTCCAAAGAACTCGAGACTGCATCGCATCTCGCTTCAACGTTTGCACAATGCAAACGTTCTATGACGTCCCATAGATTACCAGCAGCTTTTCTCGTCATCAAGATAATTTCAAACTGATTGCCGCAACGCGGTTGAACGGTTGCGTTTGCGCCGTGAACGGTATGGAAACGCCCGGTGAGATGATCCACCGGGCGTCTCCATTCGCAATGTCCTAGATGTCAAAAACGTAGCGAGACCCAACGATCCGCTGACGACCGATGATAAACGGCCGCCGCTGCTCATCGAAAAAGAAGGCATCCATGTAAAACAAGGGTTCGCCAACGGAAACCGCCAACAGCCGAGCGACCTCGGGCGAGGCGCACGCGATCTCGAGCGTGCACGGGTCGGTAAACGCGGGCGTACGGCCCGTCCGGTTGCGCACGAACTCAAAAATGGATTGGTTAGATAGAGGTGCCGTTGACAGATAAGCGTTGTCCTCGTAAACGTATATGTTGTTCTCAAGCATGACGGGGACCCCATCGGCAGTACGCACACGCTCAACGCAAATCAAATCAGTTCCAACGGGAACACCAAAGAACTGCGCTTCGGTGGAATCCGCCGGCAGTATCTTTCTCGAAATGACGCGCGCCCCCGGCTCCATTCCGTTAACGCGGCATGCGTCCGAAAAACTCTGGACGTCATCCTTCTGGCGAATCTTGCGCTTAAGCTTGGGGGCATTGACAAACGTGCCTTTCCCCTGTCGCTTCGTTAGATAGCCCTGCTGGACAAGCTCCTCAATAGCGCGCCGCACGGTAACACGGCCAACTTTATAGCTTTCAGCTAATTCAAATTCGTTGGGAATCCGCTCGCCCGCCTTGTAGGCACCGGAGTTGATTTCGTTTTTGATGATATCGATAACCTGTTGGTACAGCGGTATCGCAGCTTTACCGTCAGTTAGCCCTTCAGTCGGTGGCATATACCCTCTCCCAGCGCAATTAAGTCTAAAGCGGGCTCAAGGACATTCAACAAGCCCTTGAGCTCGCATTAGCATAAAGTATGCTTGCTATCGCACCAAAATGTCGGGTATTTACTCATCTGACCCGAAAAACGCGCAACTACCGCACCCCTAAGAAAGCGCGAGCAGCTCCGGCAACTGGTCGATAATCTTGTCCGCGGCATCCTGGCTAAAGCCAAAGCGCTCCTCGCGCTTGGCAATGACCGTCAGGCCGGCTCGCTTGCCGGCAGTGATGCCGGGCACCGAATCCTCAACGCAGCAGCAGCGATTCGCGGGCAGCCCCAGCAGGTCCAGCGCATGCAGGTAGATGTCGGGCTCGGGCTTGCTCTCCTTAAACTGCTCGCCGCTCACCACATACTCAAAGGCATCCGACAGCCCGCACGCATTGAGCACTTCCTCGATGCTATCCATGGGAGACGAGCTGGCAAGCGCCACGCGAACGCCCCGGCGCGGCAGCTCTCGAATCGTATCCACGGCGCCTGGGTTAATCAAAGTCTGATAGTCGCGCGGACGCTCATGCGCCCACTCATCCCAACGGGCCAACGCTTCCTCGCCAGTAAAATGCCCCTTACCGGCGCGCTCAAACCAATCGACCAGCATATGCAGGAAGAACTGATGCGAGGTACCAACCTGCCCATTCAACTCCTCTTGAGTCAGGTTAAGCCCAAGCTCCTTGGCAAACGCGGCAGTCTCGCCCAGGTAGTAATACTCGGTATCGACAATGACGCCGTCCATATCAAAGATAACGGCGTCGAACGGAAATGCGGACACGGCACCCTCCCTAACAAAAGGGCGCCTGTAAGCAGGCGCCCGAACCATGCATTATCGGCGATTCTAACCCAGCAGCTTATCCAACGCCACCGCAATACCGTCTTCGTTGTTATTGGCGGTCACCATCTGGGCTACCGCCTTAACCTCATCGACTGCGTTGCCCATGGCAACACCGGTGCCGGCCCACTCAATCATGGACTTGTCGTTCTGGCCGTCACCAAACGATACGACCTCGCTGGCATCGATACCGAGCTTGGGCAGGGCGCCCTCGAGCGCGCGGGCCTTGTCGATACCAGGCGCCGTGTACTCAAAGTACCAGTCGGCCGTAAACATGCCCGAAAGCGTCTGCCTAAAGGGCGCATACATCTCCTCGTAATGCGCCTGCAGGTAGGCCGGATCGCCCGCCGTCAGCAGCTTGTCCACGGGATAAGCGTCCGCGACCTCATGCAAGCTCTCGACCTCGCGGATCTTAAGGTCGCACGCATCGCGCTCGTATTTGACGATGTTTTTCTGCGAGCCATCCGGCAGCGTAATCATGCAGCGATACGAATCCTCGACATGCAGATCGCGACCGAGCGAAATCATAGGGATCACGTCGAAATTGCGCAGATGATCAATCAGACGGTGCAGCTCGTCAGCCGGCATGGCCTGGTCAAAAAGGACCTCATCGGTCTGAGCGTCGACCACATGCGCACCATTAAAGGCAACTAGCAGACCGTCATGGTTTTGAAGGTCGAGCTCCTGCGCCAAGGCGTGCAGTCCCCATGCGGGACGGCCCGAAGCCAAGATGAGCTTAATGCCCGACTCCTGCGCCGCGAGCAGCTTCTCGCGCGTACGCGGGCTGATGACCTTTTGGTCGTTGGTGAGCGTACCGTCGATATCCATTGCGATGGCTTTGATAGCCATATATGCCTCCCCGTCATTGAACAACCTTGTCTGAGCCATCATACAGAACACCCACGGCGACTCTGTCTGCAACGGGAAAAATGTCATATTGTCCCAAACATGAACGGTGCGTGGTCGTGAAGCTTTATCGCTCAGGTCAAATACGTCTGCTAGCGACGCTCCTCCGTCGGTGCACCCTCGACGATCGCGATGCCCGCCGATGCACCCAACGCGCTGACGCCGGCCTCGATGAATGCACAAGCCTCTTCGTAATTATGGATACCGCCCGCCGCCTTAATTGCCACGGCATCGCCGAGCACCTCGTGCATCAGCCGCACGTCTTCGAGCTTAGCGCCGCCAAAGCTTCTGCCAGTCGATGTCTTAAGGAATCCCGGCTTAGCCTCCAGCGCAATCTCACAGACGCGACGCTTGGCGGCATCGTCGCCGTCCAGCTTGCACATCTCGACGATCACCTTGTCAGTGATGCCATGCGCGCGACAAAAATCAGCAATGGCAGTCATCTCGCGCTCGATGACATCAAAATCGCGGTTCTCGACCGACTCCTGATTCAAAACGTAGTCAATCTCGGTAAAGCCGCACACAGCGTATTCCTCAAACCTCGCAAGCTTCTCCTCAAGCGTCATAGTGCCCCGGGGAAAGTCGATAGCGCCGGCAAGAATGATGTCGGAACCCTCGAGCATTGCGCAACCCGTCTCGTACTCCTGCAGGTTCGCAAATACACAACGGAAGTTGTACTTTAGCGCCTTCTCGACATACTGCTCAAATGTGTCCTCGGGGGCATCGATATAGTCGATGTATTTATTGATGGGTTTGGAAAGCGTCATGCTGGGCCTCCTTGTTCAGGACCGACAACCGATTCGTGGCTTCGCGCGAAAAACCACGTTCAATGTACGCCCGATACGCAAGGACAGCGTCCGCATTCCGACAAGTGGTATGAAATTAGCCGTAGAAGTATATTTACGGACAGCAAATGGCGCCGCATGCGGATGCCGACAGCCAGGCACCCCCCTCAATACACCCTCATGCCCATTCAAATAGCAAGGGGCCCGTATCCCAACGGATACGGGCCCCTTTCGGCCATGACCTATCTCAGCAACAAAGACTACTTGCGGTGAGCGCGGTAGAACTCGATCGCACCATCTTATCCGAGCCGGGGCACGTTCGTATAGCGTGGCGCGTGACGGTTGCAAAACCACCCCATTTGAAACAAACGCAAAAAAGTACTTGCAAAGACACGTTCCGACATATAAGTTGATAAAAGACCGCCGTTGCGGTTTTAAGTAGATCGAGCATATGAAGTTTCAGTTTTTAGCGTGTAAGAGAAAGAAGACCGGCAAAGTACAGCCCCAAACGCAATGACAACTTAATGAGGTAACTGCCACATGTGAGGCACCCAGGGCATTGCTGTCTCGATTTTGAGCACGATGCCTTCCGCCTTGCATGGGCCGTTCCATCCCGCCCCTGCAGCAACTGCCTCACGGGCTCATTGAAAACCGCATAGCACCCCAACGTCAGCACATCACCCACGGCAAGCACATCACTCACGACAACCAACACATCAACAAACAGCACGAACATCAACCGATTGGAGAAGCTATGACAAACCACCACGCTGAAGACGGCGATAAGAAAAGCATTCTGGATGCCCGCATTGAGCGAGCATATGCAAACGAATATGACGCCGCCTTTGCCGCCGCGACCATCAAGAACTACGCGTCGCTACCGCTCGCGACGATCTTGGCCGACCACCCTCAACTGCTGAAGCGCTGCGCAAAGATCATGGGCGACCCCGACATTCGCAAGCTGACAGACCCCTATGCCCCAAAACGCGACAACGATTCGTGCGTTCTTACCGTAGGCTGCCTAGCCCATATGCTTACGGCGCTCGACACGAAACTCAAGCTCGAATGGGAACCCGACGAGCGTCATGAACTCGAAAGCAAGCGAAACACCCTGCGCACCGCACTGTTCCTTCCGTTGGACGGCCTCAAGCGCTGCAACGTCGAGCTCAATACACAGGCGCGGCAAAAGCCCGGGACCACGGGGCAGAAAACTCCAAGACCCCATGCGACCATCGTCGACCGCAACCGATATAACCGCATGACCGCGCACTTTTCCGCCGAGGGAGCAGCCATAAGGACGCTGATCGACCTGCTGTGCCTCCTGAGCATCAACGAGCTATTTGAGGGCTATCTCGCCCTTGTTCCCGCGACGGCACCCAAGTCGGTAGCAAAGATCATCGAGACCTGCAGACGCCAGTTTGAGCGCCATCGCAATGGCAGCGAGATGAACGCCAGCATCGCGCAGTACTACGCGGCTCATTACAAAAATGACGGATGTGCCCCTGTCGAGCATCAGCTGCGGCTCGCCTACACCACGCCCGCCGCAACGCTCCATCGCTTTGGAGCCCTTGGTGCTTGCGAGCCGCACGAACGGGCAGCATGCCCCACAACCGAGCTCGATCTCAGGCTCGGACGAACCCTGTAGCCCGCCAGCCCCTCCGCGGGCAACAATCCTATTCCACAACACAACCAACAGAAAGGAGTCCTCATGGACACCAATCATTCCCCCATCATCAGCCCCCTCACCATGCGTGAATCCGCCCGAGGTATCACGCTCACCAGCATTTACGATGAGATGCTCGCCCGTCGCGAGCTCTCCGTCATGGGAAACATCGAAACCCCGATGGCCCACGACCTATGCCAGCAGATCCGCCTGCTCGATGCCACCGACCCCAGCCGCCCCATCACCATATTTGTCGCCAGCGCCGGCGGAAGCGTGCGATCGGGTCTTGCGATCTATGACGCCATGCGCCTCGCATCGTGCCCCATCCGCACCGTCTGCCTGGAATTCGCCGCGTCCATGGGCGCCGTGATCTTTATGGGCGGCGACGATCGCCGTATGGCGCCCCATGCAGAGCTCATGATTCACGACCCGCTGATTCCCCAGGGGGCAGGCGGCTCGGCACTTGCGCTGCAGGAAACCAGCCGGCGTCTCATGCAGACCCGCAAGACCCTCACGCAAATCCTCTCGGACCGCAGCGGCCTCACGCCCAAGCGCATCCAGTCCCTCACCGCAAAAGACACCTACCTTTCGGCCGAGCGCGCCGTCGAGCTCGGCTTTGCCCACGAAATCCTCTCGACCACCAAGGAGGTCGCCCATGTCTAACCTCGCCAGCCGCCTCGCCGCATCTGAGTCCGCATCGTCCACCATCCTCGCCAAGGATCGAACGCTTTCCTGCGACACCCGCCAAACGGGACTCAACAACAACGCACTTGTGATCGGCCCCTCGGGAGCCGGCAAGACCCGAAACGTCCTCAAGCCCAACCTGCTGCAAATGAACGCAAGCTACATCGTGCTCGACACCAAAGGCACGCTCTGTCGCGAAGTGGGACCCGTGCTGGCAGCCCACGGTTACCGCGTGCAATGTCTCAACTTCGCCGACCTCAACACCGTCCCGGCCCTTGCGCCCGGCATCGAGCGCTGCGGCTACAACCCCCTGAGGCACATTCGCCGCAAGGCGGACGGCAGGCCCAACCAGCAGGACATCCTCTCGGTGGCAAAGGCCATCTGCCCCATCGAGGACAACAACCAGCCTTTTTGGGATCATGCGGCGGCAAACCTGCTGTCGTGTCTTATTGCCTACGTCACCGAACAGCTACCCGCCGACGAGCAGACGATCAGCTCGGTCATCAAGCTGATCGAGCACCTGCAGGACGGTGCCACGGCCCGATTGTTTGACGACCTGATCACGACCGACCCCCAAAGCTATGCCCTCTCGCTATGGCGGCGCTACGCCATTACGCAAAATGCCGAGCGCATGCACGCGAGCATCGTCGGCATCCTTGCCGAAAAGGTCATGTGTCTGGGATTCGACGGTGCGGCACAGCTCTATCGTGAGTGCCATCAGGTGGACTTCGCTTCCATGGGACACACCCCCTGCTCCCTGTTTGTAACCGTGAGCGATATTGACCGCAATCTCGATCCGCTGACCGGCCTCTTTATTTCGCAGGCGTTTATGGGCCTCATTCGTGAGGCCGATAGGCAGCCCGGCGGCAGCCTGCCCGTGCCCGTGCGCTTTATGCTCGATGACTTCGCAAATCTGCAGATCCCCCAGATCGACAACGTGCTCTCGATTATCCGAAGCCGCAACATCTGGGCAACGCTGCTGCTGCAGTCGACCAACCAGCTCGATGCGCTCTATGGCGAGGCACGCGCACGCTCCATCATGGGCAACTGCGACACACATCTGGTGCTGGCGTTCCAGGATCCCGAGAGTGCCCGGGTGTTTTCCGACCGCGCCGACGCGCTGCCCAGCACGCTCATGGCGACGCCGATCGATCGCTCGTGGCTCTTTGTGCGCGGTCGCACTCCCGAACAGGTCGAGCGCTTTAGGCTCGAAGACCATCCGCTCTACGGGGAGCTGCCCGAGGCGCAGCGAGACCATGCGGAGGCCGAGATCTAGGCGCAGGGTTCTCGCGGCGCGCGGCGCCCCAGCGATGTTCCACAAAGGCCGTGCGCCCCGGGACCACGGCAAAGCAAAGGGGCCCGCATCCAATAGGATACGGGCCCCTGACTATAAGGCGCGATGCGTTAACAGCAGCGGCTACTTACGGTGAGCGCGATAGAACTCGATAAGCGCCTGGGTCGAAGCGTCCTGCTCGGCCTTGGCGGCGTCGTCGTGGAAGGCCGGGGTAATCTGCTTGGCAAGCTGCTTGCCCAGCTCAACGCCCCACTGGTCGTAGGAGTCGATGCCCCAGACCGTGCCCTCGACAAACGTGATGTGCTCGTACAGGGCGATGAGCTCGCCGAGCGCGAACGGGGTCAGCGTGTCGCCGAAGATCGAGGTCGTCGGGCGGTTGCCCTCAAAGCAACGGGCCGGGACGATCTGCTCGGGCGTGCCCTCGGCACGAACCTCGTCGGCAGTCTTGCCAAAGGCGAGCGCCTTGGTCTGGGCCAGGAAGTTGCCCAGGAACAGCTCATGTACATCCTGACCGCTATCGGTTGCGGGGTTGGCAGTATTGGCGAAAGCGATGAAGTCGGCCGGGACCACCACAGTGCCCTGGTGCAGCAGCTGGTAGAAGGCATGCTGGCCGTTGGTGCCGGGCTCGCCCCAGAAGATCTCACCGGTATCGGAGGTCACAGCGCTGCCGTCCCAGCGGACGTGCTTGCCGTTGGACTCCATGGTGAGCTGCTGCAGGTAGGCCGGGAAGCGGTGCAGATACTGGCAGTACGGAAGCACGGCGTGGCTCTTGGAGCCGAAGAAGTTGACGTACCAGACGTTGAACAGGCCCATCAGCGCGACGGCGTTGCTCTCGAGCGGCGTGTTGCAGAAGTACTCGTCAATGGCATGGAAGCCCTCGAGGAACTGCTGGAAGCGCTCGGGGCCGAGCACGACGATCAGCGACAGGCCCACGGCGGAGTCGACGGAGTAGCGGCCGCCGACCCAGTTCCAGAAGCCGAAGGCGTTGGCGGGGTCGATACCGAAGGCCTCAACCTTCTCGAGTGCGGTGGAAACGGCGACGAAGTGCTTTGCCACGGCCTCGGCGTTCTGCTCCTCGGAGCCATCGATGGCGCCCTGAGCCTTGAGCTGCTCGAGCATCCAGGTCTTGACTTCGCGAGCGTTGGTGAGGGTCTCAAGCGTGGTGAAAGTCTTGGAGACGATGATCACGAGCGTGGTCTCGGGATCGAGGCCCTTGAGCTTCTCGGCCTGATCGTTGGGGTCGATGTTGGAGATGTAGCGGCAGTCGATACCGGCGTCGGCGTAGGGACGCAGGGCCTCGTAGGCCATGACCGGGCCCAGATCGGAGCCACCGATGCCGATGGACACCAGGTGCTCGATCTTCTTGCCGGTAACGCCCTTCCACTCACCGGAGCGCACGCGCTCGGCGAAGGCATACATGCGGTCGAGGACCTCGTGCACGTCGGCGACGACATCCTGGCCGTCAACGATGAGCTGGCCCTTCTCGCTTGCCGGGCGGCGAAGCGCGGTGTGCAGGACGGCGCGGTCCTCGGTGGTGTTGATGTGCTCGCCGGAGAACATGGCGTCGCGGCGCTCCTCGAGCTTCACCTCGCGGGCAAGATCGCACAGCAGCTTGACGGTCTCATCGGTCACCAGGTTCTTCGAAAGATCGAAGTGCAGGTCACCGGCGTCAAAGCTCAGCTTGTTCACGCGGTCGGCGTCAGCAGCGAACCAGGCCTTGAGGTCGATACCATCGGCCTCAAGCTTCTCCTGATGAGCCTCGAGTGCCTTCCAAGCGGCAGTCGACGTAGCATCGATAGGTGCGGCAACAGTTGCCATAGAGTCCTCCTCAGCATACGGGCGCACGCCTCCATGCGCCCGGACATTCAGATGCCACTATTCTAGCGCAGGTCAAGACTACAATCAGCGAGCGTTGCCAATCGACCCCCAAACGGCAACCGATTAAAAAGGGACAGGCTTATTTTGGCAGGTCAAACGCTTTATCAACCAAAAATAGCCCATCCCTTTATGGCAAATATTAGGCCACGGCGCAGACGCTACCGAGCAACTCACGCAGAGGAGACCCGATGCCTTCCAGCAGTTCGGGCGCGATAATGGCAAAAACGGGAACCTCGCCGGTGCCCACGACAGCAGGCACCTTGCCCTCCGAGACAATGCATCCATAGGGGACAAAACCATCTTCGCCGGCATCGAGCGCCGACATGCGACGCGCGAGTTCGCGCGCAAAGCCGGCAGTATCGGCATCGCCGATCGCCAGGACAAAGTCCACGCCTTCGTCGGTCGCCAGGGCTACGGCCTCATCAACCAAATCGTCTCCCCCGTCGTCCCCGACCAAACCGCAACGAAAGAGCACGCGTTCGAGCAGGGTGCGATCGAGCGAGCCGAGTGCCGCCGAGACGAGCTCATCGCGCGTATGCTTGTCACCGCCCAGCACTACCAGCGCCTTAGTGCCGCCGTAGTGAGCGACCAATCGTCCGCACCAGCGAGCCACGTCTCCATCCGCAACAAGGCGCGTTGGCATACCAAACCCATAATTGACCATCTTTCCCACAACCCTTCCGTGCATGTAGGTGGCACCGATCGTTAGGCTCATGCTACGAAGCGAGGTTTTCCGAGCTGTTTCGCACTCTTTAGGGCTGCGTTAAATACCCGATGTAACCGAACGACCATACCTGCCAAAATGGGACAGGTTTTGACGATGTCCGCGCAAGCCGGTATTATCGAACAGGTATTTGATAAGAACATGTGTTTGATGGGAGGACGCGTGGGGCACGAGCGTCACACCTATATCTGCATCGACCTTAAAACGTTCTACGCCAGCGTCGAGTGCGTCGACCGCGGGCTCAACCCGCTCACCACCAACCTGGTCGTTGCCGACGAATCGCGCGGACGCACGACCATCTGTCTCGCTATCACGCAGGCCATGAAGGACTTAGGTATTCACAACCGCTGTCGTCTGTTCGAGATTCCCGACGGCATCGACTACATCAAAGCAATGCCGCGTATGCAGCACTACATGGAGGTGTCGGCGCAAATCTACGGCATCTATCTGGAATACGTCAGCCCCCAGGACGTGCACGTCTACTCCATCGATGAGTGCTTTATCGACGTGACGCCCTATCTGGACCTCTATCACACCGATGCGGAAGGCTTCGCCTGCATGTTGCGTGACGAGGTCTTGGCGCGTACCGGCATCACGGCGACGGTCGGCATCGGCCCCAACCTATTCCAAGCTAAGGTTGCACTTGATATCACCGCCAAGCACGTGCCCAGTCGCATCGGCAAACTCGACGACGAGACCTTTCGCAAGGAGATCTGGCCCCATCGCCCCATCACCGACATCTGGGGCATCGGCCCCGGCGCGGCGGCCCGTCTCGAGAAATACGGCGTCTACGACCTGATGGGCGTCGCCGCACTCGACGAGAACCTACTCTACGACGAGCTCGGCGTCAACGCCGAGTATCTTATCGACCACGCCTTTGGGCGCGAGCCGACAACTATCGCCGATATCCAAGCTTATCGCCCGCAAGCGACCTCGACCACCACAGGGCAGGTGCTCTCGAAGGGCTATGCCTACGAGCAGGCCTACACCGTCTTGCGCGAGATGGTCGACAACGCCGTGCTGGATTTGATCGACAAGCACGTGGTGTGCGACAGCATCTCGCTCTTTGTGGGCTATGCAAGCGAACGCGCCGACATCCGACGGCTCGACGCCAGCGGCACGGCGCAGTATATAGACGGCTGCGGACACCTACGCTCAAGCACGTCGAGTATCGAACCCACCGCAACCGCCGGCCCCGAGCTCGCGCCCCGTGCGCCCAAGCCCGTCCAACACGACGACGAACGCCGACGTTTGGTGCGAGAGGCACAGGCGATTGACGGCATCTTTGTGGGCGAACACGGCGGCAAGCCGCGTGGTGGCTATGCCGCGCTCTTTGCGCACTCCAACGCCTCGCGCAAGCTGCCCGAGCGCACTAATTCGTTTAAGAAGATCATGGGATATTTCGATGAGCTCTGGGCGCAGACTGTCGATCCCAAACGACCGGTCAAACGCATCAACCTGGGATTTGGCAATCTGGCGCCCGAGGAATTTGCCACCATCGATCTATTTAGCGATATCGAGGCCGATGAGCGCGAGCGCGACCTGGCGCGCGCCGTCCTGGCCGTAAAGGGCAAGTACGGCAAGAACGCCTTGGTTAAGGGACTGAGCTTTACTGCCGGCGCCACCGCACGCGAACGCAACGATCAGGTAGGAGGACATCGTGCCTAAGTCCCAACAACAGCCGATGCGGCCACCGACGCCTTTTGAACGCCTAGCGGACCCCGAGGGAAGACGTCGCTCCGCCGACCCCAAGCTCACCGCCAACGGTGCTGTGCGCGCCAACCGCGCCGCACAGTTTATGCCCTTTGCCGCCCTCACGGGATACTACGAGCTCGTGCGCAAACAAGAGATCACTGTTGAGCCCAAATGCGAACTCACGGAAGAAAAAGCCCTCGAGCTTTCGAAAAAGCTCGAGGGTCTCAAACGAGGCGACCTGGTGCGCGTCACCTATTACGATACGTACGGCTATCGTAACCGCACGGGCATTCTCGACGAAGTGTTACCCGCATTCAAGCTGCTCAAACTCAGGGATATCGCCATCAACTTCGACGATATCCAAGGCATCGAGCTGCGTGGTCGAGTCTAACGACGAGAACGCTTGCGCAAGACGAGAGCAATGCCAAGCACTGCGGCAGCTGCAACCAGCAATCCCAAGACCAGCGTGAGGGTCGAGTCACCAGCGTGAGGCAGCGAGCCGTCCTTCGGAGTCTTCTTAGCGGTCGTCGTGACAGTGGTCGTGGTGCTGCTCGACTGGTCGTTACCGCCCGTCTGGCTGCCACCAGGCTGATCGCCACCACCCGGCTGCGAGGGATCCGTGGGCTCCGTCGGATCCGGAGTACCGGGTTCGACCGGATTCTCCGAATTCTCCTTGCGCTGGATCCAGACCTGGCAGCCATAGAACGGGTTGGCGGTACCAAGGCACAGACCCTGGTTGGTCACCGCAAAGGTGCGCAGACCATGGTTATACGGATCGTTAAAGCCGTTGGTCGTCAGCGTTGTAAAGTTCACGCCGTCCTCGGTCACATACATATCAAAGCCACGCTCGGCATCGTGCAGGTAGTACATGCAAGTAAGGACACTCTGCAGCTTCTTGAGGTTCTCCTCGCTCAGCAGCTTATCGAATGCATCCTGAATATCGCCCGGCAGCTCGGTGCCATAGGCATCCTCGTACTGCTGCTTCAGGCTCTCATAGCTATCGAGCATGTCCTGATACTGATCGGCAAAGGACTTGAAGTACGCAATCTCGCTATCGATCTTCTGGACATAAGCGGCGTCGTCCTCAACGTCCGCGGACATCGTCACGGCCTGATCGCAAAGATCGCCCGTGGCATCCTCCAGCGCATCGCTCAGATCGCCAAAGCCCTTAGCAACCTCGGTCTTCTCGTCGTCGACCTCGACGGCCTCAGCCTTCTCGTCATCGACCTCGGCGGCCTCGTTTGAATCATCGTCCGCAAGCGTGTTCACGGGAACGATGGGGTCGTCAGGCGATTTCTTGTCGAGCAGGTGATTGAGCAGGTCCCTAAGGCGCTGAACCTGAGAGGACCACTCCTCGGGCGTCATATCGATAATGTCGCCATTAGAGAACTGGCCGATCGGCTCAAGCAGGCTCGCGGTATCAAAGGTACCGATATACAGTTTGCCGTCGAACTTCTGCATGCGCCAAATGTACTGGTTCTCGTTTCGGCCAAAGCCCGAAGTCAGGCCGGAAATACCGCCCTCGGGGAACATGTCGGTGCGATCGCCAACGACGAGCTCCATGTTCTCGTCCTTGTCCATGCGATAGATGTTGACCGACTGCTCAAGATTGGCATTCACAAACGAGCAGTCAACGCCGCCCATGCTGCTCTTGCCGCTCTCTTCGGTGTTTGATTTGTTGAACAGGATGCGCTCGAGGGCAATCTCCTCGTCGTTGTATTCACCGATATAGAGGTAGTCGTTGTAGACGATGAGGTTGGCAGCGCCAGAACGGGTACGGGCAGGATCGATGCCAAAGCAGTACTTTGCACCGTCCGTCTTCTGATCGCCGACAATGGGAGTCCACGAATAACTGCCGTCGGCATTCTTGTCGCCACGGACCATGGCAAACGACTGCATGGAATTATCATCGGGAGCGTTCTCGGGCGTACCGGTGCAGATGGTCGCATAGAGATGGCCATTGTACGAGACCATATCCCAAATGGCGCCGCCGTAGATGCTGTCCTTATAGCGAATCGCCGGATAGCCAAACAGCGTCTCCGAGTTGGCAATCTCGGTGAAGCTGTCCTGGCCCTTCGAGGGGTCAGACGACGTCAGGATTGTCGACACAAAATTACCGTTCGCGTCTTTACCCACATTACTGATGACGAGCTGGCCATCATGGACGCACATGCCGCGGATACCGGTAGAAATGCCCTGCTTGTAGGCAGCACCGTAATCCTGCATGCTCGAAAGGCCCTGATAGACAACTTTGTACTCATCCGTCTTAGGATCGATCTCGTATACAGCAGGCAGGCCGCCTTTGCCGCCATTGATCCTGACGCTGCCGCAGAAATAGAGCTTACCCTTATAGCTCACGGCATTGCGGAACAAAGGAGCGACGCCGTTGAGCGATTCAGAGAGTAGCAGCTTGGTCTCACCGGTCTTGGTATTGATCTTGACCAAGATGCCGCCGCTGTCCTTGTCGGCCGTG
Source organism: Alloprevotella sp. (assembly GCA_963628025.1). Classification (GTDB taxonomy): domain Bacteria; phylum Actinomycetota; class Coriobacteriia; order Coriobacteriales; family Coriobacteriaceae; genus Collinsella. The sequence goes on along the minus strand of CAVGCW010000045.1, from coordinate 75,002 downwards.
CCGTCCTCCTTCTGCTGTCCATAGAAGAAGGTACCGTTAAACATGGCCTCCAGCGTCAGGCGCATGGTTTCGACATCAAAGGAATCGCCCAGCGTGCTGTTCATGAGCGTCAGCGTGTTGCCCATCGCCGCATAGCAGGTGCCCACATAAAGCCAGTCACCATAGCTCGCAGCCGCCCAAGTGTAGCTCTGGCCGCGATCGCCTTCGTTGTTGGCCGTATTACCATCGGCGCCCGGAACGGCAACGGCACCGTTACCCTGGTAGTCGACGATGCCATCCGGCTGCGACGTTCCTACCGTAGGATGCGAGAGCTTCTCAAAGGAATACCCATTTCCCGCATTGTAGGTAACGGCACCCGATGCGTCTTCGGCGTGCGCCGGCAGCGGCGATACCAAGATAGCGGCAAGCGCTGCCACCAAGCCAAGTGTTCCCACTCGTCTCATAAGGTTATAGCCTCCCCTGTCCTAAAGCCCAGTTTTAGCATTCTTCATTTCTGTCCACGGTTAATTGCAATCTGAGCACAGTAATAATCAGTGTATAAATATACACCTGTAATTTTTTGGACGGGTTCATAGATGCTCGATTGGTAGCGAATTCCGCGCAAACCGTCACCAAACTCCACTTTTGCCGCATCTAAAGGTTATTTTTGCGCAAATTTTTGGATGCCGATAGTCACAATGGGCAGGAGGCTGGTACCCACCGGAGAGGGCAACGCCTACATTTTCATAACGTAATAGCCCGCACCCCTCACCGCCGTCTCGAGTGTGTCGCGATCAACCGGGCGCTTCGAGCGTACGCGTGCCGTGTGGTCCGCATACGTTACCGTTGCCCACACGCCATCAAGCGTATTGAGGGCATTGGCTACGTTCTGAGCGCAGCCGTCACAGCTCATGCCGCCGATGAACAGCTCATCGCTATAGGGATAGTGCGACGCATCGGTATCCACCACAACAACCCTCTTGGCTTTCTTTCCGCTTGCGCCATCACTGCAGCAACTCTTCCCATGCGTCGACGCCGCAATACGGCGCAGCCCAAAGAACATACCAATAGCAATCACGCCCAGCACGATGATAGTTGCTGGGTTGAGCAAGTCGCTCATACGCTCCCCTTCCTTACGGTCCATTTCAGAGATACCCCCGTGGGGTGTCCCCATCTTAACCCAAAATCATGTCGGTTCGGTCAATTAGTTTCCCTACTCAAACTTTTTTGTTGACCATGGCTTACTTTCGTGTATAAGTTTTCCTAGGCTAACAGTTTAGATCCGTAAGGAGCACCGTGACCCGAACCATAGACATTCCAACGTTTCAGGCAGCGGTCGTGCGCAACTGCTCTCCCACGCTCGCGGGCATCAAGCCGGCATCGCTCTTTACCTATCCCGGCGTCTACGCCCATCAGGATGGTTCGGACGCGACCGCGTCAATCGCAGAACGCCGAGCACGCCTGCTCAACGTTATCGCCCAGTGCAACCGCGAGCTTAACTCACTCGGCATTCATCTGAGCGTTTTGGTCTGGCGCCCCTGCGGGGCGCTCGTATACGCATATCGGCCCAATAGCCTCGCCACTTACCTTGCTGACCCGCGCGCCAAAACGGCACTCGCCAAGGAGGGCTACGACACCGGCAACCTCTCGGCATGTCTTGTGCACCTGGCATCGCGCATCACGCTCGCAAGCAATAACGCCGCGGAATGCGCATGCGGCCAAACCCGATGCGCATTGGACCATCAAGCACGCTACGACAACGGCTGCACCTGCGAGTTTCCACACGAAATTGGCTACTTCCTGGGGTATCCCTACGACGACGTGCACGAGTTCATCGCCCAACGTGGCGAGAACTACAAGATCTTTGGAGCCTGGAAGGTCTATACGAATGCCGAGCAGGCGCTTGCGACGTTTGATGCGTACCGTGCCTGCACCCAACACCTCACCTTTATCTATCAGCAGGGCTGCAGCTTGGCGCAACTTGCCCAGGCGACCCGATAGAACGTACAAACCGCGGCCGCACGCCGCACAACCGAAAGGACTCAATATGAGCAAGATCGCAGTCGTCTACTGGAGCGGCACAGGCAACACCGAGGCCATGGCAAACCTCGTCGCCGAGGGCGCGACGTCAGCCGGAGCCGAGGCCGCAGTCATCCCCTGCGCCGACTTCTCTGCCGACAAGGCCACCAACTATGATGCCATCGCCTTCGGCTGCCCCGCCATGGGCTCCGAGGAGCTTGAATACGATGAGTTCCAGCCCATGTGGGATGAGGTCAAGGAAGCCCTCGGCGACAAGAAGGTCATCCTCTTTGGTTCCTATTCGTGGGCCGAGGGCGAGTGGATGGACAACTGGAAGGCGGACGCCGACGAGGCGGGCGTCAACGTCGTCGATTCCGTCATCTGCTACGATGCGCCCGACGATGAGGGCGAGGCGGCCTGCAAAGCCCTGGGAGCGGAGCTGGCCTAACGAAGCCGTCAGAAAGTCGCAAAGCAACTGACAGCCGAGCATTGCACAACAACAGTCGTTCACGCCCAAACAAAAACGGGGGCCGGATACTATCCGGTCCCCGTTTGCTATATCGACAACTTCGACGCGCCGCTACGAGATATTGCCCAAGAACGCCTTGGTGCGCTCGCTCTTAGGATGGTCGAAAACCTCGCTCGGCGTACCCTCTTCCACGATAACGCCGCCGTCCATAAAGACGACGCGGTCGGCGACGTCGCGGGCAAAGCCCATCTCGTGCGTCACCACGATCATGGTCATACCGTCGCGTGCCAGGTCGCGCATGACGCCCAGGACGTCACGGACAAGCTCGGGATCGAGCGCCGACGTGGCCTCGTCAAAGAGCATCACGTGCGGATTCATCGACAGGGCACGGGCGATGGCCACGCGCTGCTGCTGACCTCCCGAGAGCTGGCTCGGCATAAAGTCGATACGCTCGGCAAGACCGACCTTGGCCAGCTCCTCGATGGCAATCTTCTCGGACTCTTCCTTGCTGCGCTTGAGCACCTTTTGCTGCGCAAGCATGACGTTCTTTTTGACCGACAGGTGCGGGAACAGGTTGAACTGCTGAAAGACCATGCCCAGGTGCGTGCGCACCTTGTTAAGGTCGACGCCCTTGGCGCACACGTCTACGCCCTCGACGACAATCGAGCCGCTCGTGGGATGCTCCAGACGATTGATGCAGCGAAGCATCGTCGACTTGCCCGAGCCCGAAGGGCCCAGGACTACGACGACCTCGCCCTTGTGCACATCCAGATCGATATCGCGCAGGACCACGTTGTCGCCAAAGGCCTTCTGGAGGTTCTCGATGCTGACGACGACCTCGTTCGAGTTATTGGTTTCGCTCATGATAGGACCTCCTTACAGACCGGCGATGTGATCGGCGGGCGTCGCGACAACCTGTCCGGCGCTCTTGGCGGGACGTTTCTTCTTGACTTCGTCCGTACCCAAAAGCCTCGCCTCAAGACCGCTCACCAAGCGGGCAAGCGGCAGGGTGATGACCAGGTAGAACAGGGCGGCAACCACATACGGCGTGATGGAGCCCGTCGTGGCCACGATGGTGCGGGCGTTCATGACAATCTCGACCACGCCCACGGCCGCGAGCAGCGACGTGTCCTTGTAGAGCAGGATGAACTCACTGGTCAACGTAGGCAAAACATTGCGGAACGTCTGCGGAATCATAACGTAGAGCAGCGTCTGGAAGGCATTCATGCCCAGCGAACGCGCGGCCTCGTTCTGGCCCTTGGGGATCGACTGAATACCGGCGCGGAAGATCTCGCACAGGTAGGCGGACGAGTTCATGGCCATGACGATAACGCCCAGGACATAGTCGTCCACCTTGACGCCGGCTAGCGGCAGGCCAAAGAACGCGATATAGATCTGCAGGAACGCCGGCGTGCCGCGGATGATATTCACGTAGATGCCGGCAAGGCAACGCAGGATGCGCGACTTGGAGATACGCATGAGCGACAAGGCAAAGCCAAAGGGAATTGCTAGCGGAAACGCCACGAGCACGATCGAGAGCGACATAAGGAAGCCTTTGAAGACGATCGGCAGGCTCTGGACCAAAATGACCGGGTTCAGGAACAGGCGAAGGAACATGTTGGAATTCCACGCCTCGACCCACGGCTGCTCCTTAAGATCGGCCAGGAAGTTATCGAATGCCGTCACGCCCTTAATCTCGACGGAAGGAATCTTGGAAATCTTCTTGGTCGAACCGTCGGCGAGCGTATAGGTGCCGCTAAAGGCCTCATCGCCGCCCTCGACGGGAAACGTCACGCCGTAGACCTCGACACGGAAAAAGCCGCCGGCAGGCGCCGTCTCGCCAAAGTCGATCTTGAGCGTCTGGCCGTCAGCCTTGCACGTGGGCTTCATGGGCGTACGATCCATGAGGTCCTCGCCCGAGAGCATCGTCAATCGCGTGTCATCGGTACCAAACGTCGTGCCGTCGACAAACGTCAGCGAAAGACCGCTCAGCTCCTCGTCGGCATCGGCCTGGACCTCCCAGGTAATGCGCGTCTCGGTGCCGCCGACCACAGCGCTGCCCGAACCGGTGTTGGGTCGGGCGGTAATCTTTGCGGTCTCAAGCGCCTGGGCGGTCGTGGGCGCATATGCCCCCGCGCACGCCAGCGCGAGCGCCACGGCCATGACACAGACTAGCTTTTGGAGCAAGGCGGGCAGTGGAAAACGCTGCTCCGCGGCCCCTTTGTTCAGTCGAGACAAGGTGGCTCCTATCGTAGAAGTTGCCGGCAAAACGAGACGGAAATGCTCTCCGTCAAGAGAAGCGCAAAGGCCCTCTCCGCCAAAACGGAAAGGGCCCGCGCGCAATCAAGTAGCTATTTTACTTGATGTTGTACTTAGCCATGAGGGCGTCGACGGTACCGTCGTCGGTCAGGTCCTTGATGGCCTGGTTGATGTCGTCCTTGAGCTTGGTGTTGCCCTGGTTGATGGCGATGGCGTACTCCTCGCCGGTGCTGATCTGCTTAATGGTCTGGCAGGTGTTGAACTGCTCGGCGGTCAGCTGGCTGGCAACGGAGCGGTTGGTGACTACGGCGTCGCCCTTATCGGACTGCAGGGCGCTGAAGCACTCGGTAGCGTCCTTGTAGGGGACGATCTTGGCCTTGGGGAAGTTTTCCTGGGCAAAGGACTCGGCGGTCGAGCCAGACTGGACGATGATGGTAGCGTCGGCGTTGTTGAGCTTCTCGCTGTAGTTGTCGGCCGTGATGTCGGTGTTATCGACCTTGGTCACGATAGCCTGATCGTCCATGTAGTAGGAATCGGAGAAAGCGACTTCCTTCTCACGCTCGGGCGTGTCGGTGATAGCCGCGATTGAAACGTCATACTTGGCGCCCGAAGCGACGCCCGGAACCAGCGTGTCAAAGTCATTGTTGACGTACTCGACATCCAGGCCCAGCTTGTCGCCGATAGCCTTGATGAGCTCAAGGTCAAAGCCCTGATAATCGCCGTTGTCATCCTTGTACTCAAACGGGGCGTACTCGGCAGAGGTGCCGACGGTCAGCGTACCGTCCTTGACGAGCGCGTACTCCTTGGAGCCGTCGACCTTCTCGACCTTGGCGTCGTCAGAGCTGCTGGAACCGGCATCAGAACCAGAGGTGGCGTTGGACGAGCCGCAGCCCGTCAGAGCGAGGGCGAGCGCCATAGCACCCGTGGCGGCAAATGCGCCAAGCTTCTTCAGCTTCATAATCAGTCTCCTTCCGGTGACCCCGTTTGATTCAGAGGTCTGCAAAAACTGAGGGTTATTATGCACCCGCTTGGAAGAATCTGCAATTAGAAAACTGATTGAAACAAACCCATAACATGAATGGAGCACTCCACTTTATGGCGGCCGTTACTGCTGCAACGACCTTAACAGTTTGATTTCAGCCGCATAACCTGCAAGTTCGTTCGGTGTCTCCAAAATGAATGGCAATGCGCGCAAGCGGCCATTCGATACAATATTCTGCATAACCCGCATACCGCCGCCAAACTCTTCACTACCCAGGTAGCCCTTGCCGATGCACTCGTGGCGGTCCTTATGGGCGCCGCAGGGATGCTTGGAGTCATTGATATGCACGGCGCGCAAGCGCTCGATACCCACCACACGATCGAACTCGTCGAGTACGCCGTCCAGATCATGGATAATGTCGTAGCCAGCATCGCTCACATGGCAGGTGTCCAGACACACGCCCAGCTTGTCCGACAACTCGGGGCGCTTGTCGGCAACACCCTCAATGATGAGCGCCAGTTCCTCAAAGCTGCGGCCCACCTCGGTACCCTTGCCGGCCATGGTCTCAAGCAGCACCGTCGTCTGCTGGCCCTCAAACATCACCTGACACAAGGTGTCAACGATCATTTGAATGCCAGCATCGGCACCCTGCCCCACATGCGCACCGGGATGGAAGTTGTAGTAGTTGCCGGGCAGCGCTTCCAGACGCTGTAAGTCCTCGGCCATTGCCTCCAAGGCAAACTCGCGCGCCCGCTCTTTGGCCGAGCAGGGGTTATAGGTATACGGGGCATGAGCCACGAGCGGGCCAAAGTCGTTTTGCTCCATAAGCTCGCGCAGGGCCGCCACGTCATCCATGTCAAGATCTTTCGCCTTGCCGCCGCGCGGGTTGCGCGTAAAGAATGCAAAGGTGTTGGCGCCAATGGATAGCGCCGTCTCCCCCATTGCCCGATAGCCCTTCGTCGTCGAAAGATGACACCCAATCGTCAGCATCTCCAGCTCCCCCTCATCAGTTGCGGTGAAATAGTTCCTGTTTGGCCCCTATTCTGCCGCAAACAGGAACTATTCCACCGCAACTTATAAAAGGGGCATCAGAGATGCGGGCCACCAAGCACTGCGGCTACGGGCGCCAGCGTCATGATCCCCTACGCGTCAGCGCCAAGTCCTAGAGGGCTAGACGGATTGCATCGATAATGCGCGCGCAGCGCTGTGTGGCGGCAAGGGGCATGACGGGACTCTCGAGTTTCCCCGCCCGGATGAGCTGGGTCGCATGCTGGATTTCGCCGTAGAAATCATCGACCTCAAACGGGGCATTTATTTCGAGCATTCGTCCGTCGGAGTACTTCACATGGGCGAGCTCGGGGCGATGGAGGCGCTCGATTTCCAACGAGCCCCGCTCGCAGGCAATCGTTAAGCGGCTTTCATATGCTGCTTTGCCATCGCACGCCATATGAATGGGTATGCCGCCGACGCTCATATGGATCTCATCGGCCCAATCCACGCGGCCGACCGATACGTCACGCCAGCGAACTTCACGGGACGAAACCTCGCACGCGCCCGCGAGCAAATCCTCAAACCACCCGACCGCATAGCAGCCCATGTCATATAGACAGCCACCCTGCAACGGGTCGAGCAGATAACTCGAAGGGGGCTCACCATAATCAAGTTTTTGCACGCTTTCGATCGAAACGATACGGCCGAGCTCACCCGACGCAAGCAAGCCCTTCACGCGAGTACGCATCGGACAAAACCGATTTTTCATCGCCTCCATAAACAGCACGCCGCGCTCACGGGAAACGGAGGCGATCGCATGGGCCTCTTCTTCATTCAAAACGGCCGGCTTTTCGCACAGCACGGCCTTTCCCGCGCGCAGTGCCCGACAGACCCAATGCGCATGCATGCCATGTGGAAGAGCCAAGTAAATTACGTCGACATCGGGGTCGGCAATCAACGCATCATAAGCCGCATCGCCGTTATCGTCAGCTGTGGCATAACTGTGCGCGGCATCAATCGAAAACGCCCTGCAAAACTCCTCAACATGCGAAGGAGTGCGACCGGCGGCAGCCACAAGCCGTGCCCCGTCCACCTCCTTGAGCGACGATGCAAATCGATGCGAAATGCGCCCAGCGCCCAAAACGCCCCAACGAACCTCACGCAAATCATCACATGAATCCCGATGGCCCACGACAGCCCCCTTCAGTTGCGGTGGAATAGTTCCTGTTTGGCCCCTATTCTGCCGCAAACAGGAACTATTCCACCGCAAGTTATAAAAGGGGCATCAGGAGCGCGTTTTGCAAAAGGCCTTAAGCGCGGTCGTTACGGGGCCAGGCTGGAAACGTCGGCGCACATCGTCGAGACGCTCGGGAATATCGATGTGCTGCGGGCAGTGACGCGCGCATTTGCCGCACTTGACGCAATTGCTCACCAGCTTGGGCTCGCCTGTACGCACCGCGCTCGCCGTAAAGTATTGAGACAGCCCCGTAAACCAACTATGCGCGTAGCTCGCGTTGTAGGCGCCAAAGCAGCCGGGAATATTGATGCCCTTGGGGCACGGCATGCAGTAGCCGCACCCCGTACAGGGCACGCGATTCGATTTCTCAAACTCTCCCAGCACACGCGCGATGGTATCGAGCTGCTCTGTTGTCATCGAATCCGGCAGTGCGCAATCCGCCAATGCCGCGTTCTCGTCCACCTGCGCGGTGTCGGTCATGCCCGAAAGCAGCATCGTGACTTGAGGATGGTTCCACACCCACGAAAGGCCCCAAGCAGCCGGCGTCTTCAGATACGGATCGCGTACGTCATCGAGCACGGCGCGGGCCCGCGGAGGCAGCTTGCCCGCCAGGCGTCCACCCAAAAGCGGTTCCATCACAAACACCGCGAGCCCGCGCTCGGCAGCTGCCATGAGTCCCGCCGTTCCTGCTTGGTAGCGCTCTCCAGCGTAGTTGTACTGGATCTGGCAAAAGTCCCACTCATACGCATCGAGCATCGTAAGGAAGTCCGCCGCACTGCCGTGGTACGAAAAACCTATCTGGCGAATACGCCCCGCAGCCTTTTGGTGCGCAATCCAGTCCTCGATACCCAACGCTGCCACGCGCTCCCACTGCGCGGGCGAGGTGATGTTGTGCATGAGGTAGTAGTCGATATGGTCAGTCCGCAAACGGTGCAGTTGCTCGTCAAAAAAGCGGTCGAAATCCTCCGCGCATTTGCACGAAGCATGCGGCAGCTTGGTCGCGAGCAAAACCTGGTCGCGTAGGCCCAGGCGCTCAAGCGAAGCGCCCACGCAAGCCTCGTTGCCGGGATAGAGATAGGCCGTGTCCAGGTAGTTAATCCCCTGCTCCACCGCACGGGAAATGATGGCATCGGCTGTCTTCGCATCCGGGTGTCCCGGCGCACCGGGAAACCTCATGCAGCCCAGACCCAGAGCAGATATTTGGTTACCACTTTTGGGGTCAACACGGTACTGCACGGACCCTCCCTTCGCCATCAGCGCTCGGCAAGGCGAAACACAATGGTCACGCGGCCGAAACATCGTGGAATCGTAATCGAGAACGTATCGTAACGTAGCAGAAATCGAGCCGTCACGGCACCGCTTTAACATCAGCAAAAAGCCCGATGAAAGGAGGCGAGCGTGACCACGCGTGAGGACGCCTACCCTTATCCCGGTGAGCAATACATCCACTCGGTCGACCGTTACCAGATTGAGGTCATGGACCATCTGGACGAGCTTCCCGCCACGGGCGCCGTCATCTTCTGCGCCCTCCCCAAGGCCCGCGATGGCGTCGGATACCCCGCGCGCGTCTTCGCGGTCTGCCCGGCAGCGTAAGCTCCACGCGTCCATTCATTTAAAAATCGCCACCCTGCATGCACAAGGTGCGCTGGCGGCATACAATCCATCAGGCGCCCCCTACGCGGGCGCCTTTTATATGGGGAGATAATTCACATGCAGATCAACAAGGTCACCTTTATCGGCAAGGGCGGCGTCGGGCTACTCTACGGCAGTATGATCGCCCAGGCACTCGGCAACGACGCCGTCGAATACGTTATGGATGACGTCCGTTTTGAGCGTCACGCGGGCGATGCGCTCACCGTCAATGGCAAGCCCTGTGCGCTCAAGTCCGTCCGCGCCAGCGAGGCAACGCCCGCCGATCTGGTCATTCTCACGGTCAAGACGACTGGACTCAACCAAGCACTCAAGACTATGGAGCGCGTCGTGGGACCCAATACGCTCATCGCCTCGCTGTGTAACGGCATTACGAGCGAGCAGAAGATTGCCGAGCGCTTTGGCTGGGAGCATACCGTTCTTGGTATTTGCCAGGGCATGGACGCCGTGTTCCTCAACGGAGAGCTCACCTTTACCAATGCGGGCGAAATCCGCTTTGGCGCGGCGGCCGGCACCGAGCTCGCAACCGTCACCGCCATCGACGAGCTCTACACGCGCTGCGGCATCGCCCATACCGTCGAGAGCGACGTTGCGCACCGCATGTGGGCCAAACTCATGCTCAACGACGGCATCAACCAGACGTGCATGGCCTACGGCGGGACCTACGGAAGCGCCACGGAGCCGGGCTCCGAGCAGCGTCGCTGCTTTGTTTCTGCCATGCGCGAAACGCTTGCGGTCGCCAACGCCGAGGGCATTGAGCTGACCGAGGCAGACCTGACGCAGATGGTGCACCTCATTGAGGGAATCGACCCCACCGGTATGCCCTCGATGGCGCAGGACCGCATCGCGCAACGAAAAACCGAAGTCGAGGAGTTCGCGGGCACCATTTGCCGCCTGGCCGTCAAACACGATATCCAAGTGCCGCAAAACGATTGGCTCTATCAGCGCATCCGCGATATCGAGAAAAGCTGGTAGCGCCCGGCTCACCACGTCAACAGGCTCAACAGCAAAGCCGCCACAAGGAGCACTCCCCTTACGGCGGCTTTCATCTTCATCTATAACCAGTAGTCGATGTCCCGACGGTTAGAGCTGCGACTCCGACGCCTGGTCCTCATCGTCGCGACAAAGGACTACACCCGCACTTCCCAGCAGTGCGGCCGCGACCAACGCACTGACCACGATAGAGGCAGCCCCACAAGACCCCTGCATGCCCGCAACGAGCGCGGCCGTAGGACCAAGGCAGCCAAGCACCAATGCGACGGCGGCAATGGCGATATCTCGAGCGTTCACAAGACCACTTCCTCCACGAGAAAGACCTTATTTCTCATGAACTAGTGTGCCCCGCGCCCATATGCGCGGCGTACTGCCACGGTAAGCGCTCTGTTAGCTCAAGCGCATGCATAGAACGGGCGTCCTTACGTTGCCCTAAAGCTCGGTAAAGACGCCCGTCCGCCAAATATCCGTGATGCAGAATAATTACCAGCCAGTGTAGTAGTCGGTGGTTCCGGCAGCGCAGCCGGAGTCATAGACCTTGCACTCACCCTTGGAGCCGGTAAACGTGGAGCCTTGGGCCTTATCGCCCGCGGCCACGACGTAGTAGCCATCGGAATCGCGCCAAAAGCCCTCGGAATCCTGCGTCCATTCGCCCGTGCGGTGATGGTAGAGTACGTTGCTGCTGTAATAAGTCTCGCGGCGGCCGTTATAGTTATTGACGCCGCTCGAGCGCGTCAGGCCCGAGCCGTTCGCGTAATACGCAGCAGACGCGTAAGACGAGCCGGAGCCGGCGTTGTAATACGAAGCCTGAACGGCCTCAGCGGCCTCGGCTTCGGCTGCGGCAGCCTCGAGCGCCTCGCGCTTGGCATCCTCTAGCGTAGAGCGAAGCTCGTCGAGCTCGGTCGACTTGGCGTCGACCTCCCCCATCGTCAACAGGCTACTCGCGCCGTCGATGCAGCCCTGCAACACAGCGCGCTCGTCATCGGTAGCATAGTCGCCATACATATTCATAATGATCTGAGCGCGCATCTCCAGGGAGTCGCGCTTTGCCCCCATCGAGGCATTCCACTCCTGCATAGAGCCATAACCATCGCCGCGGTAGTCGACGGGCTGCACCAGCGTCGCCTCGGACGGCGTAGATCCGACCGTATCGGATAGTGTTGCCGCGTGGGCATCAGTTGCGCCGGCGCCCACCAAAAGTGCCACGGTCAGAGCGGCGGAAAGGGCGGCGGCTTTCGGTTTTCGTGAATCGATCCTCATGTAGCTGGAAACCTCCGTAGTGTGTTTTTGCTGCGTTTGAGCTGCGTGTGATTCGATCGCGCTGCATAGTACCCCGAGCAAATCGCGACCTGCGGTTTTACTCAAAAGGCGCACGTCAATTGCGTAAAACTCACATCCTCTTAACAGGAGTTTTCCACAACTCGAATGCATAAAGCGTGCCAAAAACCCTGTTTTTGCACCCTCTCTATGCAAAAAAGGCACCTGTGCAACCATTGTTCGCACAGGCGCCTTGAGCAGGCATTTTATGCAGTTATACCTATCGAGTCGCAAGGGGTCCTTGCACAAGTCGCCTTACTCGTCCAGCGCGGCGAAGGCCTGCTTCAGATCCCAAATGATATCCTCGGCGTTCTCGGTACCGATGGAAAGACGGATCGTGGAGGGCGTGATGTTCTGCTCGGCGAGCTCCTCGGCAGAGAGCTGGGAGTGCGTGGTGGTAGCCGGGTGCACGACGAGCGACTTGACGTCGGCCACGTTGGCGAGCAGCGAGAACACCTGCAGATGATCGATGAACTTCCAAGCTGCCTCCTGGCCACCCTTAATCTCAAAGGTAAAGATCGAGGCACCGCCGTTGGGGAAGTACTTCTGATAGAGCTCGTGATCGGGGTGCTCAGGCAGGCTCGGGTGGTTCACCTTGGCGACGTGGCTGTCACCAGCCAGAAACTCAACGACCTTCTTGGTGTTCTCGACATGGCGGTCAACGCGCAGCGACAGAGTCTCGGTGCCCTGGAGCAGGACCCAGGCGTTGAACGGACTGATGCAAGCGCCCTCGTCACGCAGCAGGATAGCGCGGACATAGGTTGCAAAGGCGGCGGGACCGGCAGCCTCGGCAAACGAGACACCGTGGTAGGAGGGGTTGGGCTCAGCAATCTGGGCGTACTTTCCGCTCGCCTTCCAATCGAAGTTACCGCCGTCGACGATCACACCGCCCAGCGAGGTGCCGTGGCCGCCGATGAACTTGGTTGCGGAGTGGACGACGATATTGGCACCATGCTCCAGCGGACGGAACAGATACGGGGTGCCGAAGGTGTTGTCGACGACAACCGGCAGACCGTGCTTCTTGGCGATCTCGGAGATAGCGTCGATGTTGGGGATGTCGGAGTTGGGGTTGCCGAGCGTCTCGAGATAGATGACCGTGGTGTTGTCCTTGATGGCACCCTCGACCTCTTCAAGGTTATGGGCATCGACAAACGTGGTCTCGACGCCAAACTGGGAGAGCGTATGCTCCAGCAGGTTGTAGGAGCCACCGTAGATGGTCTTCTGAGCCACCACGTGGTCACCGGCCTGGGCAAGAGCCTGCAGGGTATAGGTGATGGCAGCAGCACCGGAGGCGACGGCAAGACCTGCCACGCCACCCTCGAGGGCGGCGATACGGTCCTCGAAGACGCCCTGGGTGGAGTTGGTCAGACGGCCGTAGATGTTACCGGCGTCGGCAAGACCAAAGCGGTCGGCGGCGTGCTGGGAGTTGCGGAACACATAGCTCGTGGTCTGGTAGATAGGCACGGCGCGGGAGTCGGATGCAGGATCGGCGCTCTCCTGGCCAACGTGCAGCTGCAGGGTATCGAAACCAAAGGTGTGCTCGGGGTTGTTGATGAACTGGCTCATGATGATCTCCTTGATCGAATAAAAGAAAATAAGAGTAAGAGAAGTAAGTGGCTGTCTCCTGATCACGCCGACGGACGCAAACAGGAGCCCGGCATTCGTCTTGGTAAGCAATTCATATGCGGGCCTCCTTTCGCATCCCGGTTCCGTAGTTGGCTTAATTACCTACCGTCTTTGTGTGTTTTGAATAGTACGAGCATTGTTTTCCTCGGTCAATCACTTAAAAGCGCTAACCTGTTATCGGTTTTATAGATAACACTCGAAAGGACGGGCGCCGATGACCCTCCAACAGCTTCGCTTTTTGATCGCCGTGGCAGAGTCCGGTTCGATCAACGCCGCAGCCCAGCGCCTCTATACGGCACAGTCCAATATCTCCAATGCCGTCAAAAGCCTGGAGCAGGAACTTCATATCGAAATCTTTACGCGCTCCAGCCGCGGTGTTGCACTCACCAACGACGGCACCGAGCTTTTGGGTTATGCACGCCAGGTCGTAGAGCAGGCCGACATGCTCGAGGCCCGCTACGAGGACGGCGGTACCCCGCAAGCCCGCCTCGCCATTTCCGCCCAACACTACGCCTTTTCGGTCGAGGCCTTTGTCAACGTAGTCGAGCGCTGCCGCGACAGCAAGTTCGAGTTCATCATGCGCGAGACCACCACAGCGCAGATTATCGACGACGTGCGCGCGTTTCGCAGCGATATCGGCATCCTCTATCTGGATGACTTTAATACCCGTGTCTTGCAGAAGGCCTTTACCGATGCCCGAGCGAGCTTTCATCCCCTCTTTGATGCAAAAGTCCACGTGTTCGTCAGCGAACGCCACCCGCTCGCACGCCGTTCGCAGCTGCCCCTTGCCGACCTCACGCCCTATACGCGCTACAGCTTTGAGCAAGGCACCTCGAACTCCTTCTATTACGCCGAGGAACCGTTTAGCTATATTCCCTGCAACCGCAATATCCGCGTATCCGACCGCGGGACGCTCACCAACCTGCTGATAACCTCGAACGGCTATGCGCTGTCGACCGGCGTACTCTCCAGCGAAATGCAGTGGGGCATGGCCTCGATCCCCCTGGCAGACGCCCCGACGATGCATGTGGGCTACATCATGCATGACGACCGCAAGCCCTCTCCCCTCTTGCAGCAATACCTCGACGAGCTCAACCGCATCATCCATGCCAACCAACTGTCGGAAGACGGGGTAGAAATCGTAGATTGCTAGCCCCCGGCGGGCATGGCGCTACAATGGTCACTCACACGAAACGTACCCAACGAAAGGAACCATGTGAAGGTCATCATCTATACCGACGGCTCGGCCCGATCAAATCCGGGACGCGGCGGCTACGGCGCCGTGCTCAAATACACCAACCCCGCCGGCAAGACCTTCACCTCCGAGCTTTCGCGCGGCTACGCCAAGACCACCAACAACCGCATGGAGCTCATGGCGGTCATCGTGGCACTCGAGGCGCTCAACCGCCCCTGCGACGTCGAAGTCCATTCCGATTCGCAGTACGTCGTCAACGCCTTCAACAAGCACTGGATTGACGGATGGAAAAAACGCGGCTGGAAGACCGCCAACAAGCAGCCTGTCAAGAACCGCGATCTGTGGGAGCGTCTGCTCACCGCAAAGAGCAAGCACAAAGTGGAGTTCATCTGGGTTAAGGGTCACGCCGGCCATGAGCTCAATGAGCGCTGCGACGAGCTCGCCACCACCGCGGCCGACGGAGCCAACCTCGATATCGACACCGGCTTTAACGAGAACGACCTGTAATAGCATTTTCGCGCAGCTTTATATCCCCACGCGCTACACTCATCCTGTAGACCAAACAACGCAAGGGGGACGTATGCTGCGCATCGCGACCATCGGCACATCCATGATCACCGACGACTTTATCCAGGTCGTCAACGCCAACGACCAAGCCGCGTTTGTGGGCACGCTCTCGCGCGACGCAGATCGCGGCACCGCCTTCACCGCTAAGCACGGCGGCGAGCGTAACTTCACCGCACTTGACGAGCTTGCGTCCGCTGCCGACGTCGACGCCGTCTATATCGGCAGCCCCAACGCACTTCACTACGAGCAGGCCCTTGCCTGCATCGCCGGTGGCAAGCACGTCATCGTCGAGAAGCCCTTCTGCGCCACCGAGGCGCAGGCGCTGGAAGTCTTCCGCGCTGCCGAGGCAGCAGGTGTCGTGGCCCTCGAGGCCATGCGCCCGCTCCATGACCCCGCTTTCCACGCCATCGAGGACGCCCTGGGTGAGATTGCGCCCATCCGCCGCGCGTCATTGCGCTTTGGCAAATATTCCTCGCGCTACAACGAGATTCTCGCGGGACGCGCCACCAATATCTTCGACTGCAATATGGCATCGGGTTCCCTCATGGATATTGGCGTCTACACCGTCGAGCCCATGGTCGAGATTTTCGGCATGCCCTCCGGCCTTACGAGCATGGCTACTCTGCTCGACCCCACCACGCGACAGCTCACGCACGGCCCCATCGATGGCTGCGGTTCCATCCTCGCCAGCTACGGCGGTGGCCGTATCTCCGTCGAGCTCGCGCACTCCAAAATTACGAATGACCTGCTGCCCTCGCAGATCGAAGGCGAGCGTGGCACTATCCAGATCGACCATCTGTCCACGCCCCGCAACGTCCGCATCGACTATCGCGGCGACGTCGTACGCGGCTCGGCGACCGAGGCGCCGCGCGAACAGGGCGACAACGGCCGCGTGCTCGACCTGCCCAAATCGAGCAACACCATGGAATACGAACTCACAGACTTTATCACCGCCATCGGCGGCATCGATAACGTTAAAGAAGAGATTTGGGAGACCCCGGCGGGACGCCACGAGCTTGGCCACTACCGCGATGTCACGCTCGTCTCACTGCGCATCATGGATGCCGTGCGCCAGCAGGCCGGCATAACCTTCCCGGCCGACGCAGGCAAGCAGGCATAGCGATGGGCTTCTTCGATACGTTCTTCTCCAGCGTCACCGGCGGCAGTCGAGAGCCTCAAAAACCATCAAACGTCGAGCTCGAGCTGCGCCGCAGGCTTACTGTGCTCGCAAGCGACGAGGCCACTCAAGACACTCCCCTGCGCTATTTCCTGCGCTGGGAGGGGCAAGTCCAAGGCGTTGGTTTTCGCTTTACCAACACCAACCTCGCGCAGGCACGCGCACTCACCGGCTGGGTGCGTAACATGGAAGACGGCTCAGTCGAGATGGAGATACAGGGAGCTCCGGCAGACATCCTATCTCATCTCGAGGCACTTCATGCCTCCTACGAGCGCATGGGAACGCGTTTTCGCCTCGTAGATGCCCAGGCCCGAGCCCCACTTGCCAATGAAGACGGTTTCAGTCCTCATTATTAGTATTGTGTGCTAAATACGGTATCATTTACCTACGACCGTTGATAGAAAAGAGGCGAGGCGCATGGCGGTGCAAAGAAGGAATACCAAGCAGCGAAAGCTGGTTCTTGACGCCGTGCGCCAAAGCTATAACCATCCCACCGCCGACGAAATCTACAACGCCGTGCGCGAACAGGATGACAAGATCAGCCGCGGCACGGTCTACCGCAACCTCAATCTCTTGGCAGATGCCGGCGAGATTCTCTCCATCAAGACGCCGGGCGGGAGTCGCTTCGATCGCACCATCGAGCCGCATGCGCATATCATCTGCACCTCGTGCAGCCGCGTCATCGACGTACCGCCCCCCTTCGATGCCCAGCTCGACGCCAAAGCGTCCGAGCAAATCGGCTGGCATGTCACGTCGCACTACACCATCTTCGAGGGTCTCTGCCCCGACTGTCGGTAGATGTTTGGGACATGCCTTAAAATCCACCTTTCCGCATTCTGCAGCAAAATGTAGATTTCTAGGGATGTCCCAAATATCTACTCGGCGAGCAGGCGATGCAGCTCTTCTTCGACCGTGCGCACGTAGCGGACGCGGTCGTTGACGCCACGCATAGAAGGGTTGCAGCTCTCCATCAGATAGGGATGGCCCACGACGTTGAGCATGTCGCGATCGTTCTCATTGTCACCAAACGCCATCATCTCATCGGGCGAAATACCCAGGGCACGACCGTAATCGGCAAGCGCGGAGCCCTTGCCCGAATCAAAGCCGATAAAGTCCGTCCATTCGGTTCCCGACGTCATCACGTCGACACGGTCGCTAAAGAGGCGCTCAAAATGCTCCAGCGCCGCCGGCTGATCCACCTCGGGCGTCTGGAAAGCAATCTTAATGACGTCCTCGTTGATGTCCTCGGGACGGTCGACCACCGCCACATCGCAGTGGACCTCATAGCGCAAATGGTCGACGAACGCATCGTTGCCGCTCATGGTGTAGAGGTGCCCCTCGCACGAAAGGGTCACGTCGGCATGGGGATACGCAACCACGGCATTCGCGATATCCATAGCAAGGCTACGCTCCATGGAACGCTTGACAACGGCACGTCCCTCGCTCATCACCAGGGCTCCGTTTTCGCATACATAGGCGAGCTCATCGGCCACCGGGGCAAACAGGTAGCGCAAGCTCGCATATTGACGGCCGCTCGCCGGCATAAACACGATACCGCGACGATGCAGCTCATCGATAAGCTCAAAGGCCTCGGAACGCGGCTCGCGCTCCCCCGGATGCAGCAACGTGCCATCCAAATCGCATGCAATCAGCTTGATTCCCTCAAGACCCATCTGCTTCCCCCAAAGCCTCCTATCAACAGCAAGACGGACCTTGATTGGTCGCCCCTCAAAGCCCGTCTTGCGCATACGCGCGCTTAGCCACGCGTCTTTTTTACGATGGTAAAGTCGGGAGCCATGCTCACGACGACCTCCGCCGCACTCGACGCAAAGCGCCGGCTGGCATCGAGCTCGCATGTGACCACCGAGAGCCGAACGCCCTCGACACCCCGGAGCATGCGGCCCAAAACAGGCTGTACCGGCGTATACATGCGCACGGCATGCTCGTCCGAGTCGCCCCGGAAGAGCGGCGCATGCATGTTGCCGATCTCCCAGCACGCATGCGCGAGCGCAATCGGATCCATGCGGTCGACCTCGACCAAATAAACCTCGGCGCTGCGCAGGCGCACGACAACCGCCACGGGCACCACGCCCGAACGGTCAATGGCGAGCACGTCGCCATCGGCAAGACGACCGCCGTCGGCAGCATCCAGCCGAACATCGACCGTGCGCCCCAGCTCCGTCACGCCCACAAACGCGCATACATCAGCCTGGTCCCAATCGAGCAGTAGCTCGTCAACTTCAAAGACGCCGCCCAACTTCCGGCGAAGCAAAAGTTCATAGGACGGATCGTTGAGATTTCCCAAACATGTCGTTGAAACCAAGCGTTCAGGCATGCTCTAGCCCTCGACCTCGACGAGCTCGATATCAAAGTTGAGGTCCTTGCCGGCAAGCTCGTGGTTGGCATCGAGCGTCACGGCCTCGGGCGTCACGTCAATGACGACGGCGGGGACAGGCATGCCGCTCGGCGTGGACAGGAAGAGCTTCATGCCCTTCTCAATCTGCTCGATGTTGGGAACCTGCTCGGCCGGGAAGGTCAGGACCATCTCGGGATTGTGCTCGCCGTAGGCATCGGCAGCAGGAATGTGCACGGTCTTCTTCTCGCCCACCTGCATGTCGACAACAGCGGCGTCGAAGCCCTTGATCATCTGACCGGCGCCGCAGGTGAACTCCAGCGGCTCGCCGCGATCGTAGGAGCTATCGAACTGCGTGCCGTCATCGAGCGTGCCGCGATAATGGGTCTTGACCTTCTTGCCCTGGTTGGACATGGTAACCTCCGTGATAAGGGCGGCGCACAACGCGGGCCGCCGTGAACATATGGCGCTAACTATACCCTAGTCATACAATTCAATGACAGTTTGCAAAGAAACGCTGCAACCGGAGGAACCATGGCATATCCCGTATTTGACCTACACTGCGACACCGCCGACCGAATCGGCTGGGCCACGCTCGATCTCGACCTGCGCTTTACCGCCGGCACCGACGGTTATTTCCCCGGCGACGAAACGCATCCGCAAGATTTCGACCTCATCGAGGGTAACGCCTGCGCCATCTCGCTCGCAAAGATCGGCAACACGCCGTGGGCACAGTGCTTCGCCACGTTTGTCCCCGACGAGATTCCCACCGCCCACGCCGCGCGCTTCCAGGCGCAGATCATGGCGCACATGAGCGGCCAGGCAATGCTCAACCACGACCGCATGGTCAACGTACGCAGCGCGGCAGACATTCGCCCTGCGCTCAAAGATGGCAAGGTCGCCTGCATCCACACCATCGAAAACGCCTCGTTCTTTGCCGAGGACCCCGCGCTGATCGAGGTGCTCAAGAGCTTGGGCGTACTCATGTCATCACTCAGCTGGAACGCGCAGGGACCGCTCGCGAGCGGCCACGACACCCACGCCGGCCTCACCGCCGCCGGCATCGAGGCGCTTACGCAGATGGAGCACGCCGGCATGGTGCTCGACGTCTCCCACCTCAACGATGAGTGCTTTGACGAGGTTGTCGCCCACGCCACGCGCCCCTTCGTCGCCAGCCACTCCAACTCCCGCGCAGTTTGCGGCGTTAAGCGCAACCTTACCGACGACCAGTTCCGCACCATTCGCGACATGGGTGGCATCGTCGGCCTCAACTACTGCAGCGAGTTCCTATCCAACGACGCAACCGACAAGACAGCCGCAGACGTCACCTTCGACCAGCTGGCGGCACATATCGAGCACTGGCTTGACCTGGGTGGCGAAAATGTCATCGCGCTCGGCGGCGACTGGGACGGTGCCGCGGTGCCCGCTTTCCTCTCCGATGCCAGCAAGATGCCCGAATTCCAGAACATGCTCTCCAAGCACTTTGGCAAGACCGTGATGCAAAAGCTCTGCAGCGACAACGCGCTTGCCTTCTTTGAGCGCTATTAATTTCACATCCCTTGAGCGGGCCGGCATGCCGAACGGTCGACATGCCGGCCCGTCCCCAATCCAAAGGACCGCTTTTGACGCAGCAGTTTACGATTTCCGTATCCCGACCGGATGGGACGCCCATCCCCGTCGTCGTTACCAAAAAGCGCGTCAAGAACTTCAACCTACGTGTCACATCGAGCGGTGAGGTCCACGCCAGCGCACCGCTCGGCGCCAGCCGCGAGCGTATCGAAGCGTTTGTGAAGCGCAACAGCGCCTGGATTATCAGCCGACTTGCCCAGCGTGAGCAACGTCAGGCGACAGTGCGAGAGCCGCTCAGTCCCTCGTCCATCATTGCACTTTGGGGCAAGCCCATCACGGTACAGGACGCACTCGATCACAACTTTGCATCACCCGCACCGCGACCCAAGCAGGCCACCTTCGCAAGTTTTATGGGTACCGATGAATCGGACGAAGACCTACAGGCCAAGCGGCACGCAATCCTCAACGACCTAACGTCCGATGAGCTCCAAGCCCACATCGACCAGCTCTATGCCTCCGAGGTCACCACGGAGCTGCGCGATATGGTGCATGCATACGAAATCGCAATGGGTGTCGCCGTTTCCCGCGTTTCCGTGCGCAGCATGAAGACGCGCTGGGGTTCCTGCACGCCCAAAACCGGCGCCATTCGCATCGCGCGCGAGCTCGCCGCCTACCCAGTCGAGTGCCTCGACATGGTTGTCGCCCACGAGCTCGTCCACTTGCTCGAGCCAAGCCACAATCAGCGGTTTCACGCCCTGCTCGACACGTACTGCCCCAACAATAGGGCTCTGTCGCAGCGGCTCAAAAAACCGCCTGCCAACGAGCTGTAGGGCCGGTTAGCGCACGCGCTCGATCTCGACGCCGCAACTTGCCAGGGGAAGACCGACGGGTGCCCAAGGCTTATCGAGCTTAACACGCACGCCAAGCAGCAGGGGGTAACGACGCAGCAGCATCTGGGCTACACCCTCGGCTGCAGCCTCGATAAGCTTAAACGTATGCTCGCGCAGATAACCATCGACATCGTGGCACACCGAGCCGTAGTCAATCGAGGCGTCCAGGCTATCGTGCTCCCCCGCTGCACGCAGGTCGGCATAGAGCACCAAGGACACAATGAACTTCTGGCCCAGCGCGTTCTCTTCGGGATACACGCCGTGGTTAGCAAAAACCTCAAGTCCTTCAACGGTGATGCGATCGGCATGGCGCAGATCGTCATAGCTCACGTGGGGCACCGCCGTTGCGGTGGATATTTCGCCCCTTCCACGGCGAGCGAGCTCGGCACCTTCAGTCTTAGTTGCATTCTCGGGCAGTTTTTTGTTACTCATCGCGATCGTCTCCTTCGTTTAGAACCCCGACCGCGCAAACTAACTACACGCGAATCGACAGGTTCTTTTTATCATCGCTCCAGTTGCAAGCATTGCGCGCGGGACATGCAAAGCAGGCGCGCGACGCTTTGTCGGCTGCATAGAGCAGGCGCTCAAGCGGTTGGCTGTTCACGCGCAGCTTTCGATGGCCCAGAATGGCCGTCTTAATGGCTGCGGCATCGGCCGGCTCAAACGCCACGTCATTGGGCATGCCGCCGAGAATCGCATCGGCGACGCGCTCGCTTGCAACATCATGGGATATACCCGATTCATACTGTTCATCTTTGCCGATATCGTGAAGAAGCGCCGTGGCGTAAATGACCTCGCGGTCAAATTCGAGCTGTTCCTCGAGATTCTTAATCCACATAATGCGCGCGACATCGAGCAGATGGTCAATACCGTGGCGGCAAAAGATGCGCCCCGATTCCAACTGTGCAATGTTGCCCAGGTGCCGCCGGAACAGCCCGTTGGCACAAATGTAATCAATGCGAGGCATGGCGCCAAAAGGAGTCAGGCCCGAAGCCATAAAGCCGCGACGCGGTGTCCCCTCATCGGTCTTCGATGTAAAGTCGTTGACGACTCTCATGGTTAGCGGCCCAGCATCCTAAAGAACCGCTCCTCGAGCGCCGAATCGGTCTCAAAGACACCGCGGCGAGCGAGCGTCACGGTCTTGGTGCCGGGCTTTTGCACGCCACGCATGGTCATGCACATGTGCTCGGCTTCCATCAGCACAATCGCCCCTTGGGGAGCAAGATATTCCATGAGGGCATCGGCAACCTGTGCGCACAGCTGCTCCTGCAGCTGCAGACGACGGGCATAGACCTCAACCGTGCGGGCAAGCTTAGAGAGCCCTGCGACACGGCCGTTGGGGATATAACCAATGGCGGCCTTGCCATAAAACGGCAGCAGATGATGTTCGCACAGCGAGTAGAACGTGATGTCGCGCTCGATAACCAAATCGTTCGAAGCGACGGCAAAGGTTTTGGACAGGTGCTCCTCGGCACTCTGGTCCATACCGCCGGCGATCTCACCATACATACGGGCAACGCGCGCCGGGGTCTCCAGCAGGCCCTCACGAGTTGGGTCCTCGCCTATGCCCTCAAGCAACAGCTTAATGGCGGCCTCGACTTTTTCCTGATCGATCATCTGGGCCTCACTTTTCCGATTTTGCGTTCGCGCTATGGTACCACGCCCTTTGGCATCGGCCACAAGCTACATAGTATGGGTCGAATAGACTGGATCGTCCCGCCAAAGTTCAACCGCATCACAAAGCGCAACGCCCTCGCGCACAGCACGGGCGCGCGTGGCGTTCATATCAATCACGCGCTGATTGCTCGATCCCCTAAAGCGCAACGAGATATCGTACAAATCCTGAACGAACGGGCCGTCCACCAACATGTCGAGGCAGGCCAGGATACGGTTCGTCACCTCGGTATGATGGCGACCGCCCGGCATAAGCTCCTCGAGCACGTCGCCGGTAAAGCACCAAATGGTCTTGCCCGACCCCGCGGGATAGGCCGCACGCACGCGTTCGATAAAGTCAACAAGCCCCACCTGATTCTCGGGCTCCATAGGCTCGCCGCCCAGAATCGTCAGGCCATCGATAAAGGGATGGTCGAGGCTCTCGATAATCTTGTCCTCGACGGCACGATCGAACGTTTCACCCGCGGCAAAGTCCCACGCGACGGAGTTAAAGCAATTCTTGCACCCGCGACGGCACCCGCTCACAAACAGAGAAGTACGAACGCCTTCCCCATCAGCAATGTCGAAATACTTAATGTTCGCGTAGTTCATAGGTAACTCTCCCGGGAGGCCGGGACATATCATCCCGTCCTCAAACATTCTCGGCCTTCGGCCTGCGAAACTGCGGGCGGGACGATATGTCCCGGCCTCATGCAAAGGGTAACTCAATGAACGAAGCGAACATCGAGCATAGGGTTCGAGATCTAATAAAAACTGGGTTGCGGCTCAACCGCCATCGCAAGTAAATCGCAGCTGCAGCTCGAATTATCTCCGCTACGAACTTCGAGGAGTGAGCAGACCGCATGCCGCATCTCAGCTACGTCAACTTGGCTGAGCCGGGAGGGCCGCTTGGGCTTTTGCTCGATATGAGTTCCGCACGCAAAGAAGGCCACTTAATGTGGCCTTCGTCTTGCGCAGGACTGTCCGAAATAGCGAGCAAATGCCCAAGTGGCCCTCCCGGCTCAGCCCCGGAGCGGTATTAGAGATGCAGCACGCGGTCGCGGATCTCCTCGGTTCGGCCCTGGTTCCAGAACTGGGTACCGATGTAGCCGCACGTACGACGAGCGACATTCATCTTCTCCTGGTCACGATTGCCGCAATTGGGGCACTCCCACACCAGCTTGCCGTCATCCTCGACAATCTTGATCTCACCGTCGTAGCCGCACACCTGGCAGTAGTCGCTCTTGGTGTTGAGCTCGGCGTACATGATGTTGTCGTAGATGTACTGCATCACGCGAATGACAGCCTTGAGGTTGTCCTGCATGTTGGGAACCTCGACGTAGGAGATGGCACCGCCCGGCGAAAGCTGCTGGAACATACCCTCGAACTTGAGCTTGTCGAATGCGTCGATCTCCTCGGACACGTGGACGTGGTAGCTGTTGGTGATGTAGCCCTTGTCCGTCACGCCCGGAATGATGCCAAAACGACGCTGCAGGCACTTGGCGAACTTGTAGGTCGTCGACTCAAGCGGGGTACCGTACAGCGAGAAGTCAATATCGCTTTCGGCCTTCCACTCGGCGCACTTGTCGTTCATGCGCTGCATGACGGCCATGGCAAAGGGCGTGCCCTCCTTCTCGGTGTGGCTGTGGCCCGTCATGTACTTGACGCACTCATACAGGCCGGCATAACCCAGACTAATGGTGGAGTATCCGCCCACGAGCAGCTTGTCGATCGTCTCGCCCTTCTTCAGACGGGCGAGAGCACCGTACTGCCAAAGAATCGGTGCGGCGTCAGAAAGCGTACCCATCAGGCGCTCATGACGGCACAGCAGGGCGCGGTGGCACAGCTCAAGGCGCTCGTCGAAGATCTTCCAGAACTTGTCCATATCCTGATGCGAGCTCAGCGCGACATCGGGCAGGTTGATGGTCACGACGCCCTGGTTAAAGCGACCATAGTACTTGGGCTTGTTCGGGTCGTAGTTCAGCGCGTTGGCAACGTTGTTAAAACCGTTGCCCGAGCGGTCGGGCGTCAAGAAGCTGCGGCAGCCCATGCAGGTATAGCAGTCGCCGTTACCCGCGGTCTCGCCCTTCGACAGCTTGAGCTCGCGCATCTTTTTCTCGGAGATGTAATCGGGCACCATACGCTTGGCAGTGCACTTGGCAGCCAGCTGGGTCAGGTAGAAGTACGGGGAATCCTCGTGAACGTTATCGTCCTCGAGTACATAGATAAGCTTGGGGAATGCCGGGGTGATCCATACGCCGGCCTCGTTCTTAACGCCCTCGTAGCGCTGGCGAAGCGTCTCCTCCACGATCATGGCAAGGTCGTGCTTCTCCTGAGGCGTACGGGCCTCGTTAAGATACATAAAGACCGTCACGAACGGCGCCTGGCCATTGGTGGTCATAAGGGTCACGACCTGATACTGAATCGTCTGGACGCCGCGACGAATCTCATCGCGCAGGCGATCCTCAACAACCTCGCGGACCTTTTCGGGAGATGCGGAAACGCCGAGCTCCTCGAGCTCGCGGGCGACCTCGCCGCGAATCTTTTGACGGCTCACCTCAACAAACGGAGCAAGATGGGTCAGCGAAATCGACTGGCCGCCGTACTGGGAGGAAGCAACCTGAGCGATGATCTGCGTCGCGATGTTGCAGGCGGTCGAGAAGCTGTGCGGCTTCTCGATCAGCGTGCCCGAGATAACGGTGCCGTTCTGGAGCATGTCCTCCAGGTTCACCAGGTCGCAGTTGTGCATGTGCTGAGCAAAGTAATCCGAATCGTGGAAGTGGATCAGGCCCTCATTATGGGCGTCCACGATCTCCTGGGGCAGCAGCACGCGCTGGGTCAGGTCCTTGGAAATCTCGCCGGCCATATAGTCGCGCTGAACGGAGTTGACGGTCGGGTTCTTGTTGGAGTTCTCCTGCTTGACCTCTTCGTTATTGCACTCAATCAACGACAGGATCTTGTCATCGGTCGTGTTCTTCTGGCGCTTCAGGCTCTGAACATAGCGATAGATGATGTAATGGCGAGCGACCTCGTAGCAGTCGAGACGCATAATCTCGTCCTCGACCAGATCCTGAATCTCCTCGACCGACACGGTGTGGCCCGCGTTCTCGCATGCCTCGGCGACGTTTTGTGCCGCGTAAACCACCTGGCGGTCGGTAAGACGAGAGCTCTCCTCGACCTCCAAGTTTGCGGCGCGGATGGCATTGACAATCTTATCGATGTCAAAGACAACCTCGGTGCCGCTGCGCTTGATGATCTTCATCCTCTTGCCTCTTTCGCGTCGAAATCGTATTGCGCTTCAGAGCCAAACGATGCCCGGCAGGGCTTGCCCCTGTCTTGCGGCGCCGTCGCGCAATCTGTGTTTTCGAAAACCATAGGCCCTCATGCGGACAATCCTCGCAGCCAATCAAGGGGCTCGAAGATCCATCCAAATGGGGCGAATAAGGTCCTCGTTCTCTGTCCGCCATCTATCATACGACAAAGAGGCATCTATATCCTGTATTCTTTTTTTAGGTCAAACACAACATATAGTGTTTCAGCAGGTCAAAGCAATTAGTCATTTTGCAGACGCATTAATTATGAGGGGTTCTTGGCAAGTCGGTAAAACGTTACCAACACGGCTACCTGCATGGCAGTTATAAAACCCCCTTAGTCAAGCCGCTGACAAATCCTACCAAAACCAAGCCGCTCACGCCAAAAGAATCCAAAAGATTATGCTTGACCAACATGTTGCGGTCACGGTCGGCCAGGACGTATGCAACCTGCCGGCACCTCTACGGGGACCTTGGATCAATATTTGCTGGCATATTTGACGGCGTGCTTGGTAGCAAAACAAAACAGCTCAGAGGACATAGCCTCTGAGCTGCGAACATTTGGTGGGCGTTAGAAGATTTGAACTTCTGACCTCTTCCGTGTCAGGGAAGCGCTCTCCCCCTGAGCTAAACGCCCAAATGGAGCGGACAACGGGGCTCGAACCCGCGACCCCAACCTTGGCAAGGTTGTGCTCTACCAACTGAGCCATGTCCGCCTGCGAGGATTTAATATACGGGATGATCCACCCAAATGCAAGAACTTTTTTTGAAAAGTTTTGCGACGCCCTCGCGAACCTCACGAAGACATCAGCCACCACGGAAAGCGCAGGCAAACGCAAACTCGCCGCAAGAGGCTCCTATATCTCACCGAGCATGATCCAGGCGGAGCTGTCCTGCGCGAGCCTGCCGTCTACAAGCGGTGATGAGGTGAGCAGGACCCTGCCCGCCGGCAGCTCCACGGGTGCTGCACCGAAGTTCGTCACACACGCCCATCCGTTGTCGCGGCGATAGGCGATGACGCCGCCCTCAGCGCCCTCGGCACCATCCGCAAGGCCGGTGCGCCCGTCAAGATCGAGCCACGCAAGATCGTTGGCGCACCCGTGCAGCTTGCGCCGCAGCCAGAGGGCGTCACGATAGAGCGCAAGCATCGATGTCGGGTCCGCTTCTTCTCTATCGGCAGCGTAATCGGAAAACCATGCAGGCTGCGGCAGATGGGGCGCCGCATCGGCGTCCGCAGGCGAAAACCCAAACGATCCGCCCTGCGTGGGATCGTCCGCCGCTACCCATGGCAGGGGCACACGACAGCCGTCGCGCCCCTTCTCGCGCTTCGGTCCGTGCGTATTGGTCGCAGTAGGATCTTCGAGTGCGGCCCACGGGATATCGGCCACCTCAAAAAGGCCGAGCTCCTCACCCTGATACACGTATGCCGAGCCCGGAAGCGCCAGCTCGAGCAAAAGGGCCGCCCGCGCGCGGCGCTCGCCGAGTTCACGGTCCTCGTCATAAGACGACCCGTCGCGTAAGAGCCAGTCGAGCGCAATCTGGTGGTAGCGCGTCGCCTTGATCTGCGGCAGGGCATAGCGCGTCGCCACGCGCGGCACGTCGTGGTTGGAGAGTACCCAGGTCGAGGCAGAATCGGATTCGATAGCTGCCTTCAAGCCCCCCTCGATTGCAGCGTGCATGTCACCATAGGTCCAAGTGGCCTTGGCAAACTCAAAGTTGAATGTCTGGCCAAGCTCGCTGGGACGCGCGTAGAGATACTGGCGCTCGGGCAGCACCCATGCCTCGGCAACGGCGCTGCGCGGCGGATTATAGCGGTCGAACACGCGGCGCCACTCGCGATAGATCTCATGGACCTCGTTGCGGTCCCACAGCGGATGGGTGCCGTCGTCAACCATGTCATCGCCCTCGGCGAGATGCCACCGGTCGAGGTCATCGCGGTCGAGATCCTTGGCGAGACCGTGCGCCACATCAATGCGAAAGCCATCGACGCCTCGATCGCTCCAAAACGCCAGGACGTCGCAAAAGAACGCGTGAACCTCGGGGCATGACCAGTCAAAGTCCGGTTGCTCGGGCGTAAACATGTGCAGATACCACTGACCGTCCGCAACACGCGTCCAGGCGGGGCCGCCAAAGTTGGCATTCCAATTGGTGGGAGGCAGCTCGCCATGCTCGCCGCGGCCATCACGGAAGATATAACGGGCGCGCTCGGGCGATCCGGGGCCGGCGGCAAGAGCGGCTTTGAACCAAGGGTGCTGGTTGGATGAATGGTTGGGCACGATGTCGACGATGACCTTGATGCCGCGCGCATGAGCCGCGGCGATCATGTCATCGAAGTCGTCAAGCGAGCCAAGACGTGGGTCGACATCGCAGTAGTCCGCCACATCATAGCCGCCATCAACAAGAGGCGATGGGTAAAACGGGCTCAGCCAGATGGCCTCGATACCCAGCCGCTCAAGATAGTCCATCTGCTGGGTAATGCCCGCGATATCGCCCAGACCCGAACCAGTCGAATCCTTAAACGAGCGCGGGTAGATTTGATAAATCGCGGCATCGGACATCCATGAGCGCGAAGAGGACTTTTCTGTAGCCATGGGGTGCGCCTCCCTTGCAACGAGGTTTTGCGAGATGCCCACGATGATACGCCCAAAGCGGACATTCGCGGCAAACAACGCCACAGCCACGCCCCAAACGCTCGCTCCCTCTCGGGTTCGAGCCCAGACGACGGGTACGAAAAAGCCCGGCTACCGTAGTAGTCGGGCTGTTACGCTTGGAGCGGACAACGGGGCATCCGCGCATCCGCTTCGCGGATCCGCACCGGCTTCGGCCGCCTGACGGCGCCCTTGCCAGCTCGCTACAAACGCTCCGCGTTTGCTTAACGCTCGCTCCCTCTCGGGTTCGAGCCCATGCGATGGATACAAAAAAGCCCGGCTACCGTAGTAGCCGGGCTGTTGCGTTTGGAGCGGACAACGGGGCTCGAACCCGCGACCCCAACCTTGGCAAGGTTGTGCTCTACCAACTGAGCCATGTCCGCATATGTAAAACAAAACGGGCGCCGGAGCGCCCGGATGTTGCCTGGAGGCGAAGCCCGGATTCGAACCGGGGGTAAAGGCTTTGCAGGCCTCTGCCTTACCACTTGGCCACTTCGCCGAAAAAGGACCGCCTAAACGGTCCGGAAATGCAATGGAGCGGACAACGGGGCTCGAACCCGCGACCCCAACCTTGGCAAGGTTGTGCTCTACCAACTGAGCCATGTCCGCTTGCGGGTTATTAATTTACGCGAGTTGTCCAAAAGACGCAAGTACTTTTTTCAAAAAACTTGTCTGCCGCATGTTCTTAGTAGCCAAACGCGCTAAAGCGATTGGCTAGGCACACGATTCCAGCGCTCCGCTAAACAGCTTCACCATCTGCACGCGCGTGCCGGCGCCGTCCGTACGACGAGCAACCTCCACGTTATCGACGAGCATACGCATAAGCTTGATACCACGGCCGCGCTCCTCAGATGCGACCGGTTCGTTCGTTTTATCGATAGCATAGCCGGCACCTCGATCAAGCACCTCAACCACAACGCGATCACCATAGGCCTGAATCGTCAGGACGCACCCGATACCGCCCGCATGGTCATAGGCATTACCCAGCGCCTCCCCCGACGCCAATGCGACATCGTAGCGCTCGTCACGGCGCAACGGAAGCGATTCAAGGAGTTCGGCGATACGATGTCGGTAGTATGGAAGATTCTCGATACCCTGACGGACCTCGACGCTCTTACTCCAACGAGGCAGCTCCCCCACCGGAATGGCGGGAATAGACTCCCGTGCCGGCCCCGCGACATGAAGGATATCGACAAGACGAGCAATCTCCAAAAAGCGAACAACTTCACCTGATGCATTGACGAGCGAAAGCAGGCCTTCTCGCCTAATGAGTTCACGAGCGCGCGTAAGCAGGAATGCCAAGCCCGTCGAATCGATAAAGCTAACAGCCTGACAGTTGATGACAACACGACGCACGCCGCGGCCAATCAAAGCATCCAACCGCCGACGCAGCGCAGGCACCGTGGCGATGTCGATATCGCCTGGTGGCGTCAAAACCGCTATGTCATTCCACTCATTCATACGACCATGGTTCCCCAAAAAAGCCCACTCGATGCATTCGTTTCCCCAACCGTGCGGATTCAGCCCGCCCAGCGTCGTCTATGAACGACCCCGTAAAAACTCAAGGGACACCAATGCAATGTCATCGTCCAGCGCCGATTCGGTAAATCGGTCAAGCTCGCCCAAGACCTTACCGCAGATTCCCGATACGCCCTCACCCGAGACAGAGAGCAGAAGGTCACGAAGGCGCTGCTCGCCAAAGAACGCTCCGGTGCGGTCGCGGGCCTCAATCGTTCCATCCGTATACATGAAGAGCATGTCACCAGGAGCGAACGTAAACACGCCTGTCTCGTACACCATGCTCTCAAAAGCACCGATTACGCCCGATTGGCATCCAAGCAGCTCGACCTCTCCCCCACGGGCCTCGCCGCCACCCAGCGGCATCGACTCTGGCCTGATGACCATGGTCGGAGGATGGCCCGCCGAACAATACGTTGCGCGTCCGGCTTTAAGGTCAATCTTGGCGATAAAGGCCGTCACGAACGTCTCGACCCTCGAGAAGCCCATGAGCATGCTGTTAAGGGAGCGTGCCATGCGGGCCGGTCCAGCGCCCTCCCAGGCATATGCCGTCAGGGCCGTCTTGACGAGCGCGGACATCGATGCAGCCTCAATGCCTTTGCCAGACACATCGCCCAGAATCATGACGGCGCAGTCGTCGGGAAGACGGATGAGCGTATAGAAATCGCCGCCGACCAACGCCGAGTTCGTGGCCGACAGGTACACCGAATCGGTTGCAATGCCCGGAACGTCACCAAGCGAATTTCTCATGCCAATCTGAAGGGTCTGAGCGATATGGCGCTCCTCGCGCTTTTGAGATTCGCCTTCGTAGATCAGTTCAAAGTCATGCGCCAAGTGCACCAAGTAGTCATATTCAAGGTCATCAATCGGCTCTTGGCTACCATCACGAAGCAGCAGCGCGCGCGTCGTCGGGCTCTTCGCAACAGAAGCAGGAACAATCGCGTCGTTACTGTGTTTGCCATCACCCTCAGAGCGCGGGCGCCCCGCCTCGATGCCGGAGTCGACGTAGAGACCTTGACAAGGCAGACCATGCGCCCTAAGCCAGCCTCCCATAGGCATCGATTCGTCAACGCGAGTTATACGGACGTGTTTAAGGTCCTCGGCACTCGTGCCGCCCAAAACAGATGCCTCAAAGCCATCAGGGCCAGCCCCCAGACGTGCCGCTGGCGCCGTCGTGGAAAAGAAAAGCTTCTCGGGATCGTCCGGCAAAGCAACGCGACTGCCGCCTTCAAAATCTATGACGTAGGAATCCAGACTGGCATCATACTCAACAGGGCAAAAATGGCAGTTAAGCATATTGCAGATCTCGGACGATACCGCCTGGGTGGCCGCGGCGGAATCGTCTAGAAAGGTAAACAACTCATCACGCAAGACATTGAGCGAGCGGCCAAGCTCGGCCGTGCGACGGGAGCGAAGGCTCGATGCCATGCCGACCAGCTGGATAGACAGGTAATCGCAAATGACCTCGAGCACATTAACGTCATAGGCGAGCGGTGCCTGAGGGCGTTTCCAACCAACTTCCAGCACGCCAAGGATCTGCGTACCGTAAAAAACGGGAAGACAGATCTCGCTGCGGTACGGAGGCATATCCTGCATACGCAACAGGTGCTTAGAACGATTGTCCAGGTCCATAAACATACCGGAGGCGGCCTTATCACCCTTAAGGTCCTGTTGAATCGACAAGCGACAGGCACGCGACTCACGAAGAACATACGTCGGAATGCCAGCGCCATACGGCAAAAACTCAGGCAGGTAGCTGTCGTACAGCTCCTTGGAAACACCGCGAAGTTTAAAACCGCCGCTCTCAGAAAAATAGATAGCAGCACCCGAAGCATCGAGCGTTCCTACAAGCTGGTTCAAAACGGTATCAAGTAGGCTGGGCAGCTCATCGGAGCCCACGGTACTCATAATGACCGAGAGCGTGCCAGAGAGGCGCTTGTTAGCCACTCTAAGCTCCGAAAGAGCACGCTTAAGCTGACGGTCGTGCGAATACTGTTCTTCGATGCTATGGAGCGCCACCAGGACACGTGGCGCGCGGCGCCCAAAGATGCGTGGAGGCGTTACGGAGCCCGCACGAACCAAAACGGGGATAAAGGAGCCGTCACTCAGCTTGAGCATCAGTTCGTTCTCGGAGCCATCAGTTTCAAATGGCAGACGATGTTCCGTCGCACGTTCAAAAGCGGACGAGTACAGGACGTCTTTAACATCTCCACCAATGACGTCGGCGCGTTCCTCGCACATCAAACCAAGTAAGCGATTATTCACATGCAGAATGGTTCCGTCGAGCTCGCAGATGATGACAGCATCGCTCGTGATCTCGACTAGTTGGGCAACGTCTGCCCACTCGTTGCGTTCAAGCGTTTCCATCGTGGACCCCACCGTCTATCAGTAACAAAAAAGCCTCCGAAGAGGCTTCTCAAATGCGATGGTGTCGGAGGCGGGACTTGAACCCGCATGACCAAAAAGCGGTCACTAGCACCTCAAGCTAGCGCGTCTGCCAATTCCGCCACTCCGACATGCTATGTTGTTGATTCGCGGTTCGTTTTGTTGAACCCGCGCGTTCAACGAGGAAGATAATAACCTATGATTCGAGAACTGTGCAAGCACTTTTTTCAAAAAAGTTTACAAATTTATAAATGCGCAGGTAAACGGACCTGTTCGGGCCGGAATGAGGTTCCTTTCCAACGCGTCCTCGGGCATGCGGCATTATTTTGATCCGCGCTTCGCGCTACAAAATAATGCCGCCCCCTGCGGAATGCGTTGGAAAGCAACCTCATTCCTGCCCTAGGGGTATGTACTCCGTGCACAGTTCTCAAACATGTTCTGGGGGCTGATGCAAATTTGGTGGCTCGGCTTTGCCGAGCCCTTATATAAGGAGGCCGGAGCCAAAGCTCCGGCCTCACTCAATTTCTTATTAAATTAAGTGAGCGATCAGGGAATCGCACTCTCCCTGCCGAGTTACCCCAGGGCCCGCCCTGAAGTTACTTTTCAGAACACTCCGCAGGACGCAAGAAACCCCCGCCGCACGAAGTGCACAGCGGGGGTTTCTTGCATGTCCGAGGACGTTCTGAAAAGTAACTTCAGGGCGGGCCCGGACGAGAACAACCGACTACAGGTCGATGTGCGATTCCTTGATCGGGAACGGCTCCGCGAAGTGGCAGGCGCAGCAGTGGCCCGGGGCAACTTCCTTAAACTCAGGCAGCTTCTCGGAGCAGATACCCTGAGCGATCGGGCAGCGCGTGTGGAAACGGCAGCCGGTCGGCGGATCCAGCGGCGACGGCGGATCGCCAGCGAGGATGATGCGCTTGCGGGTCTTCTGGATATCAGGATCGGGAACCGGCACGGCAGACAGCAGCGACTGCGTGTACGGATGGTGAGGCTCACTGTAGAGCGTCTTCCAGTCCGAAACCTCGACCATCTTACCCAGATACATAACGGCAACGCGATCGGAGATGTGCTGTACGACGGACAGGTCGTGGGCGATAAACAGATACGCGGTACCGAACTTGTCCTGCAGTTCCTTGAGCAGGTTCAGAACCTGGGCCTGAATGGAAACATCCAGAGCGGAAACCGGCTCGTCGCAGATAATCAGCTTGGGCTTCAGCGCAAAAGCGCGGGCAATGCCGACACGCTGACGCTGACCGCCGGAGAACTCATGCGGATAGCGGTTGATGTGCTCGGGGTTCAGTCCAACGACGTCGAGAAGCTCGCGGACGCGCTCAATGCGCTCCTCCTTGGTGCCCACGCCATGAATGGTCATGGGCTCGGAGACAATCTCACCGATGGTCATACGAGGGTTGAGCGAAGCATAGGGGTCCTGGAAGATGAACTGCATCTCGCGACGCATGTCCTTGATCTCGTGCTTGCTCATCTCGGCAACGTCTTTGCCCTGGAAGAACACCTTACCGGCAGTCGGCTTGGTCAGACGCATGATAGTGCGGCCCGTGGTGGACTTACCACAACCAGACTCGCCAACCAGACCGAAGGTCTCGCCAGGATAAATCTCAAAAGAGATGTCATTTACAGCAGAGACGACACGCTTGGAGAAGCGCTTGGCGAACATGCCGGACTCAGCGGGAAACTCCTTAGAGAGGTGCTCGACCTTCAGCAGCGGAGTGCGCTCGTTGGTATCTGCCATTACGCCTCGCCTCCCTTCTTGGAATCCTTGCGCGTACGGGACGTCTCAGGAGCGTTCTTGAGGAACTCGGGGTCACCAGAGTAGTGGCACGCAGAGTAATGACCAGACTCGGTGACAACGCGCTCGGGGCGCTGCTTGCGGCACTTATCGGTTGCATAGGGGCAACGAGGCGAGAACACGCAGCCCTCGGGCAGGTTCATGAGCGAAGGCGGGTTGCCGTGAATCGGCGTAAGCGGCTTCTTCTCATCGATGGCCTGCTCCGGGATGGAGCGGATAAGGCCCCAGGTATAGGGGTGACGGCTCTCGTAGAAAATTTCCTCAGCAGTACCGAACTCGACGGGACGGCCAGCATACATAACCATGATCTTGTCGGCCATATCAGCGACGACACCCAGGTCATGGGTGATCATGATGATGGCGTTGCCGTTCTTCTCCTGCATTTCCTGCATAAGCTCAATAATCTGAGCCTGAATGGTAACGTCCAAGGCAGTCGTGGGCTCGTCGGCAATCAGAATATCGGGGTCGCAGGCAAGAGCCATAGCGATCATGACGCGCTGACGCATACCGCCAGAGAACTGGTGCGGATACTCATTGACGCGCTTCTCGGGCTCGGGAATGCCAACGAGGTCCAAAAGCTCGGTGGCGCGCTTGAGCGCCTCCTGCTTGGAGTAGCCACGGTGCAGACGAAGACCCTCGCCTACCTGCTTGCCGATCTTATAGACCGGGTTCAAGGAGGTCATAGGATCTTGGAAGATCATCGCGATATCGTTACCGCGAATGTGCTGCATCTCTTCCTCGGTCATCTCGAGGATAGAACGACCGCGATAGCGAACGTCGCCGCCCTCAATCTTTCCCGGAGGCATCGAGATAAGGCCCATGATGGTCATGGCGGTCACGGACTTACCGGAGCCGGACTCGCCGACGACACCGAGGGTCTCGCCGCGATCGAGCGTGTAGGAGACACCGTCGACAGCGCGAACGACGCCATCCTCGGTGTGGAAATACATCTTTAGGTCATCGACCTCGAGCAGATGCTGGCCCTCGGGAACCGGCTGGTCCTTCAGGTCCACATAGTTCTTGTTCTTCTTCATCCTTATGCGTCCTTCATCTTGACGTCGAGGGCGTCGCGCAGACCGTCACCCAGCAGGGTGAAGGCGAGCACCGTCGAGAGAATTGCCAGACCGGGCATGATCATCATCCAGGGAGCAGTCAGCAGATACTGCTGACCGTCCTGAATCATGGAGCCCCACGAAGGCGTAGGCGGAATAACGCCCATGCCGAGGAAGGACAGAGCGGACTCGGTCAGGATGGCGCCACCAATGTTCATGGTCGCGTAGACCACGATGGAGGCGACGGAGTTCGGGAAGATGTGACGCACTACGATACGAGCATCAGATGCACCCATCGCGCGCGCAGCGTCAACATAGTCGTTTTCTTTGACCGTCAAGATTGCAGAGCGGAAGACGCGCGCAATCGAAGGCCAGCCGAGAATACCGATGGCGATAAAGACGTTCTGAAGACCACGGCCGATAACGGCGATCATGGCGACAACGAACAGCACGTACGGGAACGCCAGGAAGATGTCCGCACAGCGCATGATGATCGTATCCCAGATTCCGCCGTAGAAACCGGCCAGAGCACCCATGACCAGACCGATCACCGTGGAGATCGCGGTGGCCATAATGCCGACGGACAGCGAAACGCGTGCACCGTAGATAACGCGGACGAGAATGTCGCGACCAAGGGCGTCGGTGCCAAACGGGTGCTCTGCACACGGAGCCAACAGCGACGTCTCGGCCATGGTGGTCGAGTCGGAAGCCGTCGGCGAACCGAGCCAGGGCTTAGCCCACAGATCTGCGGTCAGGGCAACCAAAACGACGATGATGATCCAGCAGACACCGATAACGGCGAGCTTGTTCTTGCGAAGACGCTTAAAAGCGTCGCCCCACAGCGTGCGGGACTTTGCGGGAGCAGATGCGGCCTTGGTGGCGGTAGCCTGCTCCTGAGACTGAGAATCAGTTTCCTGCATGAGACGTACCTCCCTTAGGCCTTATCCGACGGACCGCCAAGGCGGATGCGCGGGTCGAGGAATGCATAGCTAATGTCGACGAGCAGGTTAATCACCATGACGACGACGACGATGAGCGTAACGCCGCCCATAACGATGGGCCAGTCACGCATGCTAATGGCGCGATAGACCTCATAGCCGATACCGGGCCAGTTAAAAACCGTCTCGGTCAGGATGGCGCCCGAAAGCATGCCACCAAAGTCGACACCAATATAGGTAACGACGGGGATGAGTGCATTCTTAAGCGCATGCTTGACGATGATCGCGCGATTGGAGAGACCCTTGGCCTTTGCCGTACGGATGTAATCCTGGTTCATGACGTCAAGCAGCTGCGAGCGCATAATGCGGGCGGCATAAGCGGTCGAAACCGAAGCCAGCGTAATGGTCGGAAGCACATAGTGCATCCAATCCTGATACTGAGAGCTGGAACCGCCGGCACCCGAGATCGGCATGGAGATTGCACCGCCCGTAGCGTCCTTGAGGATGACGCCAAAGAACAGCTGCAGCAACATACCGAGCCAGAAGGCCGGGACCGCAACGAGGATCGACGTGGTGAGCGTTACCAAAATATCCCAGAAGGAATAACGCTTTACCGCCGAAATGATACCCGCACCGATACCCATGATTGCCTCGAGCACGATGGCGCACGCGGCAAGTTTGACCGTATACGGATACTTCTGGGCAAAAATTTCCGTAACCGGCAGCTTGCGCTGATACGAATTGCCCAGATCGCCATGAAGCAGGCCGTTCATGTAATACAAGTAACGGTCCACGAGCGACGTTTGAACGGGGTCGCCGTTCTCGTCAAGGATCGCGTTGCCGTCCTCGTCCGACTGGACCAGGTGATAGCGGACGCGAAGCTGAAGCTCCACCTCGGGGGACAGAGCCTTGTCTCCACCGATCAGCTTGATCGGATCTCCCGGCACGATATTCTGAAGGGCGAACAGAATCAGCGTAACGCCCAAAAATACCGGGATGAACTGAAGCACACGTTTAACGATGTACTTACCCATACCACTCCCCTATCTAGGGATTAACCTAAATGGGATGCCGATCGCCAGACCGGCATCCCAAAATTACCATCAGCCAGTTTACCCCAGGTTAGGGAGAACTGTATGTTTCCCATGAGGTCTACGTAAATACTTGACCCTCACGGAAGCTGCAAACTCTTAGGCGAGCTCAGCGGTACCCAGCTCGGCGTGCTTCTGCGGATCGACATAGAGGTGCTTGATGCGATCGGAGCCGACGATGGTGTGCGTGTAGAACATCACCGGGATGACCGGGCAGTCGGCAGCGACCATAGCGTCGGCCTCCTGCATCTTAGCAACGCGCTCTTCGTCGTCAACCGTGGTGCGAGCCTCGTTGACCTTGGCGTCGAACTCGGGGTTGTTGTAACCGGAGCGGTTGTCGCCACCGAGGGAGTCGGAGTGGAACAGCGGATACAGGAAGTTGTCCATAATCGGGTAGTCGGCAATCCAACCCAGACGACCGAACTGATAGTTAAAGTTCTGGTACTGCTCGAGCAAGGCAGACCACTCAGGGGTATCGGAGACAGCGGTAACGCCAACCTTGGCGAGGTCACCGATGATGGACTCCATGATCTCCTTGTGGCCACCATCCTGGTTGTAGGAAAGGGTCACGTTAATGCCACGATCGCCGTTAGCGCCAGCGGGAGCAACCTTGTCGAGGTACTCGTTAGCCTTGTCGACGTCGTAGGCGCAGAACTCCCATGCGCCCTCCTTGTAGCCATCGATGCCCGGAGGAACAATGCCGTCGGCGGGGGTACGGGTACCCTTGAAGATAGTCTTGCAGATGGCCTCACGGTTGATGGCCAGGGAGATACCCCTGCGCAGGTCGGCGTTGTTGAACGGCTCGGCCGTGTTGTTGCAGGTCAGGTAGTAGGTGGAAGGCTCGGAGCCGAGCAGCATGCGCTCGCCGTCACCCATGGTGTAGCCGTCCTTGGACACGCCGCGATCCTTCTTGGCGGCGTCGATCTGAGCAACGGGAACGTCGCAGACGTCGAGGTTACCGGCCTGGAACTCCTTGTAAGCGGTCTCCATGTCCTTGATGACCTGGAAGTGGATGCCATCGATCTTGGCCTTGTCGCCATAGTAATCGTCGAACTTCTTGAGGTTGATCTCCTGACCATCCTCCCACTTGCCGTCCATCATGAACGGGCCGTTACCGACCGGTGCAAGATAGAAGCTCTTGGCATCGGACTCGGCGCACTCGGGAACCGGGGCCAGAGCCGGATGAGAGGCGACGAAGGGGAAGTCGGCGTAAGCGGAAGACAGCTTGACAACGAGGGTCTCATCGTCGGGGCAGGTAACACCGCTGAGCTCGGTGGCGTTACCGGCAAGCAGATCGTCATAGCCCTCGACCATGGAAAGGTGATAGGAGACCTCGGAAGGGCCATACTCGGTAGCGATGGCCGACTTGGTGTTGACCAGACGCTCCCAACCGAGCTTGAAGGACTTGGAGGTAACGTCGTCACCGTTGTGGAACTTGGCCTTCTTGATCTTGAAGGTAAACTCGGTGGCGTCGTCGTTGGCCTCGAAGGACTCGCAAGCCAGCGGAACGATCTCGCCCTTCTCGGCGTCATAAGAGGTCAGAGCATCAAAGAGTTGGTACTCGACCTGAGTGCCCTGGTCCTCCTGGACATTGTAGGGGTCGATGCAGACCGGGTTGTTGATGTAGAAGTTCAGCGTCGAACCGGACTCAGAACCGGAAGCGTCACCGCCCTTCTTGCCGCATGCGGCAAGAAAAGCCATGGAGCTCGCAGCGAGGGTGCCGCCAACAAAGGCGCGACGACCCATAACGGGCTGGTGGAACATAGAATCAGCCATGCCATCCTCCTTATGAGATAGGACAAAGAAATGTTCAGTCGGACACATGTCGAGGCAATCCGATCCGAACCATCAAAACGCCGTCCGTTGCTATGGCTGGTTATGCACAACGGAGCAACGTTTTGCAATACAGTAGCGCATTTTATGCACGATTTGGGGCTAATTCCGGTTAACGGTCGAGAATTTCTTTAGTTGGGCGAAGTATGTGGTGATATTCTGGCTCTGTTACAAGTTTGTAAACAAAAAGGGCCCCGCACATGCGGGACCCTTTTCAAACGTATATACGCCGATGCTTAGTAGCCGACGATGCCCTGCGGGAAGAAGAACATGCACAGGACGACGCACACGGCAAAAACAACGGCCATA
This sequence comes from Alloprevotella sp., assembly GCA_963628025.1. Classification (GTDB taxonomy): domain Bacteria; phylum Actinomycetota; class Coriobacteriia; order Coriobacteriales; family Coriobacteriaceae; genus Collinsella. The sequence continues at coordinate 35,182 of CAVGCW010000045.1, read as the reverse complement.
ATTACCGTCAGGCGATCGAGGTTCTGCTCCATGACACCCGTGGCAGAGCTGGAGTTATACAGCGAGCTAGCGATCATATCCGAAACGCCGGTGCCCTTACCGGAATGCATCAGGACGAGAATCGTCAGCGCCACGGCAGAGACAGCCCAAACGACAAACAGAATAATCTGGAACGGACCCATAGATAAGCTCCTTAATAGAACAGTTCAAACTCCAGTACTGTACCACAATCCCCCGCTCTCCCCTACCTGCCACTCAAGGACGGGGCGGAAATGGCAGAAATACCAAAAAGGGGGTTGTCCGGTTGTGGACAACCCCCTTACTAGAAAACGGTATTTGTTTTCTATTAGGCCTCGGTGGCGAGCACGCGGCCCGTCATCTCGGCGGAAGGCTCAATACCAGCCATGGTGAGCATGGTCGGAGCGATATCGGAAAGACGGCCGTCCTCGATACCAGTGAGCTTGGCCTTCTCATCAACGATGATGAACGGCACGCGGTTGGTGGTGTGAGCCGTAAACGGATGCTTGGAACCGTCGGAAGCAACGTCAAACATGTGATCGGCGTTGCCGTGGTCGGCGGTAATCAGCGCAAAGCCGCCCTTGGCGAGAATCGCCGGGACAACCTTGGACAGGGCATCGTCAACAGCCTCGACGGCCTTAACGGCGGCGTCGAAGACACCGGTGTGACCAACCATGTCGCAGTTCGCGAAGTTCACGATGTAGAAATCAGCGCGACCCTCGTTGATGGCGGCGACGAGCTTCTCGGTCACCTCGGGAGCGCTCATCTCAGGCTGCAGATCGTAGGTAGCGACCTTGGGGGAAGCGACGAGCACGCGCTCCTCGCCCTCCTTGGGCTCCTCGATGCCGCCGTTGAGGAAGAACGTCACGTGGGCGTACTTCTCGGTCTCGGCGGTGTGCAGCTGCTTCAGGCCATTGGCAGCGATAACGTCGGCCAGGACGTTCTCGGGGAACGTCTTGGGGAAGGCGACCTCGACGTCAAACGTCGGATCGTACTCGGTCATCGTCACAAAGTGCGAAAGCTTGATCTGCTCGCGCTCAAAGCCGTCGAACTCCTTGTCCGTGAACACGCGGGTCATCTGACGAGCGCGGTCGGGACGGAAGTTAAAGAAGATAGCCGCGTCGCCCTCGTGGATGCCCTCGTTGTGGGCAGCGAAGGGCTCGACGAACTCGTCGCCGCGCGGATCCTTCTCGTAGTAGGCCTTGATACCGGCCACGGGGTCGGTATCAGCATCGGACGCGTTGACCATGACGTCGTAGGCGCGCTGGATGCGCTCCCAACGATTATCGCGGTCCATGGCCCAATAACGGCCCGAGACGGTGGCAACGCGAGCGTCGCAACCGGTCTCCTCGGAGATCTTGGCCAGGAAGGCGCAGAACTCACTCATGTAACCGGCACCGGACTGCGGGTCAACGTCGCGGCCATCCATGAAGGCGTGGACGCGAACGGTCTTGACACCATGCTCGGCAGCCATCTTGACCAGAGCCTCGACGTGGTTCATGTGAGAATGAACACCGCCAGGGCTCATAAGGCCCATGAGGTGGAGAGTCTTGCCGTCAGCCTTGACGTCGTCCATAGCCTTGACGAAGACCTCGTTCTTGGCGATGGAGCCATCCTTGATGGCGTTGTTGATGCGCGAAAGCTCCTGGAACACGATGCGGCCGGCACCGATGTTGAGGTGACCCACCTCGGAGTTGCCCATCTGACCGTCGGGAAGGCCCACGTCCTCGCCCGAAGCGCCGAGCGTAGTGTGGGGATACTTCTCGTACAGGCTATCAAGGAAGGGCGTCTTGGCAGCGGCGACGGCGTTCTCGCCATCGGCCGGAGCAAGGCCGCAGCCGTCCATGATGATCAGGAGTGCAGGAAGATGACGCTGTGCCATATGTCCTACTCGCCCGCCTTGACGACCATAGAGGCGAAGTCGGCAGCCTTGAGCGAAGCGCCGCCCACGAGGGCGCCGTCAACGTCGGGCTTGGCGACGAGCTCGGCAATGTTGCCGGGCTTGGCGGAACCACCGTACAGGACACGGATGCCGTCGGCGAGCTCCTCGCCAAACATCTCCTTGAGGGTCTCACGGATAGCGCCGCAGACCTCCTGAGCGTCCTCAGCAGTAGCGGTCTTGCCGGTGCCGATGGCCCAGATGGGCTCGTAGGCGACGACGACCTGCTTGGGGCAGGTGATCTCAAGACCAGCAAGGCCAGCCTTGACCTGGTTCACGACGTGCTCGACATAGGTGCCGGCCTCGCGGACCTCGAGAGACTCGCCGCAGCAGAAGACAGGAACAAGACCGGCGGCAACGAGAGCCTTGGCCTTCTTGTTCTGGTCCTCGTCGGTCTCGTGGAAGTAATCACGACGCTCGGAGTGACCGATGATGCAGTAGGTGCAGCCAGCAGACTTGAGCATGTCGCAAGAGGACTCACCGGTGAAGGCACCCTTGGCCTCCCAGTACACGTTCTGTGCACCGAGGGCGATGGGGGCAGCCTGAATGCGGTCATGAACCGTGGTGATGTCGATGGTCGGAGGGCAGACGAGCACCTCGACGCCAGCCGGAACCTCGGGCAGAGCCTGTGCCAGCTCGTCGGCGAGCTTGGCGGCCTCGGCGACGTCGTTGTTCATCTTCCAGTTACCAGCGATAAGAAGGGTGCGATTAGGCATCGAGAAGCGCCTCCACTCCGGGCAGGGCCTTACCCTCGACGAGCTCCATGGAAGCGCCACCACCGGTGGAGATCCAGCTCATCTTGTCGGCCAGGTTGAACTTGTTGACAGCTGCGACGGAGTCGCCACCGCCGATGATCGAGGTGCAGTCGGCCTCGGCGACAGCCTCGGCGATAGCCTGGGTGCCGTGAGCGAAGTTATCGAACTCGAAGACGCCCATGGGGCCGTTCCAGAACACGGTCTTGGCGCCCTTGACGGCCTCGGCGTAGAGCTCCTCGGTCTTGGGGCCGATGTCCATACCCTCACGATCGTCGGGGATAGCGTCGGAAGCGACAACCTCGGGGACAGCGTCCTCGCCAAAGTGATCGGCAACGCGGTTGTCGATGGGGAGCAGGATCTTGACGCCCTTCTCCTCGGCCTTCTTGAGCATCTCGCCGGCGCGCTCGACCCAGTCCTCTTCCTTGAGGGACTGACCAACGGACAGGCCCTGAGCCAGGAAGAAGGTGTAGGCCATGCCGCCACCGATGATCAGGGTGTCAGCGGAGTCGATGAGGTGATCGAGCACGCCGATCTTGGAGGAAACCTTGGAACCGCCGACGATGGCGACGAAGGGGCGCTCGGGCTCGGCGAAGATGCCGGTCAGCGTGTCGACCTCCTTCTCGAGCAAGAAGCCGGCGACGGCAGGCAGGTAAGCGGCGGGGCCCACGACGGAACCCTGGGCGCGGTGAGCGGTGCCGAAGGCATCGAGAACGAAGACGTCACCATAGGAAGCGAGCTTCTTGGCGATCTCGGGATCGTTCTTCTTCTCACGCTTATCGAAGCGGACGTTCTCGAGAACGAGAACCTTGCCCGGCTCGACGGCAGCGACAGCCTCGGCAGCCTTCTCGCCGTAAGTGTCGGCAACAAAGGCAACGTCAAGACCAGAGAGCTCGGCGAGCTTCTTGGCGACGGGCTCGAGGGACAGCTCGGGCTGGAAGCCGGTGCCATCGGGACGGCCGAGGTGGCTCATGAGGATGACGCGAGCATTGTGCTCAACGAGATAGTTGATGGTGGGCAGGGCAGCCTTGATACGGGTGGTGTCGCCAACGACGCCATCCTTGATAGGCACGTTAAAGTCAACGCGGACGAGAACGCGCTTGCCGTCGACATCGATGTCGCGGACGGTCTTCTTGGTAAAGGCCATGTTTGCTTCTACCTTTCGTACGTGTCTGCCTCCCATTACGGCAGACGATTTCTTATAAAAAGGGCGCGACCCTAGGGTGTAAGCCCTATAAGGCCGCGCCCTTCTTTAGACGCTCAACGAGCTATTCGCTAAAAGCTAAATTAAGCAACGAACTTCTCGAAGTACTTGATGGTGCGGACCATCTGAGAGGTGTAGGAGTTCTCGTTGTCGTACCAAGAGGTGACCTGAACGAGGGTCTGGCCGTTGCCGAGGTCAGAGCACATGGTCTGAGTGGCGTCGAAGATGGAGCCGTGGGTCTCGCCGATGATGTCGGTGGAGACGATGTCGTCCTCGTTGTAACCGAAGGTCTCGGAGATGGTGGCAGCGTAGGCCTTCATAGCAGCGTTGACCTCGTCGACGGTGACCTTCTTGTCAACGACAGCGTAGAGGTTGGTGATGGAGCCGGTCGGCGTCGGGACGCGCTGGGCGGCACCGATGAGCTTACCGTTGAGCTCGGGGAGAACCAGGCCGATAGCCTTGGCAGCACCGGTGGTGTTGGGGACGATGTTGACGGCGCAGGCGCGGCTACGACGCTTGTTGCCCTTGCGCTGCGGGCCGTCGAGCGGCATCTGGTCGCCAGTCCAGGCGTGAATGGTGGTCATGATGCCGGACACGATGGGAGCGAAGTCGTTCAGACCCTTGGCCATCGGGGCGAGGCAGTTGGTGGTGCAGGAAGCAGCGGAGATGATGTTGTCCTCAGCGGTCAGCGTCTCGTGGTTGACGTTGTACACGATGGTGGGCAGATCGCTGCCAGCCGGAGCGGAGATGACGACCTTCTTGGCGCCAGCGTTGATGTGGGCCTGAGCCTTAGCCTTGCTGGTGTAGAAGCCGGTGCACTCGAGAACGACGTCGACGTCGAGGTCGCCCCAAGGCAGGTTGTTGGCGTCGGCCTCCTTGTAGATCTTGATCTCCTTGCCGTCAACGGTGATGGAATCCTCGCCAGCAACGACCTCGTGATCGCGAGCGTAGTTGCCCTGCGTGGAGTCGTACTTCAGCAGGTAAGCGAGCATATCGGGAGAGGTGAGGTCGTTGATAGCGACGATCTCGGAGCCCTCATGACCGAACATCTGACGGAAGGCCAGACGACCGATGCGACCGAAGCCGTTAATAGCAACCTTTACTGCCATTGTGTCTCCTTTCGTAAGGCCCCCGCAAGCTACAGCGCCTGCCGTTGAGGCCCACAAACTAACCACTCGCCTAATATACCTTTTTTTTGACTTGAATTTCACGAGAATGCTCGAAATTGAAAATCAAATTTGTGTTAAAACGCTTTAAAGAATAAAATAGCAGCTAAATCCGTATATAAGTCGATACTTTAATCTACCTGTTTGCTTCAATGAGCTTTTCAAGCCTCAAAACTCGATGGTAGAGGGCAGACTTCGACAAGGGAGGGTCAGCCATCTCCCCTAAATCACGCAGCGAAAGATCGGGATAGCGCTCGCGCAGGTCGCAAAAGACCGCCAAGGCATCCGGAAGCGTGTCGCGCAAACCCCGCTGTTCGAGCTCATCGATAAGCGCAAGCTGATGTTGGGCAGCACCGGCGCTTCTGGTCTGGTTGGCGAGCTCGGCGTTCACGCGACGGTTCACATCGTTCTTAACCAACTTGACCGCGCGCGCCTCCTCAATCTCGGCAACGCTGCGCTTGGCACCAATCAGCTTTAAAAGATGCTCGATTTCCTCGGCGCTCTTAATGTACACGGCATATGACCCCCGCCGTGCATTAACACGAGCGTGGACCCCAATCTGCTGCAACAGATCGCAAAGCCCCTTGGCATATTGCTCGCCCTGCACCGCGATCTCCAAATGAAAATCACCGCGTGGATCGGCCACGAAGCCGCCGGCGATGAGCGCGCCGCGGATGTAGGCAAGCCTGCAGCAGGGACGGGCAACGATGTGCCGGGGAACACCAGCGACGAGCCCTCCCCTGCGGTCGAGAATGCCCAGCAGCACCAAAGCCTTGTCCAGGTCGGGTTGATCGGGCAAGGTAATGAGATAGTTACGGACCTTATGCAAGACCGATTTACGAACGGTGAATTCCGTTTTGAGCTTAAGGATGCGATGCGTCAGTGTAATCATCGTGCGCGCGACGGCGCCCGTCTCGGTCGCGACCGTCAAACGATACCGCCCGGAGCCGGCCAGCGAAAGTGTACCGCTCACACGCGTCAGGGCGGCAAGCGTCGACAAATCGCAGTATTCACATTCGGGTTCGCAGCGCGCGAGCTCGTCGCGCACCTCGGCGGTAAACGACATGCAAGCCTATGCTTTCGTGTTGGCGCGCGAAAGGTCGCGGTGGGAAATGCTCACGTGATATTGGGCGCCTTCCAGGTAACGGGCCGTGGCCTCGGCGATGGCAACGCTGCGGTGTTGACCGCCCGTGCAGCCGATGGCAATAGAAAGCTGTGGCTTGCCCTCCGCGATATAGCCGGGCATGACCGTATCGAGCAGCTGCGTCCAAGCTTTCCAGAACTCCTGGGTCTTGGGATGGTCCAGAACAAAATCGGAGACCTTTTTATCGAGACCGGTCATCGTGCGCATCTCGGGATCGTAGAACGGATTAGGCAGGAAGCGGACATCGATCATAATGTCCGCCTCGACGGGCATACCGTGCTTAAAGCCAAACGAGAACACGTGAACGTCCATGAGCTGCTGGTCGGACAACTCGGAGAACGCCATGCGCAATTTGTTGCGCAGGGCAGAGGTACGCAGGCGGCTCGTGTCGATGATCATATCGGCTCGGTCGCGCACGCCCTGCAGCTGAAGGCGCTCGCGCTGAATGGCATCGGCCGTAGTCTCCCCCGGCTTGGCAATGGGATGACGGCGGCGATTTTCGCTGTAGCGACGAATCAGCACCTCGTCAGAAGCCTCCAGGAACACGATATCGCAGCTCATCTCGCGCTCTTCGAGCGCGGCGACCGCATCGAGCAACTCGTCAAACAGTCCCTGGCTACGTAAATCGCAGGTGACGGCGAGATGCCTGCCCACGCCCGTATTGATGCCAACGAGCTCGGCAAGCTGGGCGATGAGACGCGGAGGCAGGTTATCGATGCAAAAATAGCCCATGTCCTCGAACACGTGCATGGCCTGTGTGCGGCCCGATCCGGACATTCCGGTGATGATGACGATATCGGGGATGCGCTCCGAGCGCTCCGCCGCATCCATGGCATCTCCCTTTTGCATGTGCTGCCTCCCGAAAACAAGCGCGGGACCCAGCAACCCGGATCCCGCGCGGTCAATTGCCTATATTGAGTATACCGCCCCGAGCGGATACGAGGTCTGTCTTACGCCTCAAGCGCAGCCTTGAACCAACTTGTAATACTCGTGGGGTGCGTGATGGCGGTGCCGACGACAACGGCCCAGGCGCCAGCATCGATCGCGGCGCGAGCCTCCTCGGGCGTATGCACGCGACCCTCACAAATGATGGGAAGGCCGGGGAATTCCTCAGTCGCCTGACGCAGGAGCGGCAGGTCGGGGCCATCGGCCATGGTGCAGTCGATGGCGGCGACGCCGTGAGAAAGCGTGGTGGATACCAGGTCAAAGCCCATATCAACCGCACGGCGAATATCCTCGATGGTGGCACAATCCGCCATCAGGAGCACACCCTCCTCGTGCAGCGGGCGGAAGGTATCCTCGACCGTCTTGCCATCGGGGCGCGGACGATCGGTGGCGTCGATCGCCACGATATCGGCACCGGCAGCAACGCAGGCGCGAGCGTGACGCAGCGTCGGCGTGATGTAAACGCCCTCGTGCCCATCCTTCCACAGGCCGATGACGGGAACCTCACAGCGACCCTTAATGGCGGCAATGTCGGCAAGCCCCTGGCAGCGAATGGCGGCGGCGCCGCCGAGCTCACAAGCGCGAGACATTTGAGCCATGGTCTCGGGCGTACGAAGCGGCTCGCCCATATACGCCTGAACGCTCACGACGAGCTTGCCCTTCAGGGACTGGATCAAAGGATCAACGGTCATGTTCGACTCAACCTTTCTCAAAACAGCCTTCTGAGACACCGCACCTTGACGTTCAAACCGTCGCTCGCGTACCGAAGTACGCTTCGCTCCTCTTTCACGTCAATCTGCGGCACCTCAGAAGGCGCACTTGGTAGTTATGTTTACTTCAACGACGCAAGAAGGTGTTCGGCGGCACCGATAAGCGGCGCGTCGCCCTCCAGAGAACCGATGAGGATCGGCGTGTCCTGAAGCGGATCGAGCGCCTGGCTGGCATAGCCTTCGTGCACCGAATCCTTCCACGTCTGTGAACGCCAATCGGGACCTTGGTGAATCACGCCGCCCGAAAGCACGATGACCTCAGGGTCCAGGATGTTAGCGAGCGAGCCCAAGCTGGCGCCCAGCGCAAAGCCGGCGTCATGGATGACCTCGGTCGCCTTTGCGTCGCCCGCACGGCACAGGTCGTTCACATCGCGACCGACCGAAGGACGGCTGGGGTCGACGCGGCCAAAACGCTCATCGTACATTCGACCAATGGAAGTGCCCGAAGCAACCGACTCCAGATGGCCGGAACGCCCGCAGGCGCAGGGAATGCCGGCGGCAGCCGAGCACTCGATGTGGCCCATATGGCCGGCAGCACCATGGAAGCCCTGCATCACGCGGCCGTTCTCGACATATGCGCCGCCGATGCCCGTACCGATGCCAAGACACAAGACGGAGAACTTACCCTTGCCGACGCCCCAGTGGGCCTCGCCCAGTGCATGAGCCTGCACGTCGCCTACAACGGCAACGGGAAGACCGAGGTCCTCGCGCAGACGCGGCCCCAACTGAACGCCGGACCAGCCGGGCATGATCTCGTTGGCATACGCGATGGCGCCCGTCTTGGGATCGACGACGCCGGCGGCACCGATACCGACGCCAAGGACCTCGACATCGGGATTCGCCTCAAGAGCAGCCTTGATGGACGCCTCGATACGCTGGAAGACGGCCTCGCCGCCCTCCTGGGCCTCGGTAGGAACCTCGGCCTCAAAAACAGGATGGGGCACGCTGCCGTCAGCCGGGTACTCCATGATGGCAGTCGCGATCTTAGTTCCGCCGATATCGACAGAGCAGACGTACTTGTTCTCCATGTCGCTCTCCTTAGGAGATAAAAAACAACTACAGGAAATGAAGGCGGTGTTATCGCCGCAACTTAGTAAAGGTTTCCCAGGTGCCCGAGGTTGGGGTGAAAGTGGTCGGGCGTTGACCTAATGGGTCACGCCCGACCACTTGAGCCCCAAGATCGGGTGCCTGGGGAAGCTTTACAGGAGACCGTTGTCCTGGAGGACCTTCTTAATCGCCTCGACGTTCTCGCCGGTCATGGCCTTCACCGGGCGCGGCATGGTCGGGCTGTCGAAGATACCCATGAGGTTCATAGCGGTCTTGAAGGCGCCGACGCCACCGGCATAGCCCTGGACGCCCGAGGTGACATCCCAGATGTGCGAAATCTCGTTGAGGCGATCCTGCTCGGCCTTGACGGTAGCCCAGTCACCAGCCTGAGCGGCCTTCCATTGACGCACGTAGCCCTCGGGCTCAACGTTGGCGAGGCCCGGGACGGAACCGTCGGCACCACCGAGGTAAGCGCCGTCGACAACAACCTCGTGACCGGTGAGGATGCTCATCGGATGGCCGTTCTTCTCGTTCTCCTGAACGAGGTAGCGGAACGAGATGTCATCACCCGAGGAATCCTTGACGCCGGCCAGAACGCCCTCGGCACCGAGCTTGGCAAGGAGCTTCCAGGGGAGCTTGGTGTGGACACACACGGGGATGTCGTAAGCGAAGATGGGCAGGTCGAGTTCCTCATGCAGGATGCGGAAGTGCTCCTCGACCTCGGTCATGCCCTGCAGGGCATAGAACGGGCAGGTGGCGACGAGGGCATCGGCGCCCAGCTCCTGGGCGACCTTACCGTGCTCGATCATGCGCTCGGTCTCGGTGTCGATGATGCCGACCAGAACGGGAACGCGGTGGTCGACGATACGAACGGCCTCGGCGATAATCTGGCGACGGCGCTCGTCGGTGGAGAAGACGACCTCGCCCGAGGATCCCAAGAAGAACAGGCCATCGACGCCGGCATCGATCATGCGGTTGATGCTGCGCTCAAAGGAGGCAACGTCGAGCTGGTGATCTTCGGTATCGGGAACAACGACGGGAGGGATAACGCCGGTGAATTTCTGAGTTGCCACAAGAATCTCCTTAGTTGTCTGGCGGGCGGCCCTATGCCACCCACTCTTGTTGGCAGTGTCCAGGCCGTCTAGGCCAAAGAACACGAGTAGAACGTTTGGTTAAAAAAGTCGACGACTTCGTTTTCGAACGCATTGATGCGCTCGTGAGCGTATTTGGCATAGATGATATGCTTCCGGTCACACTCAAGACCGTTGAATGCGGCAAACTGACCCTTGGGGTCGCTCACGGTATCCATAAGCGATGTGCCCATGAGCACAGATCCGCGCACCTGAGACGACAACGCCTCGAGGCCGCCGGGAAGTGGATTGGCAACCGCCGTGCAGGCGAGGCCCCGCTCGTCCAGAGCAGAAACCGCCAGCGCGACACCGCCGCCAAGGCCCTCGCCCCATGCAAAGATGCGGTCAGGGTCCATGCCATCAAGATTGCGCGCGACCTTCGCCAACGCACAACCCCAACGGACGCGCTCGACAAACGCAGGCGAGGTAATCCCCTGCTGCAGGTCGTCCGCACCAGCAACATCGTCATCCAGCGCGAGGACGGCATACCCCATGGCGGCAAATCTCGTCATGTGATGCCAGCCGCGCACAGGCCGATCGATGTCGTGGAACATCAGGCACAACGGCACGCGCTCAGATACTCGGGCACGACCGACAGGCTCGATCAAACGAGCGTGAATCGCATCGTCACCGAGCTCAAAGGAAACCTCCGAGTAACGGGCGCAGGGGTTAACAAAGTCAATCGCCGTAATGGCCAGGCCTTGAATCTCAAGATTCGAAGCACATGTCTCTAAATCAGAAACATCTGCTTGGACATCACCGCGCCAGTCCCGATATTCTGCGAGCCTTGACGAAACCGTTCCAGGAATTCCCACGAGCCCGGGGACAATCAGCTCGTCAACATTGCTCTCGCACTTAGACATGAGCCTCCCCTCCCTTGCAGAAAAACGGAATGATCAAATCGTCAAAATCCTGAATCTCCTCGTGGCCAAAGCCATCAAAGAACTCATGACGCTTTTCGCAGGTCAGGTTGTTATAGACCGCAAACTGCGTCGCTGGCGGACAGACGATATCGGCTGTGCCGGTGCCAAACAGCACGGGGCATTTGACCATAGGGGCAAAGTTCTTGGAATCGAAGTACGCCAGCTTGGCATAGGCTTCGTCAATACGAGTCGAGTCCTCATCAAACCAGCGAGACCAATAGCGCAGGCCCTCGTAGGCAATGTCGTCGGCATCCAAATCCCAGACCAGGCGGAAATCTGACAGGAAGGGATAGAGGATGGCGGCGCGATTGATAAGCTCGCTGTTAAGCGCACAGGTCGCAATGCCCAAACCGCCGCCCTGCGACGCGCCGTTCACAAACACACGCACAAGATCGATGCCCTCGAGCTCGCGAACGATGCGGCACAGGATTCGAATATCTTGGTGTAAGCGGACATAGTAGAGGTTGGCAGGGTCGCCGTCGATACCGGCGACGATATGCCCGGCAACCGTTGTGCCCTCAAATCCACCAATGTCCTCGGAGGGACCTCCTTGGCCGGGGCAGTCGAGGGCGATGAGTGCCATGCCCATGCCCGCAAACGACGCCTGCTCAAACCAGCTGCGGCTTGCACCCGGATACCCATGGAACTGAAGTACCAATGGCACGGGCTCGTCCGAGACGGGTTTAAGGTACTTGGCATGCAGGCGCGCGCCACACATACCGGTATACCAGAGGTCGAAAAGCTGGCAGGTCGCGGCATCGGCGACCGATGCCGTCTCAATCGCATAGTCAAGCCCGACGGCGTCGGCCTCGGCCATGCGATCCTTCCAAAAGAAATCGAAATCTGATGGACGGGGCATGGCGCCTCGATATTCACCAAATTGATGTTGTAGCTCCTGAGCACTTGGCATGGCTCGTGAACCCAACCTTTCGAAATCGCAACGGAGGTGCGCCCGGCAAGGGAACCGGGCGCACGGGAGGGAAAGCGAGGCTACTCGCCGAGCTTGGGGTGCAGCAGCGACGGCGCAGCGCCGAGCAGCATCTTGGTGTAGGGGTCCTGGGGGTGCTGGAAGACCTGCTTGGCCTCGCCCTGCTCGACGATCCTGCCGCCATTCATAACGATGATGTCGTCAGAGATATAGCGGACCGTCTGGATGTCATGGCTGATGAACACCATGGCCAGGCCGAGCTCCTTCTTAAGGTCGGTCAGCAGGTTCAGAATCTGCGCGCGGACCGAAACGTCCAGAGCCGAGGTGGGCTCGTCGGCGATGATGGCATCGGGGTTCAGCGACAGGGCACGGGCAATTGCGACGCGCTGACGCTGGCCGCCCGAAAGCTGACCGGGAAGAACCTCGGCGGCGGAGCTGGGCAGACCGGTGAGCTCCAGGAGCTCCTTGACGCGCTTCTCCTGCTCGGCCTCGGTACCCAGGTTGTGGACGCGCATGGGGTCGAGCAGCTGCTCGCGAACGACCATGCGGGGATTGAGCGCCGTGGCCGGGTTCTGGAACACGACTGAGATGACGCGACCCATGTGGCGACGGTCCTCGGCGGTACGTTTGGTAACGTCCTTGCCCTTAAAGTAGACCTTGCCGCTCGTGGGGGCCTGCAGGCCGCACATGACGTTGGCGGTGGTGGACTTACCGCAACCGGACTCGCCGACGATGCCGATCGTCTGACCGGGCATGAGCTTAATCGTTACACCCTGGACGGCGTGAACCAGGTTGGGGTGCAGAATCGAGCCGGTACGGGTCCTAAAGGTGACGTGGACGTCATCAAGGAAGATGATCGGCTCGACGCCGTTGACTGCGGTCTCGCTCATCTACATCACCTCCGCGTGAGGGGTCAAACCATTTGCCTTGAGCACCTCGTCGGGGAGCTCGGAATAGAAGTGCTCGGTACCGGGCACGCGCTTGAAGACCGGACGGGTGTCCAGGCCAATACGCGGATGGCTCGAGCGGGGCGCGAAGCGATCGCCCTTGGGGAAATCGCGCGGGCTCGGAACGGCGCCGGGCACCTGGTGCAGGCGACCCGAACCGCTCTCGATGGACAGAACGGAACCCAGAAGACCGCGGGTGTACTCGTGGATCGGGTTGGTGAGCAGTTCCTTGGTGGGTGCCTGCTCGATAACCTGGCCAGCGTACATAACCGTGATGTTATGGGCAACCTCGGCGACCAGAGCCAGGTCATGCGAAACGAAGATCATGGCAAAGCCGAGCTTGGCCTGAAGATCGTTGAGCAGCTTGATGACCTGCTTCTGGACGGTAACGTCCAGAGCGGTCGTGGGCTCGTCGCAGATGACCAGCTTGGGGTCGCGGGTAAGGGCCATAGCGATCAGGACACGCTGACGCTGGCCGCCGGAAAGCTCGTGCGGATAGCTCTCGAGCGTGCGCTTGGGATCGAGGCCGACGAGCTCCAGGAGCTCCTCGGCGCTGCGGGTTCCGCCGCGCTTGGTGAGCTGCTTCATCTGGGCAGAGATGAGCATGGAGGGATTAAGCGAGGACAGGGCGTCCTGATAGACCATAGCGATATCGGTACCGCGCAGGCCGAACCACTCCTTCTTGCTCATCTTGAGCAGGTCACGGCCCTCCCAAAGAACCTCGCCGGAAAGATGCTCGTCATCGTCAGTCAGGCCCATGATGGCCAGCGTGGTGATGGACTTACCGCAACCGGACTCGCCCACCAGGCCCATGGTCTGACCAGGACGAACGTCAAAGTTGACATGGTCGACGACGTTGATATCACCGTGATGCTCAAACTGGATGCAGAAGTCACGGACCGAGAGAATCGGCTCAACGGACTCGTCGGGCACGTGGCGATCGTCACGCTTGAGCTCGACATCGCGCAGGGCGCCAAGGCGAGCGGAGAGGGACTGGGCCTGCTCCTTGTAGGCGCGAACGGGGTCGGAGACCAGCAGGTCGGCCTCGCGACGCTTGGAGGAATCGGTAGGATCCAGGGCAGCGGAGGGAGCAGCGGCCATGGCGTCGGTAATGCCCTCGGAGAGGATGTTGAGCGCCAGGCAGGTGATCATGATGGCCAGGCCCGGGAACAGCGCCTGCCACCAACGGCCGGCGAGCACGCCGCCGCGGGCGTCGGCGAGGATGTTGCCCCAGGTAGCGGTGGGCTCCTGGATACCAGCGCCGATGAAGGTCAGCGAGGCCTCGAAGATGATGGCGTCGGCGACCAGGGTAACGGTGAAGACCATGATCGGGGCGATGCAGTTACGCAGAACATGCTTGATCAAAATCCACGGAGCCTTGGCGCCGGAAACGATGACCGCGCGGACATAGTCCTCGCCGTACTCGGACACGATGTTGGCGCGTACGATACGGGCAATCTGCGGAGTGTACATAAAGCCGATGGCGAAGATGATCGACGGCACGGAGTTGCCCAGGATGGAGACGAAGACGGCCGCGAGGGCGATGCCCGGGATGGACATGATGATGTCCAGGATACGCATGATCGTCTCGGAGACGGCCTTGCGCGAAACCGCTGCAAGGGCGCCCACGACCGAGCCGCAGACCAGAGCCATGGCAGTGGCGCCAAAGCCGATAATCAGCGAGTAACGACCACCGTAGAGCATACGCGACAGAATGTCGCGACCCTTATCGTCGGTACCGAAGATAAATCCGTTGCCGGGAGCCTGGCGAGCCGTAAAGATCTCGACCGGGCTATAGGGGGCAAGAAGGGGCGCCAGGATCGCAGTCAGGGCGACCAGCACCAGCACGACGGCGGCAATCTTAGAAGACAGCGTCATCTTCTTCCAGCCACCGAGCTTGAGCCCCTTGGAGGCAGCCTTCTCGAGCTGCTCGGTTTGCTTCTCTCGAATCTTTACCATAATCTACACCGTCCTGATGCGCGGGTTGATGAGCAGGTAGAGCATGTCAACCACGATGTTGATGATGATGAAGGCAAGAGCAACGACGATAACGACGCCCTGAACCAGGTTCGCCTCGTTGCCCTGAACGCCCTGCAGAATCGCGGTGCCCATGCCGGGGAGGTTGAAGATAACCTCGATGACGACAGCGCCGCCCATGAGGTAACCAATCTTAAGACCGAGGGTGGTGACCGGGGTGATCAGCGCATTGCGAAGAACGTTGATGCCGACGACGACCTTCTCGGGAACGCCGGCGCCGCGAGCCATACGGACATAATCCTTGTCGAGCTCCTCGACCATGGCGGTACGCACGATACGAGTCATCTGGCCCGTCAGCGGAAATGCCAAGGCGATGGCGGGCATGATCATACGTCCCAGATAGCCAACCGGATTCGTGGTGAAGTGAGGCAGAGCACCCGATGCCGGGAGCACCTTAAGGTAGGAAGAGAACAGCAGGATCAACAGAACGGCAAGCCAGAACGACGGGGTTGCCAAGCCGGCGATGGAAAAGACGCGGATCACTTGGTCCGGCCATTTGTCGCGATACAGTGCCGCGATGACGCCGAGCAAAAACGAAACGACCGCACCGATGGCAAGACCGATGAAGGTCAGCTGCATCGTGACGGGCAGGGCCGTGGAGATGCGCTTGGCAACGGAGTTTCGAGCAGCACCATAGGTGCCCATGTCGCCATGGATCAAATCGCCCATATAGCGCACGTAGCGCACGGGCCAGGGGTCGTCCAGACCATACTTCTCATGGTACTCGGCAACCGCCTCGGGCGAGGCACCGTCACCCAACGCCGTGTAGGCGGGGTCGGTCTTGGAGAACGACATAAGGAAGAACACCAGGACGGTGACGCCCAATGCCATGATCGGCAGCGCCACAAGACGCCTTCCAATCAAACGTAGCAAGTTGTTCACGTTCTCTCCCCTTTCTTTTGTCGGTAGGACCAACTGGTATATGAGTACGGATACTCATTACAAGACCCGAGCGACATCGTTGCCGCCCGGGTCTTTGTTTCAACTATGAGGATACGGTCCCAACGACCGACATCCTGCATACAGACTCAAGCGAGTCTTACGCCTTGACGGTCGCGACGCCCCTGAAGGACATGCTCGTCGTGCCGATGCCCTTGAAGCCATCGAGGGCCTCGCCGTTGGGCGCGGTGGACGGATCGTCCCAGGAAGCGGAGACGGTCTTGACGTGGACAACGGGGTACAGAACGGCGTTGTCAGCGATGATATCGAAGCACTCGTTCCACTTCTTCTGCTGCTCGTCGCCCTCGGCGGCAAGAGCCTCGTCCATGAGACCGTGGAGCTTCTCCCACTCAGCGGACTCCTTCCACGGGCAACGGGTCTGCATCCAGACGTTGTCGCCGTACCACCAGTTGAGCAGCAGGTCGGGGTCGGCGCCGAAGCAGGAAGGATCGCCAGGGGCAAGGAGGATATCGTAGGCCTCGCCGCCGTCGATGGCAGCGTAGGTGGCCGGCGAGGTATCGGTCTGGATGGTCACATCGAAGCCGAGAGCGTCGAGGTCGTTCTTGACCTGGGCGGCCATGCCCTTGATCTGCTCGTTGTCGGTGGTGCGCAGGGTGATGGCGCCCGGGGTGATGCCAGACTCCTCGATGAGCTTCTTGGCCTTCTTGGCGTCAGTCTTGTACACCGTGGAAGCCTCATGATAGTTGGTGAAGCTCTTGGGCAGGTAGCAGCTGGCAGCGGTGGCAAGGCCGGCGAAGGTGTTGGTGATCATCTTCTCGGTGTCGAGCGCGTACATGACGGCCTGACGGACCTTGACGTTGTTCCAAGGCTCCTTGGCGACGTTGAACATGATGAAGCGGGTGCCGAAACCCTGAACGTTATCGATCTTGCAGCCAGCGCTCTCGAGCTGGTCGACGGCGTCAGCGGTGACGAGCTCCATAACGAGCGTGGAGCCCTCCTGCTGAGCGGTAACGCGAGCGGTGGGGTCGGTCAGGATGCTGTACTGAATCTTCTTATCCTCGGCAGCATACTCACCGTTGTACTCGGGGTTGGGAACCAGGGTGATCTCGGTATCGGAGATAGAGTCGTACATCCAGGGGCCGGAGCCGATCGGCTGCTTGGCGCGATCCTCCTCGGTCTGGGTAGCCGGGGTAACGCGGACGATGGCCAGACGATCCTTGAGCAGGGAGAAGTTGGGGACCTTGGTCTTGACCGTCACGGTGCTGGCGTCCTTGGCCTCGATGGACTCGAAGGGCTGGAAGAACGGAGCATAGGTAGCGGAAGCGGCGCAAGCGGTGTAGGAGGCAACGACATCGTCAGCGGTGACCTCGGTGCCATCGGAGAACTTGGCGCCCTTGCGGATGGTGACCTCGAAAGTGGTGTCGTCCACGGACTTGGGATCGTCGGTGGCGAGCTCGTTGAAGGTGCTGTAGTCGTGGTAATCGATGCCGTAGAGACCCTCGACGACGTGCCAGTTAGCACCCAGGCCCACAGCGGAGCCGGTGCTGGCGGGATCGAAGCTGGACGGAGCGTAAGCGGAACCAGCGGTGATCACGCCGCCGCCACGGTTGGCGGAATCGGTGGAACCGGAAGCGGAACCCTCGTCGCTAGAGCTGCCACCGCAGCCGGTGAGACCAAGCCCTGCGACAGCAGCGACGCTGCCGGTGAGGCCGAGGAACGAACGCCTGGACATACCCTTGTTGATGATGGCCATGTCTTCTCCTATCAATAGAGAATCTTACTCGGGAGCACCTAGACTTGCCCCCGCGCAACTTGCGGACGATATATACCTTACCTACCGACGAACCCAACTGAGGTGCCGCGCTCGGCGACCGATACATACATACGCTTGAACGGTATTTACTACCGTTCACCGAATTCGTTGACAAACGATTCGCCAGACAGTATGTATCGGCGAGGTGAGATATCAGTCTTCGTCAACCCGCAGGATAGCAGGGTTTTCGCTTGGGTTAGTCAAACGTTTTAGCGTTAATAAAACCCGAAACCAGCAGGCAATCATGGCGAAATAAATGGTTGAAAATCGCGCAATCATGTATATCAGTTGTTTAGGCTCGTGTTTAGCTATCGGAATGGCCAGCTGCCGCCTCGGCGCGCTCGGCATTCCATGCAACGAGCGCCTCGTGGACCGCCTTGGCAACATCGGCAGGTATGCCGCGAACTTCCGCGATCTCTTGCTCGCTCGCCGCGCGCAAACGCTTCATCGAGCCAAAATGGCGCATAAGGGCACGTTTTCTGGTAGGTCCCACGCCTGGAACGTCATCGAGTACCGAAACCGTCATGGCTTTATCGCGCAACTCACGATGGAACGTGATGGCAAATCGGTGGGACTCATCGCGTACCTGTTTAATTAGATAGAGCGACGCGGACCCGGTCGGCAGCACGACGGGAGTCTCGTCCCAAGGCACAAAAACTTCCTCATCGGCCTTCGCCAAACCACAAACCGGTATATCGAGCCCAAGAGCTTCAAGTTGCTTGATCGCAGCGGTCAATTGCGGCTTACCGCCATCGACAACGAGCAAATCGGGGCGCGAGCCAAAGCGCTCGTCGGCCATGCGCTCGGGAGCATAGCGTCGTCCCAAAACCTCGGACATCGACACGAAGTCGTTTGCCTCGTCCAATTCGGCCTGAATTTTAAAACGACGGTACTGGCTCTTGTCGGCGCGCCCGTTGGTAAACACCACCATCGAGGCGACGGTAAAGGTTCCGTGCAGCGTCGAGATATCGAAGCACTCGATACGCATCGGCGGCGCCGGCAGCGCCAGCGCGCTTTCGAGCTCCAGGAGCGCTTGATTGGTGCGGTCGTCAGCGTACCCCGTTCGCATCATGTAGCGCATGAGGGCATGGCGCGCATTTTTGGATGCCATATCGAGCAAACGGTGCTTTTCGCCACGCTGCGGCCTATGGAGATGGCAGGAACGCTCGCGCTTGCCTGCAAGCCACTCCCCCAGCGCCTCCGCATCCTCAAGCTCGACAGAGAGGTTTATCTCAGCTGGAATATCAGCCGTCTCGTCGTAATAGCGCTTAAGAAAGCCCGATTGAAGTTCCTCTTCGTCGACATCCAAACCCTTATCGAGAATAAACTCGCAGGTTCGAACCGTTCGACCCTCACGCACGACAAAGACGCAAGCGGCGGAGATGGTCTCCTCGCGATAGAAACCGATGACATCGATATCGACACTGGAGGGAAAAACGACTTGCTGACGGTCGTCCAGACCCCTGATGACCTCCAAACGACGTTTGACGCGTGCCGCGCGCTCAAAGTCGAGCGCCTCGGCGGCATCCGTCATCTCGGAGGTCAGCTCATCGACGACATCCTTGCGATGGCCCGACAAAAAGCGCTCGACACGCTTGACGTTCTTGGCATAGTCCGTAGGAGAAATCGCGCCGACACACGCACCTGGGCCGCGCCCGACATGGTAGTCGAAGCAGGGACGCCCGTTTTGCGCGCAAATCATATTGACGATGTCTTCCTCGCCCTTGTGGGACTCGACGATACGACGACAACGACGCCACTCCGCACAAGAAGCCGAGCAGATCGGGATCACCTTGCGCAGCGTGTCAATGGTCTCACGCGCCGCGCGGCTATCGGTATAGGGACCAAAATAACGCGTTCCCGGCTTATGACGCTCGCGCGTGTATTTGATAGCGGGATACAGGTCGCCCTTTGTAATGGCGATAAAGGGGTAGCTCTTGTCATCCTTGAGGTCGACGTTAAAGTACGGATGGTACTGGCCGATCAGGTTGCGCTCGAGTACAAGCGCCTCATGCTCGGTTTCGACAACGATGTAGTCAAAGCTCGCAACCAATTGCATCATGAGCGGTATTTTTTGGCGCTCATCCTGCAGCGTCACGTACTGGCGCATACGGGAACGCAGGTTTTTCGCCTTGCCAACGTAGATGACATCGCCCTTGGCATCTTTCCAAAGGTAACATCCGGGCTGCGTGGGAACGCGCGAAACCTGCTCGGCAAGCGTTGGTATGTTGTCGTGACCGGCCACGCGCACCTACTTGCGACGAAGCAGCGCCGAGACCTCGGGCATCTTAAGGACGACGGCAAGGCCAAAGGTAACAACAAGCGAGGCGACACCCGCAACGCAAACGTAGCCAAGAGTAATCAGAATCGAGCCGCCAAGTGCCCCGACAAAGTGTTCAAGCGCCCACATGACGCCGGCGCCTGCGGCAGCACCTAGGCCACCGAGCAAAAGGCCAAAGAAACCGCCATGTAGGATAGATTTGACCTGAAGGCCACGCAGGCGACGACGCAGCCACCACAGCGAACAGCCGACCAAGATCACGTAGTCGACGACATACGAAAGCGCGATTGCCGGCATACCGAAGCCCAGCACAACGCCAAACAGCAGAACCGAGCCGGCCTGGCCGATGGCGGAATACAGGCAATAGCGGCTATAGGGCTTCATGTCGAGCAAGGCAGAGAAGCTCTTCTGCATCAACACGACCACGCCGTAGAGCGGCAGCGAGAGCGCCAGGTAGACAAGGTACTCGGATACCAGCGCCACGCCGGATTCATCGAACTTGCCAGCACAGTAGATCATATTGAGCGGACGTGCGAAGACAATCAGGTACAGTGCGAACGGAATCAGGAAGAACAGCATCTGGGCGACGCCACGCGAAATGCCCGTGCGAACGCTGTCGTAATCCTTCTCCTGTGCGTCATGAGAGAGCTCGGTATAGAGCGCCGTCGAAAGCGAGGCGGCAATCAGCGCGTAGGGCAGCGTGTACCACAGGCGCGCATAGGCGATGACGGAAGGACCCGTCTCGGGCTGGACCACCAGCGCGGCAGCGTTGGTGATAGAAGTCGAGACAAACATGCACACCGTGGCGAGCAGCGTCGGGATACCGAGCGCAATCGTCTGGCGCAGCGCGGGGTCCTTAAAGTCGATATGGATATGGGGATGCACGCCGTGCTTGCCAAGCGCGGGAATCTGACATGCCATCTGAACAAAGACACCGAGGGTCGTACCGGCCGCAATCAAGATGATGCCGGCACGTTCGCCAAACTGTGCGGACACGGGCGCAAAACCCATAAAGCTCGCAATGACGATCACATTGTTGAGGACCGGGGCAAACGTCGACCAAAAGTAGTCGCGGTGTGCGTTGAGAACGCCCGAGAACACCGAGCCCAAACCATAAAACAGAATCTGGATGGCAAAGAAACGGAACATGAACGCAGCGGTATCCATGCTGCCACCGTCACCCGAAAGGAACGATTGCGTCCAGATAAAGCCCGGGGCGAACACGGTCCCCAGCAACGAAATGCCACCCAGCACTAAAAGCAGAATGCCGAGCAGGTTGCCCACGTACTCGTTCGAGGCCTCGCGACCCTGCTCACGCCTCACGCCCATGTACACGGGCAAAAACGCCGTCACGAGCATGCCACCCATCACGAGTTCGTAGAGCATATTGGGCAGGTTGTTGGCGACCTGATAGGAGGACGAGAGTAGCGACATGCCGATAGCGGCCGCCATTGCCCACGTGCGGATAAAACCGGTGACGCGAGACACGATAGTCAGGATGGTCATAAGCCCGGCGGAACGACCAACCGTGGAGTAGTCCGACGAGCCCATGTCGTCAGTGTCATCTCGCGACGAAGAAGCTTCGGATGAGGGTGTCTGAGGCGCAGATTCTTTTGCAAAATGAGCTCCGCGCTTCAATTCTTCCTGCGGCATCGCTCAGTCCTCTCTCGTAATCGCGGCAACCGTCGCCCCGCAAAATGCAATTAAATCATCGGGTGCAAGCTCGAGCTGATAACCACGCTTGCCTCCCGAAATAAAAATGGTATCCCAAAGGACACACGTCTCATCAATGAGCGTCCGGTAGCGTTTTTTCATACCGACCGGGCTGCAGCCGCCGCGAACGTAGCCAGTCGCCGCAAGCAAATCCTTCACATGCATCATAACCAAGGACTTCTCCCCCGCGGCACGCGCGGCGGACTTTAGATCGAGCTCATCGGCAACAGGGATGCAGCACACGACATGGTCGTTGGACGGCGTCACGCAGACCAAGGTCTTAAATCCTTGACCGGGCTCCTCGCCAAGCTGCTCCGAAATCGCGACACCCAGGCCCACCGACTCATCACCATCGTCTTCGTACGTATGTAGAACATAGGAAATGCCGGCGCTTTCCAGCTCGCGCATCGCATTGGTTTTTGGCGTCTTTACAGCCTTTGCCATGACATATCCTTTCCCTCGCATTCGGACGCAAGGATTAAGTATATGTCCAATTCGGCTGCATACGTCACTTCGGCACAGCAAGCGCCATCGAATCACAAGGAGTCGATGGCGCCCATAAACTGAATCGCCTATTTATTAAGCATCAAGTTGAGCCTGACGCTCCCGGTCACGCCTGAGCAACGGCGCCAAAAACTTGCCCGTATAACTCTGTGGACAGTCCGCAACCTGCTCCGGTGTGCCCGAAACCACGACGGTTCCGCCGCCGTTACCGCCCTCGGGACCCATATCGATCAGGCGGTCGGCAACCTTGATGACATCAAGGTTGTGCTCAATCACCAGCACCGTGTTGCCCGCATCGACCAAGCGCTGCAGCACATCGAGCAGCTGGCGGACGTCCTCAAAATGAAGACCGGTCGTCGGCTCGTCCAAAATATAGAACGTCTTGCCCGTCTGGCGTCGATGAAGCTCCTTGGCGAGCTTCACACGCTGCGCCTCGCCGCCCGAGAGCGTCGTGGCGGGCTGGCCCAGGCTCACGTAGCCTAAGCCTACATCGTACAGCGTCTGGAGCTTGCGCTTAATCTGCGGGATATTCCCAAAGAAGGCCAGCGCCTCGGTGACGCTCATGTCGAGCACGTCCGAGATGGTCTTGCCACGGTAGGTGACCTCGAGTGTCTCGCGGTTGTAGCGTTTACCGCCGCAAACTTCGCAGGGAACGTAGATATCGGGAAGGAAGTGCATCTCGATCTTGATCTGCCCGTCGCCCTTGCACGCCTCGCAGCGCCCGCCACTCACATTAAAGGAGAAACGACCCGGCGAGTAGCCGCGCGCCTTCGACTCCGGCGTACTCGCAAACAGCGCGCGAAGATCATCCCACAGGCCGATATAGGTAGCAGGGTTGGAACGCGGCGTGCGGCCAATCGGCGACTGGTCGATATCAATAACCTTATCGATACACTCGATGCCCTCGATTTTTTTATACGGACCCACAGGGCGCGTCGAACGGTGAATGGCATTCGTAAGGGCAGGCGCAATGGTGTCGGTAACCAGGGAGCTCTTGCCCGATCCCGACACGCCGGTAACAACCGTAAGCGTACCAAACTCGATCTTGGCGGTAACGTTTTTGAGGTTGTTGGCTCGAGCGCCCGTAATATTAAGGCAGCCGCGACCGGGCTTGCGCCGTTCATCAGGCACCCGAATCATTCGTTTGCCGGTCAGATAAGCGCCCGTCATCGACTCAGGACACGCCATGATATCAGCAGGCGTTCCCGCCGCGACTACGTGTCCGCCGTTGACACCGGCGCCGGGCCCCATGTCGATCACGTAGTCGGCGGCACGGATTGTATCCTCGTCGTGTTCGACAACGATAACGGTATTGCCGATATCGCGCAGGCGCTCGAGCGTCTTGATCAGGCGCTCGTTGTCACGCTGATGAAGACCGATCGAGGGCTCGTCCAGAATATAGAGCACGCCCATGAGACCCGCGCCGATCTGCGTTGCCAGTCGAATACGCTGTGCCTCGCCACCGGAAAGCGTCGCCGAGGCACGATCGAGTGTCAGATAGTCGAGTCCAACATCGACCAGAAAACGCAAGCGCTCCAGAATTTCCTTGACGATACGACCGCCGATAAACTGTTGGCGCTCGGTGAGTTCCAGGCCCTCAAAAAACTCGAGCGATTCACGGCACGACAGGCAACAAACCTCGTAAATGGACTTGCCGCCCACGGTGACGGCGAGCATCTCGGAGCGCAAACGAGCGCCGTGGCAGGTCGAGCACGGCTCCTCGCGAATGTACTTCTCCAGGCGCGCCTTGGTGTTCTCGTTCGTCGTCTCGGTATAGCGCTCGTACAGGATATTGCGCACGCCCGAGAACTTGGTGTCCCACTGGCTGCGGCGTCCATCGAGCTTTTGATAGTCAACCGAAATCTTCTGGTCGCCCATGCCGTCTAAAAACGCGCGACGCACCCGCGGAGGCAGATCCTCCCACGGCGTATCGACGCTCACCTTGAAGTGTTTACAGACCGCAGCGAAAATCTGCGGATAGTAGTTCGAATTGCCAAACAGGCTACTAAAGACTCCGTCGGCAATGGACTTCGAGGGGTCTTCGATTAGGGCCTCGGCATCGACCGTCTTCTTAAAGCCCAGGCCATCGCACTCGGGGCACGCGCCATAGGGCGCGTTGAACGAGAAATCACGCGGCTGCAGGTCATCGATGGAGTGTCCATGCTCCGGGCACGCTAACGCCAGCGAATACTCCAGCAACTCGCCTTCGGTCCCCTCGGGAGCGTCGCGGTCGGGCAGCATGTACACGTTTACATTGCCGTGAGCCAGCGCGGTCGCCTGCTCAACAGACTCGGCGATACGGCCAAGAGAGTTCTCACGGATCACGATGCGATCGACCACGACCTCGATATCGTGCTTGAACTTCTTGTCCAGATCGATCGGGTCGTCGAGCGAGCGCACTTCACCGTCGACACGCACGCGGCTAAAGCCCTCGGCGCGAAGATCCTCAAACAGTTTGGTGTACTCGCCTTTTCGCCCGCGCACCACCGGCGCCAGCACAAACGCGCGGCGGCCCTCCCCCGCCGCCAAGACCTTGTCGGCAACCTGGTCGGTCGTCTGGCGCTCAATGACGCGGCCGCATTCGGGACAGTGCGGGGTGCCCACACGGGCGAACAGCAGGCGCAGATAGTCATAAATCTCGGTTACGGTGCCAACCGTCGAGCGAGGGTTTTTAGACGTCGTCTTTTGGTCGATCGACACCGCCGGCGAAAGGCCGTCGATTGAATCCAAGTCGGGTTTGTCCATCTGGCCCAAGAACTGGCGCGCATAGCTCGAAAGACTCTCGACGTATCGACGCTGGCCCTCGGCATAGATAGTGTCAAATGCCAGCGAACTCTTGCCCGAGCCAGAAAGACCGGTAATGACCACGAGTTGGTCACGCGGAATGGAAACATCGATATCACGGAGGTTGTGCTCACGAGCGCCGCGAATAACGATAGAAGAATCAGACATGGAAGCTCCTTGCCTCCTATTGCATCGAATCATACTGTCGATGAGTTTAGCGCACTCGACGCGCACAGATGTTCGTAATACAAGATTCGCAGACCTTTAGCTTTGCGTATCGGGCGCTTTGTTTCTCGAAATGCCGTGGAAAGGTTACAGTAATCTAATACTGAACTTAATTTGCCGTAACAGAGGAACGTCCATGACCGAAGATATCCCCCTTGAAATCACTTCGAGCGACATGGCCAATCTGCCCATATTCATCGCCGTCCTTATCGTGGCCATCGTCGTGGTGCGCGTATATTTTTCAATCAAACACAATGAAAAGCCGCCCATTGCCCGCGTCTTTTGGTGCGCGACGCTCCTCATCCCGCTCGGCATGGTAGCTGCATGGATTACGAATCAATTGCTCGTAAATGAGGACAATTCCCTATGGGTCCTTTCTTATTCGGCGCTCGGTGCTACCGCCGTCATACTTCTTGTCGAGCCCTTGGTTTCGGGACTTATCGACCAAACCGATCTTGCGACGGGAACGGTTGCCTGTATTTGCCGTGACGTCCTTGTCATCGCCGCTGTTTCAGCGCTCTCGTTCGTTTCACTCGAAATTGCCTGTAACGAAACGTTCTATCGCATTCCCGCCAACTCATTCGGGTTTTCCGTCGGGCTGCTCGCGACGGTTCTGCTCTCCCTTTATTTGCTGGGACAGCGTCATGGAGGCGTCATGGCCCTCGTGCCCGTCGCCTGTTGCATCCTTGGCATTGCCGAGCACTTCGTCATAACGTTTAAAGGCGAGGCCATCCTGCCAAGCGATATCTTGGCCCTTGGCACCGCAATGGAAGTGAGCGAGGGATACGAGTTTACCTTTACCGCCGGAATCGTAACCTCTCTAGCCCTGCTGGAGATTTCCCTAGGGCTTCTTTCGCTTATCCGACCGAGAAAGCTCCGTACGCCCACCCATGTCTTCCCCGCAATCGCCGCTAACCTCTGCGCTTTTCTGCTAGTGACCGTTGTGGGGCTCTCGGGCTTTTCCAGCATCGACTTGGAGCAGGCGCTGAATTTTGGATTTGACCGTTGGCAGCCCATCACCACGTATGCGTCTCAGGGTTTTATCACTTCGTTCACCGAAATGGTCAACGAGTTGCCCATTGAGAAGCCCGAAGACTATACGCCCGATGAGGCGCAGAGCATCGAGCAGGAGCTCGCCGCCACCTACGACAGCACGTATGGCTCGAGCGAGCAGCGCGCGGCGGCCGTTGCCCAGTTCAATGAAATCAAGCCGACGATTGTTGCCGTCATGAATGAGAGTTTTAGCGACCTTTCGTGCTTTGAGCAGCTCCAGGCGGCCGGGTACACCGGCCCCGCATTCTACAACTCGCTTCCCGACACACTTGTTCGCGGCACCATGCTCGCTTCGGTCGCCGGTGGCGGAACGGCGAACTCCGAATTCGAATTTTTGACCGGAGCGACAACGGCCTTTGTCGGATTAGGCAAAATCCCCTATCAGCTATATCAGATGAATGGCGTCAACAGCCTGGCAAAGGACCTTAAGGAGCTTGGGTATACCGCTACCGCTATGCACCCGCAAAACCCCGTCAACTACCATCGAGATAAAATCTATCAGCAGCTGGGCTTTGGAGACTTTCTTTCAATCGGCGATTTCGAAGGTGCGCCCTGTTACCATGCCGGCGTATGCGACTACGCCACCTACGACAAGATACTCGACCTGCTTAGAACCGACGAAGCCCCGCAGTTCATCTTTGACGTCACGATGCAAAATCACGGCGGCTACGACTATGGCACCGTTCCCGCCGAGGAGCTGACAAACTATTGGGTCGAGGGAGCCAGCGAGGGTACCAATAGCGCGCTCAACACCTATCTTACCTGCATCAACGCATCCGACCGGGACCTCGAGTACTTTATCAACGAGCTCCGCAATATCGGCAGACCGGTTGTCCTTGTCTTTTTTGGCGACCATCAGCCGAGCGCCGCAACGACTCTCAACGACGAGCTGTACCCTCAGGAAGATACGGCAAGCCACGCTTTCCGTATCTATCAGTCGACATATTTTGTCTGGGCTAACTATGAAATCGCCGGCAATACCGAGCTCAACGTCTACGACACCGTCGGGGCAAACGAGGTTGCAGCCATTACCCTTAATAAGATCGGTGCCCCGCTCACCGACTATCAAAAGGCTCTGCTTGCAACAAGGTCAGATGTGCCCACCATCAATGTCGCCGGCTACCTTGGTGCCGACGGGCTGCGCTACGACTTGGAATCTGAAGACAGCCCATACGCCTCGACGATCGACAAGCTGCAGCGCATGCAATACCTCGAGTTCGCCAGCAAAGTTCAGTAAGCCCGCCCATTCGCTTGGACCCATCGTATTGCAAGCACGCTCGGCCCAAATGCATCGTAAATGACTCCCGCTCGCAAACGAGGGTACAATGACGCTCGTGTCACATCACGGGGCCCCGGCCCCAACATATACAAAGGAGTCATACATGGGTTGCGAGCACGCACAGGCCGCCGGCGGACAAACGTCGCCGTCGCAATTTGAGGAGAATACGCTGTCCGAGGTCAAACGCGTCATCGCCGTGCTTTCCGGCAAGGGCGGTGTCGGCAAGTCGTTTGTCACCGGTGCCATCGCCACCGAGCTTGCCCGTCACGGCCACAAGGTCGGCGTCCTCGATGCCGACATCACCGGTCCCTCTATCCCCAAGATGTTCGGTATGAGCGGACGCCACGTCCATGCCCTTGGCAACCTCATGCTGCCTGAAATCTCCGAGCGCGGCGTCAAGGTCATGAGCTCCAACCTTCTGCTCCAAAACGAGACCGACCCCGTCCTTTGGCGCGGTCCGGTCATCGCAGGCGCCATTAGGCAGTTCTGGAGCGAGACCTCATGGGGCCCCATCGACTACCTGCTGGTCGACATGCCTCCGGGAACAGGCGACGTCGCTCTCACCGTCTTCCAGTCACTGCCCGTCGACGGCATCGTCATCGTCACGAGCCCGCAGGATCTGGTCTCGATGATCGTCGCCAAGGCGGTCAACATGGCCGAGAAGATGAACGTCCCCATTCTGGGCATTGTCGAGAACATGAGCTATATTGAGTGCCCCGACTGCGGCAAGAAGATCGAGGTCTTTGGCAAGAGCAAGCTCCCCGAGGTCGCAGAGCGCTATAACCTCGACATCTTGGGCCAGCTTCCCATTAATCCGGCACTCGCCGAGGCCTGCGATAAGGGCGAGGTCGAGACCGCACTGCCCGATGGCATGTTGCCCAAGGCAGTCTCTGCCGTCGAGGCCATTACCCCGCACGAGACCGACGAGGCCTAAGTGAACGCGAGCGCCTTCTATGACGTCCTGGTAATCGGCGGCGGGGCTTCAGGCCTCGCCGCCGCCATTACGGCCGCACGAGCTGGCAAAAGCGTCTGCATCGTTGAGCGCGATGTCGCCTGCGGCCTTAAGCTCCTTGCGACCGGCAACGGCCGCTGCAACCTCTCCAACGAATCGATTGATCCACAGCGGTATAACCACCCCGCATTCGTTGAATCCGTTATGGGCCCCCGGCCCGAACAAGAGCTTATGGGTTTCTTCTCCTCGCTGGGCATCATGACAACCTCCGAGGAAGGCCGGCTGTACCCGCGCTCCCTTCGCGCCGAATCGGTGCGCGACGCGCTTCTCAACGTTTGCGACCGCCTAGGTATCACCTTAATCTGCGGAGCCAACGTTGCCTCGGCGCACAAAGCTTCCGAAGGCTGGACACTCCAAATAGACCGTCCAGCGCGGGCACTCAAGGCAAAGAAGCACGACGACCGAAAATCGGAGCTCCGCTCGCTTCGGAAAGCGCTCGCCGATGTCCCTCGCAAGAACGAGGCCCTGGAGGCACATGCCGTAATTATCGCCACGGGCGGCAACCCCACCGGTATCGCCGATACGTTTGGCCTCCCCCTCACCTCGCTGCGCCCCATCCTCTGCCCCGTATCGGCAACGGTCGTTGGCGATCGGGCGGCACTCAAGACGTTGGATGGTCTGCGCGTCCGCGCCCGCTTGACGCTCACCCGTAACCATAGTGAGCTCTGGCACGAAGACGGTGAAGTACTGTTTCGAGCCTTCGGCATCTCGGGCGTCGCTGTCTTCAACCTCTCCCGTCGTATCCAGCGCGGTGATACGATCCTGCTCGACGTTTTCCCCGACCTCTCCAAAGACGAGCTGCTCGATATGCTCAACCGGCGCGTTGAGCTGCTCGGCGGCTTTTCGCCCCGCGATCCCCGTTGGCTCGACGGCATGCTCGCCCCGCAACTCTCCCGCGTCGTCTGCACGGCGTTCGAGCAGTGCCATCCAGGCTCCAACGATGTCATCCACCTGGTCTCGATCCTCAAGCACTTTAAGTTGCTCGTCGAGGGAACAGCCGAGGAGCGCTCGGCGCAGGTCACGCGTGGTGGCGTATCTGTCGAGAGTATCTCAACACCCAGTCTACGCGCGCGCAGCGTTGTCGACGCCCCGCTTTACGTCTGTGGCGAAGCGCTCGACATCGACGCCGATTGCGGAGGCTTTAACCTTGCGTGGGCATGGCTCTCGGGCATTCGCGCTGCAAGCAGCCTGTAGCCGCGCAGTCTATAATCAAAAACGCATTCGGGCCGTCTGGGATACCGGACGGCCTCTTTCTTGCCTCTAAGGAGACCTCGATGATCGAAATCACCCAAGTCAACGCTTCGCTCGATGAAGCCGGCGATGAAAATGCCTGCCTCATTGTTGGCAAGCGAGTCGCCAAGCGCGTCCTACGTTGCAAGGACTCCGAGATCAAGTCCATCGAGCTCCACCGCAAGTCAATCGACGCTCGCAAAAAACGAGACGTCCATTTTATCCTGAGCTTTCGTGTTGAGCTGACTAGTCTCCACCTCGAGCGAGAAGCGATCGACAGCATTGCCGAGCGTGACCGCTCGCGCGTACGCGCGATAGAAGACGATGGGTCTTCATTCCCCTCCCCCGTCTCCGACGCACCTCAAGAATGCCCTGTCGTTGTCGGCGCCGGATGCGCTGGCCTTTTCGCTGCGCTCACCCTTGCCGAAGCGGGTCTTAAGCCCTTGCTCATCGAGCGCGGCGACCCAGCATTTCGCCGCTCGCATGCGATCGATCTCTTTCTAAAGGAGCGCATCCTCGACCCCGAGAGCAATATCCAGTTTGGCCTGGGCGGCGCGGGGACCTTCTCGGACGGCAAGCTCAATACGGGAACCAAAAATCCCGCCCATCGCCTTATCCTCGAAACCTTCGTCGAGGCGGGCGCGCCCCGCGATATTCTGTGGGATGCCAAGCCGCACATTGGCTCCGACATCCTTCCCACGGTTGTCACCGCTATATCCCAGCGCATCGAGCAGCTCGGAGGTGTCGTCCGTTATCGAACAAAGCTCGTCGACATTCGCATCGACGCGTCTGGCGCCATCACCGGTATCGATGTCCAATCGTCCCAAGACGCCGCTTACGAGCCAATTGAGACAAAGCACCTCATCCTCGCCTGCGGGCATTCTGCTCGCGATATTTTTGAGCTCCTTAAGGACCACAACGTGGCCCTCGCACAAAAGACCTTTGCCATGGGCGTTCGCATCGAGCATCCGCAGCGCGACATCGACCGAGCCCAATATGGAGCCTCGGCGGGGCATCCTGCCCTCGGAGCAGCCCCCTACAAGCTCGTCGCCCATCTTCCCAACGGCCGCAGCGTGTTCTCGTTTTGCATGTGCCCCGGCGGGCAGGTTGTCGCCGCCTCTTCCGAGCAGGGCCACCTGTGCGTCAACGGCGCCAGCCTCAATGCCCGCGACGGACGCAACGCAAACGCCGCCCTGCTCGTTAACGTCACGCCTGAGGACCTTCCCAACGATGACCCGCTCGCCGGCATCGAGCTCCAGCGTGCCTGCGAGGCGGCCGCCTATCGCCTGGGTGGTTCCAACTGGAACGCACCGGCACAACTCGTCGGAGATTTCCTCGCAGGACGCGCCAGCAAGGCGCCCGGAAAGGTAAAGCCCACCTATCCGCTCGGTGTGACCTGGACGGCAATTGACGAAGCCCTGCCGCAGCATATCATCGAGTCGCTCCGCCTGGGACTTCCTCTACTCGGAAAAAAGCTACGAGGCTATGACCGCCCCGATGCCGTTCTTACCGGCGTGGAGACTCGTTCGAGCTCACCGGTTACTGTCACCCGAGACCGAACGTGCCATGCCGTGTCGACCCCGGGACTCTACCCTTGCGGTGAGGGGGCTGGATATGCCGGCGGCATCATGAGCGCGGCCACCGACGGCATTCGTTGTGCCGAAGCCCTGATCGCAGACCTCTAGCGCACGAATTCCAGCACGCAAAAGACACAGGCCCCGAGCTCCACAGGGAACTCGGGGCCTGTTCGCTATTTCTTAAACCGTGCACCCTGGCGTTTTCTGCCCGATGCGAACGTGGAACCCTTGCGGGCCTGCGAACGTAAGCGCTCGATCGTCTCGTCCTCAGACGCACCCTCGAGCATCGCCCGAATCTGAACGACGGCATCGCGCAGGCGCGCCGCCTCCTCAAAGTCCATGGCGGCAGAAGCGTTGCGCATATCCTCTTCCATGGTTTCGACGATCCGCACAAGCTCGTCATGCGGCAGTTCTTCCAACTGCTCCGCAAGTGTCTGCTCGGGTGCCACCGTTTCCGGCACGCCGCCCTCGCCCGACTCATCGGGCGTATAGAATGCGCCATGGCCAAGGGAGTCGCCCTTCGAGCGCCCCTTGGAACCCACGGTTTTTTCGGCTTCGGCAATAAAACTTGAGATGTCGTTGATGGCCTTGCGCACCGTCTTGGGCACAATGCCATGCTCTTCGTTATATGCCATCTGAATCTCGCGGCGGCGCCGCGTCTCCTCGATGGCCTCTTTCATCGAATCGGTCACAACGTCCGCATACATGATGACTTCGCCATCGGCGTTACGGGCCGCGCGGCCAATCGTCTGAATCAGCGAACGGCGGTTGCGCAAGAAGCCTTCCTTATCGGCGTCGAGAATTGCCACCAGTGAGACCTCGGGAAGATCCAGGCCCTCACGAAGCAGGTTGATGCCAACGAGAACATCGATCTTGCCCTCGCGCAGCGTTCGCAGGATCTCGACACGGTCCATTGTCGCCGTATCAGAGTGCATGTAATTGACCTTAATGCCCGCGTCGAGCAGATGGTCGGTCAGGTCCTCGGCCATGCGCTTGGTCAACGTGGTCACCAGCACGCGCTCCTTGCGGGCAACGCGCTCGCGAATCTCGTCCTCAAGATCGTCAATCTGGCCGCGTACTGGACGCACGTCAATCTTGGGATCGAGCAGGCCGGTCGGACGAATAATCTGCTCCACGTCGTTTTGGCTCACCCGCAGCTCGTAGTCGCCCGGCGTGGCCGAAACATAGATAAACTGGGGTATCCTTGCCTCAAACTCATCGAAACGAAGCGGGCGGTTATCGAGCGCGGAGGGCAGGCGAAAACCGTGTTCCACCAGCGTCACCTTACGCGAGCGGTCACCTTCGTGCATGCCGCGAATCTGCGGCACCGTCACATGGCTCTCATCGATGATGCAGAGCATATCCTTGGGAAAGTAATCGATTAGGGTAAACGGCGGCTCACCCGGTTTGCGACCGTCCAGATGACGCGAGTAGTTCTCGATGCCGTTGCAAAAGCCCATCGTCTCGAGCATCTCAAGATCATAATCGGTGCGCTGCTGCAGACGCTGCGCCTCGAGCAACTTGTCGGTCGCCTTGAGCTCCGCCACGCGCTTCTCGCACTCTTCGCTGATCGATTTCAGAGCCGCCTTGACCTTCGGCTTCTCGGTCACGTAGTGCGATGCCGGCCATACGGGGATGGCCTCGTACTCACGAAGCATCTCACCGGTGACCTCATCGATCTCGGCAATCAGCTCGACCTCGTCGCCAAAGAACTCAAACCGCAACGGATGCTCGGCATAAGGCGGATACACGTCGACAACATCGCCGCGCACGCGGAACGTGCCGCGTGCCAGGTCATAGTCATTGCGATCATATTGAATGTCGATAAGTGCATGGATAAAGTCATCGCGCTCGAGCGGCACCTTCTTGTCGACGTTTGGAGCCAGACCCGCATAGTCCTCAGGAGAGCCAATGCCATAGATACACGAGACCGATGCGACAACGATCACATCGCGTCGAGAGAGCAGCGATGCGGTCGCCTGATGTCGCAGCATCTCAACCTCTTCGTTAATCGAGGAGTCTTTCTCGATATATGTATCGCTTTGCGGCACATACGCCTCGGGCTGATAGTAGTCGTAGTACGAGACGAAGTAGACCACAGCGTTGTTGGGAAAGAACTCTTTGAGCTCGCTCGCAAGCTGAGCGGCGAGCGTTTTATTCGGAGCCATGACCAGCGTCGGCTTTCCCAGGGCCTCAATAGTCTTTGCCATCGTGAAGGTCTTGCCCGAACCAGTCACGCCCAGCAAAACCTGATAGCGGTCTCCGTCCCTCACGCCCTGCACAAGCGACTCAATGGCCTTAGGCTGGGAACCGGCAGGCTCATAGGGAGACACGACCTTAAACGGCACGTCAGAGCCTTCAACGCCAAAGCGCTTAAGTTCACCACCAACGCGTTCTACTTCAAATTCCGCCATGGATACTCCTAACTCATATATCTGCAGTATACGCAGGCGGCAGGCATAGTCCTATACGAACCGATCGGGATAGAGGGTCTTGTAGCGAGCCCAGGCATTATTGACACGAATCAGATACGCCTGCGTCTCGGGAAAGGTGATTGCATTATGAAGCGACGTACTCTGCTGCGCCCATCCGTCGACATTGCCCATGCCGGCGTTATAGGCGGCAATGGCACTGTCAGTCGACCCGTTAAAATACGCTAGAAGATACGAGAGATACGCACAGCCAAACTCGATATTCGTAGCCGGATCGTTAAGGTTGTCGGCCGAATACTCGCCACCGTCGACAAGGCCCTTGGCGATCATATCCTGGGCAGTCTCGGGCATCAGCTGCATCAATCCCTGAGCACCCTGATTCGACTCGGCCTCGGGATCCCAATTCGATTCAGACTTAATGACAGCGCACACCAGATACGGATCCAGATTATGCGAAATACTGGATTGCTTTACATACGCCTCGTAGTCAATCGGATACAGCGGCTTAAAGAAAGCGGCAGGAGCATACGAGTAAACGAATGAGATAAGGCCGAAGGCAAAAACGGCAGCTAGCGGTATAAGGCGATACCACGTAAGGAAACGTGTCTTAGGCATCAGCCTCCTCCTTATCCACTACATCCCCGAACCCATGGCATGCAAGCCATGAGTCAAGCTGCTCAAAGAGCGAATTATCGCCTGAGGCATTATCAATCACCGTTGTAGCGAGATTGCACAGCGCAGACTCATCGGGCTGACAAGCAGAACGGGCATCGAAATCAGATGGCTCCATGCCACGTTGAATAGCGCGCTCGCGACGAACTGACAAAGGGGCGCTAATGACCAGAATTTCATCAGCCAAGCCAAATGCATCCTCAAAACCAGTCGGAGCAGAAACCTCGACCACCGCAAAGGGGTAACGGGGAGATGAAACCGTACAACAAACCGGATCGAGAATCCTAAGCGAAAGCTGTTCAATCAGAACGGGATGCACGATGCCATTGAGTCGTGCGACCGAATCAGGAGAAGCGAAAGCTCGAGAAGCGAGGATGCTGCGGCGAATGCCGCCCTCCTCATCCAAAATGTCCCAACCGAATTCATCCGCGAGAGTATTGACGATATCAGAGCCCGGCACATACAGAGATTTTGCAAGCTCATCCAGATCGATAAGCATAGCGCCACGAGATTCGAAATAGCGGCAGGCAGTCGACTTACCCGAAGCAATATTGCCCAAGACAAATACGGTAAACATCAAGCCCTCCCTAACGCCAATGCGAGTAATTATCGCTCAAATACACTAGATGGACTCAAAATACAGCCAAACAGTAAGAGCGCATACGGGGAAGCTAAATCCCGAAGTACAACGTGTATATACGCAAAAAGGGGGAGGCCGCGAGGCCTCCCCCTTCTCAGTTCAAGCGTACGGCTCGGT
>CAVGCW010000044.1:0-48068 GCA_963628025.1 Alloprevotella sp. | reverse complement strand
TATTTATTCAGTCCAAGTTTCGGGGCGCAGTTCACAGGCACCTTTGTGGTGGTTTCCCCTTGTGGTGGTTCCAAGTGTAAAGCCTTTGCAACCTGCGGACGTTAGACAAACAGCACGTGCGCGAGCAGTGCGCACACGCACGCCGCGACAAGCACCGTCACCACGATCGAAATCACGCGGTCGGCCATGTCCATGTTGGCCCGATTCGTAAAGAACCGATCTTCGGCAGCATCGGCGCGTATCTCACGCACCAGCTCGGTCGCAAGATCGCAACCGTCAAGCACCTTTGCATCCATGGTTTCCTCCCAGGACTCAATCCCCGTCAATACAAGCCCGCCCGTTCGCAGACAAACCTCGAGCTTCGACTACGGCCGCTCGTTGGGAGCCAGGCGCTGCATCTTGTTCACGGCCTTGAACTTGGTGAACAGCGGCACGTACTCAAAGCTCACGTTGGAGTTCTCCAGGCCGTACCAACGCGCGGGCGTGCCGGCGGCGCGGCGAATGATGTACTTGAGCGTGATGGCCGTACGCTCGCTGGGCTCCACATCGCTTTCGGGCGCCAGAAGCTTACGGATCAGGACGAACTTGAACGTGCCGATGTTACCCGGATCCTTGTAGACCGAGTAGTCATGCGTCTGCGGCGGCAGCTCGCCGGTGGCAGCCAGGTCCTGAACAACCTGACGCAGGTAGGCATTGACGCGCTGGTTGATCTTGTAGCCCAGGTACAGATGCACGCGGAACACGTAGTCGGTGCCGAACGTCTCGACCGAATAGGCAAAGGTGTGCGGTTCGTCCATAGTCTCGACATTCACAAACCACCAGGCGCGGGCGCGCTTGGGATGCTTGTCCAAAATCGAGTAGACGATGTCGCGGTCGATGTAGTCGGTATGGGTGTCCTTGGTCAGGTACACGACGTTGTCGCTCATGCGCTCGTAACGGTCGTCGTCGCGCAGGCGCTTGAGCTGCGGCAGGTAGCTGCGCAGCGGCAGCAGCGTAAACTGGCGCTGCTCGACCGCCGTGCCGTTGTACCAGCACACCATGATGCCCATGATGAGCGCGGCCATGAGGATGGTGAAGTAGCCGCCGTGGAAGAACTTGGTGAGCGAGCTCACGAAGAAGAAGCCTTCGAGCAAAAGGAAGAAGGCCGCGAAGATCCACGGCGCGACCTTGAGCTTGCGCTCCTCGTGCAGGTAGAAGAAGAGCAGCAACGTGGTGCACATCATAGTCAGCGTAATGGCAAGGCCGTAGGCGGCTTCCATATGCGCCGAGTTCTGGAACAGCAGCACCACGATGACGCAGCCGACAAGCATGACGTTGTTGACCATGGGGATGTAGAGCTGGCCCTTGGTCTCGGCAGGGTAGAAGACCTGCATGTGCGGCATAAGGTCCAGACGGCTGGCCTCGGACACCAGCGAGAATGCGCCGGTGATGAGCGCCTGCGAGGCAATGATGGCCGCGACGGTGGAAAGGCCGACGGCAAACGGGCGCAGGCCCGGGGCGAGCATCTGGTAGAACGGGTTGAGGTCGGCAATGCCCATGAGCTCGGGATTGGCAGCGTTGTTCATAAGCCAAGCGCCCTGGCCCATATAGGAAAGCAGCAGGCAGCACTTAACGAACGGCCAGGTAGCGTAGATGTTGCCGCGGCCGACGTGGCCCATGTCGGAGTAGAGCGCCTCGGCACCGGTGGTGGCGAGGAAGCAGCTGCCCAGAATCATGATGCCCGCGTGGTTGTTGGGGCTCAGCAAAAAGGCGATGCCGCGCACCGGGTTGAGGCACAGCAGCACGGCGGGGTGCTGGAAGACAAAGAACAGACCCGTGCCGCCCAGGAACAGGAACCACAGCGTCATGATGGGGCCAAAGGCGTGACCGATCTTGGCCGTACCGATGCGCTGTACCAAGAAGAGCACGATGATGATGGCGAGCGTAATGGCGACGACGCGGCCCTGGTCATCGCCCAGCACGGCATGGACCGCCGGGATGGTGCGCAGGCCCTCGATGGCCGTGGTAACGGTAACGGCCGGCGTCAGGATGCCGTCGGCGAGCAGCGCGGCGCCACCCAGCATGGCGGGGATGATAAGCCACTTGCCGCAGCGCTTGACCAGGCTGTACAGGGCAAAGATGCCGCCCTCACCATGGTTATCGGCGCGCAGCGAGATGAGCACATACTTGATGGTGGTCAGCAACGTGACCGTCCACACGACAAGGGAGAGCGCGCCGAGCACGAACTCCTCCGTGACGCTTCCGATGCCGCCGTTGCCGGCAACGAGCGCCTTGGTTACATACATAGGACTGGTGCCGATATCGCCGTACACCACGCCCAGCGTGACGAGCATCGCCGAGATGCTCACAGGAATCGCAGCGTGCGAGGCTGCCTCCTTGGCCTTTTGTTCCATAAGCCGGTTTCCTCCCAACTTTAATGTTCGAAGGGATTATAGGTAATCGGCCTGCACTTGCACGGCACCGTTTTCCCAGCTAGATAAACATTTATACGGCCTTTAGGCCACCGCGGCGATATGGAATGTGACAAAGGGACTGTCCCTTTGTCACATTCGTCATTTTCCAAGCCAGTTTTTGAACCACCACTCCATGGAGCGGCTCATCTCGGCCATAAAGGGACTGGTGTGTTTGCGGGTGTAGATATCCACCACGCGCTCGCCCACCTCGCGGGCATGCGGACGGAACATCGCGTCCATCTCGGCCACCTGCGCGTCCATGGTCGCGGCATCGGCGCGGCAGTAGCGCTCCTCGTGTACCAGGTTCGCCACGGGGTGCGCAATGGCCGGACGCTCCTTACGGGGCATGCCGATGATGAGCATCGACAGCGGCATGGTATAGGGCGGCAAGTCCAGCAGCCCGGCAACTTCCTCGGCATTCTCGACGATATCACCGATATAGCAGCTCCCCAGGCCCAGAGCCTCGGCGGCAACCACGGCGTTTTGCGCGGCGATCACGGCGTCCTGGGCTGCGATGGCAAAGTCGCCCAAACCCGGCGCGCGGCGGGGCGCCTTGCCCGTGCGCTCGACAAACTCGGGCTCAAAGCAGCCCACGTGCTCAAACAGATCGATCCACTTGGCATAATCGACCACAAATATTAGTGCCCAGGGCGCCTTGGCGATCATGGGCTGGTGGTCGCACAGGTCGGCCAGACGGTCGAGCGTAGCCTGCTCGCGAATGCTCACGATGGAATACATCATCATGGCGCCTGCCGACGGCGCACGGCTCGCCGCATGCAGAATCGCCGCCCGCTGCTCGTCGGTCACCGCCACGGGGCGGTCGTCGTCATCACGCGCAAAGGCACGCGTGGAGGAACGGTGCT
This sequence comes from Alloprevotella sp., assembly GCA_963628025.1. Taxonomy (GTDB): domain Bacteria; phylum Actinomycetota; class Coriobacteriia; order Coriobacteriales; family Coriobacteriaceae; genus Collinsella. Next base: position 44,752 of record CAVGCW010000044.1, on the reverse strand, counting down.
CCAACGTGTCCAGCACCGCGTTGCCCGTGGTCTCGACCGGATAACCGCCCGCGTCCATGCCAGCGCCCACGTCGCCCGCACTCGTCATACAAACCCGCTCGTTCACAGCCTCATCCCTGCCAATTCTTTAAGAAGCCTTTACGTTTCCGTGTAATTCCCGTCCATTATCGCGCAGGTCGCCACTACATTGCGCCACACCGCCACACGTGCGCGTTAATATGGCTGGTTGTTGTGCGCAGACACCAATTGCAGCGCATATCTTGGTAACAATCGGGTAAACCCCCGCTTTCGTACGTTTTAGTTTGTGAGGAGTCTCAGCATGTTCGCTGCCGCCATCTCGCTCGTCGGTCTTGCGGCGACCGTCTACCTTGTCTTGCGCGAGGCCAAGGCCATTCGCGCTCAGTCGGGCACCGTTGCCAAAAGCGCTCTTGGGTGGAGCGTCGCCTTCGGTCTTTTCCAGGTCTTTTTGACCATTTGGGGCGCCATTGGCCTCGTCGCCCAAAACGAGCCGCTCGCCTTTGTGATGCTCATCCTGACCAACGCCATCCTCACCGGCTGCGCCTGGGCCAGCATCGCACGTGACCGCATCGCCCCGCGCGTCTTTGCGTTCGCCGGGCCCGACGCTCCCGCCCCCACCGGCAAGCTCGCCCGCCTGCGCGACGCCTTTGTGGGCAAACCGCTCGTCGCCGCCGTCTTGTGCCTGCTGCTCGCCGGCGTCTTTGCGCTGCTGGGCATGGAGGTCTCGTCCAACCACGACTTTACCTGGGTCTACCCCCTGTGCATCCTGCTCGAGTGGGCCATCATCACCACACTCATGGTCGGCCTGTTCTTCCTGTTCCAGCGCCACGGCGCAGCTCCCGCGGTCCTGGCCTTTGCCCTCTTTGTCCTGGGCATTGCCGAGTTCTTCGTCATCACGTTTAAGTCCATGCCCATCCAGCCGGGCGACCTTTCGGCCATCTCCACCGCCGCTGCGGTCGCCGGCACCGGCTACACCTTCTCGATCTCACTGTTCTGCGTGCTGTCCATGGGCTTTACCGCCATCGCCATGCTGCTGTGCGAGTACGCCGGCCTGGCAGCACCGCACCGTCAGAAGGGCGCCGCCAACGCCAAGCGCATGTTGCTCACCAACCTGCTCGTCGCCGTGCTGTGCCTGGGCGGTGTGACCGCACACGTCACACTCATCGACTACTACAACACCCTCGGCATCACCGTCTACACCTGGCGCCCTCTCGAGAGCTACTGGCGCGAGGGCTACCTGCCCGCTTTCATTAGCGCAGCGCAGTCCATCAAGCCGCCCAAACCCGCCGACTACTCCGTCGACGATGCCAAGGCCACGCTCAAAAAGTACGCCAAGGCCTACGACAAGTCCGACGCTGCCAAGAGTGACGAGCGCACCGCCGCAAAGGAGCAGTTCGACAGCGAGAAGCCCACGGTCATCGCCATCATGAACGAGACCTTCTCGGATCTGTCGATCTACCAGAACATGCGCGCCGGCTACGAAGGCCCGCAGTACTTTAAGAACCTGTCCAACTGCCTCAGCCGCGGCAAGCTCTACGTGAGCGCCTACGGCGGCGGCACCGCCAATACCGAGTTTGAGTTTATGACCGGCAACTCCATGGCCAACCTGGGCTCGGGCGTGTACCCCTACACCATCTACAACATGGAAACGACCGGGAACCTGGCAGAGCAGTTCAAGTCGCTCGGATATTCCACCACGGCCATGCACCCCAACCACGCCACCAACTGGAACCGCGAGAACGTCTACAAGGATTTTGGCTTTGACCGGTTCCTTTCCATCAACGATTTCCAGGGTGCCGATACTCTGCGCGGCATGGTGACCGACCAGGCTACCTATGACAAGATTCTTGAGCTGCTCGATCAGAACGCCGATCCGCAGTTTATCTTCGACGTGACCATGCAGAACCACTCGGGCTACGACACGGGCCTGCTGCCGGTCGACAAGCAGATGCACCTGAACATCGACACGACCGATCTGGACGCCAAGACCGTCGAGGACGGCACGCTCTCCGATGTCGACGAGTACGTCTCGTGCATCGAGCAGTCCGACCAGGCGTTGCGCTACTTCCTCAACGCCTTGAGCAAGCTCGACCGCAAGGTGGTCGTGGTGTTCTGGGGCGATCACCAGCCGTTCTTCCCGTCCAAGTTCAACGACAAGTGGTTTACCGGCGAGGACGATGCCACACACCAGGAACGTCTGTGGCAGACCGACTACATCATTTGGGCTAACTACGACGTTGCCGGCTGCGACCAGACGAGCGAGGTCGACGACCTGTCCACCAACTACCTGTCCACGCAGCTTATGCAGCTGATCGGCGCACCCCTCTCAGACTACCAGAAGGCGCACATGACGCTACGCGAGTCGCTGCCCGCCATCAACTCCGTGGGCTACGAGGACGCCAACCTGCGCTGGGCGCTTTCCTCCAACGTCACCGGTGACGACGCCGCCGCCGCTGCCGCCACCAAGGCACGCGAGGATTACGCCAAGATGCAGTACTACGAGATGTTCCGCGACGGCAAGAACGTCTATACGGAGCACTTCCAGACCGAGGCCAACGAGACCGACCCCAACCTGGCGCCAGGCACGACCAAGATCAAGTAGCGGCACGTCTTAACTGGTTCGTCTGCCCGGGCGGCGCGGAACGTAAGGTCCCCTGCTCGGACAATCCTGCTCGCACGGAGAGCACATTAAGTGCTCTCCGGCTCGTGCGGAACTCGCGATGAACCTTACATTCCGCGCCGGCCGGGCAGACGCCTCGGTGTTGAAGCGCGGCTTGTCATGGGGGAATCTGCTGAATATATATAAGTTGAAGGCCACGTCATGTGGCCTTTTTTGTATCCGGAAACCGTGTCCCAGAATTCACGTCCGGAACGGGATGCAGTTTCCGCTTACGGCCCCGTTGGGAAACTGCATCCCACTCCAAAAGCAAATTCTGGGACGCACTTTCCGAATCCCCATCCATCCGGAAAGCCCGTCCCACTCTGAATACATCCAGCGAACGCATGCGAGCGTGTCGTCCAGGACGGTCTCGTCATCGCGGTGATGGAAAATATCGTCCCAAACGCTTGCCACGGTTGCGCCCACGAGTGTCAAGAAAAAAGCCTCGAGAATCTCGGGGCTTTCACATTTGTATTGTTTTGCACGAAGGACCGCGAACGACGAAGCTACTCGCCCAAAACGGCCTTTTTGGCGGCTGCAGCCATGTTATCCAGATCTTCCTTGGTGGGATGGTCCTTCGCGGCAACCCAGTTGTCGAGCAGCATCTTATAGCGAGCGTTTTCGGGATCTTGCTCGAGCATGGCCTCGTAGCGCTGCTTGACCGCGGGGCCCATCTTGCCCTGGCACATCGCCCAGCCCGCAAGCTCGGCATCCCCAGCCAAATTGGAAGTTACGCGGTCGATAATCTGCTGATAATAGCTCTGGTCGGCCCCAAAGCCGCAGGTGCCAAACAGGAACACGCGCTTGCCGTGCAAGGCGGAGAGCAACGCCGCGACCGAAGGCGTGCACGCGCCCTTGTCGCACCAAAAACCGACGAGCACCGTGTCGGCCGCGCAGGCACCCTGCGCCTCGAGCGCAACCTGATCTGCATCCGCATCGTCGCTCAACGCCGCGGCATGGACAAACTCAACGCCCGCAGCCTGCAGAGCGCGCTTGATCGCGCCCGAAACCATCCTGGTATTACCGCTCTTGCTGTTAACCGCCAAAGAGCACGTCATAGTCACGTTGCCTCGTTTCCCCAAAAACTAAAGCCACTAATGCATTTTTTAGATGAATATCTTAGTACTAACGTGACAGATGTAAACCACCGTCTGTCGATTGGCGACGCAGGCAACATCTTTGGACAAATGCCCGCAGCGCAAGCCCCATACTTTTTAAAATTTGGGACAGTCAAGCGGCCCTGCCCCCGAATCAATGACAATCGTCACCATAATATGCCATCAATCGTCACCATAATTCTCCGTTAATCATCACCTCAAATTATCGTTAATCGTCACCACGTTGCTGGTAGAATACATAATCAAAGCAATTAAAGAAGGAGGCAGTATGGATAGATATGTAGACAGATGCATCGATAAGGTAATCAGGCATAATCTCGATATCTTCGGTGCGGTTCTCATTCAAGGCCCAAAGTGGTGCGGAAAGACCACTACGGCAAAACGTTTTGCTAGATCATCCTTGTCTCTTTCCGATCCAACTGGTAATTTTGCCGCCCTCCAGCTGGCTCAGATCGATCCAGTACAGGCAATAGCAGGACCCTCTCCTAGGCTCATCGATGAATGGCAGGAAGAGCCAAAGCTGTGGGATGCCGTACGTTTCGAGTGTGACGCAAGACAGGGAGAATCCGGACAGTTTATTCTTACGGGCTCAGCAACGCCGCGAGATTCGAAGCAGCCGATGCATAGTGGCGTTGGACGAATAGCAAGGTTGCGAATGGATACCATGACGCTGTTCGAGCTTGGCGTTTCTTCTGGCTTAGTCACTATCGGAGCGCTGCTTTCAGGTCATCCTGCTAAGCAGGCAGTCGGATCGATTGCCGGCATCTCCGGTATCGCCGATTTGCTGTGTCGTGGCGGTTGGCCTCAAGCGATGGGAAAAACAACTGAAAATGCCATGCGGATTGCCGCTGCTTATGTTGATGGCGTATGCGAATCGGATGTTTCTAGAACTGACGGCGTTAAGCGTGATCCGGTCAAGGTCAGGTCTCTTTTGACATCGCTTGCGCGAAATGAGTCGACGCTTGCCGGATCGAAGTCCATCGACAAAGATATCGGTACCGGCGTTTCGAAGAATTCGGTCTCCAGATACATGGATGCTCTGAGACGAATCAATATCATCGATGATATCCCGGCTTGGCATCCGGCGCTCAGGTCGCCGGTAAAGCTGCGGCAAAGCGCAAAAAGGCACCTTGCCGACCCTTCGCTTGCCGTTGCGCTGCTCGGAGCAAATCCGGAATCATTGGCATCTGACCCGAAGACGCTGGGACTGCTCTTCGAATCCCTCGTCCTGCACGACCTTAAGGTCTATGCAGCCGCAAACGACTCGTCGGTGTCCCACTACCACGACGCCGACGATCTCGAAGTCGACGCCGTTATACACAGGCGCGATGGAACTTGGATTGCCGTGGAAGTAAAACTCGGAAGTCCGCAGATCCCCGAGGCATCTGCAAACCTGCTTCGACTCGAGCGCAAACTTGTCGAGCGTGGCGAGAGACCGCCCGCGGCCAAGCTCATCGTCATCGGGTTCGGCATGCCGGCCCACACAACGCCCGAGGGCATTATCGTTGCCCCCGCTGACACACTCGCGCCCTAGCGCTGCATTACATGCCCCACGGGCTTGCTCACTGGGCGAACTGGCTGCGGTAGAGCTCGGCGTAGAAGCCGTCTGCCGCCAGCAGCTCGTCGTGCGTGCCGCGCTCGATAATCTGGCCGTCGCGCATGACCAGAATACAGTCGGCGTTGCGGATCGTCGACAGGCGATGCGCCACCACAAAGCTCGTACGACCGGCCATGAGCTCGTCGAATGCCGCCTGCACCTGCAGCTCGGTACGCGTATCGATACTCGAGGTCGCCTCGTCCAGCAGCAGGATAGCCGGATCGGTGAGCATAACGCGCGCGATGCACAGCAGCTGCTTTTGGCCCTGGCTAAACGTGCCGCCGTCCTCGCCGATCACCGTATCGTAGCCGCCTGGCAGCTGCACGATAAACTTGTGCGCGTGCGCGCGCTTGGCGGCTTCGATAACCTGCTCGCGCGTGGCTCCTGGGCAACCGTAAGCGATGTTTTCGGCCACGGTGCCCTCGAACAGCCACGTATCCTGCAGCACCATGCCAAAGGCACGGCGCAGGCTTGCGCGCGTGTAGTCACGCGAAGACCGGCCATCGACCATGATGCGGCCGGCATCGATATCGTAAAAACGCAGCAGCAGATTGATGAGCGTTGTCTTACCGCAGCCCGTGGGGCCGACCAGGGCAAAACGCATGCCGGGCTTGGCCTCGATGCAGATATCCTGCAGCAACTTGCGGTCGGGCACATAGCTAAAGTCCACGTGTTCAAAGGTCACCTCGCCCTGCGGGGCAGCAAGCTCTACGGCGTCCGACGCGTCGGGCTCCTGCTCGCGTGCATCGAGCAGCGCGAACATACGACGTGCCGAGGCGTACGCCGTCTGGATTTGCGTAATGACGTTGGTGACCTCGTTGAACGGCTTGGTGTACTGGTTGGCATAGGACAGGAAGATCTGCACGCCGCCCACCGTAAGCGCCGCGGGCACGCCCGTGATCACGCCCACGCAGCCGATCACAGCGACCACGGCATAGATGATGTTATTGATAAAACGCGTACCGGGGTTGGAGAGCGAACCCATAAACTGCGCGCACTCGCCCGCGGCGTAGAGCTCGGCATTGAGGGCATCGAAGCGCTGCTGAGCGTTGGGGCCATAGGCAAAGGCGTCGACAAGCTTTTGCTCGCCCACATACTCCTCGATATGACCACCGAGCTGCCCTTGAATGCGCTGCTGAACCGTAAAGCTCTTGTTGGAGAGCTTGGCAATAGCACCGGCAGCAAAGATGGAAAGCGGCGTGACGAGCACCACCACGAGCGTCATGGTCAGGTTAATGGAGAGCATAAACGCGAGCGTGCCCACGATGGTGATAATGCCGGTGAAAAGCTGGGTAAAACCCTGCAGCAGGCCGTCACCCACCTGATCCACGTCGTTGACCACGCGGCTCATAAGGTCGCCGTGGGCATGGCTGTCGATAAAGCTGAGCGGCATACGGCTGAGCTTGTCGCTCGCCTCCACGCGCATGTCGCGCACCGTCTCGTAGGACAGGCGGTTGACGCAGTAGCCCTGTAGCCACTGGAAGGCCGCAGCACCTACGACGACAATCGCGAGCTTGGTAACGAGCGGCAGCAGTGCGTCAAAGTCCACCTGCCCGGTGGCAACGATCAGGTCGATGCCCTCGCCGATGAGGATGGGCGTGTAGAGCTGCAGAATCACGGAGATGGCGGCGCTCACAAACGACGCAACAAACGAAATGCGATGCGGACGAACGTAGCCCAGCAAGCGGCGGGTCACCGCACCCACGGGATAGCGCTCGGGATCGCCGGGCTGGCGCGGACCGTCGCCCAGGTCGTTGAGGTTATCGTTACCGGACACGTTGGCCGTCATCGTGGCGACCGAACCGGAGGAAGTGTACGGATTCATTTAGCAGCCCTCCTTTGCGCAGACGGATGTGGGGACGGTCGGGGCGCCTGGGGCGGGCGCGGGCGCCGTACTCCCCTGCTGACCCTCGAGCTCCTCGCGGCGAAGCTGCGACTGGCAAATCTCGCGGTAGAGCTGGCAGGTCGTGTAGAGCTCATCGTGCGCGCCCAGGCCCGCGACCGAACCGTGGTCAAGTACGCAGATCATATCGGCGTCGCGCACGGTCGAAACGCGCTGGCTTACGATCACCGTAGTCAGCGGCAGCCCGCCCTCGGCGGCACCGCGCACACTGCGCTCGCGGATGGCATGGCGAAGCGCCGCGTCGGTCTTAAAGTCGAGCGCCGAGGCAGAATCGTCCATGATCAATATCTGAGGCGAGCCCACCAGGGCGCGCGCGATGGTCAGGCGCTGGCGTTGGCCACCGCTGAAGTTCTTACCGCCCGCCTCGACCGGGGTATCGAGCCCCTGCGGCTTGTTGCGCACGAACTCGCTCGCCTGCGCCATGTCGAGCGCCGCCCAGAGATCCTCGTCGGTCGCAGCCTCGTCGCGCCAGGTCAGGTTGCTGCGGATGGTGCCGCTCACCAGCGACGCACGCTGTGGAACGGTCGCGACCACACGGCGCAGCTGGTCGAGCGGCCAGGTGCGCACGTCGGCGCCCATCACACTCACGCTGCCGGTGCTCGCATCGTACAGGCGCGGGATAAGCGAGACGAGCGTGGACTTGCCGCTACCCGTACCGCCGATAATGCCAAGCGTCTTGCCCAGCGGGAGCTCCAAGGCCACATCGTTGACGGCATTTGCCGCGCCCGCGCCAAAGGAGAAGCTCGCATGGTCAAAGCTCAGCGCAGGGACCGGAACAGCGCCACCCGTCAGGTCGCTCGGCTCAGGCAGCGCGACCGGCTGGTTGCCCTCGTCAGCGATGCTCGGCACGCAATTGAGCACCTCGTTGATACGCGACGCGCTGGCGCTCGCCTTGGTAAAGACCACGACCAGGTTGGCGACGTACACGATGGAGGTGAGCGTCTGCGTCATGTAGTTCACAAACGCCATGACCTGACCCTGCGTGAGCTCGCCCACGTTGACCTGGATGCCGCCCACCCACAGGATGGCGCACACGCCCAGGTTCATCACCAAAAACGTGACGGGATTAAGGATCGACGAGAGCTTGCCCACCGCGATGGCAGTATTGGCCTGGTCATCGGCGGCTTGGGCAAAACGCTCGCGCTCGTGGTCCTCACGCACAAAGGCGCGAACAACGCGGGCGCCCGAAAGCCCCTCGCGGCAGATAAGCGCGATGCGGTCGAGCTTTGCCTGCAGCTGCCTGTAATACGGGATACAGCGCGCCATGACAAACCAAAACACCAGGCCGATAGCGGGCGTGCAGATCAAGAAGATCATGCCGAGCTTAAGGTCGATGGCAAGGGCCGCGCACATAGAGCCCACCGCCAAGAAGGGCCAGCGGATGAGCATGCGTACGCCCAGCGCCACAGCGAGCTGCACCTGGTTGACGTCGTTGGTGATGCGGGTGATAAGCGACGGCGTGCCAAAGCGGTCGAGTTCGGCATAGCTCAACTTGTTGATGTGCTGGTAGAGCGCACCGCGGATATCGGTGCCCATGCCCTGCGAGGTGAGCGCCGCCATCTTTTGGCAGACGAGCGTAAACGAGATGCCGATCACAGCCATGGCGCCAAGCAGCATACCGTAGTGGACGACGGCGTTGACATCGTGTGCGCCAATACCCTTATCGATCATCTGGGCAATCACCAGCGGCGTCAGCAGGTCAAAGATCACTTCGATCAGCTTACACGCAGGGCCAATCACCATATACCGGCGAAACTTACCACCAAAACGCCTGAGCAGCTCAATCATGTATAGGCGCTCCCTATCATCATCCACATTCAATTCGAACCATGATAGTACCGCCACCCCAAAAGAAGCGTAAACAACTCGTCATTTCTAACGGGATTCAGTTTTCAGAGGGGTATACGCGCACACCCAGCCAGTGTCGGGTCAACTAGCATGGTATATTTACATTAGTGCTACCAAGTTAGTCGCCGACCCTTGAAATGAGGTGCCGAGATGAACGACATTCTCGCAAGAAGAGCAAGACGAGCAACTGTGGGCATCGCCCTTTCCGCGGCACTTGTCGCGGGAATCGCCCCCGCAACGGCGATCGCGGCAGAAACCAGTTCCCCCACCGGTGCGGCCGTTTCGCAGACGAGCGCCACCAACGGCAATTCGGGCGCCCCGCAGACAGAAGACGCGGCCGCCGCAAAAGAAAAAGCGTATGCAGCCATGCAGGAAGCGCTCAAAAACCTCGAGGCCGCAAAAAACGCCGCAAGTCCCGAGAAAATTGCGAGATTCAATGATGACATTACCCGTTTTCAAGAGTACCGCGAAAAGATGGCGGCGCAAGCCGCCGAAGGGAGGGAACTCCTTCCCACCATGCAAGCGGACGTCGATGCTGCCCAAGCCAAATACGACGGGGCCATCAACCGGGTAAGCGAGCTCCAGGCAGAATTAGAGAAGAAACATGAGATGCTTAAGACACTCGAAGCACTCGGCTACGAGGAGTTTGTCGAAACTACTAAACAGCAAATAAAGCAGTTGCACAGTGAGATCATATCGGCAAAAACGCACGTAAACTATTGCGAAACGGAGCTCCGCGAGTTCCAGTACCGCCTCAGAAGAGAGGAAAGACGAGTTAATGACTGTGAACGTGCTGTAGAGAAATATAAAGCCGATATCGACCGGTTCACAGCCTGGCGAGATGCGCTCCTCGACAATTTGAAAAAAGCGCAAGCGGCCTATGACGACGCCTGCAAGGCATACGAAGAGGCAAAAGCCGCAGCAGATACGGCCGCCTCGCCCGAGATAACGAAACCGACCGAGACGACGCCTCCCTCCAACTCGGCGCAACCGGCCGAGGCGACACAGCCCGTTGCCTCACCTGCAACCGGCAAAGACGCCCTACCAAGCTCCACCAAGCAGGCGAACTCGAGCAGCGGCAAGCAAGCAGATACGACCGCCGGCAAGCTCGCGAACACGGGCGACACAGCACCGAGCGCAATCGCACTCGCAGGAATCGCCGCCGCAGGCCTCGGAATAACCGCCACAGCCACACGCCGCCTCAAGAACTCAAAATAGCTGCCAGAGCGTATCGCCTTCGCCAATCTACAAGCCCAGAGACAAAAAGAGGCTCGTTTCCCCAACCTAGGAAAACGAGCCTCTTTACTTGTAAAAACAAATGGTAATGCCACTGTCTCTTGAAGCACATCGCCACCGCGCTCCAAACAACGCCAACGAGCAGCATTCCTTAAGGGATAGATTTAATGGCTGTTAATCGAGGGGTATACGCGCACGCCCGATCAATGACGGGCAAACCGCCTGATATACTTACATTAGTGCTACCAAGTTAGTCGCCGACCCTTGAAATGAGGTGCCGAGATGAACGACATTCTCGCAAGAAGAGCAAGACGAGCAACTGTGGGCATCGCCCTTTCCGCGGCACTTGTCGCGGGAATCGCCCCCGTAGCGGCGATCGCGGCAGAAACCAGCTCCCCCACCGGTGCAGTTGCCTTGCAGACGGAAGATGCGGCCGCCGCAAAAGAAAAAGCGTATGCAGCCATGCAGGAAGCGCTCAAAAACCTCGAGGCCGCAAAAGACGCCGCAAGTCCCGAGAAACTTGCGGAAATCGATGATGACATTGCCGCTCTTCAAGAGATCTACGACAAGCTGGTGGCGGAAGCCGCCAAATTGAGGGGACCCCTTCCCGCCATGCAAGCGAACGTCGATGCAGCCCAAGCCAGATACGATGAAGCCCGTAACCGGACAAGCGGCCTTCAGGCAAAATTAGATAAGGTACTTAAGGACCTCGGCAACGAGGAGCCTAGCAAAGCTATTAGCGAAACTATTAAGCAGTTGCGTTCGGAGATCATGGCGGCAAAACGGCAAGAAGAGTTTTGTGAAGAGGAGCTTGACCAAGTTCGGCATAGGCTCGAGAGCCAGGAAAGAGTGATTAATAACCTTGAAAGTGATGCGGAGAATGTCAAAGCCCACATCGACGAGGACATAGCCAAGCGAAATGCGCTCCTCGGCGATTTGGAAAAGGCGCAAGCGGCCTATGACGACGCCTGCAAAGCATACGAAGAGGCAAAGGCCGCGGCAGACAAGGCCACCTCGCCCGAGATAACGAAACCCGCCGAGACGACAAAACCCTCCAGCTCAGCGCAACCGGCCGAGGCGACACAGCCCACCGGCTCGTCCGCGACCGGCAAAAATACCCCGCCAAGCTCCACCAAGCAGGCGAACTCGAGCAGCGGCAAGCAAGCAGATACGACCGCCGGCAAGCTCGCGAACACGGGCGACACAGCACCGAGCGCAATCGCACTCGCAGGAATCGCCGCCGCAGGCCTCGGAATAACCGCCACAGCCACACGCCGCCTCAAGAACTCAAAATAGCCGACAGAGCATTCTGCCTTCACCAATCCACAAGCCCAGAGACAAAAAGAGGCCCGTTTCCCCAACCCAGGAAAACGGGCCTCTTTACTTGAAAAAACAGATGGTAATGCCGCCGTCTCTTGAACCACGTAGCCGCCGCGCTCCAGACAACGCCAGCGAGACACCAAGCGCCCTGCCGGCACTCGCGAGTAGCCGCGGCACCAAAAAGCGCCTGCGCACTCGATGGATTCGGATGCCCGACAGAGGCTCCTTATGGCTGCTTCCTTCCGGACCTGACCAGATTCGGAACATGTCGTCATCCGAACCCATCGAACGCGCTAGGCGCTCGGTATATCTTACCTGCTCCCGCCCGCCACGGCAAGTGGGGCGAACCCATCGGATGGATTCGCCCCACTCGTGCACATCGCTAGCGGCGCCTACGGTACAGGACCGCGCCGCCCGCTGCGGCCAGCGCGCCGATGCCGGCCATGGCCGCGAGCGCCTCGACCGGCAGGCTGCGGTCGCCGGTGTCGGGCATGCCGCCCTTGGAGCCGTCGCCGCTAGAGCCGCTGCCGGAGCCGTTATCTGAGCCGCCGCCCGAGCCACCGCCCGAGCCACCGCCCGGCGTACCGGGGTTCTCGGGGGTGCCGGGGGTCCCGGGCTCCTCGGCGTAGCTGTTGGTAAAGACTGGCGGCACGTTGGCGTCGCCCTCGTAGGAGACCTTCGCCGACAGGTGGCCCGTCTTGGTGCCGTCGGCCGCCTCGTCGCTCACCGTGACGACGATCTTGTGCACCGCCTTGTCGTAGGTCACGTGCGCCTGGCCGTCGTCGACCTCGCTCACCGTGAAGGTGTAGGTGCCGGCCTGCTTGAACGTCAGCGCATCGAACGTGACGCTGCCGTCCGCGGCGTTCTTGACGGTCGACATGACCTTGCCGTCCCGGCTCTTGAGCTCAAAGCTAAACTGGCCCGCCTTGAGCTCGGCGCCCTTGAGCACCTTGGCGGCGCCCAGCTTGAGGGTGACGGGTGCGGCCTTGTAGCCGTTGGTGAAGGTCACCGAGGTGTCGTTCGCGGCATTGCCCTCGGCATCCATGAGCTCGTGCTTGACGGCGAGCGTGCCGTTACCGGCATCGGCGACCGTCGTGCGCACGCGGTACGTCGTCTTGTCGTACGTCACGCCGCCCGCCGTGCCGGCGACCTCGCGCAGCTCGTAGCTGTGCGTGCCAGGCGCGGTGTAGGTGACGGGGCTGAGCGCGACCGTGCCGTCGGCGGCGTTCTTGCCCGTCGCCGCAACGCTCTCGATGCCGTCGGCGGCAATCTCGACCAGTTGGAACTCGAACTCGCCCTCGGCCAGGTCACGGCCCTTAAGCTTCTTGCTCACCTTGATCTGGTCGGTGACGGAGCTCGGCGTCGGGTTCACGACGTAGGTGTTGGTGAACTCGAACGCGCCCTTGCCCTCGGGCGTGCCTTCTGCGGGCAGGACCTCCGCGGCGAGCGTGCCCGCGTTGGTGTTCTCGACCACCTTGACCGTGAAGGTCCTGATCGCCGTCGCGTCATTGACCACGCCGTCGACCGAGCCGGACTCGCTCACCCGATAGGCGAACGTCTTGGTGCGCAGGCCGTCGCCGTCAATCTCGGCGTCGTCGAGGTCGCTCGGCTGCTTAAACGTGATGTGGCCCAGCTCGACGTTGCCGGCGGCGTCGTTGGTCGCCTCAGTCACTGTCTTGCCCGAAGCGTCAACCGGTGCGGGCGCGCCGTCCAGCGGCTCAATCTTAAAGGTGTACTTGCCCGCGATGTCGACCTGCGCCAGGCCGAGTCCGGCCTGGCTAAGCGCCAGCGTCTTGGTGCCCGCGAGGTCGACCGTCGCCTCGTCGGCGCTATAGCCGTTCACGAACGACAGCGTGCCGTCGGAGCCCTCGGGATAGACCACGGCAGTGTCCAGCCCGCCCTTGCCGTTATCGGTCACCTTGACCGTGATGTCGAAGCTCGAGGCGGTCGCCGTCACGCCCGCGGGCAGCCGGTCCGTGCCGTCCTCGGATACGGTATAGGGAATGACCCATGAGCCGTCGGCGGCCCTGGTGGCGATGCCGCCCGCCACCATCCGCTCGAGAGCGTCGGTGGTGTAGGCAATGGGCGAGAACGCAAGTCCCGCGGCCTCGCCGTCGCCGGAGGCCTGGTTGGTCGCAGTCGCGACCACGTTACCCTGGGCATCGCGGACGGAGAACGAGAACTCGCCCGCCGCCGCGGCGCGGCCCGCCAGCGTCTTGGTGGCATTAATTGCCACGTTGCCCTCGCCGCCGAGCGTTCCGGTGGCCTCGTAGGAGTTCTCGAACGCGACCGTCACGGGCGCAGGCGTCGCCGTGACGTCATCTGCCGTGGAGACCTCGCTGCGGGCGACCTCGACACCGTCCTTGGCAACTGTGGTCGTGACCGTGAGCTTGCCCGTCGCGGCATCGTAGGCGGGCGCGATGGTCACCGTGCGCGGCGCGGTGTCGTTGGCGTAGCCCTCGCCGCCGAGTTTGGTCTCGGTGACGGTGAAGCTGTAGGTCTTGCCCGCGTCGGCGTCGGTGAACTTCGCATCGCTGCCCGCAGCACCGCCGACGAGGTCGATCAGGTCGGCCTCTCCGTCATCGGCAGCGGCCACGGCGTAGGCATCCTTGTCGGTCTTGAGGCCGAGCTTGGCGGCCGTCTCGGCGTCCGCGGTCACGGTGAAGGCGAACTGCCCCGCCTCCATGGCGCGGCCGGAGAGCGTCTTGGACAGGCGCACGCCCGCACGGGCCGAGTAGTCGAGCTCGGTCGTGTAGGTGTTGACGAAGTCGCCGCCGCTCGCCTGCGCGATCGCGGGCGTCGTGGCCGTGAGGTTGCCGGAGCCGTCGTCGGCCACGGTCACCGTCATCGTGGCGACGTGGCCGTCGTAGGCCACACCGGCGATGGCGGAGCCGTCATCGGGCCTGGCCTCGCGCACCGTGTAGGTGAAGGTCTTGGCGCGCACGCGCTTGCCGCCGACCTCGGCGAACCCGGCGTCCTTGATGTCGTTAAGCGTGTAGCGGATGGCTCCGAAGTCGAAGGCGACCCTATCGCCCGCCTTGGTGCCGGCGGCGGCCGTCACGCTGACGGTCTTGGAGCCGTCGGCAGAGCCCTCGGGCATGGGGGCGCCGCCCTCGCCCGTAAGCGTGAACTGGAAGCTATCGCCCTCAGCCCAGTCGCGGCCCTTGAGCGCCTTGGTGAAGAGCCCCGCGGTGGAGACGTCTCTGCCCTCGGTGACCGTTCCGTACGTGTTGGTGAACGCGACGGTCGCGCCGTCCTCGGTCACGGCGCCTTCGGCCTTGGAGCCGTCGGCCCCGTTGACCGTGGTCGTGTAGCCCTCGGCGGCGTCCTCGGTCACGGTGTAGCGCGCGCCCACGGGCAGGCCGGCGATGGTCTTCTCCCCGCCGTCCTTGAGCGTGAAGGTCGCCTTGCCGTCCGTGAACGTCACGGCGTGCTCGCCCTTGCCGAAGGTGCCGGAGACGGGCTCGCCGTCCCCGTCGGTCAGCGTGACCGCAAAGCCGAACTCGCGCTGGCTGTCGCCGCCGACGACCGTCTTCTTGACGGTGAGGCTGCCCTTGCGGGACACGTTGTTATGGGTCGTGTTGGTCTGCGACTCGTTCTCGCCCACCTTGACCGTTGCGGTATTGGCGATGTCGTCGACCACGGCGGCATCGGCGGAGACCTTCACGTCGAAGCTGAGCGTGCCCGTGGCGCCCGCAGCCTGCTCGCCGAGCGACCAGGTAAGAGTGCGCGTCGCGGCATCGTAGGCGGCGCCGTCGGCAGAGCCCTCAACATAGTTAACGCCCTTGGGCAGGACATCGGTCACCGTCACGTCGGCCGCCTGCGCGGCGCCCCTGTCGTCGACGCTGTTGTTGGCCCAGCCAATGGTATAGGTGAGGGCATCGCCCACGCCCACCGGTTTGCCATCCACATCGACCTTGGCACCCGAGGCGTCCGCCTTGGTGACGGTCTTGGTGTTGCCGTGCGGCGTGAAGGTGTTGGTGAAAGTCTTCTTGCCCCGCTCGTTGGAGATCTCGGCCTTAAGGCCGGCACCGGCCTGAGTCACCGTGACGTCGAAGGTGTAGGCGTGCGCATCGTCCTCAATCAGGACATCGCCGCTTGCCTTCTCGGTCACGATCGCGTGGTAGGTACCCGGATTGGCGAAGCTGAGCTCGCCAAAGGAAACCTTGCCGTCCTTGTCATTCTTCGCCTCGATCGGGTAGCCCTCGAGCACATTGCCCGCGCCGTCGGCTAGGGAGAGCTCAAAGGCGAACTCCCCCTCCTGGAGGCCGGGCTTGCGGCCGCCCGCGAGCACCTTGGTGAGCTCGGGGACGGACGCCGTGGCGGGGGCGGGGTCGAAGGTGTTGGTGAAGGCGGCGGAGGAGACCTGGTCTGCCGCGATGGAGCCATCGGCCTTGGATACCTCGGCTCCGTTCACCGCGGCCTTGTAGCCCTCGGCGGCACGTTCGGTCACCGTGTAGGCAGTTCCCGCGGGCAGCCCCGTGATCCTCGCCGTCTGGCCATCTTTGAGCTTGAGGGTCGCCTTGCCGTCCTTGAACGTCGCGTCACCGTAGGCGCCGGACACGCCGTGGCCCGCGGCATCGGTGGCCTCGACCACAAACTTAAATATCTTGTCCGCGTCGACCGCCAGGCCCTCGCGCGCCACGACGGTCTTGGAGACGTCAAGTTCGCCCGTCTTCACGGTGTTGGTGAATGCGACGGTCGCGCCGTCCTCGGTCACGGCGCCTTCGGCCTTGGAGCCGTCAGCCCCGTTGACCGTGGTCGTGTAGCCCTCGGCGGCGTCCTCGGTCACGGTGTAGTGCGCGCCCACGGGCAGGCCGGCGATGGTCTTCTCCCCGCCGTCCTTGAGCGTGAAGGTCGCCTTGCCGTCCGTGAACGTCACGGCGTGCTCGCCCTTGCCGAAGGTGCCGGAGACGGGCTCGCCGTCCCCGTCGGTCAGCGTGACCGCAAAGCCGAACTCGCGCTGGCTGTCGCCGCCGACGACCGTCTTCTTGACGGTGAGGCTGCCGGTCTTGGCGGTGTTGGTAAAGACCGCCGCCTCGACCGTGCGCTCAGCAGCGTCGCCCGCATCGTCAGTCAGCTGTGCAATCTTGGTCTTGGCAGACAGCTTGCCGGCGCCGTTGTCGGTCACCGTGACGGTGGCACGATAGGTGGCCTTCGAGAACGTGAGTGCCGCCTCGTCACCCGACTGCTCGGTAATCATATAGGTATAGGTACCGGGCTTGGTGTACTCGATAGCACCGAAGTTGCCGACCTGGGCATCCTTGTGCAACTCAATCGTCGACACGCCCTCCTTGGCGCCCTTGGGCATGGGCGCCTCGCCCTGGGCAGCCAGCGTCATGGTAAAGACATCCGATGTCGTCCAGTTGCGTCCGGAGATCTTCTTTTGCACCTTAAAGGCGTTTTCCACCTTCGTGGACTCCACGCTGTAGACGTTGGTGAAGCCCACCTGCGTCGCCTGTCCGACGGTACCCTTCTGGGGGTTCGCCTTATCGGCAACCGCAAAGCCGTCCTCGCTCGTCATGAGCTCACCCTTGGAGTCGAGCTCCTGCACCTCGTAGTGCGTACCCGTGGGCAAGGTAACCGTGACAGAGCCGCTGGCCTTAAGCGCGATGGTGTCACCGCTCTTGATCTGTCCGCTTACATAAGTGCCATTGGTGCCGCTGGGGCGACCAGCGAACGCAAAGGTGCCGGCCAGAGGCGTTGTGCCATCGGCCTGGTAGAGCAGCACCTTAAAGGTAAATGCCTTGTTGGGCGCGGTGATGCCTTCGGCGGCCGTGACCGTCTTGCTCAACGTCAGGCGCCCGTCAGAAACCTGATCGGTAGTGGTGTTGGTCTTGACGGCAGGCTTGTTGCCGACCGTCACCGACGCCTGGTTGGAGATGTCGCCCGAAGCGCCACCGCTCTTAAACGCGTCCTCGGTCACACGGACCTTAAACTGAACCGTGCCCTCCTCGCCGGCGGGAACGTCCGCCAGCGTCCAGGTGAGCTTGCCGTCATTGTCCTTGGAGCCGGCATCCTTATGCTCGCCGGCGAACTCCACGAACTCGGTTCCCGCGGGAACGGCATCGGTGATCGTCACCGTGGCAGACGTGCCCTCGGTGTTCTTGTAGCCGATGGTGTAGGTGAGTTCGTCGCCCAGCGCCACACCCGACCCCGTCGAATCCTGGGCATCGCTCTCGGACTTCTTGGGCACGTAGTTGGTCGTGGTGCCGGTATAGCTCTTGTTGCCGATCGTAACGGTGGCAGTGTTATTGATGGTGTCGACAGCGCTTTGGGCGTCCTTCACAGCGTCCTCGGTAATCTTGACGCGCACGCGCACCGAACCGTGGCTGCCCGCGGGTTGCTTACCCAGGTTCCAAGTAAGCGACTGGCCGCTCGCGGCGCCCTTATCGGCATACTCGCCCTCAAAGGCCTCGAACACGACGCCTGTGGGAAGCTCGTCGTTCACGGTCACGAAGGCATCGGCTTCGGTATTGGCCCAGTTGATGGTGTAGACGTAGGAGTCGCCCACGGAGAGCAACTGCCCGTCGATGTCCACATCGGGCTTCGCGACCGTGCCGATCGTCTTGACCTTATCGCGCGTATTGTGGAAAACGATCTTGCCGTTCTCGGTACCGTCGCGATAGGTCACCCTGGGCGTCAGCGTGCCATCGTTGTTGTCGGTCACCTCGAGCAGCACCCGGCACGTCGCGGACGTGTCCACGGGACGCACGCCCTCGGGCAGGTTGGCCAAGCGCTCCTTTGCCACCAGGTTAAAGCTGTAGGTGGTGGTGTGGTCGGCATTGTGGCGCTTGGTGGCAACGCCATCGTTGACGGCGCCGGCAAGGTCAATCGTCTGCTCATGAGTTCCGCTGGTAGCATCGCCAAGCTTAAAGTTAACCTTACCAAAGTCGACCGTAGCGGTACCGTTCTTGGCCGCCTGAGTCGTGCCCTCATCCATCTTTTCGAGCGAGCCATCGGCCTTCTCGGCATACAGGCCAAACGTATACTGGCCAGCCTCGATCTTGTCGCCGGAATCCATTACCTTCTCGGCAGTAAGACCGTCGAATGTTCCGGTCGCAGCGTAGCTGTTGGTAAAGAACACCTGAGCCTTGGCAACACCGTTCTCGGAGCTAAAGGTCTTCGTATCGCGGGGCTCTTCAACTTCGTTGGCGTCATAGTGCTTGACCGTAGTCACGGTATAGAGCGAACCGTCACCGCGCTTCTTAACCGCGATCTCAACCATCCAATAGGTGGAGTCGTATTGATAGCCACCCTTGTTGTCCCTATTCTCGACAACCTTGTAGGTGAACGTCTTATCCGCATCTTCCGTCGCAAAGGTCAGGCCACCCAAAATGCCGGTATGGGACGTGCCATCGGCCTGCGGCTCATCGTTTGTCACGGTGAGCTTGCCATCATCTGCGCGCAGCAGCTTGTTGAGCTTGTCGGTTGCGGCGTCGTCTTTATCTTTACCTGTCACCGTAAAGCCAAACATGCCGGCATGCAGATCGTGGCCGCTGAGCGTCTTGACGAGCTCTAGGCCGCCCTGGAGCTCGTAACTCGTCGAGGTGCGATACCTATTGGTGAAGATGAAGCCTTCCGAGCCGGTCGTGCCATCGGCACGCGCCACAAGCTTGCCGCCCTCATCGGTTACGGTAACGGTCAGGGCGTAGGTGTGCGCGTCATACGTCCACTCGCCAAGGCCGCCGTTCGGGGCCAGCTCGTTAATAGCAAACTTATACGTGCCCGGCTTGTTAAAGGTGAGCTTCGAGAAGTTAATCTTTTCGTGCTCTCCGTCCTTGAGGCCCTCCTTCGTTTGCTTCTGCTCGGCGTAGCCGTTGTCCGCACTCATCGAAGAGCCGGTGATGAGCCTGCCGCTGATGGCAGCCTTGGTAGCATCGTCAGCCGCGGTCATGGCAAAGGTGAACTTGTCCGGAGCATTGGCACCGACAACAACCTTCGTCACGGACGGAGTATAGGTTGCCGCCTCGGTGACCGTATAGGTGTTCTTGAATTTGACCGTCGCGACACCGGTGGACGTTGCACCAGACGGATAGATCCACTGGCCCTCGAGCTCGTCCTTGCCATCGACCTGCTTGCTTACCGCTGTCGTGACTCTAAGCGTACCGTCGCCGTTATCCGCCACGACAGCCTTAACCGTATGGACCGTCTTGTCGTACGTATAGCCCGTCGCCTTGTCGTCAATCTCACTCACCGTATAGGTGAACGTCTTGTCGGCATCATCCTGAGTGAAGGTCAACCCACCCGCAGGTATCAAACTCACGGTCTTGGGGGCGTCGGCCTCGACGTTTGCGGTCTCAAAGACCTTGCCATTCGTGGAAATGCCAACCTTGCTGGCAGATGTCTCGTCGGCAGGCTTGACGATATAACGGAACGTGCTCTTAGGCGAGCCAAAAACGGTCGCGTCCTTGGGATACGTCAACGTCTTCTCGATCTGCAGACCGCCAGCGGCGCCATAGTCGAGACTTGCCTCATAGCGATTCACAAACGAGACGGCAGGCGTTGTGGCGCCGGCCTCACTTGCATCGTACTGTTGCACGTAGGTAGTCGAATCTTGCTTGAGCTGGACGATCTTTTCGTCCGTCAGCGCGCTCGCATCGGCACCGTCGCCCAGCAGCTCCGTCACACCCGCACCCTTGAGCACGGTCGTCACGGTATAGAGCTTAGCGGGGTCGTTCTTGCGTGCAAGAACCTTGACGAGCACGATGGCATCGCCCGTGTAGCCGGTGTCATAGGTGTAGCCGGCAGCCGTAGGCTGGTTCTCGTGGATGCGATAGGCAAATGTACGGCCAAGGTCCTGTTCCGTGAGCTTACGGGCAAAGAGCTTCTCTTGCCCGCTTGCGCTCACCACGGCACCAGACACGCCAGCCCCTGCCGCCTTGTTGGACAGGTTGGCCTCGGAGCCATCGACCGACGTCTGAACGCCGTTGTACCAAAGGCCCGTCACGGCAAAGGTAAACTGGCCCGCGGTAGAGGCGCGACCCTCAAGGATCTTGCTCACCGTCACGCCACCAAAGGTGCCCGACGCATGGTACGCGTTGGTAAAGGCGGCCTTGTCAGTTACGACCTTGTCCGCATCGGAGGCGCCGGTGTTGGCGTAGGTCACGCTCGACACGCGCAGCATGCCCGTGTGGTTGCCCGACTCATCCAGATCGGTCACCACGACGGTCGCGCGTGCGGTGTGCTTGTCCATAGACATGCCCGCCTGACCATCCTGCGCAGCTTTCTCGGTGATGTTGAAGCTAAAGGTGCCTGCGCGGTTGAACGTCACGGTCGGGGCGGCTTCGGTGCCAAAGGAGAACGATGCCACGCGTCCCGACTCGGGCGTGCTGGCGACAGCCTTGTTGACGACGATGGCAACAGCCCCATCCGTTACCGCCTGCTTTGTGGTCTTGCCCAAACCGGTCGCACCGGCATCGTCCGTAGCGGCAGCAAGGTCAAAGGCATAGCTCTCGCCCTGGTTCCAGTCGCGACCGCTCACAGTCTTTTGGCCCTGCAGGGTCACGCTCGTGGGCTCCACACTATATATATTGGTAAAGGAGGGCGTGATATTCTTGCCCAGCTGCTCTACCGAGTTGTTTTCTGCGGCCTTGTAGTACTCGATCGAGGTCTGGATGCCAGCACCCTTCTTGGCGTTGCGCACCACGGCGTAATAGACCGATCCGTCGTAGTTGTAGGTCATGCCCGCAACGCTACCGAGACTCTCAGTAAACCTGTACACGTAGGCGCGTCCCGCATCCGCCTTGGCGGTATAGGAGATCGCCGGCCATGTCACCGTACCGTCAGCGTTGTTGCCCACGGTCGCGGTGTTGCCCTCGGTACCCTGTGGCATGGGGGCCGCCATGTTCTTATCGACCGTATCGAGGTTGAATACCGCACTGGCATCTGCATAGCCACCCACGCCCTCGAGCTTAAAGTCAAAGGCATTCTGGGCAAGCGGGAACGTCCCGGCGTTGTCGGTCAGGTTCTTTTGGGCATGGATGATGATGCTATGTTCGTGCGTATCGTAACGGTTGGTGAAGGTTGCGACCTTATCGGCAACATCCGTCTTGGTCTCGACACCCGCGTCGTCACGCACTTGCTGATACTCCACGCTCGTAACGACCAGTGCACCGGCGCGGTTATCATCCACCTTGACCGTCGCGGTATAGACGGCAGCGGAGTAGCTTATGCCATCCGCCCTGGCATTGGAGCCGGGAATATCCTCCGAGATGGTATAGGTGTAGGTACCCGGCTTGTTATAGGTAATATCACCAAACGTCGCCTTCGGGGTCTTCTTGGTGAGCTCAACCGTCGCCATCGCGCTCTTGGCACCGTCGGGCATGGGGGCGCCGTCCTTAGGCGTAAGCTGCACGGTAAAGGAATCGCCATCGGCCCAATCGCGACCTTCGAGCACCTTCTTGGCGCTCAGACCATTCTGGGCGTCGAGCTTTACGGGGCTGGCGCTGTAGTTGTTGGTAAACTCGAGTTTGTTGCTCGCAGGGATCTCCCCGTCCACGAGCGCTGCAATCTTGCCCTCGATGGTGTTGCCAATTCCCGACTGCTCCTCGCCGCCGGCTTTGCGGCTCACGAGGCTAAAGCCAGCCGGAAGCACCGACTCATCGGCAGAGCCGGTCACAGCGTTGACGATACTCGCCAGCACATTGCCACTGGACGCCTCGCCCTTGGTGGTGAGCTCGCTCACGCTATAGCTGCCACCCTTCTTAAGGCCGTATACGCGGATGGTCTCGCCGGCCTTGATGGAGTGGGTGTCGCCGTTCATGAGCGTGAAAGATTTACCCACGGAATTGCCGTTCGCATCGAACACATGCGCCTCGTAGCCCTTCTGGGACTCCGGCAGGGTGAACTTAAACGTAAACGTCAGATCCTCGTTATTCGCATCCTTAGTGGGTGCAGTAAGACCAGTATCTGCCGTCACCGTCTTGGTCACCTGCAGAGGTGCCACGCGACAATCGGTATACTGCACGGCCGTTGCCGTGGTAAAGAGATGATTGAGCTGGAGTGTGCCCAGATCGGTGCCATTGGTGGCATCATCGTCTTGATAAAGGGCCATGCGGTTGATGCCCGTATCGGCAAAGATGGTCGCCAGCTGGCCGTCGCGCTCGCCACCGTCCTCGACATAGCGCAGAATGGTCTTGGTGCCCTGCGTCGCCTTGTCGTAGCGCATGTGCATCAAGTCGTCCGCCAGAGAAGGCGTCACGCCCTTGGCAGTGCTCGTCTGGCCCCACGTCAGGTTACCCTTGACATCTGCACCAGTCGCGCTCTGCAGCTTGCCCTTGATGTGCGTCAGCGTATTATCGATCGAGTCGGGAGAGCCAAACTGCGCCAACGAGGCAATCAGCGAACCCGGGCCGCTCATGCTACGCACGCCGTCGTTCTCCTCACCGGCGTCCACGTATACGCCCGAATCATCCACGATTACCTTGGTGATAGTGTTGTTAATCTCATAACCATCCGGGCTTTTAGGCTCACGCAGGTAGTACGTACCCTTGATAAGGGGTGCATGCTTTGTCGAATCGAGCGGGAAGCATGCAGCACCCTCAATGTCATACGGATAGGTCATGCCGTTTGCCTTCACGGTGTCATACGGCTCGGCACCCGATTTAATGGCATACGTGCTGGGACTGTCGCCGGTAACGTCCTTGGCCTGGTACAGCTCAAACGTCGCGCCGTTCACGGGCTTGCCCAGGTCGTCAACCTTCTGCACAAACAGACGGTTCTGAACGTTGGTGAGGTGGATCACCGTAGAGAACTGCCTGTTTATCGTTTGATATTGGACCATAGAGGTGTTGTCGATGGTTGCCCCCGCCAGAGACGATGCCGTGGTGTGATACACCGCCACGGTATATTCCGCCTTCGACTTGTCCGTCATCATGGCGGCGTACTTCTCGATATCTCCGGGCAGCGACCTGACCGTCACCACGTAGTCGCCCTTGGTATCAACATCAAAGACACTCGTGTCCGCCGATTTGGCAGCCTCGACCGCACCGGCAATGCCGTGCGCGGAGCACAGCTTATAGCCATTGAGCGGGTTGCCCGTGACCGCCGTCCACGCGTCTTCGCTTGTGTGGTCCTCGCTCGCACCGGTGAGCTTGAGCACGACGGCGAAGGTCGTACCCGAGCTAATGGCGTTGCCCTTATTGTCTTTTGTTTCTTTATTAAGAGAAATGGTCTCCTTAGCGGCCAGATAGCCGCCGTTCAGCCACATGCGGCTACCCGTCCATAACTTGCCGTCGGCCGTGGTGACCGTCGTCTGCGGTGCAACCACCACGCCACCCGTGCCGCTCGCAGCTTTCTTGTATTGCAGATGCAGCTCACCTGGCGTTGCGGTGGTCGATGAGGTCAGACTCGAGCGATATCCCGCGGGCAGGCCAACCTCTTTGAGTACAAAGTAATCGTGTCCCTCAGCGTGCTGGTTATCAAACGAAAGAACGGACCTGTCCGGCTTCAGAAGTACCAGCTGGCCATTGGCGTCCGTCGTGCCCTGAGCGATGGCCTCATCCTGCGCGTTCCAGTTGGCATCTGACTGATACAGAGCAAACTCGGCACCCTGGACTGCCTCGCCGTTCTGGTCGACCTTCGCGACCTCGGACGACGGCAGGGTGGTGAGGTTGAACTTAAGCGACATGTTCGATGCACCCGCGCCGCGCTCCAGATAGAAGAAGCTCAGCGTGTGCTTGGAGCTGTCGAGGAAGGTGTTGCCGGAGAATCTTCTGTTTGAAGTATCTGCGCCGGCAGCTTGGAACATCGCCTTAATGGTGGTGTCTTGAATTGTCTTTTCGGGATCATTGGCATTGTCGACATGACCGACATGCACGCCACCGGTGGCGAAGTTGATCTTGAGCGTCGCCTTCTCGTGGATGCCACCCAGATCGCCCACGAGTACGCCATCGATGTACACCCAGACGTCGTCATCGCCCGAGAACTCAAAGATCATATCTTTGTTACCGGTGGTCTTGCCGCTCGCAGGCTGGACAAACTCCGTGGTTACGGACATGCCAAAGTGATGGTTGAGATTCGTGCTTCCATCAATGATCTGCTTAGGGGAGAGGCTGTTGCCCTTCTCATCAAAAACCTTGTCAGCCGAGTCAAAGGGGAAGAACTGGCCCAGATTTGCATCTGATACGCCGCCCTTATATACGCCCGCCTTATCGTAGACGTTAAAGGAGTTGGTCGTGGGATTATATACGGCATAGTTACCTTTAGAACCATACGAGTCGTAAACGTAATAGCCATCCTTGAGCCGGAAAAGGCCCTTCACGTTGTTGTAGACGGCCTTGCCATTCTGCTTGCCGTTGGCCTGACTGTCGTTGTTAAAGAGATAGGCCAGCGATTCATCGGTGCAATCGCCTTTCGTGCCGTATGAGGCATAGGTATCAGCCTTGATCTCGGGATAGCCATTCACCAGCGTGTTCTTCACAAATGGAAGACGTCCAAAGCCGTCAATGCCGCTTCTGCCCGTCCACTTGTTAATGCCCGTGCCGCCACCACCATTGAACTTGAGCTGATGATTTTTGTTGATGCCGGTGTCGTTATTGCCATTATTGTTGTTTATGTTGACGGACTTATCATTGGCGCCATCGACGACCCAGTAGTCGAACAGATTGACCGTGGTGCCGGTTGGATTCACCGTCTTCACGATGTGGTTGCTAAAGGGAACCGTCTGGTCGGCCGACGCACTCGTCGCACCAAACAAGAGTGCACACGCCGCCAGCGGGACGGCCAAAACCCTCAGGACACGCTTGGCGGTATTGGTTTTCTTGCCAAAAGGCTTTAGCATTTCTCGAGCTCTCGCACACGCGCGATTCATGAAGGCCCTCCCCAATCCATGAGGACGGCAAGAAACAGCTCATTGTATGTGTGTCGTCGTCCCCATCGATGCAAATATACGCCCCCCCCCGCGCAGAAACGCAAGGCAGGACATCGCTATATGCTTAAAATTGTAGCAATTTGGGTGACCTGAAATTTCGCCTCGGGTTGCCACTCAGGCTCAAAATCGAACCACTCGCGCCATCGACATACCCCAGTAGGACATATCGACCGGCAATCTTTATCCCCCACAACCCACAAAGTAGCTAATTTGGGACGGGGCTATTTTGACTACTTGGGCAATCAGATCGGCATGTAGTCAAAATAACCCCGCCCCAAAAAGACTGGTCTGACGCTGCGCCACGAAAAGGACCTATCTACTACGTTTAGGCCGCAGGGGTCAACCATAGCCGGCTTTTTCGAAAATCGGCAAGCTTTCTACCTGCGGTTTTAATTTCACAAAATCCGGGATGGTCGAGGGTGGCCGGTTTAACGTAGTAGATGGCCACGTTTCGTGGCAAACGGTCCGACCCAAGGCACAAGGCGGCCAACCTCGAATGGCCATTCTCGAAGTTGCGGTGGAATACGGACTGAATTGGCCCCTTAAAGGCAAAAACGCTCCGTATTTCACCGCAACTTATCGAGGGGATGGGTTTTAGATACGGCCAAGGTCGTAGGATTGGGCGGCTGCCTCGCCGGCACAGATGAGGTTGGTTGTGGCTTCCCGTGGTTCGAGCGCCTGGTCGAGGGACATGGGTTTGCGGCAGATCGGAAGCACCAAGTCGACGCCCTGCCCATACACCGCATCGAGGTTGTCAGCGCGACCACCCACGACGGCAACCACCGGTTTGCCATATCGCTTGGCGCGGCGAGCCACACCAACCGGCGCCTTACCGGCGGCGGACTGCTCATCCATATTGCCCTCGCCCGTTATGACCAGGTCGACATCGCGCACGCGCTCGTCAAACCCCACGAGATCGAGCACCGTCTCCACACCCGAGTGTAGCTCCGCGCCGAGCGCCAGCAACGCCGCGCCCAAGCCACCGGCAGCGCCCGCGCCGGGCACGCCGAGCACCGATCCAAATGTCCGCGCACCCTCGGGTGTGCGCAACAACCCTTGGGCCCGCGCCTCGAAAATCGCTGTATCGAGCAAGCGACCGTAGCCGACCATCCAGCTGTCGCACCTGCTCAGTGCCTCGGCATCATCCGCCGGCAGACCCTTCTGTCCGCCGAACACCGCAAGCGCGCCGCGACGCCCTACGAGCGGATTATCGACATCCGAAAGCACAACAATACGAGTGCCATCCAAAGCCCGAAGCGCTGGCGCCAAATCAACGCTCGCCACCCGCTCAAGTCCGGCAAGACCGGGGGCGACATCGCAGCCCTGGTCATCGACCACACGCGCGCCCAGCGCCTGCAGCATGCCGGCGCCACCGTCGTTGGTGGCACTGCCGCCCAGACCAATATAGATAGTCTTTGCCCCGGCGCGAACCGCACGGAGTATCAGCTCGCCCACGCCATAGGTCGAAGCCGCAAGCGCCGCCGATTCCGTGCAGGGTGAATACCCAATACCCGCCGCCTCGGCCATCTCAATTACAGCCGAGTCACGCTCGTCGTCCACCAGCATCCGGGCAGACACGCGGTCGCCCAAGGGACCTGCAACCTCGCAGATCACAATCTCACCGCCGCACGCGGCAACGGCATCGAGCGTTCCCTCGCCACCATCTGCCAACGGCAATGCGCGCACCTCGGCATCGGGCCAAACGCGGCGCACGCCTTCGGCAACCGCTGCCTCCGCCTGCGCGCTCGAAACGCTGCCCTTAAAGGAGTCGATCGCCAGCAGCACACGGCGGGGCCGACGGCATGCAGGACCAAAGTCAACCGCCGTGCCAGCATCCTCACCGGCACCTGCAAGCGCTGCGGCGTGAGCGGCGTGTGCTTCAAGATCGGCCCCACAACCGCAATCAGCGCCGCCCGCTCCGCGCAGACCGCCAAAATAGCTACTTAGCAGCTCGCGGCATTCATCCGCCAGGACCCCAGCCGTCA
Organism: Alloprevotella sp.; assembly: GCA_963628025.1. GTDB lineage: Bacteria > Actinomycetota > Coriobacteriia > Coriobacteriales > Coriobacteriaceae > Collinsella. The sequence continues at coordinate 17,195 of CAVGCW010000044.1, read as the reverse complement.
CGTTAAACCGATGATTCAGGCGCGAATCGGCATTCAGGTCATACAGCGAACCCAGCGCGCCCGCCTTGGCATCAGCCGCGCCATACACGCAGCGCCCCGCGCGCGCGTTAACCATAAGCCCCGCACACATGCAGCATGGCTCGAGCGTCACGTAGACCGTGCAATCGGAAAGGCGCCAGCGACCGAGCGACCGAGCGGCAGCGCACAGGACCGCGAACTCTGCATGAGCCGAAGGATCCTGATCGAGCTCGCGCCGATTGTGCGCCCTCGCGACGATCTCGCCGTCGCGCACCACTACGGCTCCGATGGGCACCTCGCCCACCGCCGCGGCGGCGCGCGCCTCGGACAGTGCCTCGCGCATGAACTTCTCGTCGATTTCGGTGATCGTCATCGTTCGCCTTCCCTGTTGCAAATTCAAAACGATGCTATCATTACGACTCACGGAGAGATGGCAGAGCGGTTGAATGCGGCGGTCTTGAAAACCGTTGAGCGCGAGAGCGTTCCGGGGGTTCGAATCCCCCTCTCTCCGCCACTTCTAGTGATGCACCGGCGTCATGGTCCGCTCAAACAGTGCATCGACCACGTCGGCTATCTCAGGTCGACGCTCAAGATCGTGGCCCGATTCCCACCATATCGTGAAAAGTCGAATAATACCGCCGGCGACAAACTCAGACGTCGTCTCGAGTGACACGGGAGCCAGGGCATCCTCGGCAAGCACGTTCATCACACGCTCGCGGATGGAGCGGGCAATGCGGTCGCAAATAACATTGGTCAACATGCCCGACATGCTGCTTGCCAAAATGTTATCCATGAGCCGCTCGTGCGTCAGAATCAAATCCATAGCATCGTCCAAAATCGCGTGCCGAAGCGCGCGCACGTCCTCGGCAGACACTGCACCGGCCTCATCGGGCTGTTTTTGCGGCAAACCCGACATAAGCTCATCGATATAAAAGGCAAAGTAATCGTTCTTGTCGCGAAAGTGCTTGTAGAACGTCGTACGGCGAATCATGGCGCGGTCGCACAGCATGGCAACCGTCAGGTCCTCAAAACGATGCTCCTCGAGAAGCTCGGTGAAGGCATCGAACAGGGCGCGGTAGGTTTTCTTAATGCGAAGGTCCACTGGTATCGCCATCCTCAGGGCAAAGACAACACTCGTCAATCTGTCGCATATCTTACACCTGTACCTCGCGCGCTTTGCCCCGGTGCCGGCCCCGCCGAAAACACAACGCTTACCGGAAAGTTCGGCACGGCAAAACGTTGCGGGTATACTAGTAGCGTTATACCAACGGCAGCTGGCGCATGCCGCCGCGGCCATTCGAAACGGAGACATCATGCTTCCCGTCATCATCGGCATCGTTGTTGTCATTGTGATTGCCTGCGCCATCGCCGGCATCTACAACAACATGGTCACCAAGCGTAACCGCATCGATAACGCCTGGCAGAACATCGATACGCAGCTGCAGCGCCGCAACGACCTGATCCCCAACCTGGTCGAGACCGTCAAGGGCTACGCCAAGCACGAGCAGGAGACGCTCTCCGCCGTGATCAGCGCGCGTAACACCGCCGTCAAGGCCACCACGCCCGAGGCCAAGATGGAAGCCGACAACGTGCTGACCGGTGCGCTGCGCCAGCTCTTCGCCGTGGCCGAGGCCTATCCCGATCTTAAGGCAAACACCAACTTTACGCAGCTGCAGGCATCGCTCGAGGATACCGAAAACAAGATTAGCTATGCACGCCAGAGCTACAACGACTGCGTGCTCAGCTACAACAACGCCATTCAGACGTTCCCGGCTGTCATCTTTGCTGGCATCTTCCAGTTTAAGGAGCGCCAGGGCTTCGAGGCCGCCGAAGCAGCCCGCCAGGCCCCGACCGTCAAGTTCTAGTAGTTTGGCAGCGCATCCTTAATCGGCCAAATGCATAAACCGCCCCGTCGAATGCATACTTCGACGGGGCGGTTTCCTTTTTCGCGAAGGTCCCCCTCTAAGCGCCGTGCATTTTTAGGAGTATTCAACATAACCAAGAGCTTCGGGCGCCACGATAAATGCCAAAGACCGCGAATATCCCTGCAAATCAAACGCTGTCAGCCCATAACCCCGCCCATCATCCGTAGAAAACATCGAGAAATCCCGATTTTTTGCCCGAGGTCGGTATGCAGGGGCCTTCGATTGCAGAATACTCGCAAAGATGCACGTCGCCACCGCCCCCACATGGCGCGAAGCAAAACAAAAGGGCGACCCTCCTTTCCGGCGCACTCCGCAGGACGCAAGAAGCCCTCGCCGCACGAAGTGCGCAGCGAGGGCTTCTTGCATGTCCGAGGACGCGCCGGGAGGGAACTTGCTCTCTGCCCGGATAGGTAAGACAAATTACGCGACGGTGTAAACCCAGTTGTGCTTGTCCTCGACAGCACCGGACTGGATGCCAGTCAGGGTCTCGCGGAGCTTCTTCATCACAGGACCGATCTCGGTGTAGCCAGCCGGGAAGGTCACGGTCTCGTCGGCGCCGTAAACCTTGTTGTCGATCTCGCCAACCGGGGAGATGACGGCAGCGGTGCCGCACAGGCCGCACTCCACAAAGGTGCCGGCCTTGACCTCGGCCCATTCGACGGGGCGCTGATCGACGGTCATACCCAGGTCCTGAGCAACCTGAACGAGCGAACGACGGGTGATAGAGGGCAGGATGGAGTCGGTGTGCGACTGAGGAACGACGAGGGTGCCGTCCTCCTTCACGAACAGGACGTTGGCGCCACCGGTCTCCTCGACATAGGTGCGGGACTCGGAGTCGAGATACAGGTTCTCGGCATAGCCCTCGCGATGGGCCTCCATCGTGGGCTTAAGGGACATGGCGTAGTTGAGGCCGGCCTTGATGTTGCCGGTGCCGTGCGGTGCGGCACGGTCATACTCGGAAACGCGCAGCTTGACGGGCTTGAGGCCACCCTTAAAGTACGGACCGACCGGGGTCACGAGAATGCGGAACGTGTACTCAGGAGCGGGAGCCACGCCGATCACGTCACCGGAGCCGATCATAAACGGACGCACGTACAGGGTCGCGCCGGAGCCGAAGGGCGGAACCCAGGCGGCGTTGGCAGAAACGACCTGCTTGACGGCCTCAACGAACTTGTCCTTGGGGAACGGGGGCATCTCAAGGCGCTGGGCAGAGTTGTACATACGCTCGGCGTTCATGTCGGGACGGAAGCAGACGATGCTGCCGTCCTCGGCGGTGTAGGCTTTCAGGCCCTCAAAGACCTCCTGGCAGTAATGGAAGATGCCGCCGCACTCGGAGACATGCAGGGTGTGGTCGGTGGTCAGGCCGCCCTCGTCCCACTCGCCGTCCTTCCAATGGGCCTCGTAGCTGTAATCGGTCTTCATGTAGCCAAAGCCGAGGCTACCCCAATCGATATCCTTCTTCTCGACAGTCATATGTCGCTCCTTACATACACAGTTGCATACTCGCGAACCCGCACGCAAGGACCGAGGCCGACCGCGTCGCAACGTCGCACGCCCGGAGCGTAGAGCCGGACGGGACACGCGAGCAGCATCAAAGCCGATGGCACGTCGATTCGCATGCACGAGATTGTACTCCGCACGCGCGTCTGATAAAACGCTTTTCTTTAACTAAGTAAAGTATTTTCATTTGACCGAAACTAAAGAGGCCCGCCACCGTAAACGGTGACGGGCCTCAACTGCACGGTTTGCGCGCTGGCTCGAGCTACGCGTTCTTTTTGCCCAGCTTAGCCTTAACCAGACCGACCACGGTCGGGATGATCGACACGGCAACGATGCCGACGATCAGCAGCTCAAAGTGCTCCTGCACAAAGGGGATGCCGCCAAAGAAGTAGCCCAGCAGTGTAAAGAGCGTCGACCAGGTAATGCCACCCAGCACGTTAAAGATGACAAAGTTGCGCCAGTGCATGCCGCCCATGCCGGCGATAAAGGGCACAAAGGTGCGAATAAACGGGAAGAAGCGGCCCAGGAAGATGGCCAGGTGGCCCCACTTGTCCAAGAAGTCCTCGGACTTTTTAATGCGCTCGGGCGTCATGGCCTTGACCTTGCCCGAAGCGATAATCTTTTTGCCAAAGAAGTGACCGATCATAAAGTTGCACTGGTCACCCAGGATGGCAGCAGCCCATGCGACGGCCAGCAGAGCCACGATGTTAAAGCCGCCGTTGTGGGCAAAGAAGCCCGAAGCAAACAGCAGTGAATCGCCAGGAAGGAACGGGAAGAAAACAACGCCCGTCTCGATAAAGATGATCAGGAACACGCAGCCGTAGGCCATGAGCGGGCCGGCGGCGATCCAGCTGGCAATCGCGGTGCGCGGATCCTTAAGCAGCTCGGCGATAAAATTGATGAAACCCATGAAGTAAAACCTCTCAGTTGTGGGCGCGGATACGTCCAAGTTGACCAGTATACGGTTGCGGCGCCCCCTCGTGCGCAACCCCACAAAAGCATGACTCCATTACCAGCAAGTTTGCATAACTGACACCTGTTGCGCAATGCCGCCAAGATTGTCCTTCCTAATCCCTAGCGAATCGCTATACTTTATTGAATCGCATTGCCATGGCGCTAAGGGAGGGCGGCCGGTGAGCTTTATCAGTACCATTCGCGAGGACATCAAGACCGTCCAAGCGCAGGATCCCGCCGCGCAAAACGGTCTGGTCATCTTCCTTTCCTATCCTGGCCTGCACGCCAAGTGGAACCACGTGCCCGAGCACTGGCTCTGGGAGCACGGTCATCGCTCGCTCGCCCGCGTGCTCTCGCAAATCACCCGCCACATCACCGGCGTCGAGATTCATCCCGCGGCACAGATCGGCAAGCATTTCTTTATCGACCATGCCATGGGCGTCGTCATCGGCGAGACCACCATTGTGGGCGACAACTGTGTGCTTTACCAGGGCGTTACGCTCGGCGGCACCGGCAACGAAACCGGCAAGCGCCACCCAACGCTCGGCGATAACGTCACCGTGGGCACGGGTGCCAAGGTGCTCGGCAACATTCGCATCGGCAACAACGTCAAGATCGGCGGCAACTCGGTCGTCGTCAAAGACGTGCCCGACAACTGCACCGTCGTGGGCGTGCCGGGACGCATCATCAAGCGCAACGGCTGCCGCGTGTTCGAGGAGAGCTTCGATGCCAAGCAGCATCGCGAGTACATGCCCGATGACGCCGCCGAGCAGAGTGCCCTCAACCGCCAGGGCATCACCGAGAACGCCCGCCGCGTCAAGGAACTCGAGCGAGAGGTGGCCGAGCTCAAAGCCCTCGTCGCAAAGCTCGTGGACGAACGCTAAGAACGCAAGCGACACAAATCGGCATCGGCATCAACGCAAAAGGCGCACCAGGGAATTCATCCCCGGCGCGCCTTCTTTTCGATGTGACAAAGAGGCTGCCCCCTTGCCACCTTAGGCGAACTGGCTCAGATAGAGGTCGGCGTAGGCACCCTCGGCTGCGAGCAGCTCCTTATGCGTGCCCTGCTCGATAATGTTGCCGTGGTCCATGACCAAGATCAGGTCGGCGTCCACGATCGTCGACAGGCGATGCGCGATCACAAAGCTCGTGCGCCCGCGCATGAGCGCGTCCATGGCACGACCGATGGCAAGCTCGGTACGCGTATCCACGCTTGAGGTCGCCTCGTCCAGGATGAGAATCGCCGGGTTGTTGAGCAGCACGCGTGCGATGGTCAGCAGCTGACGCTGGCCCTGGCTGATGCTCTCGGCATCGTTGGCCACGCGCGTGTCGTAGCCCTGCGGCATGGTGCGCACAAAGAAGTCGACCTGCGCGGCGCGCGCAGCCGCCACGATCTCGTCGCGCGTCGCCTCGGGACAGCCGTAGGCGATGTTTTCGGCAATCGTGCCGTCAAACAGCCAGGCGTCCTGCAGCACCATGCCAAACTGCTGACGTAGCTCGCCGCGATCCATGCGGCTCGTATCCACGCCGTCGAGCGTAATACGCCCGCCGTCAATCTCGTAGAAGCGCATGAGCAGGTTGATGAGCGTCGTCTTGCCTGCGCCCGTGGTTCCCACCACGGCAATCTTCTGGCCCGGCTCGGCGGTAAACGACACGTCGTGCATAAGCGGCTTGTCGGGCGAATAGCCAAAGCGCACATGCTCAAAGGCGACGCGGCCCTCAACGCGACCCGGAAGCTTGGCGGCCTCATCCGGCTGCGGATCGGCCTCCATCTCGGGCTCATCGAGCAAGTCGAACACGCGCTCCGCACTTGCCAGCGCGCTCTGCAGCGAGTTAAAGGTAAACGACAGCTGCGTCATGGGTTCGGACGCCTCGTAGATAAACTGGAAGAACGCCTGGAACACGCCGACGGTCATGTGACCGGCAACCAGCATGCTGCAGCCCACGAGCGCAATCACGATCTGCGCCAGGCGACCAATAAAGCGAACCGCGGGTCCGACGGCGTTGATCATAAAGTCGGCCTTGGTGCTCACGCGCGCCAGCTCGCCCGAGGCCTCATGCACCTCGGAAGAGCTTTGGTGCTCGCGGTTGAATGCGCGAATCACCAAACGGCCCGAATAGCCTTCCTCGACCGCGCTCGTGATTTTGGACACCCACTCCTGACGCTCGCCCGTCACATCATGCGTACGGCTCGAAACCACCTTGGTCACTAGCAGCGACAACGCCGTAAAGAACAAAAAGACGAGCGTGAGCGGCACGCTAAACACGAACATCACGCTCACGGCGCCCACCACGGTGCCGATCGACACCAGCAGCTGCAGCAGTCCGCGCTGCATACTCTCGGACATCTTGTCCAAGTCGTTGGTCGCGCGACTGACCACTTCTCCGGGGCGATGCGCGTCAAAGTAGGCGAGCGGCAGACGGTTGAGCTTTTGTGCGATGCGGTTGCGTAGGCGCAGGTTGAGGCGTTCGGCAACGCTCGACATCAAAAAGCTCTGGAGTGCGTAGAACGAGGCGGCGGCGGTCCAAATCATAAAGTAGACGAAGATGGTCTTGCCGCAGTTCTCCCAAGTGATGTTGAAGGTGGTTCCGTTGGCAAACGCCACCTGAATGTGGCCCCACAGCTCATCGATCACGCGGGCGCTATATGCCGGCGCAGCGGTGTTAAAGATGGCGTAGAACACAATGCTCGCGAACACGATATAGAAGCGCCAATGGTCGCCGGCAGCCTCGCTCCACAGGCGGCGCACCGTCGCCCAGGTGTCGCGGGGTTTCTCGTCCTCGTCCTCGTCGTCCACATCGCGCATGCGCTCTGCCTCGGCGCGGGCGCGCTCGTCCTCGGCGCGCTCGTTTTCCTCGTAGAGCGCTTGGCGGCGAGCCTCGCGCTCGGCTGCTGCCTTGGCGGCCTCGTCCAGCTCGGGTGCTACGGCAGCCGTTTCCTCAACCAGTCCCGCGGCAACGGCGTCATCAACGCTGGCCTGCTTCTTGAGCTCCTCGGCCATGCTACTCACCTCCCTTCATTTGCGATTCCGCGATGGCGCGGTATACCTCGCAGGTTTCCATAAGCTCGCCATGCGTGCCCAAGCCCACAACCTCGCCATCCTTGAGCACGACAATCTGGTCGGCATGCAAAATCGTCGAGATGCGCTGCGCGATGATGAGCACCGCGGCATCGCGCGTCTCGTCTTGCAATGCATGGCGCAGGGCCGCATCGGTCTTAAAGTCCAGGGCCGAAAAACTGTCATCGAAGATGTACAAATCGGCCTGCTTCATGAGCGCGCGAGCAATGGCCAGACGTTGGCGCTGGCCGCCCGAAAAGTTCGTGCCGCCCTGCGCCACCGGGGTATCGAGCCCCTGCGGCTGATCGAGCACAAAGGTGCTCTGGGCAACCTGCAGCGCATGAAGCATGTCCGCCTCGGTCGCGTCCTCGTTGCCAAAGCGCAGATTGCTTGCCACGGTGCCCGAGAACAGCCATGCTTTTTGCGGCACATAGGCAATGCGCCCGCGAATCTCGCCTTGCGAAAGCTCGCGCAGGTCGACGCCGTCCAGGCGAATGGCGCCCTTGGTGGCATCGTGGAAGCGCAGCAGAAGCTTGGCCACTGTCGACTTGCCCGAACCCGTCGAGCCGACGATTGCGGTCGTCTGACCGCGACGACAAGTAAAGTTCAAATTGCACAGCGTGTCCTCGTCGGCGTCGTCAAAGCGAAACGACATATGATCGAACACGGCGACCGCATCGGCCCCGTCCTTTGAGTCGGACGCGGCCGCATCAAGCGTGCGCTCGCCATCGACGATGCTCGGCTCAATCTCCAACACCTGCTGCGCACGGTTCAGGCACGCGGCAGCACGCGGAAGCGTCAGCACCACCATCTGGGCCATCATCACAAAGAACAGGATCAGAATTGCATACTCCAGCACCGCCGAGATACTCGCAATCTGCATGGCGTGGGCGCCTACGCGGTTGCCGCCCACCCACAGCACCGCCACCTCGGCGATGTTCATCAAAAAGAAGCTTGAGCTGTCGAGGCCCACAAACAGGTGGTTGACTTTGATGGCGTTGGCGGCGTATTCGCTAAACACCTCGTCCAGGCGCTGCTCCTCGTGGCGCTCCTTATTGAAAGCACGGATGACGCGCACGCCCACGATGTTCTCGCGCAGCACCACGTTCATGCGGTCGATAAAGCTCTGAAGGCGCATAAAAATCGGCGCGGCGTTAGCCACCGTAAAGACCGCCGCCACCAGCACGATCGCAACCACCACGCCCAGAAGCGTGCCCATGGCAGGATCGATAAACCAAGCGAAGATGATGCCCGCCACCGCCAGGAACGGCACCGGCAGCACCAGCTGAATCGTCTGCAGAATCGCCTGCTGAATCACGTTGATGTCGTTGAGCGAGCGTGTGATCATCGATCCGGTGCCAAAGCGCTCAAAATCGCTGGCCGCGAGCTCGAGCGATTTGTCGTACACGGCATTGCGGATGTCGCAAGCCACGTTGGCGGCCAGGCGCGCCGAAAGATAGCAGCCCAGCACCGTGCCGCCGCTAGCCATGCTGGTCGCGATAAACATGTATAGGCCGTTGCGTAAAATGTAATCGACATCGCCCGTGGTAATACCGGTGTTGACCATGTTCGCCAGCATCGTGGGAACCAACAGCGTACCGACGTTATCCACCAGCAGCACCAGCAGCGTCACCGCGACAAGCCCTCGATATGGCTTTAGAAACCTCATTAACAGTCGCACGACTCCCCCTCACCTTGATTCTCGGCCTGGCTCTCGGCAGCGATATGCTGCTTAAAGGCATCGCACTCATCGCCGAGCACCTGAGAGAATTTGCCGATCAAGCGCATAATCTCGCGCTGCTCACATGGCTCAAGCGCGCCAAAGGCTCGCTGCTCGGCCTTGAGTGCCGGCAGCGCATAACGCTCGGCAAATCGCCTGCCCTCTTCGGTCAGGCTCACAACCTTGTTCTTACGGCTGCCTTCGGCAAACTCCAACGTTGCGAAGCCCCGCGCCGTCAAGGTTTTAATTGCCGAGTTGATGGTCTGCTTGCTGTAGAACCATTCGCTTGTCAGACGGCTTACGGCAATACTGCCGCCCGCCGTGCTGGTATCGACGAGCATCCAGTAAGCGCAGTCCGAAAGGCCGCAGGCGCGCGAGAACTCCGAATAGATATGGTCGAGTCCATTGAGCAACCGGTCGAAGTCGACCAGCGTAACCGCACTATTCATCTATCCCACCATTCAATTGTCCGATTTTTGACCAATTTTATGTCTCTAGATTAGTCCGAGTTTTGACTATCGTCAACAGGCTCTCCGCAAATGCGTGAACTTTTATGGCCTATCGGCAGAAAAAGACCGCCGGCGCGGGGGCGGCGCCAGCGGTCACGAGAAAATCGGGTTTTATTGCCCGTTAGGCGGCGACGGCCTCATAGACCGTAGCGCCCGAGAAGCTGTCATGCAGGCTCTTGCCGGCAATCCACGGCAGCTCGACGACCTCGCAGACCGTGTTGACCAGCTCGGAGCAGTCAGTAAAGTGGCCCTTGTCGTTGAGGGCCTCGCAATCCTGAACACGCCAATAGCCATCGGTGTGCGTGATGTAGTACTCGTGATCGTTGATCGACACGAAAGCGCGCGTCTTGGAACGCAGCAGCTTCAGAAATCCTTCGAAATCGGTCTCGACGACATCTCCAGCCTGGAACATGATGTTACCTCCTGGCCCGGCGCCACCACGGCGCATTGATAAACGTTGGCACTCCTTTAGTAAAACCTTTATCAGAGGTTATGCGTTCGTCATTTAGGCAAGTGGTAAAAAACCGCAGGGTAGACGGGATAAAACGTTTAACCATCCCATTTGTTTGTCACATTCTGAAGGTACTTTTATGCAAACCTACTTTCCCAATTGGAATCTATCCTTTTGGCCGGGCAATTGACCGTCTATCGTTTGAGCCCGACGGGTATGAACGGGGCATCTGCAACGCCACCGCAAGGAGACACCATGGAGACTATCGAAGCACTCATTCACCGCCGCAGCTGCCGCAACTACAGCGATCGTCCCGTCGAGGCCGAAAAGCTTGCACGTATTATCGAAGCCGGCCAATATGCACCGAGCGGCATGGGCCGCCAGCCGGTGACGTTTGTCGCCGTCACCGACTCCGCGACCGTCGAGCGTCTCTCACAGCTCAACGCCCAGGTCATGGGCAGCAACAGCGACCCCTTCTATGGCGCCAAGACCGTTGTGGTGGTGCTGGTTGACCGCAGCGTGCCCACACATCTGGAAGACGGCTCGCTCGCCATGGGCAACTTGCTCAACGCCGCCTATGCGCTGGGCGTTGATTCGTGCTGGATTCATCGCGCGCATGAGGTCTTTGACTCGCCCGAGGGCCTGGAGCTGCTGGCCAGCTGGGGCCTGCCCGCCGACGGCAGCCTGCGCGGTGTCGGTCACTGCATTCTGGGCTACGCCGAGGACACGCTTCCCGAGGCAAAGCCGCGCCGCGACAACGTGGTGTATGTAAGGTAACCCAGGAGCGTCAGCGGGGGTAGCTAATTTTGGACGGGGCTATTTTAGCTACCCCACTCGCAACTTATATTGACGTCGCCGTTGTCGTCGTTTCGTTCGTCTGGGCCGTTTCGGCGTCGTCGCCTTGCTTATCTTCGTCCTTTTGAGCGTCGGCGATGGTGGAAGCCGCCGCGACGATACCGCGCTGGGGCGCGACGCCCGTCTGGGTCTGAGCACCCTCGACAACTTCTGTGCCTGTATGCGCGAGCTCGGGCGATTTAAACATTGCGTCCAAGTTGGCGCCGCCACCGGCGTAGCCAAGCGCAGCGAGTGCGATGACGATTACCGCAACGACGACCGCGATCGGAACATAACGGTGCCAACCAGCGGGATTGAGCCCGCTGCGACGAGCCGCCCCGCGGCTGATATAACCGAGCGTGCCGTCGTGCTTGAGCTTTGAGCCCACCACGCGCTTGCGGCCCCACAACGAGGACTCTGCCTGCATGGCCAAGCGGGCGCTTGCCGAAGGATAGCCGTATTTAATGCGCTTGAACGAGCCATCAAACCCCGAGGCGTGTTTGCCCCACGTCACCGATGTTGTGCGTCGGTTGACTGACGCGGCACTCCGCCTTCTGCGGCTCGGTTTTGTTGTCTCAGCCATACGCCCCCGCACGCCGTAACCAAATCGAAACAATAACGCTTTGGACTGTAGCACACGCGTCGCGCGCGGTCACGGGCGCCTCGCTCAACGGTCATCGTCCTTCAGCAAGCGCCACAGCGTTGTACGGCTTATGCCCAGTACCTCCGCCGCACGGGTTCGGTTGCCGTGGAGATGATCTACAACCAGATGCGCGATATCTCGCTCGGTATCGGCCAGCGGTCGCAGAATATACAGGTCGCTTTCGAGTGTCGGGGCGCCAAAAGTTGCGGTCTTAATCACGTCCTCTTGGGCGAGCACTTCCTCCGCCACAGCGCGGTCCACCGTGCCCGCCCCCACCAATATATACAGTCGTTCCGAGACCTCGCGGAGCTGCAGATAATTGCGCGGCCAGCGGTAAACATCGAGCGTCTTCGTCGCCGCGGCAGACAGCTTGGGCGCTGCCGTCCCAAATGCATCAGCGAGATATTCCAAATAGCGCGCAACCTTCGTCGACGCGGCCCCCTGCTCGGCGATTGCCGGCGCCACGCTCACCGCACAGGCGAAGCGCTCGGTCACAAAGGCGGCTTGATCACTTTCGCTGCCGCCCGGCATGTCATTCGCCGTCAGCACCACATGGCAGCGCGTCGCCAACGCGGTGTCGGCCATCGTGGAGACCAGCTCGCGGAGGCGCTGGGGGCCAACCGCATTCCAGCCCTCAATGCAAAGGGTCAGCCCCGTTTGGAACAGCGGCGATTCGGAGCTTTTGAGCACGTGGCGCCAACCGCGATCGGTAAGCTCATCGAGCGCAACGGAAACAAAGGGCTGATCGGCAAAAGGACCGTCCAGATAGAGGCGCTTGGCGATCTCGACCTGACCCGCTCCCAGCTCGCCCTCGAGCATAAGGGGCACACCGCGCGCGTAGCTCTCGGCAACCGGCGCAGCCACCGAGGCCGCCCCCTCAACGATGCCGTACGCGCTCGATTCGTAGCGGGCCTCAACTTCGTCGGCATTGAGCCATTCGATACCCGCATGCGCCGCGGCACCGCGCACCTCGCGGACCACGACGGACCAAAGGCCCCCGCCCTCTTTGTCGGTGGGGCGAACGGTCAGGCTCAGGCGCGTACCCGCACGCCCCATAACCAGACGCGCGCCGTCTCCTATACGGTCGAGGCGCTCAGCGACAAAAGCCGCCACATCCCGCTCAAGCGCCGCGTCATTCATGGTCGAGATCGCGACGCCCCCACGCGCATCGATTGCCAATGCCGAGGCCCCGGCAGCAGTCAGGGCCTCGGTCAAGATGTTCAGCTTGGCATCGCTATCCATGATTTGCCCCCGTCCGCAGCGACGTGCAACCGCCGACGGTCGCACGACCAAGTGTTTCAAAATTGAACGATATTGCTCACCAAACACTATAGGGCAGAAAGCGCCGTCCTGCGAGTATAGGTGTTGCCCCGCATCGCCATCCTGGCGGGGCGATAAGAGCTCTTCGGGACTTATAAACCTGCGGACAAGCCATACCCGCAAGAGCTCCTATCGCTCCACCGTGAGAATGCGCTCACCAGCACGCAGCACGCAAATAAGCTACTTCTCTACCAGATTCCCAGTACGTGTTGCATTCCCAAACTCATGCACGCAATGCCAATCCAGCAGCAAAAGCCCAGCGCGATGGGCTTGCCGCCCTTTTTGACCAGCTCGACGATATCGGTATTAAAACCAATAGCCGCCATGGCCATCACGATAAAGAACTTCGACAGCTCCTTGATGGGCGCCGTAAAGGACGCGGGAAGCTGAAACACCGTAGTGATCACGCTCGCCAGCACAAAGAACAGCACAAACATGGGAAACGCGCGTTTGAGGGAGAACGTGCTTTTGGCGTCGCCGCCGGCCTTGCGCGCCAGATGCATCTGCCAGCAAGCAAGCGCCAGCGTGATGGGAATGATGGCCAGCGTCCTGGTGAGCTTGACCACCGTGGCGCTCTCGAGCACATTGGCGCCGGGATGCATGCTGTCCCAGGCGCTCGCCGCAGCCGTTACGGACGAGGTGTCGTTGATGGCGGTGCCGGCAAACAGGCCAAAGCCCTCGTTGGTCAGCCCGAGCATACCGCCGAGCGTTGGAAACACGAGCGCCGCGATAACGTTAAACAGGAAGATGACCGAAATGGCCTGGGCAATCTCGCGATCGTCGGCATCGATGACGGGCGCGGTCGCAGCAATGGCCGAACCGCCGCAAATCGACGAACCCACACCTACAAGCGTCGCGATCTTGCCCGGCACGTTCATAACGCGGCAGAGCACAAAGGCGATGACAAGCGAGGTCGAGATTGTCGCCACGATAATGGGCAGCGACTGGGCGCCCTTGGACAGGATCTGGGAGAGGTTCATGCCAAAGCCAAGCAGGATAACCGCGTACTGCAAGACTTTTTTGGACGTATAGGTAACGCCGGCGGCGAGCTGTTCGCGACGATTCTTGGGAAAGACGAGCGCCAGGACCATGCCAAAGAGGATGGCAAATACCGGACCGCCGACCACCTCAATCTGTTTGCCGAGCAACGTCGCGGGGATAGCGATGATCAGGCAGAACAAGACGCCCTTCCAGCGCTCGCGTACGATATTTGCCAGTTGCATATGGGATTCCTTCTTTCTATTTCACGTTTGCGACGGCTTATGATACGGCAACATTGAGCGCAGCCTTGCGCAAACACAGACTAAGATGCCGCAATAGTTCTCAGGCAACAGCCGAATTACCCACCGCGGAGAGCTGATTCGCGGCATAATTAACAACTGACATATGAGTTTGATAGAACAGTTGCGAGGCGCTATGGAAGAATCGATGCACGTCGGCGAGCAGGAAACGAGCCTACAGGACCAGTCCTACCACACCATTCGACGCAAAATCGTCTACCTGGACTACAAGCCGGGCGAAAAGCTGGGCGTCAAGCAACTTTGCGACGACCTGGATATGGGTCGCACGCCCGTGCGCGAGGCTTTGGTTCGCTTGGCGCAGGAAGGCCTGGTGCGCACCGTGCCCCAGAGCGGCACCTACGTCTCACCCATCAACCTCACCCTTGCCGAGAGTGCCTGTTACATCCGCGAACATCTGGAAAAGCAGGTAATCGTGGAGTGCTGTGCGCGCGCCACGTCGGCTGGCATCGAGCAGCTCGACCGCGCCATCGCGCTGCAGGAAAAGGCCATGGCCGAAGAGGATCGCATCGGCTTCTTTTTGAGCGACAACCTCATGCATCACATGATTTTTAGCATCGCATGCCGCAGCACCGTGTGGTCGTGGCTCGAAGAGACCAATGCCGACCTGGAGCGCTTCCGCTGGCTGCGCGCTGCCACGCAGGTTCTCGACAATCAGGACATCGTGAACGAGCACAAGCAGATTCGCCGCGCTATCGCCGGTCGCGACCCCATCGAAGCGAGCTTTTTGGTCAGCAAGCACCTGCATATGATGTTCCGCAACCAGACCGAGGTTCTGGACCAGTTCCCCGAGTACTTCGAGACCAGCAAGCTCCGCTAACCTGCCAAAAAGGGACAGGTTCATTTTGGCAGGTTTTATCTGGTCAAATGCAAAAAAGGCCCGGCTCCGTCTTGATGCGGAGCCGGGCCTTAGCCGCTAGAACGGCGGAACCAACTACTCTACCGTGACGCTCTTGGCGAGGTTTCGGGGCTGGTCGACGTCGCAGCCGCGCAGGATGGCGACCTCGCGGGCGAGCAGCTGCAGTGGAACGCTCGCCGTGACGGGGCTGAACACGTCGCGGACTGCCGGCACGCGGATGATGCAGTCGGCAATCTTGTTGATCTCCTCGTCGCCCTCGGTGGCAACGACGATGACCTTGGCGCCGCGCGCCTTGCACTCCATAAGGTTCGACACGGTCTTGTCGTAGGTGGCACTCTTGGTGGCCACAGCGATGACAGGGAAGCCCGGGTCGATCAGGGCAATGGGGCCATGCTTCATCTCACCGGCGGCATATGCCTCGGCGTGCAGGTAGCTGACCTCTTTGAGCTTGAGCGCACCCTCGTAGGAAATAGCGGCACCCATGCCACGGCCCACGAACAGCGCCGACTGCGCGTCCTTGCACAGCAGGGCAGCTTCATGAACGGCCTCGGTCTGGGTATCCAAAATCCACTGGATCTGCTCGGCCGTATCGGAAAGCTCGCGGAACAGCATGCGCGCCTGCTTGGTGGTCAAGCGGTACTTGACCTGCGCTAGCAGCAGAGCCAGCAGCGTCAGGCTCACGATCTGGCCGATGAAGCTCTTGGTCGAGGCGACCGCGATCTCCTTGTTGGCCTTGGTGTAGATGACGCCGTCGCTCTCACGCGCCACGGGGCTGCCCACCACGTTGGTGATGCCGAAGACCTTGGCACCCTTGATGCGCGCGTCGCGAATGGCGGCAAGGGTATCGGCCGTCTCGCCCGACTGGGACACGGCAACGACAAGCGTCGTCGGCGTAATGATGGGGTTGCGATAACGGAACTCGCTGGCCGCCTCCACCTCGGTGGGGATGCGAGCCCAGCCCTCAATGAGATTCTTGGCAATGAGGCCAGCGTGATAGCTGGTTCCGCAAGCGATCACGTAGACACGATCGATGTCGTTGAGTTCCTCGAGCGAAAGGCCCAGCTCGTCGATGTCGAGCTCGCCGGCCGGCGTCATACGACCGACCAGCGTGTCACGCACGACGCGCGGCTGCTCGTGGATTTCCTTGAGCATAAAGTCGGGATAACCGCCCTTTTCGGCCATGTCCAGGTCCCAGTCGATGTGGGTGACCTTGGGCTCGATAACGTTGCCGGCCTCGTCGGTGTACTCGACGCCTGCGGGCGTGAGCTTGGCAAACTGACCGTCCTCGAGCACCACGACATCGCGGGTGGCGTCGATGAGCGCGATGACATCGGAGGCGACATAGGCGCCGGTCTCGCCCGCGCCGACCACGATCGGGGAATCCTTGCGGGCCACGGCGATCACGCCGGGCTCGTCAGCGCACACGGCGGCCAGACCATAGGCACCGACCACGTGGGTGCAAGCCTCGCGCACGGAGGCCATCAGGTCGTGCGTCTCGGCATAAGCCTCTTCGATCAGATGCGCGAAGACCTCGGTGTCGGTCTCGCTCTTAAAGTGGTGGCCGCGGCCCTCCAGCTCTTCGCGCAGCTCGGCGAAGTTCTCGATGATGCCGTTGTGGACGATGGCGATACGACCGTCGCAGCTGGTGTGGGGGTGAGCGTTAACGACGGAGGGCTTGCCGTGGGTGGCCCAACGGGTGTGGCCGATACCGCAGGTAGCGTCGCTGTCAATGTTGGAAAGCTCGCTCTCCAGGCCCGCAACCTTGCCCACGCGGCGAATGACGTCGAGGTGAGCCGCGGCGCCCTCGCCCACCTCGAGCGCGACGCCCGAGGAGTCATAGCCGCGATACTCCATACGCTTGAGGCCCGTAACCAGGATGTTCTTTGCAATATCAGAGCCGGTGTAGCCGACAATTCCACACATAGGATAAATCCCTTCGTTCGCGTGACTGCAAGACGTCCACGCACAAGGGGCGCTGAGACGTATAACGTTCGAGTATTGTACTCACGCAAACGCAAGCTGATATACCAGAAGTGGTATCTCAACTTAGATACCACCCGATGCACACATGCCCAGCCGGTCCAAACCACCACAATGGTGCCTGT
>CAVGCW010000043.1:0-3254 GCA_963628025.1 Alloprevotella sp. | reverse complement strand
GTCTTTCATGCAGCGGGGGCTCTCAATGTTTTTATGTCCTGCTCATATCGTCTGTGCCGGCACCTGGGGACACTCCTTATGTCAAGAGATTGGTGCAAGAGGGATAGATTGCCTTGCATCAATCTAATAAGTTGCGGTGAGATAGTTCTTAAATTGGCTTTTTGAGGGCTAAACAGGAACTATCTCACCGCAACTGCGTTGAGCGTTTTTTGGCAGCTGGTTTACTTGCTCGCGAACAGCCAGACTAGGATGATCACCAGGATTGCGGCGACGATGCAGACGATGGCGCCGGTGAATTTGATGCGTGAGTCGCGGGTACGCTCGCGCACCGCGTCCTCGGTGGCCTCGAGCTGGGCGACTTCGCGCTCGGTCTCGGCGTGTTCGGCTTTGTCTCGGGCCAAGGACCCTGCAAGCGACTCAGTAATCTCTGGGTGGTCGTGTACTTCGTTCGCCTGTTCGATGATCGACTGCGCATGTGCGGCATCTGCTTGGGCGTTGGCGATGCTCTGCTCTTGGTCGCGGCGTGCCTTGTCCTCGGCGGCGATCTTCTCGCGCAGTTCGCGCTGGCGCGTTGCAGCGGCGGTTTTTGCGGTCTGCAGCTCGTCGCGCGCGGCATCGGCCTCTGCCGTCACGGCTTGGTGCGCGCGTTTGGCTTCGGCAATGGGGGCCTGCGCCTGTTCGACGGCCTGCTCGGCTGCGGCAAGCGAGTGTTCAAGGTCGGCGGTGATACGCGGGACATCTTCTTCGGCTTTACGCAGGGCATCTGCCGTGTCGGAGATCTGCATCGAGAGCTCGCTAGTGCGCACCGTATAGTTGGCGGGATTTGCCGAGGGATTGCGTTGCAGCTCGGCATACTCATGACGCAGTGTCTCGAGCTGGGCGCGCGTGGCGTCGACGGTTTGTTGTGCGGCGGCAATGCCGGCGTCTCGCTCGGCCTGCACCTTGTCGCGGATGCGCTTGGAATCCTCAAGACGGCGAACGAGGCGGTTGCCGGTCTCGCGCGAGCTCGCCTCGCGGGCCTCCACGGCATCGAGCGCGGCCTTCAGGCGGAGCTCGGTCGCGTCATCCTCTGTCTTCATTTGTTCGAGCTGACCCTTGAGCTCTGCTACTTTGGAAGCATGGACATCGCGATCGATTTCGGCTGCCGCAGCGGTCTTTTGCGCTGTGGCGATCGCCTGACGCTGGTCGGCGACGATCTGCTCGTAGCGGCCTGCGATATCCTGGCGCGTCTCGAGTTCCTCGGCCTGATCGGCAATGCGCTGCTCAAGTTCGGCCAGGTGGGCGCGGGCATCGGCAAGTGCCTTTTTCGCGGCGTTCATCTCGCGCATGGCCGAGGCACCCTGGGCGATAAAGGTGCCCACGGCGTTCGCAGTGTTCGAGACAGCGGTCCCCAGATCGCGGCTCGCGGCGGGGGAGTGCGGGGCGGTCGGGCGAGCGGTGTCGGCAGCGTCCGCATCGGCAGCCTGCGGCGCGGCGATATTGCCGGTACCGCCCTCGACCACAGAAAAGCCTGCTGCGTGCGGATCGACCGCATCGGCGCCAATCGTGGGGTGCTCGAGCTGCAGAAACGAGGGCATGGTGCTGCCCTGGTCGGCAACCGGAGTCTCGCCGGGCACAAAGGTCGAGGCCGCCTCGGCGGCCTCCTCTTCCTCGGCATCAATATCGGCATCGGCGACGGCGTCTTTCATCGCTTTGACAGCATCCATCATGGAGTCCATGACGGCATCGAGCTCTTCTTCCGAAGACACCTCGATGGGGCCCGCTGCTTGCGGGACGTCGTCCTGAGCGGGCGCATCGTCGTTTTGCTCATCGGCGTTTTCTGTTTCGGGGGTTTCCGCCGTAGCGCTTTCGTCCAAGATGGGGTCGTCGATGTCGATACCATCGCAGGTCACAGCGTCAGTATCTGCGGTGACGTCTGCGGAATCATCAATATGCTGTTGAGTCTGGGGGTCCAGCTCGTCTGTCATAGGCATGTGCTCCTCATCGTTGTTTGTCACCCTATGATAAAGTCTCGCGCCGACATCCCGCGCGCCGCAGCAAAGTTTCAAAACGTGTTCGATGGCTCGATCTGATAACAATAACTCGGCCGCTTTATCCAGTTTGCACTTGACAATCCCTTCGCCGAACGACGTGGTGCCGTTCGCCTACCGCGGTCTTTTATTTTCGCTTGAACACGCTAAAGTTGCATCTCAGCTTTTGGCGCGTGAAGTTGGACACGCGCAGTCGGCGGGCGTGCCCGTCGCGATTTGAAAGGACTTTGTATGGGACTTTTCACTGGTAAGACCGTGATCGTCACCGGCGGCGGCAAGGCCACGCTCAAGGACGGTTCCGCTGGCTCCATCGGCTACGGCATCGATATCGCATTTGCCAAGGAGGGCGCGAACCTCGTCATCACCGGCCGCAACGTTGCCAAGCTCGAGGCCGCCAAGGAGTCTCTCGAGGCCGAGTACGGCGTCAAGGTTCTGCCTGTTCAGGCCGATGTCTCGGCTGGTCAGGACAACGAGGCCGTCGTCCAGAACGTCATCGACAAGGCCATTGAGGAGTTCGGCCGCATCGACGCCGTCGTCAACAATGCTCAGGCCAGCGCCTCGGGCGTGACCATCGCCGATCACACCATGGACCAGTTTAACCTGGCCATTTACTCCGGTCTGTATGCTACCTATCTGTACATGCAGAAGGCCTATCCGCACCTGAAGGAGACCAAGGGCTCCGTGGTCAACTTTGCCTCGGGCGCCGGCCTGTTTGGCAACTATGGCCAGTGCAGCTATGCTGCCGCCAAGGAGGGCATCCGCGGCCTGACCCGCGTTGCCGCCAACGAGTGGGGCAAGGACGGCATCAACGTCAATATCGTTTGCCCGCTTGCTTGGACCGCTGCGCTCGAGAACTTCCAGGATGCCTATCCCGAGGCGTTCAAGGCCAACGTCCACATGCCGCCGGCGGGTCACTACGGCGACGTCGAGAAGGAAATCGGCCGTGTGGTCGTTCAGCTCTGCGGTCCCGACTTTAAGTACATGAACGGTGAGACCGTCACCCTCGAGGGTGGCATGGGTCAGCGGCCCTAACAGTTACGCGGTTCTACGAACCGCGTAACCAGTTGACGCTGCAAACCCGCCAGAGCGGCAATCTGACGTTCAACTTCAAGGGCGCGACCAGAAGGTCAGCGCCCTTTCGTTTCACGTCACCTTGCTCGCTCTGGCGAGTTTTCGCTCATATGACCCAATCCGCTGTCAAGAGCCACAATGGCCCCGCCGACC
>CAVGCW010000042.1:0-29724 GCA_963628025.1 Alloprevotella sp. | reverse complement strand
AGGGCGGAGGCGGGGCATGCCCCGCCTCTTACACCACATCTCTGTGCGCTACCCTGAGGGGCATCCGGAACGGTGGAATTTGCAGAATACTCGCGATTTTGCACATCGCTACAGGGGGTACCCTTGCTTTGGCGGTTTACTTTCCCTGCACCATGGTTAGCGAGATTTTCTTGCGGTCGCGATCGACCTTTTCCACCCACACCTTGACCGTGTCGCCGACGCGTACCACGTCGCTCGGGTGCTTGACGAAGCGGTTGGCCAGCTTGGAGATGTGCACAAGGCCGTCCTGGTGCACGCCCACGTCGACGAAGGCGCCAAAGTCGACGACGTTGCGCACCGTGCTCTTGAGCTCCATGCCGGGTTCCAGGTCGTCGATGGAAAGCGCTGAGCGGCTAAAGACCACCTCGGGTGCGTCGTCGCGCGGGTCGCGGCCGGGCTTCTTGAGCTCGTTGACGATGTCGATGAGCGTGAGGGTGCCGCAGTTCAGGTCGCTTGCCAGCGCCGAGATGCTGCCCAGGCGGCGCTCGATGTCGGGCACGCCGCCGCGGCTGAGCTCGCTTGCTTTAACGCCGGCGCGTTCTAGGACGGACGTGGCCACCTCGTAGCTCTCGGGGTGGACGCTTGTCGCGTCGAGTGGGTTCCTGCCGCCGCTAATGCGCAAAAAGCCCGCGGCGTTGAGATATGCCTTGGGTCCCAGCTTGGGGACCTTCTTGAGCTGGCGGCGATCGGTAAAGGCGCCGTTTTCCTCGCGGTAGGCCACGATGTTTTTGGCCACGCTCGGCGTGATGCCCGATACATATCCCAGTAGGCTCGCGCTCGCGGTATTCACGTCGACGCCCACGCGGTTGACGACGTCCTCCACCACATGGCCCAGGGTGCGCGAAAGCTCGGCCTGGTCAAGGTCGTGCTGGTACTGGCCCACGCCGATAGACTGGGGCGGAATCTTGACGAGCTCTGCCAGCGGGTCTTGCAGGCGACGGCCCAGGCTCATGGCGCCACGCACGGTGACGTCCAGGTCGGGATATTCCTGGCTGGCGAGCTCGGAGGCGGAGTACACGGACGCGCCGGCTTCGTTAACGATGGTGTATCGCAGCCCAGGCGCCTGCTCGGCGATGAACTCCGAGACGACTTCCTCGGTCTCGCGGCTGGCGGTGCCGTTGCCGATGACGATGGTGTTGACGCTGTCCTTTTTGACGAGGCGGGCGAGCTCGCGCTTGGTGCCGGCGACGTCGTGGCGCGGCTTGGTGGGGTAGACCACGCCGTGGTCGAGCAGCTTGCCGGTCTCGTCCATAACGGCGACCTTGCAGCCGGTGCGGTATCCCGGATCGAGCGCGAGCACGCGGGCACCGCGCACGGGGCGTGCCGAGAGCAGGCCCTCGAGATTCTTGGCAAAGACGTTGATGGCCTCGGTCTGCGCACGGACGGTGAGTTTGGCGCGGGCCTCGCGCTCAAGCGAGGGGGCCATGAGGCGCTTGTAACCGTCGGCGATGGCGGCGTCAAAGACGGGCGCGAAGACGCCCTGACGTCGGGGCCAACGGCTGCCGAGGCGTGCCGTGGCAGCGGCGCCGTCGACGTTCACGCGCACGCGGAGTTTGCCCTCGCGCTCACCGCGGTCGATAGCCAGCACGCGGTGGTTGGGTATACGGCGCAGCGGCTCATCATAGCTGTAGTACGGCTCGTAGGGGGTCTTCTCGGCGGGGTCGGTGGCCTCGACGACGATATCGGCGGTGTTTTGCGTAAAGGCGCGCAGGTCGGCGACGTTCTCAGGGTCCTCGGCCACCGTCTCGGCCACGATGTCCGCCGCGCCGGCGAGCGCTTTCTCGGGCGTGTCGAAGCCGGCCTTCTCGTTGACGTAGGCCGCGGCGGCGTCGAGCGCGCTGCCCTTGGCCGAGGCCTGCATAATGATCATGTTGGCGAGCGGCTCCAGGCCTGCCTCGTGGGCCTTCTGCGCGCGGGTCATGCGCTTTTTGCGGTAGGGCTTGTAGAGGTCCTCGACACGCTGGAGCTGCGTGGCCTCGCGAATCTGTTGTTCGAGCTCGGGCGTAAGTTTGCCCTGGGCGTCGATGAGCAGAATGACGTCCTCTTTGCGCTGTTCAAGATTGCGCAGGTAGGACAGGCGCTCGTCGAGTGTGCGCAGGGCGACGTCGTCCATGCCGCCCGTGGCTTCCTTGCGGTAGCGCGAGATAAAGGGGATGGTGTTGCCCTCGTCGATGAGCTTGACGGCTGCCTCGATGTTGGCGGCCTTAAGGTTGAGCTCGCGGGCAAGCTGGGCGATAAGATCCATGGGACTCCTTGCGTTTAAGGTGCGTTTGCAGCACAGGGCTACCAAGGATACCACCCGTCCCAAAAGACTGTTTTGGGGCCGCGCCACGAAAACGACCTATCTACTACGTTTGAACCGTATGGGTCGACCATCCCCCGGTTTTCCGAGAATACGCAAGCCGTCTACCTGCGGTTTTTATTTCGCGAAATTTGGCATGGTTAAGGGCGATCGGTTAAACGTAGTAGATAGGCGCGTTTCGTGGCGAACGGATCAAGCCGAGGTGCAAAATAGCCCCCGCTTCTGAAAAATCGTCGGCAAGGTAGCAAAAGGCCCCGCGGGCAGGAGGCTGCACGCGGGGCAAAGAAGAGGGGCTTGTTGGTGGCGGACCGAAGGGGCTCGGCATGGGATTTCTGCCGCGGTCGCTCTTAAGGCATTACAGCTCGACGAGCTGGCCGGTCTCGGCGGCCTCCTTGATAGCGTTAAGCAGCGTGAGCGTCTTGACGTTATCGGCGGGGGTCACGACGGGCTCGACCTCGCGGCGGACAACCTTCACAAAGTGCTTGAGCTGCATCTTGTGCGGCAGTGCCGGGTCGACGGCCGGAATCTCCATCTGCAGCGGCTTGTGCCAGTTAGAGGCGCCATCGTAGGAGAACTGGTGCAGGCGGGGCAGCGACAGGGCACCCTTAGTGCCGCCGATATAGTAGGCGTCGGCGTCGAAGGGGCGGTACTGCGGATCCTCGCGGGCGGTGGCCTCCCAGTTCCAGGGGCTGGCGGTGGCGTCGGAGATGGTCATGCTTGCGAGCGCGCCATCGGAAAAACGGACGTTGACCACGGCGGAGTCCTCGGTCTCAAAACCGCGGGCGGCGCTGGACTGCATACCCTGGACGGCAACGGGCTCGCCCAGCAGGTAGCGGAGCAGGTCGACGTCGTGCACCAGGTTGACCAGGATCGGGCCGGCACCCTTCTTGCGGCGCCACTCGACATCGAAATACTCGTCATTCTTATAGATCATGTAGTGGAAGCTCGACACGGTGAGCTTGCCCAGCTCGCCGGACTCGATGATCTCCTTGGCCTTGTTGACGAAGGGGTTGTGGCGACGGTGCTGACCCACGAGCACGGGCACGCCGGCGGTTTCGGCCTCGGCGGCGAAGGCCTGGGCATCCTCGAGATCGTTGGAGATCGGCTTTTCGACCAGCGGCACGATGTTGCGCTTCACAGCCTCGCGAGCAACGCCTAGGTGCAGGTCGTTGGGGGTAGCGATAATGACGGCCTCGGGCTTGATCTCGTCCATCATCTGGGCGGGATCGGTGTAAAACGGCACGCCGGCGGCCTCGGCCGTGGCGCGGGCGCCCTCAAAGGCGTCGGCGATGGCGACGAGCTCGGCCTCGGGCTCCTCGGTGACAAAGCGGATGTGGTTGCGGCCCATGGCGCCGGCGCCGATAACGGCAATGCGGACGGGGTTGAGCTCAGACATTTCGACTCCTTAATACCGGTGACCGGTGGAATGCGACAAAGGGGCTGTCCCTTTGTCGCATCGGTAAAACTAGGCGGACTTCTTCTTGCTGTCGGAGACCATCATGTAGACGGTGAGCACGACGGCGATGGCGGCGATCACAATAGCGCCGTAGAAGGACTGCTGGTAGGCGGCGCTGCCGGCCTCGGCGTGATACAGCACGGCGGTGATGGGCTGGCTGATCCAGGTGGAAGCGGCGTAGCCCAAAAACATGATGCCGTAGTTGACGCCGATGTTGCTGGTGCCAAAGGCGCCACCGGTGAGCGGCGGGTAGATGACGAGCAGGGCGCCAAAGCTAAAGCCGAGCAGGGCGAGCGCCACAAAGAACATGCTCTGCGTAAAGCTCATCGACATGATGACGAGGGCGACGATGGTGACGACAAGGCTGATGAGCAGCGACTTATAGGCGCCGAGCTTGTCGATGATCTGGCCAAAGGACAGGCGGCCGACCAGGTTGGCGCAGGTGTTGACGGAGACCACCACACCGCCGAGGGCGACGGCCGCGGCGCTCGTGGGGTCGGCGAAGAGCTGGACGGCGGCGATGGAGGCAACCTTGCCCACGAGCAGGGTGCCCGCGGTGGCGGCAAAGGCGAAAGTGACGATGAGGACCCAGAAGCGCGGGGTCTTGACCATCTCGCCCGGGGTGAGGTCGCCGAAGGTGCCGGCGTGCGCGCCGCCCTTGGGGGCCTCGAAGCCCTCGGGCAGCCAACCGGCCTCGGGGGCCTTCAGGAACAGGGCGGAGGCAGCAATCGTCACAAAGAAGATGACGCCGAGCGCCTTAAGGGCGCCAAAGATGCCCAGGCTCGGGATGAGCAACGAGGCGAGCACCGGGGAGAGCACGGCGGGGCCGGCGGTCGAAGCGGCCAGGGTGATGCCGGAGGCAAGGCCCTTTTTGTCGATGAACCACTTTTGACCGGTGGTGAGTGCCGGGTTGTAGCCCAGGCCGTTGCCGATGGCGGCGACGAGCGAGAACCACAGGTAGAACTGCCACGGCTCGGTGACGGTGCCGGACATAAACCAGCCCAGGCCGTAGCACACAGCGGCGGCGATCACGACGTTGCGCGGGCCGATCTTATCGGAGATGCGGCCGGCGAAGATGCCCGTCACGGCCATGATGGTCTGAAAGACCGGGAACGCCCAGGTAAGGGCGCTGGACCACTCGGGGTAGACGGCGAGCAGGTTCTTGCTCACGACGGAGTACAGCGCGATTGAGCTGATGAAGAACATGGTGACGCACGCGGCGGAAAGCACGACGGCGCGACCCTTGTTGGAGTTGGTGGAAGCCATTGGACTCTTTCTGATCGATACGGGGGAGGAGCGGGCGTATCCGCGGGCCTCCCTGTTAGGTTGGTTTACTGGTCAGTCGGCTTGGCGACGCCGGACTCATCGGACCAAAGCTCGACACCCTTGTTCTTGAGGTAGTTGTCGGCATAGGCGCGACGGCCGCCGGGCTTGGCGGTGAGGTCGCCCATCATATTGGAGAAGCCACCGTCGACTTTGATGGCGTCGCCGGTGGTAAAGTCCGAGCGCTTGGACGCCAGGAACATGACGGCGTTGGCGATATCGCTGACCTCGCCGATGCGGCGCGTGGCGATCAGACGGCTGCGGCTCTTTTCGACCTCGGGGTCGGCGTAGAAGTTGGCCGACATCGGGGTCTTAACGAAGCAAGGCTCGACGCAGTTGGAGCGGACGCCGTAGGGGCCCCACTCGGCAGCCAGCATCTTGGACATCATGTTGACGCCCGCCTTGGTGGAGCTGTACACGCCCGAGAACGTCTCGGGGGAGTGGCTGGCAACGGTCGAGATGTGCACCAGGCGGCCCTGGCCGGCCTTGATCATCTCGCGACCAAAGCGCTGCGAGGTGATGAAGTAACCGGTGAGGTTGACGTTGAGCACCTGCTCCCAGTCGCTCAGCGGCAGGTCTTCCATGGCGGCGAAGCGCAGGATGCCGGCGGTGTTGACGAGAACGTCGACGCGGCCGAAGTCGGCGATGGTGGCATCGACGGCGGCCTGAACCTCGGCCTCGTCGGTGGCGTTCATCTTGTAACCCTCGGCGTGGATGCCAAACTCGGCGGCGAGGTCGGCGGCTGCGGCCTTGACCTTCTCTTCGTCCAGGTCGAGCAGAACGACGTTGGCGCCATTGCGGGCGAACTCGCGGCAAATCTCGACGCCCATACCGCCGAGCGCGCCAGTCACGGCGCAGACATCGCCCTCGAGCTTAAGCCAGTTGCTCATAGGAACTTCCCTTCTTGTCTTCTTGTGCCTCCCTGTGGGTCGCTCCCATTAACCGACCCACGTGGTTTTCGCTGGTTATCGTATGCTTTGCATTTGCGCAGGTGAATTGCATATTTGTTAGAATGGCGTTAACCGTAGGTTTATAGCTTGCAAGACGATGCGCCTTTAATTGAGTGTGTGACCTGCCAAAACAACCCCCTTCGGCAGTTCATTGCCATGCGTCTGGAAACAGGAGATTGACGTGTACGATCGACGACTCGAGGCCATATCGGCCGCCGCGGAGCTGGGAAGCTTCTCGCGCGCGGCGGCAAAATTGCGCGTGTCGACTCCGGCGCTCGTCAAGCAGGTGTCGGGCTTCGAGGCCGAGTTCGGCATCACACTGTTCGAACGCTCGCACTCGGGCGTCAAGGTGACGCCGGCCGGCGCACTGCTGGTGGACGACGCGCGCTCGATCATGCGGCAGTCCGAGGACGCGCTGCGCCGCGCCCGACGCGCGGCGGGCGAGGGCGGTGCCGTGCGTCTGGGTGTGTCGATGATGTGCCCGGGGCGCCAAACGCTGTCGATGTGGTCGGGCATTCACGATCTGGAACCGTCGCTGCGATTTGAGATCGTGCCGGTAAGCGACCTCTACGACGAGTGCGAGACCGTCATGCGCAGCTTGGGCCGCGAGGTCGATGTGGTGCAGTCGAGCTTTTCGACCCCACGCTGGGGCGACGCATGCCAAAGGCTCCGCATCGTCAACGTGCCGTTTTATATCGACGTGCCGCGCACGAGCCCGCTTGCGCGCAAGACGCGTATCACGGTTGCTGACCTGGAGGGCATGCGCCTGCGCGTGCTCCGTCACGGCAACGACGCTATGGACAGTCTGCGTATCGATCTTTTGGCAGACGGCGGCGTAGACGTGATCGACGTGGACAGCTTTGACTTTGCGCTCTTTAACGAAGCCGAGGAAAAGGGCGACGCGGTGCTCACCTGCGGCGCATGGTCGGGGGTACACCCGGCCTTTGTGGGCGTGCCGTTTCTATGCGGGCGAGAGGTGCCGGTCTTTCTGCACTACCCGCTCGAGCCCACCCTCCAAGTCCAAAAATTCGTCAACGCCATGGCCCAACTCCTCAACTAGCTCATTTGGGACGGGTTTAGCGGTCCTCGCGTTGCGGGTCGGCTGTCTCGGCTGCCTTTACGCGGTTCTTATCGACGTACATGTTTTTGTCGGCCTGAGAAAAGAGCTCACGCATCGTAGGCGGTTCATCAAAATCACTGGAAAGCGCATAGCCCACCGCATAGCTGATAGGCATGTCGGGATGAGTCTCGGAATACTCGTTCACGTTCGCGCGAACCCGAGCGAGACAGGACTCCACGGCAGCTCGATCGGTATCTCGCAGCACCGCGATAAACTCATCGCCGCCGTCGCGGCCCACAAAGCAGGTCTCCGACGCCACGCGCCCCAGCTGCTGGGCAAAAGAACGGATGTATTCGTCGCCCTTCTCGTGGCCGAAGCTGTTATTGACCGTATGCAGATTGTTAAGGTCGAAGACGCACACCGCAACGGGCGCCTCCGCGGAGACAGGCTGCTCCTGCCCCAAGACCTCCTCGCACTTGTTCTTGTTGGGCAGTCCTGTGGCTTCGTCGAGATAGACTTTGTTCTGCAGTTCGCGATTGAGCGCGGCAGTTCGCACCGCGCGAACAAGTTCGACCGCAAAGGTCGCCACCAAGCCCATGATGTCGATGATCACCAGGCCCTCGAGATAGTTGAGCGCCGACGCCTTCTCCTGAGAGTAGTCCTCTGCGAGTCGCGTAGCATCGTCGCAAATGCCAAAGAACTCCTCGCTCATGGAGATGATGTCGGTGTTCTCATAGCCGACTTCGCGCACGCGGCTGATCTCGGCGCAAAGCTCATCATAATAATTTGCAAGCTCGGTCATTTTTACCTGATACTCGTCGTCGTCGAGACGGACGAGGTTGAGGTCGTCACTTCCGTAACGCAAACCGTTGATGTATGAATCCACGGCTTTGAGCAGGTCATCTTGAGGCTGGCCCGCATCCTCGAGCTTAACGATTCGCTGCGTGGTACCGCGCACCAGACCGGCGTAGTTGACCACACGCGCCGTGCCCTGGATATCGGAGACGAGCAGCATAACATTGATGAAGAAGAAGATGAGAACTGCCGTGAGCACCATCATGAGCAGGCGCACCGCCTGGCCGGCCTTCTTGGCGACAGAAGTATTCACAAGTTCACTCCCCTAAATGACAAAAGAACAGGTAGCACGCAGTGTGCTGAAATTCATGGGTGGTTAACTCTACCATATGGGCCAGCAGCCTCAAACTGCAGCAGACGCTCGTCCAAATTGGCGTGACGCTTGCCTTGTTGTTCTTGACCTGGCCGCGCTATCGGACATGCTTCTGGTCTTGGATCACCATGGGAAAGCTCATCCCGTTTTGTGCGTCTAGAGTGGGATGCGGTTTCCCAAAGGTGCCGTTAGGGGAAACCACATCCCGGTTTATGCCCTTGAAATGGGATGTCGTTTCCCGGAGGGGGCCCAGCGGGAAACGGCATCCCATTCTGGGCCCGAAAAGTGGGATACGGTTTCCGGCCGGCATGAAAAAAGCCTCCGCAGCTCGTGTGGCTGCGGAGGCTTTATTCGTTGCGGTGCATTGTGTTTGGGTCGTTGAGATGAGTCGATTTGCCCCGAAAGAGGAGGGCATTGATCTTAGGGTCATGCCCGACGAATGAGCGGCAAATCGGCCATCTCGGCGAGCCGAACTACTCCAGCTCAAACGCTCCGGTATAGAGCTGGTAGTAATACCCGCGCTTGGCAATCAGCTCGTCGTGGTTGCCGCGCTCGATGATGCGGCCGTGGTCCAGACAGATGATCGCGTCGGAGTTGCGCACGGTGGACAGGCGGTGCGCGATGACAAACGTCGTGCGGCCTTCCATGAGCTTGTCCATGCCGGCCTGCACGATAGCCTCGGTGCGGGTGTCAATGGAGCTCGTGGCCTCGTCCAGAATCATTGCCGGCGGATCGGCGACGGCGGCACGCGCAATCGAGATCAGCTGGCGCTGGCCCTGCGACAGCTGTGCGCCGTTGCCGGTGAGCATCGTGTCGTAGCCGTCGGGTAGGCGGGTGATAAAGTCGTCCGCGCCGGCGAGCTTGGCCGCCGCGATGCACTCCTCGTCGGTAGCGTCCAGGTTGCCGTAGCGGATGTTATCCATCACGGTGCCGGTGAACAGGTTCACGTCCTGTAGCACGACGCCCAGCGAGCGGCGCAGATCGGCCTTGCGGATCTTGTTGACGTTGATGCCGTCGTAGCGGATCTTGCCGTCGGCGATGTCATAGAAGCGGTTGATGAGGTTGGTGATGGTCGTCTTGCCGGCACCGGTGGCGCCGACAAACGCGACCTTCTGACCCGGCTTGGCAAACACGGACACGCCGTGCAGCACCTCGTGGTCGGGCGTGTAGCCAAAGTCGACGTTGTCCATGACCAGGTCGCCACGCAGCGGCACGTATTCGATCTCGCCGGTCGCGCGGTGCGGATGTTTCCACGCCCACATGCCGGTGTGGTGGTCGGCCTCCTCGAGCTGCCAGGTGTCGGGGTTCACCTGCGCGTTGACGAGCGTCACGTAGCCCTCGTCGGCCTCGGGCTTCTCGTCAATGAGCTCAAAGATGCGGTCGGCACCGGCGAGGCCCATGACCACGGCGTTGATCTGCTGCGAGATCTGGCCAATCTGTCCGCAGAACTGCTTTGTCATGTTGAGGAACGGCACCACGACGGCGATGGACAGCGCCATGCCCGAGATGCTCAGGTTGGGCACGCCCAGCGCCAGGAAAATGCCGCCTGCCAGTGCGACCAGCACGTAGAGCAGGTTTCCCAGGTTCATAAGGATGGGCATGAGGATGTTGGCGTACATGTTGGCCTTCTGCGAGACCTCGAAGAGCTTTTCGTTGCGCTCGTCAAAATCGGCCTCGGCGGCAGACTCGTGGCAGAATGCCTTGACGACCTTCTGGCCGTTCATGACTTCCTCGATATGGCCCTCGACCACGCCGAGCTCGGTCTGCTGCGCAATGAAGAAGCGCGCGGAGTTGGAGCCGAGCAGCTTGGTCATAAAGGTCATAAAGGCGACGCCTGCCACAATGACCAGGCACATCCAAACGCTGTAGTACAGCATGATAAAGAACACCGTGACGATGACGATGGTCGTCATGAGCAGGTTGGGCAGCGACTGGCTGATCATCTGGCGCAGCGTGTCGATGTCGTTGGTGTAGTGGCTCATGATGTCGCCGCGCTGGTGCGTGTCGAAGTAGCGAATCGGCAGGTCCTGCATGCGGTTGAACATCTTCTCGCGCAGCTTCTCGAGTGAGCCCTGCGTGACGATGGCCATGGCGCGGTTCCAGAACAGCGAGGACAGGATGCCGACGCCGTAGATGCAGGCGAGGGTGGTCACGAGCTGTGCGATCTTGGGCTGTGCAGCTTCCCAATCGCCCGACTGCCACGATTCGCTAATAATCTGCAGGGCGCTCTGAAGGAAGGTCGCGCCGATGGAGTTGATGATGGCGCAGAGCACCACGCCGACGACGACGAGGGGCAAAAGCACGGGGTAGAAGCCAAAGAGCGTCTTGATGAGGCGCGACATGGTGCCGCCCTTGCGGTTGAGCGCGCGCTCGGCGGTCGTTGCCTTACTCATGTGCCTCGCCTCCTTCCTGGGTCTGAGCTTGTGTTGCGGATGCCTCGGTGTCGGCCTCGACGGCCCCTTCGCCCTCGGCGGACATCTTGTTCTGCGAGGTGAAGGTCTCGCGGTAGATCTCGCTCGTCTTGAGCAGCTCGTCGTGGTTACCGATCTGCGCGATACGGCCGCCCTCCATGACGATGATGCGGTCTGCGTCCTGCACGGAGCTAATGCGCTGGGCGATGATGAGCTTGGTCGTGTTGGGCAGATAGCTTGCCAGCCCTGCGCGAATCTTGGCGTCGGTCTTGGTGTCGACGGCGCTGGTGGAGTCGTCCAGGATCAAGATCTTGGGGCGACGCAGCAGGGCGCGCGCAATGCACAGGCGCTGCTTCTGACCGCCGGAAACATTGGAGCCGCCCTGTTCGATCCAGGTGTCATAGCCCTTGGGGAAGCCGTCGACAAACTCGTCGGCGCAGGCCAGATGTGCCGCCTCGCGGACCTCCTCGTCGGTGGCGTTCGGGTCGCCCCAGCGCAGATTCTCGGCGATGGTGCCGCTAAACAGCACGTTTTTCTGTAGCACCATGGCCACTTGGTGGCGCAAGGCGTCCAAGTCGTAGTCGCGCACGTCCATGCCGCCCACGCGCACGGTGCCCTCGGTGGCGTCGTACAGGCGGGCGATGAGGTTTACAAGCGTGGACTTGGCCGAGCCGGTGCCGCCGATGATGCCGATGGTCTCGCCGCTCTTAATGTGCAGGTCGATATCGTCGAGCGCTTGGCGCTTCGCATGCGCGGAATACTTAAAGCTCACGTGGTCAAAGTCGATGGAGCCGTCGACAACCTCGAGCACGGGCTCGGCGGGATCAGCGATCGTGGGTTCGGCGGCAAGCACCTCGGTAATGCGGTGTGCCGATTCGTCGGCCATGGTCACCATGACAAAGATCATCGACAGCTGCATCAGGCTCATGAGGATCTGGAAGCCATAGGTGAAGATGGATGAGAGCTGGCCAACGTCGAACAGGGTGCCCTGGCTCGTGATGATGAGCTTGGAGCCCAGGTAGATGATGACGACAAATGCGCCGTTGACGCAGATGTTCATCATGGGGTTGTTAAAGGCGAGCAGCTTCTCGGCGCGGGTGAAGTCCATCTGGACGTCGCGCGCGGCGGTGGCGAACTTCTCTTTCTCGTAGTCCTGGCGCACGTAACTCTTGACCACGCGCATGCCGGTGACGTTTTCCTCGACGGACTCGTTGAGCGCGTCGTACTTGTGGAACACGCGGGCAAAGATCGGGCGCACCTTATAGATGATAAAGAACAGGCCAAAGCCCAGCAGCGGAATGATGACCAGGTAGACCATGGCGACGCTGCCGCCCATGGCGTAGGCCATGGCAAAGGCGAAGACCAACACCAGCGGCGAGCGCACGGCGATGCGGATGAGCATCATAAAGGCCTGCTGCACGTTGTTGATGTCGGTGGTGAGGCGGGTGACGAGCGAGGGGCTCGAGAACTCATCGATGTTGGCGAAGCTGAACGTCTGGATCTTGTAGAACAAGTCGCGACGCAGGTTCTTGGCAAAGCCGCAGCTGGCATGGCTGCAGGTGATGCCCGCAGCGGCGCCAAAGGCGAGCGACGTCAGCGCAATGAGCACCAGAAAGCCGGCGGTGGGCAGCATCTGGGCGACGGTGGCACCGTCTTTGATGGCGTCGATCATGTCGGCGGTGATAAACGGGATCATCATTTCGCAGATTACCTCGCCAAGCACCAGCAGCGGCGTGGCGATCGTGACCTTCATATAGTCGCGGATGCTGCCCATGAGGGTTTTAATCATCCAGTTCCTCCCAGGTTACGCGGATTTTTTCGAGCATTTCGGCGAGCTGTTCGCGCTCGTCGTGCGTAAGGGCGCTAAAGGCCTGTTCCCTAAAGCGAATGCGGGCCGCCTGGTCGATGCGGGCGTTTTCCCGGCCGGTTTCGGTCAGGCGAATGGTGAGTTGCCGTCGATCCTTGGGGTTACGGCTGCGTTCGATGAGGCCGTTGACCTCGAGCTTGGACAAGATCTCGGAAAGCGACCCCGGCTTGAGGTCAAAGTGCATGCCGAGTTCCTGCTGAGACATCTCGCCGCCGGGCTGCTTGGCCAGCAGGCAGATGATGGGCGCCTTGCCGGACACGCCTCCGCCATGAAAATGCATGTAATGGCCGCAAAAACCCAGACCGCTCAGGATGCGCTTGGCGAGTTTGTCTTCGGCGCTGACCGCTTCGGGTACATCCGCCGGCTGTGACGGGTCGCCGCCGGGCTCGTGCGAACAAAGGCTAAGAGGTTCATCGCACATGGATTAGTGTTGCTCCTTTCTTTAGTTAGGTAGTGGAATTGTTTTGTGCCTAACCAATCTAGGAGTGCATGGATTAATTGTCAAGGTACCAAACTTATTAAGTTACGGCGTTTTGCCAAACGCCGTAACCGCTCGACGCTGCAAACCCGCCAGAGCGGCAATCTGCCTTTCAACTTCGGCGGCATGGCCAGAAGGTCAATGCCGCCTTGTTTCAAGGCACCTTGCTCGCTCTGGCGGGTTTTCGCTCATATGACCCAATCCGCTGTCAAGAGCCACAATGGCCCCGCCGACCGCTTGCAATCGGTCGGCGGGGCCTGCCGTTGAACCCGTCCCGGTCCGCCCCCGGCATGTCGTCGACGCCTTCGGCTCAGTCTCATATCCGCGGATACCGTTCTGCCGGCCCGCACTCCATTCCTTCGGCGGGGCTCCCCAAGTCTGACTACGCGCATGCGGCCGCTGCCGCGCGCCCAGCGAAAGCGGGGGTATCCCCGAAGGCTGCCCGGCTCGCCGGGACGGGGGCTATGTCTATTCGGTTGCCTCCCGGCACATCGCGCCGAGGGCCCACAGCCACCTCACGAGCTCGGCGGCGGTGGCGGCGTTCGCCTGCGCCTGGGGCATGCCCCTGGCGAGCATCTCCTCGCGGCGCCGGAGCAGGCGCTCGGAACCCTTCCTCCCGTGCATCCTCACCTCGAGCGGGACGCCGCTGCCCTTGGGCATCAGCTTCGGTTGGTGGCTCGCCTGGACGTAGCTCCAGGACCCCTCGACTGCCAACCTCCTGACGAGCGCGTTGCCGGCCCCGCTGATCCCGCCGAGGCGCACGGAGTCCGCGCTCGACCTCTGCTTCGGGGCGAGGCCGAAGTAGGACGTCACCTGCCTGCCGGAGCGGAACCTCGAGAAGTCGCCGACCTCGGGCGCGAAGGCGGCGGCGAGCGCGAACCCGCACCCCTTGATCGACTGGAGCGCCTCGACCTCCGCCGAGAGGGGGCCCGCCGCGACGGCGGCCCTGTACTCGGCGAGGAGGTCGTCGCGCGTCTCGGCGGCCGCCTCGACCTCGTTCCTCAGCGCCGCAAGCGCCCGGATGCCGCCGTCGTCGGCGGGCCGGACCTTGTCGAGCCACCTGAGGAAGTCGTACGTCCAGTACCTCCGGGGGTTTCCGGCCGGCGTCGTGCCGCCGTAGGCGTAGCCACGGCGGGCCAGGAACGCCAGGAGCCGCTGCTTCGCCGCCGCGAGCCTCGCGGTCGCCGCGTCGTGGGCCCCGGCGAGGTCCCTGAGCCCCTCGATCTCGGGGGACGGCACCCATACCGGGGAGATATCGTGCGACAGTATCGCCTTGGCCATCCTGGCCGCGTCGTTGCGGTCGTTCTTGGACGAGAGGTCGGCCGCCGACCTCGGGACCTTGGAGACGGCCGCGACGACGCAGTCGACGCCGAGCCCGGAGAGCTCCCTCTGCGGGGCGAAGCCGAGGTAGCCGCTCTCGTAGGCGGCGAGCGACGGGCCGGGGAAGCCCGACATCCACTCCGCGACCTCGCCCCAGGGGTTGCCGCGGAACCTCCTCGTCACGGCCTCGCCCGTCTCCGCGTCGAGCGCGCAGACGGTGGTGGACCTGAGGTGTGCGTCCATTCCGAAGGCGGTAGAATATCTAGGCACGGGAGCCTCCCAACCTCGTTGCGGCGCGGCTGCGCCTCTGGCACTTCAACAACATTGTCGCAGCCCCGACCCGCGGTCACGAGCGGGGGCTCCTGTCGTTTCCGTGCCCCTGGATTGGGTCATAGTGTCTGACTTCGCCAAAACATCGGCGATGCCCTTGTTGGGATAGTCGTTGGGGACGTTCTTGTTTGCCTAGTCATTTAAGAACGTCCCCAACGACTAACTTAAAAACTATGCCGGATTACGGGGCTGAATGACGGATTGCCGACCATGCCGAAATTGGTAAAAAGAAAACCGCAGGTAGAAGGCTCGCTATGATTTGAAAATAAGGGGTGTGGTTGGCTCATTCAGGTTCAGCCCCGTAATCCGGCATAGTTTTGAAATGGCACTGAATAAGTGGCTGCAAATGAGCCGCAATGAAGCAAGCTAGCCCCTCGTTTCCGAAACCTTTCCGCAACAATTTGCCCTTCGTGCCGCTCGACTCCGCTCGCAACGTCCCCTGCGCTACACTTAGTTGCACTGTGGCGCCGTTGCGCCGCGCCCGATCCAAGGGGGACTTTCATGAAGAATACTCAGCTGCTGCTGATCAACGATATGTGCGGCTACGGCAAGGTCGCGCTTTCCGCCATGCTGCCGGTGCTGTCGCACATGGGCTACCGTATCCATAACCTGCCGACGGCACTTGTGTCCGATACGCTCAACTATCCCAAGTTCTACATCCACGACACCACCGAGTACGTGCGCCAGAGCCTCGCTATCTGGGAAGAGCTCGGCTTTGAGTTCGACGCCATCTCGACCGGCTTTATCGTGACCGAGGAAGAGACGCGCATCATCTCGGACTTTTGCCACCGCCGTGCGCAAAAGGGCGCCAAGGTGTTCGTCGACCCCATCATGGGCGACAACGGCAAGCTCTATGCGGGCGTGCCCGAGTCCACGATTGGCCTTATGCGGCATCTGCTAGAGTGCGCAGACTACGCAGTTCCCAACTACACCGAGGCCTGTCTGCTCACCGATACGCCTATCGCCGAGCAAATCACGCCCGACGAGGCCCGCGCCCTTGTTGACGCCGTGCGTGAGCTGGGTGCCAAGTCTGTGGTCATTACGAGCGCCGTAGTCAATGGCACGAACGCGGTTATCGGTTACGACCATGTGGCGGGGGAGTACTTTACGATTCCCTTTGAGCTCATTCCGGTCTACTTCCCGGGCACGGGCGACACGTTCTCGGCGGTGCTCGTCGGCCGCGTTATGGCAGGTTGGAGTCTGCAGCGCGCGACGTCCGATGCCATGCGTGTGGTGGCAGAGCTTATCGAACGCAATGCCGGCCAAGAGGACAAATCGGCCGGCCTTCCCATCGAGGCCTGCTTGGACGTGATCGACCATGAGTAATGTTGGCGAGGGCGGCGTCAAGCCTGCGGGCGAGAACAACCCGCTCGGCGCGCAGCGTGGCAAGCGTCCGCGTATCCGCGTGAGCTGCGTGGACCAGCTGGGTGCGTGCCGCTGCCACCATGGTCACAAGCCGGGCGACGTTTTTGACTTCGACCGAGACCGCGGCAAGATGTGCGCCATGGCCTGCCATGTGGGCTTTCCCTATATCGATATCTTGCGCTATGGCGGAACCGTGCCCGGCAACGAGCCTGGTACGGCAAAGTTCTGCTGCCCCGAGGTCGATACGCTGAACGTCTGGCTTGCCGAGATCGTCGACGAATAGTCGAGCGCAATGTGACAAAGGGACAGTCCCTTTGTCACATTCGCCGGTGGTGTTCCTTCTATTGTGCTTGTAATCTCAAATCTCTGCATTTCATCAGATTTTAGGTTCTAAAAACTCTGCATTTCATCGATAATCAAGCGTATAAAACTTTGCATTTCATTTGATGACACTGAGGAGGGCCTATGCTGCGCAGGAAAATAGCGGCAGAGCTGGAGCGTTGGCTGAAGTCTTCCGAGCAAAAGGCCTTGTTCATTACGGGTTCTCGCCAGATCGGCAAAAGCTATTCGATTCGCGCATTTGGCAAAGCCAACCATGCAACCTACATCGAGCTTAACCTCATGGAAAATCGCCAGGCAAAAGATGCTCTTCTCGAGGCGCGGGATGCCGATGATTTCATCAGCAGGGTGACGCTTCTTTCGGGAAAGTCGATTGCGCCAGGCAAAACGCTTGTGTTTATCGATGAGGTCCAAGAAGCCCCCGACATCATGACGATGGCAAAGTTCCTTGTTGAGGATGGGCGCTGCCACTGGGTGTTTTCGGGGTCAATGCTCGGGACCCAGTTCAAGGGCGTCAGGTCCTATCCCGTGGGGTATGTCCACGAGCTTAGGATGTTCCCGCTCGATTTTGAGGAGTTTTGCTGGGCAACCGGAGTGAGCGAGGGGGCTCGCCAAACGATACGTGACGCGTGTATCAGCGAGAGGCCCATTCCTGATTACATTCATGACGCGATGATGGCAAACTTCAGGACCTATACCGTTGTCGGCGGAATGCCGGAGGTCGTGCAGCGTTTCCTTGACACGCAGGGCGACCTTGCCTCTGTTCGTCAGCTACAGTCCGAGCTCAACGAACAGTACCGACGGGATATTTCCAAGCATGCAAGCGGGCGTGCCCTTCAGGTGCAGAGCATCTACGATCAGCTCCCCATTATGCTTGAGGGCGAACACAAGCGTTTCGTGCTCAATTCCATTGACCCCAAGGCGCATTATGAGAAGTACCAGCGAGATTTTGTCTGGCTTGTCGATGCCGGCGTTGCTCTCAAAGCCGATATCGTAACCGAGCCAAAGTCGCCCCTGCTCAAGACGGCACGGCCATCGCAGTTCAAGCTATACCAATCGGATACGGGCATGTTGATGGCGCGCTACCCCGTTGGAGTCGCCCAAGCGGCGTATCTTGATAGCAAGGAGCCCAATCTGGGCGGCATTTACGAAAACGTGGTGGCCCAGCAGCTGGCTGCCCAAAATCGCCAGCTTTACTACTATCAGACAAAAAAGCGCGGTGAAGTGGACTTTGTGGTCGACGGACCGGATGGGACGGCTGTTCCGATCGAGGTTAAATCGGGCTCCTATTACCACGCGCACGCTGCGCTCGGTCATGTGCTTGATACGGCTGAATATGGCGTAAGGCTCGGGATTGTTTTCTCGAGAGGCAACGTTGAGCGCAACGGAGCGGTTCTCTATTTGCCGCTATATGCGACCTGGGCCCTTTCGGATGTTTTGGGCGACTCCTGTGCCGAGGGGATAAAGCTGGAGGTCAAGCCGGTCTAGGGCCAGTCCCGGATGTGACAAAGGGACAGTCCCTTTGTCACATTCATGAGTGTGGATTTTCTCCCGTTTAGAGCGCACTCGAACGCTCAAAGCGGGAGAAAATCCACGCTCGTTTCGCGCCGGAGACGTGGCTCGCGACCTCGCTTGTCTACAGTTGCTCGAGCATAGCGGTGCAACCGTCGAGCACGTCGCGGTAGGTGGCATCGAAGTTGCCGGTGTACCAGGGATCGGCCACGTCACCGGGGCGCTCGGTCCAATCGAGCAAGCGTGTAACCTTGCCGTCGGGGTCGTCGCCAAAGATGCGCCGCAGGCCGCGGGCGTTCTCGTCGTCCATATAGACAATGTGGTCCCAGTCGCCATACTCCGCGCGACGCACCTGGCGGGCACGGTGCGCAACGACGGGAATCCCGACTTCACGCAGCTTGGCGACCGTGCCATGATGCGGCGGGTTGCCGATCTCCTCAGTTGAGGTCGCAGCGGAGTCAATGACAAACTCGCCCGCGCGCCCGGCGCGCCGCACCAGCTCGGTAAACACGGACTCAGCCATCGTCGAGCGACAGATATTTCCATAGCAGATAAAAAGAATGCGTTGCATGAGCGGCTTCCTTTCTAGGCGGTCGCGCAGGGCTTACAGACTGCTCTTGAGGCAGTTTGCTCCAATAAAGCCCGCTGCGTACAAGGGGAGGTGGCGCAGCTCGCGCCCGTCATCGGTTTCGCTGCGGGAAAAATTGTTCTCGGACAAAATGTAGGCATATGGCGATCGGGCTTTGTCCATAAACGACCCGAGGGTTCTCGCGCGCACGTTACGTGCGGACTTTACTTCGACGGGCACAATTTCCATACGGTCGGTCTGAAGTAAAAAATCGAGCTCGCCGGTCGTCTTCCAAGACGACGGCGGCACCCAGTAATACGTCTGCAAGCTATTGCCCGAAAATGCTTGCATGACCGAGTTTTCCGCCAGGGCGCCTCGGAAGTCGGAAGATAGCGCTATGGCGGAATCCTCTTTGAGGTCGAGCCAGAGCCGCGGGTTGATGCCGAGTTTGTAGAACATGAGGCCGGTATCGAGAAGATAGACCTTAAAGAAACTTCCATCTTCGTCGTCGAAGGGAACGAGGGGAGGCTCGATGCCTTCGGTCAGGTTGTTGACCGATATGATGCCGGCGCCTTCGAGCCAGTCGAGCGGCTCGATAAGCTTGGCGCGACGGCCTCCGCGTTCGACCTCGGAGTACTTGAATTTTTTTGTGGACGATCTCAGCAGCTGGGACGGAATGGAGCGCCAGACCTTGCGCGCCGCCACGCCGCTGATCCCGTTTTCGGGGTCGGTCATATCGGCGGTATAGGTCTCGTCGATTTCGCGCTGCTCGACGCGCGCATCCTCGATGGATAACGTCTTGCGATATGCGTTGACGGCGGCGGGCATGCCGCCCACGATCTGGTATCGATGAAACAGGCTGAGCGCGGCTTGGTGCGCGGCGTAGGTCTCGAGCGTGCCGGCGTGGGTACGAATGGCATTGGCCATCTGCTCCTCGTCGAGCGCCCAGAGAAACTCCTCGAACGACATAGGATGCATGGTCTCTTGACGAACGCCGCTGGGAAAAGGCAACTTGCGCTTGCGCGTGGCGACGCCGAGCTGACTGCCGGTCGCGCATATGCGCCAGCCCGAACCCGAAAAAAAGCGAAGCGAGTTGAGCGCCCGTTCGCAGAGCTGCACCTCGTCAAACAGGATGAAGGCGGTTTCTTTGCGAATGGGGGTGCGTTTATAGTCTGAGATTCGCGCCACGATGGCGTCAACGTCGTCGGTGGGACAGTCGAACAGCGGAGCGATCAGCTCAAGATCGGTCTGAAAGTCGAGTTTGACAAACGCATCGCCGGCGATTCGTCTGCCGATTTCCTCGGCAACGTACGTTTTGCCTACGCGTCGCGCACCACGAATGAGGAGGGGGCGCGACGCGTCCTTTGTCGCCCATGATTCGATAACGGATTCGATTGATCTGCGCATGGGGCCGCCTTTCCAATTTCGTGTACTTCAGATACATAGTTTAGTACGATTTCATGTACTTGGAATACACGAAATAGTAGAAAAGTGTGTATCTGAAGTACACGAAATTGCACTGCTGGAGCTTGCAGGCGGATAAACACTACTCGTATGGGACGGTTTTCACCGGTTGCTCGCCACCCTGGGCTATGTTCGCCCCTATGCCTGCATCCGGGGCTGTGCTGATTGACGACGGCGCTCCCAGCGAGCCAACTTAATCGTCACCAGCGTGAGCGCCCAGGCCACGAGCGAGAACACGGCACCGACCGCGCCTACATATGCAATGCCAACTCCGCTTACCACGGCGCCGCCCACTGCGGTGCCAAACGAGATGCCGACGTTAAACGCCATGGGCTCAACCGAACTTGCGAGTACCATCGACTTGGGGTGGCGGCTGCGTGCCACATCCATAAAGTGCGTGATGCACGACACT
This sequence comes from Alloprevotella sp., assembly GCA_963628025.1. Lineage (GTDB taxonomy): Bacteria > Actinomycetota > Coriobacteriia > Coriobacteriales > Coriobacteriaceae > Collinsella. Next base: position 9,360 of record CAVGCW010000042.1, on the reverse strand, counting down.
GAGAACAGGTACATGAGCATTGCCAGACTAAAGACAAAGATAAGTGCGAGCGGCATGGCAGCGCCTACGGCAAACAGCCCAAACAATGCCGCCGCCTGCAGCACAAACGTCACGAGTAGCGCCTTCATGCCAAAGCGCGCGTCGATCCATCCGCCCAGGATGTTCGAGATCAGGCAGAACACGCCGTAGGCCATGAGCGTGGTACTGGCTTCGACCGTGCCCATGCCCAGCACCTGCTCAAGATAAGGCGTCACGTAGCCGTAGAAAACGTAGACCGACCCCACGCCAAACAAAAAGATGAGCATGCCGGTGATGATGCTCGGCTCGCGTAGCAGACCCGCCTGCTCGCGAAAAGTGGCGGGCTCGTCGGTTTGCCCAGCGCGCGGCATAAACGCCACGAGCGCTCCGCAGATCAGAACGGCAAAGGCCAGCGTGCCGTACATGGCCACGTGCCAATCGAGCGTGTCGGCCACAAACTTGCCGATCGAAGTGACAAAGACCATTGCCACGGAAAACGCACCATATACCACCGAGATGGCAAGCGAAGTTTGCTGCGGAGACAGAAGCTCGGGGATGTACGTCACGCCCACGGCGAGCAGTGCGCCCGAGACGGAGCCCAGGATGATGCGCGAGATGAACAGCACCTGGAAGTTGGGCGCCAACGCCATGACCAGGTTGCCGAGCACAAAGACGATGCTGTAGCACACGAGCAGCTGGTAGCGGCGAAAACGCCCCGTGCTGAGCGCGAGCACCGGCGTCGAGATAGCGTAGATCAGTGCGAACACGCTAATAAGTTGGCCTGCGGTGGCAAGCGATACGCCGAGTTCCGTCGCCAAGTCACTTTCGATGCCGATGACCACGAACTCGGAGCAGCCGAGCGAAAAGCCTAACAACACGAGCAGCGCCAGGCAGAGCTTGGTGCGCGCGGGGGAGAGCGCGGCGGCGGTTGACTTACTTTTTGGCGTGGTTGCGGCGGTCAAGGTTGTCACTCCAATGTCGCATGAATAAGCGGGATTCAATCCCTGCAACTCTAACAGAATGTGACAAAGGGACAGTCTCTTTGTCACATTCGCGGCGTGGCTGCCGCCCAAGCCGTCACAACATTCGATGAAAATCTCGAAAACGAGGAAAAGCGTCGAATGTTGTGATGGTTTTCCTATCTGTGCCGGCGAGCCGCCGTGCCGTCTGGGGGTATAAGGCTAGCAAGTGTTTATTTGCGAGGCCTAAGGGGCGCCCCGTATGGATATCGATAACTTTGAATGGTGGTATAGCGAGGGTGAGGCTCCGGACGAGGAGTGGGACGAGCCCACGCCGCGTGACGTGTCGATCGACGAGGACGAGACCGGCAACGACGTCGCCGCCGACTCGGACGCCGCCCTCGACCCCGTCGAGCCTCTGACCTTCGAACAAGCTTGGGCCCAGGCCGAGGCAGACGAGGCCAAGGCCGACGCTACGGCCACGCTCGGCGAGCCAGCCGACATGTCGATCTCGCCGGCAAAGACCCCGCAGCCGCGTCATACCATCGATCCCGACAGCACGGCATCCTTCAGTATTCTCGACGTGCCCTCGCAGGGTGCCCAGGCGCCCGTGCCCACACGTCGCCCCAATCTGTCTCGCGAGGAAGATGCAGGACGTCGCTCTCTGCTTGGCCCCATCCTTATCGCCTTCATGGCCGGCGTTATCGCATGCTCGGTGATTGGAAACGTCTGGAGCCATGTTGAACAACAGCGAAAAGACGCCGCCAAGGTCGAGATGTCTATCGAGCAATCGCTCGGCCGCACGCGCTCGGTACATGTGTCGGTCGAGGTCAAGGACGGCGCGACGTGGGACACCGCGCGCGGCGACAGCCAAATGCTCATCCACATCGTGGGGCGCACGCTCAAAGGGCAGACGATTGACGAGTATCAATACGTCAATTCCGCTGGTGACGGCATCGAACTTAAGCCCGGCGACTACGAGCTCACCGTCGATGAACCGCCCGTCGCCACCGACGGCACGCGCTTCCGTGCCTCAAAGCGCATGGTCCCCGTGAGCTTTAACTCACAGGCGCCCGACACGGTCGACACCACACCGCAGGGTGGGTTCGACCTTTACGTGGATGCCCAGTAGGCGCTCGCCACTCATTCCGCTATGGCTACTCAATAATCGCCTGCCGTCCCGTCTCGCCGCCAAGAGTGGGACAATAGCCCTCGACACTATTGTTTACTTTTGGAGGAAGTAGCATGTCTACTGTCACTACCATCAAGCGCGGTGGCCTCACCGCGGCCATCGATTCCATGGGTGCCCAGCTCACGAGCCTTGCCCTCAACGGCAACGAGTATCTGTGGCAGGGTGACCCCGCCTTTTGGGGCAAGCATGCGCCCATCCTGTTCCCCATTGTGGGCTCGCTGCGCAACAACACGGCGACGTCTGCGGCCGGCACCTGCGAGATGCCGCGCCACGGACTCGCGCGCATCGTCGAGCACAAGCTGGTCGAGGTTTCGGAGGACGGCTCCTCGGTAACGTACGAGATCACCGACACGCCCGAGTCGCTCAAGGCCTTTCCGTTCCACTTTAAGCTCAACATGACCTATGCCCTGACCGGCGACGCCACCCTCACGCAGACCTTTGCCGTCACCAACACCGGCGACGTGGACCTGCCGTTCTCGGTGGGCGGCCACCCCGCGTTTAACGTACCGGCTCCCGGTGCCGAGGACGAGGCATTCGAGGATTACGAGCTGGCGTTTACCGAGGCTTGGACTAATGAGGCTCCCATCATCACGCCCGACGGTCTTATGACGTTCGAGGGTAGTTACAAGGCTCCCGATAACTCGGACGTGCTGCCCATCACGCACCGCAGCTTCGATAACGACGCCATCATGTTCACCGATACCCCGGGCTCCACGCTCACACTGCGCGGCCGCAAGTCGGGCCACGGCGTCAAGATCGACTTTGAGGGCTTTAAGTACATCGGCGTGTGGTCTGCCGCCAACGACGCTCCGTTTGTGGCGCTCGAGCCCTGGACCGGTCACACCACCATGGACACCGAGGACGACGTCTTTGAGCACAAGGTCAACACCATCACCTTGGCTCCCGGCGCTACCGATAAACGTAGCTTTAGCGTCACCTTGTTCTAGAGGTTCCGCCGTTCTAACGAACGGCGGACCGGTCGACGCTGCGCGCCACCCAGAGCGACAATTTGTCATTCAAAAGGCATGGCATGACCAGAAGGTCTATGCCGTGCCTTTTTCATGCCAACTTGTTCGCTCTGGGCGGCGCTCGCTGGCATTGCCAAAACATCGACGCTCCCAATGACTACCGTGTGTCTATTAATTTTTCGAGCTTGTGCTGCGCTGCTGGTCGCTGGCGTATATCCTGTTAAGTCGTCAGCATACGATTCAACAGGGAAGGCAGATTATGCATTCTCCCCATCAACGCGATGCGCATCCACAGCCGATATGCAGCCGTCGCATCTTTTTGGGTAGCGCTCTCGCTGCGAGCGCTTCTGTCGTCGCCGGCGCACTTGCCGGTTGCCAGCGCCCCTCCACGCTGGAAGTGGTTCAGCCCACGACGGGCGGCGGTCGCGACGACCTGTCCGATTCCGTGATCGGCAAGGACAAGATCCGCATTGGCATGGAGGCGGCCTACGCCCCGTACAACTGGCAGGTTTCCGAAGCCAGCGAGTACACCATCCCCATCGACAACGTGCAGGGCGCCTATGCCGATGGCTACGACGTGCAGATCGCCAAGATCGTCTGCAAGGCCCTCGGCGGCGAGCCCGTTGCCGTCAAGCAGAGCTTCTCGGGCCTTATCGACTCGCTCAACAACGGCCAGATCGATCTCATCATTGCCGGCATGAGCGCCACGCCCGAGCGCGAGGAGTCCGTCGGCTTCTCCGACCCGTACTTCATTGGCTACTTTGGCCTATTCGTAAAAGAGGGCTCGCCCTACCAAAACGCCACCAAGCTTAGCGACTTTAGCGGTGCCACGGTGCTCGGCCAAAAGGACACCATGCTCGACACCGTCATCGACGAGATCCCGGGCGTTGTGCACAAAAACCCGGTCGACTCCGTCCCCACGGTGTTCTCGAACCTGCTGCAGGGCACCTGCGACGCCGTGACCTACAACACCGAGAACGAGAAGGGCTATATGGCTCAAAACCCGGGCATCGTTCCCATTCATTTTGCCGAAGGCGAGGGCTTTAAGCAGGAGGTCGCGGCAAACGTCGGCTGCCGCAAGGGCTCGGACAAACTGCTTAAGCTCATCGACAAGACACTCAAGGGCATTAGCCAAGAGGAGCGCGACCAAATGTGGGACGCGTGCCTCGACCGTCAGCCGGCATAGGGAGGCAGCATGAAAACCGTCAATCGCCTGGCCTCCTTTATTAAGGCCGACCACCGTTATGTATACCTGGGCACGAGCGTTATCGCGGCGCTCGGCCTGGCGTTTAGCCAGCGCAATCCCACACCGCTGAGCTTCTTAGCCCCCACCGGTATCTTCCAGGATTGCCTTTGGGCGATTCTTTGGGCCTGGCTCGTCGTGTCGGCGGCGGCGCTGGTCACCAAGCTTATGCACTGGAGCGACTATCGCGAAACGTCGCCGTTCGCATCCGAGCGTTTCCGTCGTGGAGCACGCCTGGGCAGCTACGTCGTGGTCGCCATCGCGGCGATCTTTTTCGTGGACCGCTGCGTCATGTCGTTTATCGACCTGGTGCAGGTGAGTATTGTCTCGGACTCCAACCCCAGCGACTTTTTGTCGAGCCTGGTCTACATGACCTACAAGAGCGGGGACTTCTTCATTCGCGGTATCGAGATCACCATCGCGCTTGCGACCTTCGGCACTGTCATCGCATTCTTCCTGGCACTGCTCTTTGTGTTCCTGCGTATTCAGACGTTCGACCGCGTGGATAACGACCTGGTGCGCTTCTTTAAGAGTATCGGCCGCGGCTTTGCGACCGTCTACTCCACCATCGTGCGCGGCACGCCCATGATGGTCCAGGGTCTGCTCATCTATTACGCGGGCTTCACCGTTTTGCGCGGCATGGGCTTCGAGACCGCCCAGGCCAACCAGATCTGGAGCACCTTCACCGCTGGCCTCGTCACCATCTCGCTCAACTCCACCGCCTACATGATGGAGGTCCTGCGCGGCGGCATCGAGTCCATCGATCCCGGCCAGGCCGAGGCGGCGCGCTCGCTGGGCCTGTCGCAGTGGCAAGCCATGCGCAAAGTCGTGTTCCCCCAGGGCATTAAAAACGCGATTCCGGCGCTCACCAACGAGCTCATCATCAACATCAAGGATTCGTCGGTGCTCTCGGTCATCGGCGTGTTCGACCTTATGTACGCTACTACCACGGTCGCCGGCGTGTACTACCGCCAGATGGAGGTCTACTGCGTGGCACTCGTGGTCTACCTGATCCTGACGCTCGTGGCGAGCCGCCTGCTCGAGGCCTTTGGCAAAAAGCTCGGCGCCGAGGCTCCTGCCACGCTGCCCAGCTCCAACTAGGCTCAAGACGAGGAGAATCATCATGGCAGATACCGCCACTACCGGCGCCGCGGCCGCCGCACAGATCAATGAGCCGCTCATCCGCGTCGAGGGCCTGCGCAAGAGCTTCGGCTCGCTCGAGGTGCTCAAGGGCATCGACCTGTCCGTTAACCCCGGCGAGGTCGTCACCATTATCGGCGCCTCGGGTTCGGGTAAGTCGACCTTCCTGCGCTGCCTCAACCTGCTCGAGACCCCGGACGCGGGCCACATCTGGTTCCACGGCCAGGACCTCACGGCCGAGCGCTGCAACATCAACAAGCTGCGCGAGGACATCGGCATGGTGTTCCAGGGCTTTAACCTGTTCAACAACATGGACGTGCTCGACAACTGCACGCTCGCGCCAGTCACGCTCAAAAAGATGAGCAAGGCCGAGGCCGAGAAGGCCGCGATGGAGCATCTGACGAGCGTGGGGCTCGAGAAGTTCGCGCACGCCGCCGTGGGTCGCCTGTCCGGCGGCCAAAAGCAGCGCGTTGCCATCGCTCGTGCCCTATGCATGAATCCACAGATCATGCTGTTCGACGAGCCGACTTCCGCACTCGACCCCGAGATCGTGGGAGAGGTGCTCGAGGTCATGCGCAAGCTCGCTGCCGACGGCATGACCATGGTGGTCGTCACACACGAGATGGCCTTTGCCCGCACGGTGTCCGACCGCGTGGTCTTTATGGACAAGGGCGTGGTGCTCGAGGACGCCGCGCCGGCCGAGCTCTTCGGCAACCCCAAGCACCAGCGCACTCGCGAGTTCCTCTCGCGTTATCTCGAGGACAAATAACCGACCGCAAACGCTTATGTGGCAGGGCCGCTCCGGTGGGGCGGCCCTCGTCATCACAATCGAAAGGATGTCATGGCCGAGGTTTGGCGCTTCTTTGCGCATGAGGACGATTTTGCCGATATAGACGAGGCTGGCGCGTGCGAGCGCTTGGGTCGCGTGCTGTCGTTTCCGACCATCTCGAGTATGGATGCCGAGGCGGTGGACTGGCAGCCGTTCGACGACCTGCGCGCGTATATGCAGCAGGCTTGGCCGCACGTATTTACGGCGGGTAAGGTCGAGCTTATCGACCATTCGCTATTGGTGACGCTTGGCGGTTCCGACCCTGCCCTCAAGCCCATTATGCTCATGGGCCACATGGACGTGGTTCCCGTGGTACCCGGCACCGAGGCTGACTGGACGCATGCCCCCTTTGGCGGACATGTGGACGACACCTACATTTGGGGTCGCGGCGCCATCGATATGAAAGACCAGGTCGCAGGCATTCTCGAGGCGGTTGAGTATGCGCTCGCGCACGGCTGGGAGCACAAGCGTACCCTGCTGCTCGCCTTTGGCCAGGACGAGGAAACCACGCAGTACGGCGCGGGGGCGATCGGTCGTGTGCTCGAGGAGCGTGGCGTTGAACTTGAATATCTGATCGACGAGGGTGACTACCGTATTGTTTCGGCTGCCGAGTATGGCGCGGGCGAGGGCTGGCTTATGCATGCCGACCTCGCGGAGAAGGGTTACGCCGATATCATACTCAAGACGAAGAGTGAGGGCGGGCATTCGTCCAACCCCTACGGCGGCACATCGCTCGAGGTGCTCAGCCGTGCCATCACCGCAATCTGCGATATCGAGTGGCCGACGCGCGTGACCGACTTGCTTGCCGCTCAACTCGTCGAGTTGGGGCTCTACACGGCCGATGAAATTGCCGCCAACGGGGATGCCATTGTCCGCGATTGCCTCGCCAGCAAGAAGCTCTATCCGCTGGTGACGACCACCTGCGCGCCCACGCAGATCGAGGGCGGCAGCACCGGTGCCAACGTGATGCCGCAGGACATGTGGGCCAATATCAACTTCCGTATGCTCGAGGGCACGAGCGTGGCCGACGTTGTGGCGCGCTGCCGTGGGGCGGTTGCCGAGGCGGGGCTCGCCGACCGTGTCGAGGTCGAGCTCGGCCCTGGCAGCTCCGAACCCTCGCCGTCTCCGCGCATCGGCGGACCGGGGCTCGAGGCGGTTCGCTCCATCGCCGCCCGCTATTTCCATGATCCAAAGGGGACGGAGGAAAACGGATCATTCGAGCCAGTGGCAATTGCGCCCTCGACCGTGATCGGTGCGACCGACGCCGCCAACTACCAACACATTTGCCCTGAGTGCATTCGCTTCTCGGCCTTTGTGGTTGATGACGACGAGTGTGATCGCGGCGTCCATGGCACCAACGAGCGCATCACCCGCCGCGCCTACCTCCAGGGCATTCGCTTCCTCGTCGCTCTACTCCAAACGCTCTAGCCAAAAAGCAAGCCCTTGGTGCAATGGGGTCAGGTTTGTTTGCACCAATCATTCCGTGCGGGTTATATGCAGGTTTGCCTGCGCACGCTATCATGTATGGGTTAGACCGCAACTATGTACCCCATACGCGAAGGGATGCGCATGTATCTGAAGATCGACATGTTCTAGCCGGGCTTACCCCCGCAGTGGCGCCGTGCGCCCCATCAACTCTGCCGATTTTCACCTTCACGCATATAAAGGAGTCCCGCCATGCGCGACAAGCTCGAAAAGATCATCAAGGCCTACGAGGAGCTCGAGAAGAAGCTCTCCGACCCGGCCGTCGCCTCCGATATTAAGGAGTTCACGCGTCTCAACAAGGAGTACGCGCACCAGTCTGACCTCATTGCCGCCTCGCGCGAGTACATCGGCGCGCTCGATGACATCGAGGCGGCCAAGGAAATGCTGCACGATACCACCGATGCCGATGAGAAGGAGATGCTCCAGATGGACATCTCCGAAAACGAGGCCAAGCTCCCCCAGCTCGAGGAAGACATCAAGTACATGCTCATCCCGAGCGACCCCAACGACGACAAGAACACCATCGTCGAGATTCGCTCCGCCGCCGGTGGCGACGAGGCGGCCATCTTTGCCGGCGACCTGTACAAGATGTACCAGCGCTTCTGCGAGTCGCGCGGCTGGAAGACCACCGTGCTCGATTCCAGCCCCAGCGAGGCCGGCGGCTTTAAGTCCATCGAGTTCAAGGTCGAGGGCGACCGCGTCTACTCCGTCATGAAGTTCGAGTCCGGCGTGCACCGCGTCCAGCGCGTCCCCAAGACCGAGTCCCAGGGCCGCATCCAGACCTCCACGGCTACCGTCGCCGTACTTCCCGAGGCCGAGGAAATCGACGTCCAGATCAACCAGTCCGACCTGCGCATCGATACCTACTGCGCCTCCGGCCCTGGCGGTCAGTGCGTTAACACCACCTACTCCGCCGTGCGCATCACTCACCTGCCCACCAACACCGTGGTGCAGTCGCAGGAACAGCGCTCCCAGATCCAGAACCGCGAGGTCTGCATGCAGATGCTGCGCGCCCGCCTGTACGAGATGGAGCTCGAGAAGCAGCAGGCAGAGCTCGGTGCCGAGCGTCAAAGCCAGATCGGCCACGGCAATCGTTCCGAGAAGATTCGTACCTACAATCAGCCCCAGGACCGCGTGACCGATCACCGTATCGGCTTCAACTCCACCTACAACGGCGTCCTCCTGGGCGATCAGCTCGGCACCGTCATCGAGGCACTCGCCGCCGCCGAGCGTGCCGAGAAGCTGGCACAGGCTGTGTAGTGGGTTACGCGGTTTTGCCAAACCGCGTAACGGCTCGACGCTGCAAACGCCCCTAAGCGGCAATCTGACGTTCAATCGTCGGTCGCGTACCGAAGTACGCTTCCCTCCTCTTTCACGTCACCTTGCTCGCTTAGGGGCGTTTTCGCTGTCCGTCCTCTACCTGCGGCGTTGCCATCGCTGCCGAAGACGGCAATTGGTTAGTTGGCACTTAGGGACGTTCCTTTTAATATGAGCAGGACATTGTCAAGAGGCAAAATCGGGCCTGG
>CAVGCW010000041.1:0-23111 GCA_963628025.1 Alloprevotella sp. | reverse complement strand
AAGGGCGGAGGCGGGGCATGCCCCGCCTCTTACACCACATCTCTGTGCGCTACCTTTGGAAGCCATCGAATCGCGTCTATAGGGGGTTAGATAAATTGATTTTGAGCCCATTTTCGCTCAGAACAGGCCGAAAAATATGACACCTCTTTTGCAACAGTACTCATATTTGGCATTTTTTGCCCACAGGGTCCAAAACCATGCTCCAAAACACAAAAGGAGGGGCCTCGTAAGGCCCCTCCTTAGGAAAGGGAATCGATTTATTCCACAGCCGTAGATTAATCCTAGCCGCTACTCCATCATGTCGAGGACGGAGGGGCGAAGCTCGTTCTCAGCAGCCTCGGGATCGGTTTCGCGCAGGCGGTTGATGTAGCGGTTGTACCACATCACGGCAAGGCCCAGGAAGACAACCACGCCGCCGACGTTGTAGACCAGCGTCAGCCACAGCGGCTGATCGAGCGGAATGGTGCCGCAGATAAGCACGAAGCAGAAGACCACAAGCAGGAATGCAGCAATGACCAGGCCAAAGGTGCGCGAACCCATGCGGAAGCCACGGGGAGCAGCGTCGAAGTTCTTGCGCAACATAAAGTAGGCAAGCAGGATCAGCAGCGGCGGGAGCAGAGCGGTGGCAGCCGTCATGTTGGTGACGATCATGAGCAGGTCGTCGAGGTTACCGGAGCCCAGGGCCGGGATGATCAGGATGGGGACGACGATGGCGAACTGCAGCCAGGCAGCGCGGGCGGGAATGCCGTGCTCGTTGAGCTCGACGATCTTGCTACCAAAGACACCCTTGGGGATCTCGGTGAAGAAAACCTTGATGGGAGCAGAGGTCCACATCATGAGGGAGCCCAGCGTGGCGGCGAGAAGGATCAAGCCGATGGCGCGCGTAGACACTTCCATGGGAATGCCAAAGTGGGCAAAGACAGCGCCGAATACGTCGAAGATACCGGTGGAGATGGCAACGCCGCCCTCGGGGATGAACAGGTTAACCAGCAGCGAAGCGCCTGCATACAGAAGGCCGATGGTCAGACCGGCGATAACGACGGTGCGCACGAAGGCCTTGACGCCACCCTTAAGGTCGTTAAGGAACACGCCGACAGACTCAGCGCCGCCAACGCCCTGGATGATCCAGGCAAGCGTACCGAAGAAGCCCCACGCAGTTGCGAAGTTGCTCATGTCGGGAGCCATGTTAGCGGGAGTAGGAGCCGTAGCGAACTCAACGCCGCCAAAGGCAGCAGCCAGGGACAGCAGGATGAACACGGCGGTCAGGCCGAATGCCGCGGTCGAACCGAAGGAGGAAATGGAGCCGATCCACTTAGCGCCCTTGGTCGAAACCCACGTGGCGATAGCAAAGACAACGATCTCGATAATGGTGATCCACAGCTGCGAAAGCTCGGCGTTGGCACCAAAGAACACGTAGCTCGCGTAGATGATGACGTTGGGCAGGACGGACGCAAAGAAGAACAGGTTAACGAACCAGTAGCTAAATGCCGTCAGGAACGCCCAGCGACCACCCATCGAGGTCTTAACCCATGCGTACACGCCCGACTCGGAGTCCTTGTTAAGGCCGACGAACTCGGCGGTAACCAGGGTATAGGGGACAAAGTACAAAAGCGTGGCGAAGAAGAACGACGGCGCGGCTGCTAAGCCGATGGCCGCGTTGTTGTTGATGATGTTCTTGATACCGAACACGGCGGCGACCGTCATGCCCAGCAGAGCGAACGAACCAATCGTTCCTCGTTTTTCAGAGCTCATAAGCCCTCCCAATCATCTATTAAATGTCATCTAAACCCGTCCGAGCTGCAAGTGCAAACACGGACGGCGCACCTGCTAAGGGGAATGGGGAAAAGGGAGTCAACAAAGCCATCCCCCCTTAACGGCGCGAAGCAAACGTCCAGGCGGACGAATACTACTTGTTGGGGAAGGAATAACCTTCGACCGTCACGTGCAGTACCACGACGCGGGGATCCGCGGCATCGGCCACGACACGGTAGGCCTCGTCAATTTCGACGACGGCAACGCCGCCGGCGGGAATCGTCACGGTCTCCCCCGCCCCCTCAAAGCGCTCGCGATCATCGATATCGCTGTAAGCGCGGGTGCAGGTGAGGCCTGCCTTGGGGGCAACCTCGACGGTCAGGTCGCCGTCGAGCGGAGCGAGCACGGCATGGTAGCGACGGTGACCGACCAGGTCGGCGGTTGCGGCCTCGCGGGCATAGACCCACCAGTACACCAGCGAGTCGCCGATGGAGTACGCCACATCGTGCTGCAGTTCAGAAACGCCGTCGAGCGCCTGGCCGGTACGCATCCACTTCTTGACGGACTTCATCTGAGCGTCGAAATCGGCGCGCGAGTTAAAGACATGCATGGCTTATGCCTCCTTAATGGGTGCCAGCGCCTGAGCCAAATCGGCAGACGTCAGCGGTCGCAGGGACACCTCAAAGCTGAAGCTCTCAAAACGGGTGCGATAGGAATCGAGCACCTCGGAACCCCAAGAGTTCGAGCCAAGGCCGAGCAGCTGGTCGTTGATGTTAACCGTGACCGTGTCGCCCGGAACAAGGTCGTAGACGTGCTTGGCATTATCAATAGCCTCGCAGCTATAGGGCCATGCCGAGAACGAGAACGGGTTGGAAGCGGCGTCGGCCGGACGAGTCACCAGCACGCCATCACCGTGGCTAGAGCGCAGGGCAACCCAGCGGGTACCCTCGCGGTTGGCACAGTCCTGAGGCATAACGTAGGGCGTGAACATGTCGTCGACCGTAGTGCGGTAATGACCGACCGGGTTGGCACGCAGCGAGTCCGGATAGTTCTCGCCCGGGCCGTGGCCATACCACTCGACGGCACGATCGCAACCGGGAACCTCAAAGGAGATGCCGATGCGCGGGATAATGTCCGAATAGTCGCCGTAGGGCTCGCCGGAAACCTTGAGGTCGACGCGACCGCTCGGAAGCACGGTGTAGACAAGCTCGACGCACATGCCGAACGCGCGGACGGGAGGAGCAATACGTTGGCTCACGGTAACGACGACCGCATTGCCGTCCTGCTTCCAAAAAACCTTGCGGGTGGACGTCTGCATTACATCAATGAAGTTGTCCTTCCACAGGGAGTCGTACTCCTGGGCGTGGTTGTCGACGAGCGGATGCCAAAAACCAACCTGGGGACCAGAGGCCATGACGTCACGGCCGGATGCCTTCCACTCGCTCACGGTGCCGTTTACCTTGCTGAAGGTCAGCTCGCCGTTGAGGGAGTGAATGCGAATCTCCTGCTCGGTCTCCTCGACCGTAAGCTCAGGACGAGTGGGAGCCGCAATGGCCGGCGCCGGATGGTTTGCGATGGCAAACTGGTTTGCGCCCAGTTGGAACATCGGCTCGCACCAGACGTGAGCGGCCATGGTGTAGGCGCGCACAGTCAGCAGGGTCTCGCCTACCGCGGCCTCGTGAATCACCAGCGGAAGCTGGACGGACTCACCGGGGGCAACCGCACCGGGCATGAGCGTCTTGCGGCAGACCACGTCGCCGTCCACCAGGGTCTCCGCCGACAGGCAAACATCCTCGAGGGTGGTAAACCAGCGCTTGTTGGTGACAGTCAGCTCGCCCGCCTCGGCGTCATAAGCCATGCGAACCGGGCAGATGACCTGGCCGTACTCGGTAAGGCCCGGGCTCGGCTGCTGCCAGGGGAACACCATGCCATCGATGCAGAAGTTGCTGTTGTTGGGGTAATCGCCGTTGTCGCCGCCATACATATCGTAGGCAATGCCGTCCTCGGTCACAGCAGCCAGACCGTGGTCGCACCATTCCCAGATAAACTGGCCTTGGATGCAATCCCAGCGATCGAAGACCTCCTGATACTCGGACAGGCCTCCGGGGCCGTTGCCCATGGAGTGACCGTACTCGCAATTGATGCGCGGCTTGGGGAACGGATGCTCACCAAAGTCGTTCATCTGCGACACACGGGAGTACATCGTGGAAATGACGTCGACGGTATCGGCGTTGCGGTCCTCCTCGTAGTGGACCGGACGACCATCGAGCTCGTGAGCCTTGGCGTACATCGCGCGGATGTTGCAGCCATAGCCGCTCTCGTTGCCCAGCGACCACATGATGATGCACGCGTGGTTGCGCTCCTGCATCACCAGGCGCTCAATACGGTCGACGTAGGCCGGCTCCCATGCCGGGTCGTCGGTAACCAGGGCGATGTTGCCGATATTCTCGAAGCCGTGGCTCTCCATATCGGTCTCGGCGACCAGCATGATGCCATACTCATCACACAGCTCGTAGAAGCGCGGGTCATTGGCATAGTGAGAGGTGCGCACTGCGTTGATGTTGTGCTGCTTCATGAGCTCCAGGTCGCGGCGCATGCGATCGAGGCCCACGGCGCGGCCCTTGTGATCGTCGTGATCGTGGCGGTTGACGCCATGCATCTTAAAGTAAGTGCCGTTGAGGTAGATATGATTGCCCTCGACCGTCACCTCGGCAAGACCCTGGCGATGCGGGACGTACTCGCTGACCTGGTCACCGTCGTAGACCTCAAACGTAAGGTCGTAGAGGAAGGGGTCCTCGGGATTCCAGAAGTGGGCATCGGTCACGCCGCACTCGGCATGGCCGTCGACGCACTCGCCCGCAGCCACCACGTTCTCGCCATCGCTGAGCGTAAACACAACGCGGGAAGAGCCCTCGGCAACCGTATCGAGCGTAATCAGAGCGGTATCGCCCTCGCGGTGCGTGCGGAACCTAAAGTCGACCAGGTGCGCGGCGGGACGCTGCATAAGGTACACATCGCGGAAGATGCCCGAGGCCCACCACATATCCTGGTCCTCGATATAGCTGCCATCGCTGTACTGCAGGACCTTGACCGCAAACAGGTTGTCGCCCTCGACAAGCGCGTCGGTCACGTCGAACTCGGCAGACAGGCGCGAGCCCTTGGTCATGCCGATATACTGACCGTTGACGTACAGCTCGCCATAGCTCTCGATGCCGTCGAAGCGAATGATCTCGCGAGCGCCAGCAGGAACGGCGGGAAGGTTGACGATGCGCTGGTAGACGCCCGTGGGGTCGTCGGAGGGAACGAACGGTTGATCAACCGGGAACGGGAAACCCTCGTCGGTGTAGGCAAGGTTGCCATAGCCGTCCACCTGCCACAGGTGCGGAACCTCCACGTGATCCCACTCGGGCTTGTACGTGGAGAGTTCCTCGTTGGAGACGGCAGCGGGGCCCTCAAAGAGGCGGAACTGCCACGAGCCGGACAGCTGGACAAACCCGCGCGACAGCTCGCGGCTGTACGTTGCAGCGAGATCGGCGGTCTCGTAACCCATAAAGTACGCATGGGGTGCCAGGCGGTTCCTGTGGGTGAGCGCTTGGTTTTCCCAATCGTTAATGGCGTCCATGGTGATGCTCCTTCATCATCGTAGTGATTCTTGTGCAACCGGTTGTCCTTATCTTGCGGCGATGCAAAAACTGTGCAACCGGTTGTCCGCTGAACGGTCGATTTGGCCGGGTTAACGGTGCAACCGGTTGTACAATCGCAACACTTATGTCACCCTGAGTATCGAAACTCAGCACAAGACATCGTTCTTAAGCTCGTAGGCAACCTCCACGCCCGCTGATATCTCACCCACACGAGACGTATTCGATTTCGGCTTGGTTGCAAAACGACACCGGTCACCGGATATCATGAACGCTGTTCAGGCACACTATAGTAAGCTGTATCCGCACTAGCCCGTATCAGTGACAACATCGACCGCATTTTCCAGGAGACGCCATGACACAACCAGTTCGCACCGCACCTACGCTTGCCGAGGTTGCCGCAGCTGCCGGCGTGTCGCGCTCCACGGCATCGCGCGCCCTCAACGATTCGCCCCGCATTAGCGAGGAAACCAAAAAGCGCGTCCGCGCGGCGGCCAAGGAAGTCAATTTTGTCCCCAACGCTCGTGGCCGAGCGCTCGCTGTCGGGCGCACGGAAATCATCGCCGTGCTCGTGACCGAGCCTCTGAGTGAACTCTTCAGCGACCCCACCTATAGCGAGTTTTTGAGCGGCATTACCGAGGAACTGTCGGAGTCGTCCTATCTGCCCGTTATCTTGCAGGCGTCTTCTACGCATGAGCGCAACCGCGCACGCGAGCACTTTGAGCGCCGCTCGTTCGACGCCGTGATCGACGTCTCTCCCTACAAAGGCAGCGAGCTGCTCGAGGTGCTGCGCGAGCTGGGCGTACCCACCGTGTTGTGCGGCCAGCTCGAGGGCCACCCCTATCGCGATGTGTTCTCGACGGTCTACTCTGACGACGAAGAGGGCGGACATTTTGCGGCACTCGCCATGAAGGATCGCGGGCGCAAAGATATCGTCGCCGTGTTGGGACCGCAAGACAACCCCGCTGTTGTCGACCGCCTGCGCGGCTACCGCGCCGTCTTGGGCGAAGACCTCCCAGACGCAAACGTTATCTATACCGGCTGGAACAGCGGAGACGGCTATCAGGCCATGCACCAGATCCTCGCGCGCGAGATTGCTTTCGATGGCGTGCTCTGCGGATCGGACCGTATCGCGGCTGGCGTCATCACCGCACTCAACGAGGCAGGCCTATCCGTTCCTGCGGACGTTTCTGTCGTCGGCTTCGACGATCACGAGATTGCGGCGCGCTGCGTCCCCGCGCTCACGACCGTCCGCCAGCCCCTGCGCGAAGAAGGACACATGGCCGCCAACATTGCGCTCGACATGATCAAGGGTGCCGAGCCCACCACCACCGTCATGCACATGCAGCTCGTTCAGAGAGACTCGCTATAAGAAACTGGGGCAGGCTTTCCGCCAAACAGTTGTTGCGGAAAGCCTGTCCCGTTTGAGCGCTCATTCTGGGGCACAGTTTCCGTTAGACAGCTCAACCGGAAACTGTGCCCCATTATTTTGCCGAATACTGGGTCGCGCTTTCCCAGAGGACCCCCTTTGGGAAAGCGCGACCCCTTCTGGACGCAGATTCCGGGTTGTAGTTTCCCGGCGCACGACGGCAAGCCTCCAAACCATGACGTCACGACATAAAAAACGAGGGAAGGCACGCGTCCTTCCCTCGTTACGGGCAATATGTAGCCGCTCGCCTACATCAGGCGCAGGCTGACGTCCTTGAGCTGGGCGCCGGAAACGGCACTCGGGGCGCCCGACATGAGGTCGGAGCCGCTGGCCGTCTTGGGGAACGCCATGACGTCGCGGATGGAATCGGAGCCGGTAAGCAGCATGCACACGCGGTCCAGGCCCAGAGCGAAACCGCCCATCGGGGGCGCACCAAACTTGAGGGCCTCCATGAGGAAGCCGAACTGAGACTCGGCGCGCTCCTCGGTAAAGCCCAGGAGCTTGAGCATGGACATCTGCATCTCGGCGTTGTGGATACGCATACCGCCGCCACCGGCCTCAAAGCCGTCCATGACAAAGTCGTAGGTGCAAGAACCGGCTGCCAACGGGTCGGCCTCGATCTTGGCGATATCGGTCTCGGTCGGCAGAGTGAACGGCTGGTGCTCGGCTGCATAGGCCTTGCGGTCCTCGTCCCAGTGGAACAGCGGGAAGTTGACGACCCACAGGAAGTCGTGGCCCTCGCGCTTAATCTCGAGCGCGTTGGCCATGTGGGAGCGCATGCCGCCCAGGATCTCGTCGGAGAGCAAGCGCGGGCCGGCGGCGAACATCACAAGGTCGCCGGGCTCGACGTCCATGCGCTCGCGCAGAGCGGCCATCTCCTCGTCCGAGAAGAACTTGACGATGGGGCTGTTGATGGAGCCGTCCTCGCGGAAGGCGATCCAGGCCAGACCCTTAGCGCCAAACGTGGAGGCCACACCAGCAAGCTTATCGATCTTGGCACGTGCCCAGACACCAGCACCCTTGGCGTTGATGGCCTTGACGACAGAGCCCTCTTCGTTTGCAGCGGTCGCAAAGACCTTGAACTTGGAGTTGGCAAAGATGTCGGTCAGGTCGACCAGGTGCATGCCATAGCGGGTATCGGGCTTGTCGGAGCCATAGGTATCCATGGCCTCCCAGTAGTCCATGCGACGCAGCGGCGTGGGCATCTCGACACCCATGCGACCGAAGGCGTCGGACAGGACTTCTTCGAGCGCGCTCATGACATCGTTCTGGTCCACGAAGGACATCTCGATATCGACCTGGGTGAACTCGGGCTGACGGTCGGCACGCAGGTCCTCGTCGCGGAAGCACTTGGCAACCTGGTAGTAGCGCTCGACGCCACCGACCATGAGCAGCTGCTTCAGGAGCTGCGGGGACTGCGGCAGGGCGTAGAAGTTGCCCGGCTGAATACGGCTGGGAACGATGAAGTCGCGGGCGCCCTCGGGCGTGGACTTAAACAGGGAGGGCGTCTCAACCTCCATGAACTCACGGTTGTGCAGCGCCTCGCGAATGGCAAAGGTAAAGTCGGAGCGCAGCTTGAGGTTGGCCATCATCTCGGGACGACGGAGGTCCAGATAGCGATAGCGCAGACGGGTGTCCTCGCTGGTCTCGATGCCGTCCTCGATCTGGAACGGCGGGGTGACGGACGTGTTGAGCACCTCGGCGTGGTCGGTCAGGACCTCGATCTCGCCGGTCGCGAGCTTGGTGTTGGTGGTCTCCTCGCCACGGGAGCGCACGACGCCGTGGATCTTGATGGGCCACTCGGGACGCATGGTCTCGGCGATCTTAAAGGCGTCGCCGTCGGAGTGCTCGGGGTCGAAGGTGAGCTGCGTGATGCCCTCGCGGTCGCGAAGGTCGCAGAAAATAAGGCCGCCGTGGTCACGGCGACGGCTCACCCAACCGGTGAGGGTGACCTCTTCGCCCACGTTCTCGCGGCGAAGCTCGCCGCAGGTACGGGTGTGCATGGAATGCTCGTCGATGGGACGGGTCTGGCTCATACCAGTGATCCTCCTTTATGGATCTGTGCCGCCCCGTGTCGTTCCGGGCGGCGTCGTACAGATTTGCCCAGCCTGCGTAAACCGCGCAGCCAGACATGGTGTTCTATCTTATCGCACCTGCGTCGATGTGCCGCGGAAAAGTAGCTCCTGCCCAAAGACTTGACGGAGACGAAACAATTGACGCACCGTGACCGTCGCCGACGCGCGCCACGTGCGACAATGTGCCCCAATACAACTGCACTCGGAAAGGCCCGCCATGACTGCACGCCTCATCGTTATGGATATCGACTCCACGCTCATCAACCAGGAAGTCATCGACCTGTTGGGCGAGGAGGCCGGCGTAGGCGAGCAAGTGGCGCAGATCACTGAGCGCGCCATGCGCGGCGAGCTCGACTTTAAGCAGGCGCTCGAGGAGCGCGTGAAGCTGCTTGCCGGCTTGGACAAGAGCGTGTTCGAGCGCACCTTTGAGCGCGTGACGTTTACCCCCGGCGCGCTGGAGCTTGTGCGCTCGGCACACAGCAAGGGCTGGAAGGTTGGCGTCGTGAGTGGCGGCTTCCACGAGGTCGCCGACAAGATCGTGGCCGCCGCGGGCATCGACTTTTGCCTGGCTAACCGCCTGGAGGTCGTGGACGGCAAGCTCACCGGTAAGTTGGCAGCAGACATTGTGACCAAGGAGTCCAAGCTCATCCAGCTGCTGGACTGGGCAGTTGAGTGCGGCGTCGACATGGCCCACACGGTCGCTATTGGCGACGGCGCCAACGATATCCCCATGATTCAGGCCGCGGGCACTGGCATCGCGTTTTGCGCCAAGCCCAAAACGCGCGAAGCCGCCCCGTTTGCCATCGACGAGCGCAACCTGATGCTCGCCATGGACATCATCCTGCGCGACTAGCCGATCCGTCTAACAATTGAATTAGTCTGTCCTATAGTTTCCGAACAATTTTGTCTTAGTGTTCGGAAACATACCCTTTGAGTGCTAGACTTTGCGCCGTCGAAGGGAACATATATGGATAAGCGAGACCTAGAGCAGCTGCTGAGCGATGTTGCCGGCGGAGCAGTCACTCCGGCAGTCGCCCTCACGCGCATCCAGACGGCGCCGACCGCCGATCTGGGTTTTGCGCAGCTCGATCTTTCGCGCGGAGTGCGCCAGGGAGCCGGCGAGGTTGTCTACGGTGCCGGTAAAACCGCCGAGCAGATTGCCGCCATTATCGAAGCGCTGCGCGATGCCGGCCAGGAACGTATCCTGGTCACGCGCCTGGATGCCGAAAAAGCCGCGCGCACCGCTGAGCTTCTCGGCAACGGCATTGACCTGGGATATGTCCCGGACGCGCAGCTCGCCCTCGTGGGCGGCAAGCCCTCCCCTACCGGCAACGGACGCATCGTCGTCGCCTGCGCCGGCACGAGCGACTTACCCGTCGCCGAAGAAGCCGCGTTGACGGCCGAGTTCTATGGCAACGAGGTCGACCGCCTCTACGACGTGGGTGTCGCCGGCCTGCACCGCCTGCTCGCTCATGCCGAGGAACTTGCCCAGGCGCAGGTGGTCATCGCCATCGCCGGCATGGAAGGCGCCCTGGCGAGCGTTATCGGCGGTCTGGTGAGCTGTCCGGTCATTGCCGTTCCCACCAGCGTGGGCTACGGCGCGAGCTTTGGTGGCGTAGCCGCGCTGCTCGCCATGCTCAACTCCTGTGCCAGTGGCGTTTCGGTCGTCAATATCGACAACGGCTTTGGTGCCGCCTACCAGGCAAGTCTTATCAATCATCTGAGCGCCGGCACGCCCTGCGCCCGTTAAGGAGCATTCCATGTCCAACCATCAGCATACGCTTATCATCGACGGCACCTCGGGCATCAGCGGCGATATGACCGTCGCGGCCCTGCTCGACCTGGGCGCCAGCGAGGAGCACCTGCGCGAACAGCTCGCCACGCTGCCGGTCGACGGCTTTTCGATCTCCGTGACGCGCGTAAACAAGCATGGCATCGACGCCTGCGATTTCGACGTTCAGCTGGCAGAAGAGCTCGAGAACCACGACCACGACATGGCATGGCTCTACGGCAACGAAACAGCTGCCGAGCACACGCACGAGCACGAGCACGAGCACCACCATCATGACCATGACGAGCATGAGCACTGCCATGAGCATGATCATGAGACCCACGGCCATGGCCACGAGGGTCACCATCACGCCCACCACCATCACCACCGTTCTTTGGCGGACGTCACCGCTATCATCGACGGCTCGCAGCTAAGCGATGGCACCAAGCGTCGTGCGCTCGCCATCTTTACCGCGCTCGCCGCCGCCGAGGCAAAGGCCCACGGCAAAACGCCCGAGACCGTCATGTTCCACGAGGTAGGCGCCGTCGATTCCATCGTCGACGTCTGCTCTGTCGCCATCTGCCTCGATGACCTAGGTATTGAGGACATCGTGGTCGAGTCGCTCTCCGAAGGCCACGGAACCATTCGCTGCGCCCACGGCCTTATGCCCATTCCCGTCCCCGCTGTCGTCAACCTGTGCCAGGCGGGCAATATCGCCCTCACGCCCGCACCGGTCGCTGGCGAGCTCGTGACGCCCACGGGCGCCGCCATCGTCACCGCGCTGCGCACGTCCGAGCACCTGCCGGCACGCTACCACATCGAGGCCGTCGGCTACGGCGCCGGCAAGCGCCCCTACGAGGGTTGCTCCGGCACGCTCCGTTGTCTACTCGTTGACGTGGATGCATAGCCATGGATGCCCGCAAAGAAAAAAGCCGCGCTGCCATCGTTGCAGCGTTCTCCGAGCTGCTACGCGAAGAGGATTACGGCAAGATTACCGTCGGCGACATCATCGCTCGTGCCCATGTTGGTCGGGCCACGTTCTACGGCCTCTTCAAGAGCAAAGACGACCTACTGTCCGAGCTCGTGAACGACATCTGCGCCCACGCCCTCGACGACGATGGTACGCCGCTCGACGACCCACTCGTGCAAGTCGAGCATATCCTCAACAACCTCTGGGAACGCCGTCAGGGCGTTCGAGCCCTCGTAGCCGGAGCCGGCTCGCGCGTCTTCGCCGACTGCTTACGCAAGACCATCATGTCACGAGCAGCCGAAACCGTGCCCGTCGACCCCTCAGGCCCCGCCGGCACCATGGACCGCAGTTTCCTACTACACCACATAGCCTCAAGCTTCGTAGGAATGGTCCAATGGTGGGCCTGGCACAACTTCCAAGCAAACAAAGCCGACGTAGCCAAAGACTACCTCTCAGCCATAAAGCCCCTCTTCACCTAAGTAAGAAGCTCATCCCAAATCATCGACCCAACCCAGGCCGCCACGCATCCCAAAGTGTCATTCACACTTCAACGCCCCCAACAGCAACAAGCCCCTCCCATCTATATTCAGATATATATGTTGGGCTGCTTGTTCGAAGGCAACTGGATTCCCGCAGGGTCCGGCATAGGTTAACTTTCCGCCGCATTCCGCAGGACGCAAGAAGCTCCCGCCGCACGAAGTGCGCAGCGGGAGCTTCTTGCATGTCCGAGGACGCGGCGGAAAGTTAACCTATGCCGGACCCGGGCGTTATATCAATTGTCTTGGCCTAGAACATGCCCAAGAAACCATGCACAAACAGCGCGGCCAGAGCGGCACCGACAAACGGAGCGATGCCAGGAACAAGCAGGCCGTACTTCCAGTTGTTGTCAGCCTTGTTCTTAATCGGCAGCACCTGATAGGCCATGCGAGGACCAAGGTCACGGGCCTGGTTCATGGCGAAGCCAGTGATACCTCCCATGCCCATGCCAACAGCCCAAACGATCAGACCGACGCAGATAGCGAGCATCAGGACGTTCTCGCCAGCACGGTTAGCAGCAGCAAGGATGGCGCTGATGAACACAAAGGTGCAGATAGCCTCGCAGAAGAAATTACGGGCATAGTTCGTACCCTCGGTGGTGGGGTTGGTCGAGAAGATGTTGCGCTGAGCAATGGGATCGATGACACCATCGGAAGCCTTGAACTCATCGGCATACATCAACCATGCGATCACGGCACCCGCAAAGCCGCCGAGCATATCGGCAATCATGAAGGGGATGCAGCTGCTCCACGGCACCAGACCGACGATGCACTGGGCAAGCACCATAGCCGGGTTCATGCACACGGCGCCACCAAAGACAAACAGGCAGACCGAGATGCCAAAAGACCAAGTGGTGATGGCAAACATATGGCCGGAGCCCTGATACTTGGTACCCTTAAGCACGGTATCGCAGTGCACGCCCACGCCAAAGATGATCATGAGGGCCGTTGCGCCGAATTCGCAGAGGAGTTTGGTAAGCATAAAACCTTATCTTTCTTGTCGGTTATAAACGATTCGTTTAGGCCGCGTACTAGTGCTGTGCGACGACAACGCCCAGGCCATCGGGAATGACGGCCACCTTGGCATCGGCACCCTTCATCTCAAAGGCGAGCTTGAGCGCCTCATCGAGGGTGTTGACCGGCGTCATGTGCATATCCTTGATCATCTGGTGATCGCACAGGTCGGTGACCATGATCACAGGGTGATGCGCCAGGATGCGGGCAAAGATCTGGCTCGTCCACTGGTCGGGCAGGGTCTCGTCCTTAGGACGGTCGATGCAGGCACGCTCAAACTCCGCCGGATCGTTGTCGGCGATGTTGTGATAGAAGCCCTCGCCACCGTGACCGTCGGCACAGCCGGCGACGTCGATGATCACGCCGCCCTCGGGAAGCGTAGCCTCGGCAGAGCACATGCCCTTCACGGCCTGATAGATGTTCTGGTCGAGCGGGTAGCCGCCGTTGGTGGTAATGGCAATCTCGCACTCGACGGGCTCAACGCCGGCAAGGCTCTTCACGAACTCGCAGCCAGCCTCGTGCGCCTTGTGGATGTCGCCGGCAAAGGAGCCGATGACCTCGTGCTTGCCGTTGAGCACCACGTTGAGCACAAAGGCAAGGTGAGCCATCTCGGCAGCGGCAAACATGTCCTCGCTCACGTGGTTGTGGCACAGGTTGCCGGCACGCGAACGGGAATCGTTCACAAACTGACCGTTGTGGTTGTACATGATGGTCTTGTAGCTGGCGATGCCAGGCAGGACGGACTTGCGGCTACCAGAGAAACCGGCAAAGAAGTGCGGCTCAATAAAGCCCTCGGCAAGCAGCAGATCGCAATCGGCAGCAATCTTGTTGATGATGCACTCGCCGCCAGAAGGCAGGGTGCCGATCTTTTTCATCATGCTGTCATCGGTCGCGACGTGCATAACGATTTCCTCGTTGGCAACGATCTCCTCGCCGTACTTGTTGACGAGTTCCTCATGCGTCGACGGACGATGCATACCCGTAGCAACCAAAATGCGCACGCGAGCCTCGGGCGCAGCGGAATGGATGTGATGCAGCAGAATAGGCATCGTCACACGCGAGGGAACGGGACGCGTATGGTCGGAGCTAATGATGACGATATCCTTCTTGCCGGCACAAAGCTCCTCGAGCGACGGCGAGCCATAAGGGTTGGCAAGCGACTCCTCTACCAGCTCTTCCTGCGATTTCGTGGTCTTAAACTCGTTTTGATGACCTTCCATCACACCCGCGAAGTTCTTATCCTCGAGCTCCAGATGCAACGTCTTGTGGTCAAACGGCAGTTCACATTCAAACAATGACGAGCGCCCTCTTCCTTTTCAACTGACACACTAGATAAACCGTTGGAAGGATACGCCGCTCACCGAAAAACACCACCGTCCACCGACCCATTAACACAACGTTCATATTTGACCCACAACAAAACGGCCGCGACCCCAAACGGGACCGCGGCCGCTACAGTCGTAAGGCGAAAAGCGCACAATTCTTCTCCTCAGCTTTAATCCCCGAAGACCGAGGACGAAGGGACCCGATGGGTTTCCCTCTGAATGCATTCCGCAGCACGAAGCCCCCTTATCCGCAGCTCCGAAGGAGCAGGATAAGGGGGCTTCAAGTGCGAGGACGCATTCAGAGGGAAACCCGTCGGGTCCCGGTGAGAGCCACAGGGCTATCGATTACCCCGTGTTCTGCAATCCTGCCGAGACGCCGGTCACAGTCGAAAGAATCAGGCTCATGTACTCGGCCTTCTTCTCCTCGGCCATCTCGTCCTGATTCATGCGCACCTCGCGAAGGGCGCGGACCTGGGCGATGGACAGAGCGTCGACGTAGGGGTTACGCACGCGAACGGCGCAGCCGAGCACGCGACGACGCTGCAGCGGCCACTCATCACCGACGATGGCAAGGACCCACTTACGCGTGAGCTGCATCTCGGTAAAGACCTTCTCGGACAGATCCTGGCGATCGCCCAGGTGCAGATACATCTTGGCGATACGCTGATCGGTCTTAGCAATCGACATCTCGATGTTGTCGATAAAGGTGCGGAAGAACGGCCACTCCTGGTAGGCAGCCTTGAGCTGGTCAAGATCGCCCAACTGCTCGCAGGCGGTACCCAGGCCGTACCAAGCGGCCAGGTTAATGCGAGCCTGGCTCCAGCTGAAGATCCACGGAATGGTACGCAGGTCATCGAGCGACTTGGCGCCCAGGCCGCGCTTGGCGGGACGCGAGCCGATCGGCAGCAGACCGACCTCGGTCAGCGGCGTAACGGTCGAGAACCACGGTGTAAAGTCCTCGGTGTTCAGCAGGTCCAGATAGCGCTCGTGGCTTGCGGTGTTGAGCTTCTCGGCCATATCCCAGAACTTCTGCGTGGTCTCGGTGTTGGTCTTCTCGACACTCGGGGCCGACTGCAAAAGCGTTGCGGCGGCAACGGACTCAACATGGCGCTGAGCCAGCGTGCGGTTGCCGTAACGGGCAAAGATGACCTCGCCCTGCTCGGTAAGCTTAAAGAAGCAGTTGACCGAACCCTTGGGCTGCGCCAACACGGCCTTGTTGGCCGGGCCGCCGCCACGGCCCACGGCACCGCCGCGGCCGTGCATGAGCACCAGGTCGATATCGTTCTTCTCGGCCCACTTGGCGATGCGCTCCTGCGCGGAGTGCAGCGCGAGCATGGCCGTGGTAGGACCGGCATCCTTGGAGGAGTCGGAATAGCCCAGCATGACCTCCATGCGGCGGTTGGTCTGGGCAAGGCGCTTTTGCACCACGGGCAGCGTAAGCATCTGATCGAGCACGTCGACGCAGCCCTCGAGGTCCTCGAGCTGCTCGAACAACGGGATCACGTCGAGCTCGGGGACATCCTCCTCGTGTGCAAAGGACAGGTGCGCCAGCTCAAAGACGTCGGCCACATGCTGAGCGCTCTTGGTAAACGAGATGATGTAGCGGTGCGCCATCTTCTTGCCGTAGCGCTTTTGGATGGAGCCGATAGCGCGGAAGGTATCGATGACCTCGCGCGTCATGGGCTGCAGGTCGCCATGGATACCGTTCTCGTGGATATCCTTAAGGGCGCGGGCATGCACCACGGAGTGCTGACGGAACTCCATCTCGACCATATGGAAGCCGAAGGACTCGACCTGCCAGATGATGGTTTGGACCGGGCCGTAGGCAGCACGGACGGCACCGCAGGCGGCCAGCGAACGCTGGACGACGCGCAGGTCATCCAGGAACTCGTCGGCGCTGTGGTACATGGTGTCGGTGATACGACGGACGGTGGCGTTCAGGCGGTCGGCCATGACGAGCATGACGGCGCGATGCGGCTCGTGCTCGGAGATCAGCTCGGCGCGGGCCGTGTAACGAGGGCTCATCTCGACCTGATGGTTCCACAGGTTAATGAGCTCGGCCGACGGCTTGCTGTAGGTAGCCTCGAGCGTGAGGTTGCGGCCGATGTGGCGGCACTTGTCCTCGAGCTTGAGCACCATGTGCGTAAAGTACTTGGCGGCGACCTCACGGCTCACCTTGGCGGTGACGTTGGGGTTACCGTCGCGGTCGGAACCGATCCAGCTGCCGGGATGGAAGAACGCCGGGCACAGCGGCGGCACAGTACCGGCCTTGTCGCCCAGCACCCAATCGTCAAAACGACGATAGATAACGGGGATAACGTCGAACAGCGTGTTATCGAAGATGTCGATGATGGTATCGGCTTCCTCGACCGGCGTGGGCTTCTTGAGCGCGATGGGACTCGTACGCACCAGGGCGTCGATCTCCTGCAGCATATGGCGCTCGTTCTCCACCAGGTCGGAGCCGCCCAGACGCGGACGCTCCTCCAGCAGGTTGGAGATACGGCGGATCTTGCCCTCGACGGCCTTACGACGGGCCTCGGTGGGATGTGCGGTAAAGACAGGGTGGAACTCGAGCTTGTCGAGCAGCTCGTTGGCACCCTCGACACCCAGCTCATTCACCAGCTGGTGATAGGCAACGGTAAGCTCGTTGGCAGGATCGACCTCGGTATCGGTCGACGCACCGGCCTCGCGCTCGCGCAGCTGCGCCACACGGTAGTTCTCCTCCGACAGGTTTGCCAGATGGAAAAAGCTCGTAAAGGCGCGAACGATGACCTGCTGCTTATCGAGCGGCAGGCTGTCGATCAAATCGACGACCTCACGAAATGCCACGGCAGTGGGCTCGTCGGCGGTGGGCACGCCCTGCTCGTCGACGGCTTCGTCGGCAGCGCAGGTACCGGGGTTGCCGGCATTGACCACAATCTCGGCTGTCAAAATCTTGTCGAACAGGTCCGCGATCTCGGGATCATACTCGCTAAGCACACGGCGCTCCAGGCGCAAGAACAGCGCCAGATTGTCGCGCAGCTCCTCGGGGATCTCGATCTCGGCGAGACGCTCCCTGGACTCGGCATTCGAGCCGATTCGGTTAACGAGGCGGTTGACCACGGCAGCGACGCGCGCCGCGGCTTCGGGTACAGACTGGTTGCTTAGGTTCTCAGCCACGTTTCCTCCCATTCCTCCTTCTATGCACGTAACATGCGGTATTCATTATAGGCGCTTGAGAAATACTTTCGACACTGATTGCGCTTTACCACACAAAAGTATTTTCTGCATTGCAAAGGTTTTTGCCCTAAATGGTCGTATTTCTCGGTGGGCGGCATACGTAAACGGGGGCATTCCGCATAAAAGCGAAACACCCCCGTAACAATCGCTCTCCATGAGCAGGGCACGTTAGCAGGCCCGAAGCTCAAAAAGATGCGCTACAGGCGCTCGCGAACCGCCTCGACGACGTTGTCCAGATCGGCGAGCACCTCGTCATGGCTCTGCATGTCGCGCACTTTGACCTTGCCGGCGGCAAGCTCGTCGCCACCCAGGACCAAGATGAGCTTGGCGCCTACCTTATCGGCTTGCTTAAACTGGGCCTTGAGCGAACGACCCTGATAGTCGGCCTCGGTCACGATACCTGCGGCGCGAAGCTCCTGCGTAATGGCAAAGACGTTCTGACGCAGCTCCTTGCCGGCGTTGGCGACATAGACGCACGGGGCCTCATCGGCACCCAAATCGCTGCCAAAGGCCTGCAGGGCCAGCAGGGCGCGCTCAAAACCGACAGCAAAGCCGACGCCCGCCGTGGGCTTGCCACCCTCGAGCTCGACCAGGCCATCGTAGCGGCCGCCGCCGCCGATGGAGCCGACGCCGGCGCCAGGGGCCTCGACCTCAAAGACAGTACGGGTGTAGTAGTCCAGGCCGCGCACCAAGGTGGGATCCTCGACATACTCGATACCGGCGGCATCCAGATAGCGCTTGACCTGCTCGTAGTGCTCGCGGCACTCATCGCACAGGTTGTCACCCATCAACGGAGCCTCGGCCATGATCTCGCGGCAGTGGTCGTTCTTGCAGTCAAAGGCACGCAGCGGGTTGAGCTCGGCGCGCTCGCGGCACTCATCGCACATCTCGTCGGCGTGATCGAGGATGAACTGCTTAACCTGCTCGCGATAAGCCGGACGGCACTGGGCGTCACCCATCGAGTTGATGAGCAGACGAAGCTTGGAAAGATCGAAGCCCAGGCGCTTGTAGAACTCCATGAGCATGATGATGCACTCGGCGTCTGCCGCCGGATCGGGAGCGCCGAGCCACTCGATGCCCACCTGGTGGAACTGGCGCAGGCGGCCCTTCTGGGGACGCTCGCCGCGGAACATGGCCTCGGCGTAGTACGCCTTAAACGGCGTGGAGCCCTGGGGCACCAGGTTGTTCTCCACGACGGCGCGCACCACGCCGGCCGTGCCCTCGGGGCGAAGCGCCAGGCGCTGCTTGGGCTTGAGTTTGGTGTCGGTGCCCTCGGTAAAGACGCGCTCCAGGTTGGCACCGCTGAACACGCGGAACATTTCCTTGCGCACGACGTCGGTCGACTGGCCGATACCGTGGACAAACACGTCCACCTGCTCGATCGCGGGCGTCTCGATGGGTTTAAAACCAAACGGCTCGAACACGCCGGCCGCAATCTGCTGCATCTTTTGCCAGGCGCGCATCTCGGCGCCGATAAGGTCGCGGGTTCCCTCCGCCTTCTGTGCCTGCATGGGCAAACACCTTTCTTTTGTATCGCGTCATAGGTAACGGTCATTATACGGCACAAACACAAACAGCGGTGGCGCGTCTGACCGAACGAGGGTATGGGGACTCGTTCGGCCAGACGCGCCGCCGCTGTTTGTGATCCCTTTTCCTCCGTCCCCTTCGGATCACGTGATTCCTTGGGGACGGAGGAATAGGGATCGTCCTTTGGCCTGCGGCGACCTTGGAAACCGAATGATGGTACGAGCATCCATTCGGCTCCCAAGACCGCCGCGGGCAGAGTTGGGTGAGCCGGCAAACGCGGCAGCGTGCTTACTCCCCCGCCACGCTCGCGCGCAGCTTGGCGGCGATGGGCTCGGATACCAGCAGGAACACGAGCATGACCACGGAGCACGCCAAGCACACGATCCAGGTGCTCGCAAAGGAGCCCGTGGCGTCGAACAGCACGCCCGAGACAATGGCGCCCACGGTGCCGCCGACCATCTCGAGCGAGGTGATGGTACCCGTGACCTTGCCGAGGTCGGCCATGCCAAACTGCTTGGACGCGGATGGGCAGCGCCGCCACCATGCAGATAGCCGCGAGCACCAGGAAGGCGGAACGCCAGCCAACGCCCACGATAAGCGAGCTCACGATGGGAGACAGAATAGCGCCGCCAAAGCCCGAGCCCGAAAGTGCGATGGAGATGGCAAGGCCTCGCTTGGCGGTAAACCAGTTGGCGGTCACAGGCTGATGAGCAGGCGGGTCGAGGCCACAGCGAAGCAGCCCGAAACGGCAAAGAGCACGTAGACCTGCCACAGCTCACCGACAAAGCTCATGCCGGCAAGAACGGCAGAGGTAGCGATAACGGTGAGCGAGCCCAATACGCGGCCACTCACCTTATCGGCAACATGGCCAATGACAAGCGATCCGATAACGCTCACCACGGTAGAGATCGCATTGGAGATGTTGTACTGCGCAAGAGATATTCCCAAGTCGCTGACGATGAGCGGCTGGAACAGGCTCATGCAGTTGACGAAAATCGTGTAGCACGTGGCCATGATCACGAAGCCGGAGGCCACCACGAGCCAGCCGGGGAAGAACTTACGCTGCTGGGGCATACTGCTCCTTATTTAACAAACGAATAGCCGGCGCCGGGCGCCGGTAGTGCCCAAGATTGCCTTGAAAGACAAGGGCATAGGCCTTACGGCCATGCCCGCAGGCTTGAAAGGCAAGGTTGGGTGCTACCGGTGGTCGGCGATATAGCCCAAAGCGACGGCGGTATAAGCCGCAGCACCGAGCGGCAGCTCGGCATCGTTAAAACGTGCCTTGGGATGGTGCTGGGCAAAGTGTTCGTCCGTGTCGGTTACGGCCGCGCCCACGGTAAAGTACGCACTCGGAATCTCGCTCGAGATAAGCGCGAAGTCCTCACTCGCCATGGCATGTAAAAGCGGCAAGAAAGCCGCCTTGGGCAGCACTGCGCCCACGTAGCCAAGCGACACCTGAGTCATATCGCTGTCGAGTACAAGCGGCGGAACATCCGAAAGCGTCTCGATGGTCGCCGACGTACGATATGTTGTGGCAACGCCGTTTACGACCTCCGCGATGCGGGTCTTGAGGTGCTCCATGAGCTCGACGTCAAAGCCGCGCAGCGTGCCTTCGAGCACGCAGGTATCTGGGATGACGTTGGCCGCTTGGCCACCGGCAAACTTACCCACGGTCAGTGCGACCTCCTTGGCCGCCGGCACTTCGCGAGCGATAAGCTCCTGGAGCGCCAGATGCACATGCACGCCGGCCGTGATGGGGTCGATGCAAATCTCGGGGCTCGAGCCATGGCCGCCCTTGCCCTGAAGCGTGATACGAAAACCGTACACGCCCGAGAGCGCCGGGCTGCCGTAGAGCACCAGGCCGAGCGGCGACTGGCTATTGACATGCATGGCAAAGGCGACCTGAGGACGCGGGTTCTGCAGCAGACCGTCGGCGATGGCGGCGCGGGCACCCTCAAAGGTTTCCTCGCCCGGCTGGAACAGCAACTTGACCGTAGCGTTGGCATCAACAAGCTCTGCCTCGCGCGCTTTGAGCATACGAGCCGCACCAAGCAGCGCCGTCGCGTGCATATCGTGACCGCAAGCGTGCATGCAGCCGTTGGTGGATGCAAAGGACTCGCCGGATTCCTCGGCAACGGGCAGGGCGTCCATGTCGCCACGCAGCATAACGACCGTACCGGCCTGCTCATTCGTGCAGATGCCATTGCCTTGGGCCGCGGCGGCACCGGCGCCGACAAGGCCCACAACGCAGGAACCATCGACGAGCGTAGCAAATGGGATGTCCATCTCGGTCAGGCGCGCTTGGATATACGTAGAGGTCTGCGGGAGGCTATTACCCAGCTCGGGCATCTGATGTAAATCGTGTCGCCACGCAGCGAGCTCGTCTGCAAAAGCCTGAGCTTCTGCAACAAGACCGTCACCGATAGCGGTCTGCGCCGCCGCGGTGGCCTTGGGCGCTGATTGCGGTTGAAGATCGGACAGTGCTGGTGCCATAGATGCCCTCCAGTAACGTTTTTGCAGCAAGCACTTTGATAGCGTAAAGTGCAAGGTACTACTTTAAGGGCGACGCATAAAAAATGCCGCCCCGGGAGGCGGCGCAACAAATTGTTTACAATTGCGGACGCGGCTTTCGACGCAAAAAATCGAAATGCGTCTCGCTCAAGATAATCGAAAGAAAGATGAGCGCGAAGCCGGCGAGCAGGCGCGAGGTGAGCGCCTCCCCCATCAGCAGCACCGAGAACAGCACACCCGAAGGCGACTCCATCGAAAGGAGCAGCGAGCCCGCTGAGGCCGGGACATGCGCCAGGCCGACGTTTTGGATGAGCAGAGCCACACACGTACAGCCCACCGATAGAAACGCCATCGCGCTGATAAAGCTCGGCGTCCACACGGACAGAGGCGCTTGGGTCTCGAATAGCAGCGACGTTGCCAGGCTCAGCACGCCGTTGCCCACAAACATCCAAAACGTGATGACGTTGATGTCCATTTTGCGACCGTACTTGGCAGTCACCGCCATCTGGATGGCGAAAAAGACCGCACCCGCCAGCGTAATGACATCACCGATGTTGAATTCAACGCTATCGAGCGCCACCAAGCCAATGCCCGCCAAGCACAGCAGCGCCGCGCCCAGGTTATAGCGGGTGAGTTTTTCGCCGCTCAGAAAATAGCTCGCGAACGGCACAACGATGCAATACGTGCCCGTCAAAAAAGCATTCTTGCCCGCCGTGGTGTGCGCCAGACCGACTGTCTGCAGGGCGTAGGCGGCCCACATAAGTGCGCCCATGCCAAGTCCGACGATAAGGTTGCGGGCGTTGAGGTGCGCGATAATGCGCTTGTGGAAGATGAAAAACATGACCAACGCCGCAGGCAGAAAGCGCACGTAGAGCAGTTCGAACACCGGAATGGTGTCGAGCGCGTCCTTCATGGTCGTAAAGGAGTAGCCCCAGACGACTGCCACCGAAAGCAGCAGGACTTTCCAGAACAGCGGCGAGCGAGCGCCGGCGCCGCGGGAGGTGCCGCCCGCGCCCAGGTCCTCGCGAGCAACAGGGCTATCGGGCATCATTTCGATATTGTCAGTGGCATGCTGGGCCATAGGGCATCCTCGCGCTCAATCTGGGCGTGGTGTCCGCACGCGCATGGCTGCGTGCCGCCTCATGGTCAAATAAAAGCAGGGCGCACCGGACCCCCGGCACGCCCCGCTACTGTAGCAACAACCAAGCAGCCCGTGCAATTCACTACGCTAAAGCATCGGGTTGGAAGATCTCAATGTTCCGACGGCGTTTACGTTGCTGAACTAAATCAATTTGGTTGACTCCAGCTTTTCGATGATCCAGTCGTTGACTTTGATGACCG
>CAVGCW010000040.1:0-53914 GCA_963628025.1 Alloprevotella sp. | reverse complement strand
CCGCAGGAAGCTTGGATACGCCTAGGCGCGGTCCAAGAAATCGTCCGCACCCCCATTTTGCGGTTGAAACGTTTAAACAGTCCCTATTTCACCGCAACTTACAGAAGGGAATGAAAAAAGGCGGGGGCTCCTGGTGGAGTCCTCGCCTTTTGTACAGAGGGCGATGTTATTCGCGTGCCGTGGAATTAGACCAGGCGGGCGTTGATCGTCTTGGCGATCTCGGCGGCGTCGGTGGAACCCTTGACGGTGGCACGGAAGTCCTCGTCCATGAGCGCCTCGGCGACCTTGGACAGGATCTTGAGGTGCGTAGTGCCGGCCTGGGCACCGGGGATGAGCAGGGCGATAGCCACGTTGACGGGAGCGCCGTCCATGGTGTCCCAACCGGTCACGCCGGACTCGTCCTTGACGACGATGACGGCAGCCTCGGTAATGGCGTCGGACTTGGCATGCGGGATGGCGAAGCCCTCCATCATGCCCGTGGTGCCCTCGGCCTCGCGGGCCAGGAAGGCGTTCATCACGGCGTCGGCGTCGCTGGCGATACCGGCCTTGACGGCCTGGTTGGAAACGAAGCTCAGAGCCTCGTCACGAGAAGCGAAGTCCTCGGCGACAAAGACATTCTCGACCTTCACGAAGTCGGCAGCCTCGGCCTTGGGGGCCTCGACGGCAGCGGCCTTGGGAGCCTCAACCGGCTTGGCTGCAGGAGTGGCCTTCTGGTTCTTCTCAAAGTCGTACTTCTTGAAGGCCACGAAAAGGATGCCACCGACCACAGCGCCGATGAGGATCGCGAGGACCCAAAGCGGACCGTTCTCGACAACGGGCAGGACCAGGAAGCCACCGTGAGGCGCCGGATCGTGAACGTTGAACATAATGGTCAGGATCGAAGCGATAGAGGAACCGAGCATCATGATGGGCATGACGGGCCAGATGTTCTTGGTCATGAACGGAATGGCGCCCTCGGTGATGTGGGTGCAACCAAGGATGAGGTTAACGACACCGGCGTCGTGATCCTCCTGGCTGAAGTACTTCTTGCCGACAACGACGGCAAAGGTGGTGATCAGCGGCGGAACGATGCAGGCGGCGGAGACGGCAGCCATGAAGTTGGTGCCGAAGTTATAGGTATCGGTGCCAACACCGGCGGCCAGAGCCTCGGTGAGCATAGCGGTACCGGTGACGTAAGCAGCCTTGTTGACCGGGCCGCCCATGTCAAAGGCGCACATGCAGCCAATGGCAAGACCCAGGACAACGGCGCCAGAGGCGGACAGGCCCTTGAGGAAGTCCATCATGGCGGTGTTGATGGCAGCCATGGGGCCGGAAATGCCGAGCATGACCAGGCCGACGATAGCCGTCGAGAACAGCGGGTACAGGAAGATAGCCTTGAGGCCGTCCAGATTCTTGGGCAGACCGGCAAAGACCTTCTCGAGCAGCAAGATGACATAGCCGGCAAGGAAGCCGCCGACGATGCCGCCCAGGAAGCCGAAGCCCACGCCGGCGCCACCGGCATCGATCATGCCGGTCTCGGCGTTAACAGGCAGGCCCTGGATGGCGATCATACCGGCAACAAAGCCGGGGACGAGCGCCGGGCGCTTGCCGATGGATTCGGCGATGTAGGCGGAAAGCACCGGAACCATAAGGTTCATGGCGATGCCGCCGATGATCTTGAGCATCGCAGCAAAGCTGTTGTAGTCAGACGCCGTCGAATCGAAGGACGTAATGCCCCACAGGAACGAGACAGCGGTCAGAACACCACCAGCAACAACGAAGACCAGCATGTGGCTGACGCCGTTCATGAGGTGCTTGTAGATGACGTGGCCGATGGACTCCTTCTCCTCGACCTCATCCTCGACATCGGCAGCGGCTGCAACCGTGCTGTCGCCCTTGGCGGCGAGCGCGCGGTCAATCAGCTTACCGGCGGCCTCAACGGACAGGGCCTTGGAAACACCAACGGAAACCATGGGCTTGCCGGCGAAACGCTCAGCCTGAACATCCTTGTCTGCTGCGACGACGACGGCCTTGGCACCAGCGATCTCACTCTTGGTGAGCTCGTTCTCGACACCGACCTGGCCATGAGTCTCGACCTTAATGGTCAGACCGCGCTCGGCAGCTGCCTTCTCCAGCGCCTCCTTCGCCATGAAGGTGTGCGCAATGCCGGTCGGGCAACCGGTCGCGGCGATGATGTCAAACTTAGCCATGTGTCCCTCCTTCTTGAGTACAGCGCCCGCGGGCGCTCCCCTACACGCGCTTCGATGCGCGTTTTTCCACAACTGAAAGATACCAACCTACCGTCCGCGTGAGAAGAGACAAGGTGCAATTCTCCGGTGAAAGGTTCTTTCATAACCGTAAACGGTAAGTGAAAGTTTACCATCAACACTTGAAACGGCAAGGTGTATCTTGTAATTGAAAATGCCCGTATACTATGGCATTGCGAATCAAATTAGATTTTCATGCCAACCAGGAGCCATCCATGACCGATAGTAGCAAGAGCGCACTTTCCCTCATTAGCACCCATCAGGGATACAGCGAATCCGAGCAGCGCATTGTCGATTATATATTGGAGCACCAGTCCGAGGCTCCACGCCTCACGGCGGCTCAGCTCTCACGCGCCGCTGCCACGTCCGAGGCGACCGTTTCGCGCTTCTGCCGCAAGCTTGGGTTTGGCAGCTTCCGCAGCTTTCAGTTTTCGTTGGCGAGGGATTTGGAAAGCCAGCGCAACGAGGGCCTGACCGACGAGGTCTCGCTCGACAATATGGAGCAGAGCCTCAAGAACATCCTGGCTGCCAAGGTGAGCGAGCTTAATGCGACCATCGACGGGATCGACCACGATACGCTGGCGGCTGTTGTGCATGCCCTTAAGCATGCAGGGGTTATTGAGTTTGCAGCTGTGGGCAATACGAACGCGGTCGCACTCGATGCGACGTTTAAGTTTTCGCAGCTGGGCCTGCGCTGCATGGCGAGCACCATTAGCGAGACATCAATCGGCTTTGCGCTCACGTTGCGCCCGGGTGACGTCATCGTGCTAATCTCAAACTCCGGCAAATCGCG
The DNA here is from genome assembly GCA_963628025.1 of Alloprevotella sp. Taxonomy (GTDB): domain Bacteria; phylum Actinomycetota; class Coriobacteriia; order Coriobacteriales; family Coriobacteriaceae; genus Collinsella. The sequence goes on along the minus strand of CAVGCW010000040.1, from coordinate 50,875 downwards.
CCGACTGAATCGCATGGCAAAAGCGGCTCGCGACTGCGGCGCAACCGTAGTCGTCATCAGCAGTGACAGCAAATCCCCACTCGCGCGCCTCGCCGACTACACCTTTAATACCGTCAATCACGAAGCGTTGCTGACAACGGGTGACTTCGCGTTCTCCAAGATCAGCGCCACGATGATCATCGAAGTCATCTACAACTTCCTGCTGCCCGAGATTAAAGACGCTCGCGAACATATCAGCTACTACGAGGAGCTCATCCAGCCGGATAAGGTTGTGGAGTAAAACGCGAAGTGGGACAAAAAATTCAGTCTATTTTGTCCCACCAACACCGCTGATACGACCTAACCTCGAGCTTCTTCGAGCATCTGCTTGGCGTGCGCCAGGCTTGCCTCGGACTGATCGCCGCTCAACATGCGGGCGATCTCGGCGGTACGCGCTTCACCGGTTACCTCGTCCAAATGCGTCTGGGGAACATCGCCCGGTTCCTTGCTGACGACGTAATGCTTGTCAGCCATGACGGCGACCTGCGCCAAGTGGGTTACGACAATCACCTGATGCGTAGAGGCGAGATCTGCCAGCACGCCCGCGAGCGCACGCGCCGTGGAGCCACCGACACCGGCATCGACCTCGTCAAACACCAGCGTATCGACACCGTCCGCGTTACCGAGGACAACCTTGCTTGCCAGCATGACGCGACTTAACTCGCCGCCCGAGGCAATGCGGCGCAGGGGACGTGGCGTCAAGCCGGCACCGCTGCGGTATAGCAGCTCGTAGCTCGAAGGACCAACGGGCGTCCATTCAGCACGTGGAAGATCACGTGACTCCCAGACAAGCTCGGCGCCGCCCATCTCCAGGCGAGCCATCTGGCGGCAGACCTCGTGGCAGAAGCGAGGGGCCGCCGTATTACGGGCGCGCTTAAGTGCCTTGGCAGCGGCAAACAACTCGCGCTCGGCGCTCCCGAGTGCCTCACGCGCCTTTTTGATCTGTTCATCGCCATCATCGACCAGGGACAGCAGCTCTTGCGAGCGATCGCGCATGGCAAAAACATCGTCCATGGTGGGGCCCCACTGACGCAACAGGCCCTTGAGATCGGAATACCGCTCACGCATGCGAGCGAGCTCGCGCGGGTCGAAGGCGATGCCATCGCGATAGGCACGAAGCTCGTTCGCGCAATCCTCAAGGGAGATACAGGCATCCGAAAGTGCATCGGCAATGTCGCCGAGTTTGCGATCGACGGTAGCCATTCGGGAAAGCTCTGCCACGGCGCTGTTCACGGCATCGAGCGCTCCCCCTTCAGAGGCAAGCGATGCATGGGCATCGTTAGCCGTGGCAACCAGTACCTCGGCATGTTCGGAGCGCGGCAGCAGCTCCTCGAGTTCCTCATACTCACCCGGCTTGGGGTCGACCTCGCCGATGCGCTCGAGGGCAAAGCGCGCCTCCTCGACGCGGCTCCCCTGCGCACGCGAGGCCTCTTCGACACGTCGAACCTCCTTGGCGGCAGCGCGCGATGCTTTAAAGCAGACGCGGTACGCATCCAGCGCCTCGAGTGCCGGGCGCCCTGCCCATGCATCGACCATCGCAACGTGATGCGCCGGATCGAGCAAGCGCTGGTGCTCGTGCTGGCCGCACAGATCCATCATCACACCAACGCGCTCCGAAAGCTCGCGCACACTGGCGATGCGGCCGTCAATCTTCACGCGGCTGCGGCCCTCGGCAGAAAGGCTGCGCTGGACCGTGAAGCCTTCCGTGTCGTGCGGGCCGTCAAACAGCCGCGCCTCGACGCTCGCCAGCGCCTCGCCCTCGCGCACCATCGACGAATCCGCGCGCTCACCCAAAATAAGCTTGAGGGCCGAGAGGAGCGCGGTCTTGCCGGCGCCGGTCTCGCCGGTCAGGACAGTCAGACCGGCACTCGGCACCAGCGTCGCCTCGCGAATGAGTGCAATGTTAGAAACCTGCAGCTCATCGATCATGACGGACTCCGTAGAAAACGCGGCTCACCGAGTTATAGAAGCTCTCGGGGCCGTAATCGAGGAGCAGCACATCTCCGGGCCCGCGGTGCACAGCCACGCTCTCAACGGTGCCATCGCAGGTAATAAACTGTCCATCGATAGCAATCGCCGGAACACTCGGGCGATCATCGGACATAAAGATTTCGACGACATCACTCGGCGAAGTCAAGAAGGCACGGGCCTGAATGGTGTGCGGCGCAATGGGTACGCAGACCATGCCCGTATAATCGGGGCTCACGATAGGGCCGCCGGCGCTCAGCGCATAGCCGGTAGAGCCGGTTGCCGTCGAAACGACCACGCCGTCACCGCGCAGGCGGTCAATATGGTGGCCCGACACCGTGATGTCGAACTCGACCATATCGGACAAGGGCCCGCGCGTAAGCGCCATGTCGTTGAGGGCAAACGTGCGCACGACATCCTTCGTACCGTCTTCGCGCACCGAGACGATATCCGCGGCGATGGTGGCGCGGCGGCTCACGTGGAGCTCACCGGACAGGGCATCGTTCACAACCTGCAAAATATCGCGTTCCTCGGGGCTCGCGGCGGTCAAAAAACCCAAATGACCATAGGAAAGACCCAAAATGGGAATCTCACGGTAGTTGAGAATGCGGGCGGCGCGCAGCAACGTACCGTCGCCGCCGAGCGTAATGACCAGGTCGGCATCGTCAACATCGGGCGTGCTCTGGATCTTGGAACGCTGGTCGGCAGCCCATGCAACCTCGTAGCCCTGGCGCGAAAGCCAAAGCTCGAGCATCAGGCCGCTCTCGACCGCCTCTTGCTTGTAATAATTGGGAACCAGAAAGACCTTCATAGCATTGCAGCTTTCTCGCTCATAACCGATACCTGGGATTGCAGCTCGTCTTGCGAGCGGTCGCCAGGGTCAAATCTCGTGCCGTACAGGAAAAACTCAACGTTGCCCTTTGCACCATGAATGGGTGACACGCACACATCGACCGGAAAGAGGCCCTTGGCAGCAAAGAGTTTAACCGCCGCCACGAGTGTATCGCGGCGCACGGCGGGATCGGTCACAATGCCGCCCTCGCCCACCAGCGCCGCCGGAGCCTCAAACTGCGGCTTTACGAGCGTGCAGAATGCACCCGTAGGCGCCAGGCACGCCAGCACCGCATCGATAATGTTCGCGATGCTGGTAAACGAGACATCACACACTGCCAGGTCGATGGCGCCGGCATAGCCAAGCTCAGGCAGCTGCGTCACGTTTGTGCGCTCATGCAGCGTCACGCGATCGTCCTGACGCAACGACCAATCGAACTGGGCGCGACCCACGTCCACCGAGACAACGGTCGCAGCTCCGCGCTTGAGCAGGCAATCGGTAAAGCCGCCGGTAGAGCAGCCCACATCCAGACAGGCAAGGCCCGTCGGATTGATACCAAACGCATCAAGCGCGCCTTCGAGCTTAAGACCGCCGCGGCCAACATAGGGAATGCGCCCCTTCACGTGCAACGGCAGGCCCGGGGTTACCTTAAGGCCCGGCGAAGTCAAGCGCTCGCCGCCACTCGAGACCAAGCCGGCCATAAGAGTGCGAAGGGCATCCGCGCGATCGGCGCAGATGCCCTGTGAAATCAGTTCGTCATCAAGACGCACGCGTTTCATGAATGCCATCAACCATTCGTATCCGGAGATGCGGCCTAGCTATCCTGGGATTCGTTTGCCGCATCCTCATCGTATTCCTGCTCGAGCTTGTCGGCCTCACGCGGCGTCAGCTCAAACTTGTCGACCATGTCGACCGCACGGGAGCCCAGCTCAATCGCCTCGTCAAACAGATCGAGCGAACGCTCTAAGGACGTATCCTTAGAGCGAACGGTAGCGATGATCTGGTCCAAGCGGTCCGAGATCTCGTCGAAGTTACGGACAGAACCCTCTGGCATGACTACTCCTCGACGGAGTCGAAGTCAGCCTCGGCGGCGTCCGCATCCTCGGCCAGCACGCCAGCCTCAGCCTGGGCAACCGCAACCTTGGCGTCAGCCTCGACGGCTTGGGCCTCCTCGCGAACGCGATCTTCGGCCAGCAGCTCCTGGTACAGATCCTCACCCGGCAGCTCCTCGCTGCGAGCGATCTTGCCCAGCACGCCGTTGACAAACGACGCGGACTGATCGGTGCCATAGGCCTTGGCAAGCTCGACGGCCTCGTTGATCACGATGGCGTCCGAGACCTCCTCGTCGGTGAGGAAGCGCATCTCGTAGACGGCGATACGCAGCAGGTTGCGGTCGGCGCCGGGCATGCGCATAAGATCCCAGTTCTTGGCGACGGCGCGCAGGGCACAGTCGATGCGATCGATATGCTCGTAGGCACCACGGCAAAGCTCGAGCGCATAGGGGTCGAGGGGGCCCTTCGAGATCAGGAAATCGCCCTCGAGGACGCGCTCGAGCGGGCTGTCCGTGGCCTCGGCCTGGAACAGCAGCTGCAGCGCCTGACTGCGGGCAAGCGTGCGCCCGCGATAAACCTTAAGGCTCAAAGGTTACTCCTTGGGGAAAACGAGGCCGTCAATGCAAACGTCGACGCGCTCGACCTCGACGCCCACCTGAGCATCGATGGCGGCGACCACGGCGGCGCGAACGGCCTCGGCGAGTTTCTTGAACGGATAGCCAAAGAACACCACGACACGCACGGTGAGTGCGAGCTTGTCGCCAACGACCTCGGCCTCGACCGCCGGCTCGGAAGCCGGGGCCTTGGACGAGAGCATCATGGAGACAAGATTAGTGGCAAGGTCCTTGACGCCAACGGAGGCGATGCCCTCGACATCGGACACGGCGCGCGAGACGATGGCGGTCAGAACATCGGGCGAAATGCCGATGCCGTCAATCTTGATTTCCTGGGGCATGAGTCCTCCTAGAAGAGTTGGTTGCTAGACGCGGGAGACGAACTTGCCGTCGCGGGTGTCAACCTTGATGACCTCGCCCTCGTTGAGGTACATGGGGACCTGGATGACAGCGCCGGTGTCGATCGTGGCCGGCTTGGTGGAACCCTGGACGGTGTCGCCCTTAAAGCCCGGGTCGGTCTGGACGATGGTGGTCTCGATGAACATCGGCGGAGTCACGCCCATGAGCTCATCGTCGGCGAAGAGCAGCTGGCAAATGTCGTTCTCGCGCAGCCACTTGGAGTTCTCGCCCACCATGTCCTCGGGAACGGGAACCTGCTCATAGGTCTCGTTGTCCATGAAGATGTAGTCGGTGCCATCGTTGTAGAGGTACTGGAACTCACGGGTGGTGAGCATGACGCTCTCGAACTTGGTGCCGGCGTTGCAGGTGTTCTCGACGACGCGGCCGCTCTTGATGTCGCGGGTCTTGTAGCGCACAAACGCGCCGCCCTTGCCCGGCTTGACATGCTGGAACTCGACGATGGTGTAGACCTTGTCTTTGATACGGAGACCGAGGCCGTTCTTGAAGTCGGCGGTAGAAATGGTAGGCATAGCGACCTTTCTTGTTATGGGCAGAACGCACAAGCGTCCAAATTACATACGACAGAAATTATACACTTGCAGACGGCGCCTGCGGCGAGCGCATAAAAAGAGAACGCGGGGCGTCCGAATCGATTCGGACGCCCCGCCCCAAAAATCTATCGAAATGGGCTAGCAATCGATGACGTGCAGGTCGTGCGGGGTCTTGGTGAAAGGCTCGTAGCCGTTCTCGGTGACCACGCCGTAATCCTCCAGGCGCACGCCGCCCACGCCGGGCAGGTAAACGCCGGGCTCCATGGTGACAACCGAGCCGATCTCGATGGTGTTCTTGCTGCGGTTGAAGTTGGGCAGCTCGTGGATGTCGATACCGACGCCGTGGCCCAGGCCATGATTGTAGTAATCGCCATAGCCGGCATCGCCGATGATCTTCTTGGAAAGCTTGAAGATGTCGTTACCCTCAACGCCCGGATGGATGGCGGCGACGCACTCCTCGTGCGTGCGGCGCACGAGCGCGTACAGGTCGAGCTGCTCCTGCGTGGGCTCGCCCATCACGACGGTGCGCGTCATGTCGGAGCGGTAATCGCAGTAGCCCGCGCCGTAATCCATGAGAACGAAATCGCCCTTCTCGATCACGCGATCGCTCGGCACGGCATGCGGGTTGGCGGTGTTGGGACCGCTCGCCACGATGGAGCCGAAGGCAAGGCTGTCGGCGCCGTTGGCGAACATAAAGTTCTCGAGCTCGTTGCGAACCTGCTTCTCGGTCATACCGGGCTTAATAAAGCCGAGCATATGCTGGAAAGCGGCATCGGTGATCGACTGCGCATGGCGCATAAGCTCGATCTCCTCGGCATCCTTGATGGCGCGCATCTTGCGGATGTCGTCGTGCATCAGCGGTAGGATGCAGGCGACGGAACGGTCCTCCAGGCCGCGCTGAATACCCTGGTAGAAGTTAATCTGCATATCGTCCTCGACAGCACAGACACGGCACTTGTTAGCCGCAATCTTGTCGGCGACCCAGCCGGGGATGGTACCCTCGTCCATGTCGTAAACCCAGGGGCTGCCGGCGGGCGTGTTCTCCTCAAAGCTGTTGAGGTAGCGCGAGTCGGTATGGAACAGGCACTGGTCGGCCGTAATAAACGCCGCGTGCGGGAATTCAAAGGTGTAATCGAAAACGCCCTTCACGCCCGTAAGCCAACGAAGGTTGGCCTCGTCGCGCACCACGATGGCGTCGTAGCCACGCTCGGCCATCAGGGCACGGACACGCTCGATACGACCGGCAGGACCGGCAGCAAACTCAGACATGCAGATTCCTTTCTTGTTGTCTCAAAAAGTGCGGGACGGGTCTCAACCGAACGACGGAATCGCATGCGATCCGCAACCGATTGGAAACCCGCCCCTCAACATGATACGAAAGACGATGGATGTCAATAAAACTTAGAGAAGTTCTTTGCGAGAAGCCAAGTAGGCGTGAGCATGGCGCTCAAGAACCTCGTCCTCAACGCACGTTAGACGAATAGCGCCGAGTGCCGCGGGCAGCGGCAACATACTGCGGTTCGAGCGGACAAACTGCTGCCTGCGGAACTCCTCGATATATGCGGCAGGCTCCAGATCGAAGGCAAGTTCCTCGATGCCAAAGTCCTCCAGGCAGTCATCGACCTCAAAGACGTAATCGATATCAAAGTCGCAGGCATCATGTGCTAGGCGCGCCTCAAAGCGCATGCCCTCGGATAACAGCTGATAGGCAGGGACCTGCGAAGCGGCATCGCCCAAGCAGGCGCGCAGGGTACGCTCCCCCGTCTTGCCAAAATCGAGCGCATGGCGAGCGCTCGGGTTCGTGGCCATCAGTACGTCCTTACGGGCAGTCTGAGACCATTGAACGGCATTGACGAGCGCGACCTCCTCGCCCGCGAGAATCTCGGGGACGGTCTCAGTAAACTGATTCCAGCGGGACTTACTGCTCGAAAGCATGGTGCCAACAAGCACCACAAAGCCGAGCTTGAGGTCCTCGGGGTCCGCCTCACGAACAAGGTCGAGGTCACACACGACCAAGCCCGGTTCGGGACGGAACGCGATAGCGGGAAGCGCATTGGCCGACGAGGCGACGAGCGGCTTCATGGTCGTCGCGACCGTGAGCATGGCGTCAAAGGTCGTCGGCAACAGCGCGCACTCGGTTCGGCCGCACCACTGGTTGGCGCACCAGCTAACAACCGAGCAGGTTGCGGCATCGCCAACGGCGACAACCAGATCGTCGCAGGTAACGCCGTTGGCAGACAGGGTGCCAAAGATAGCATCAGCATCGGCCAGCGTGGCACCAGCAGGCGAAACCTCAAGGACTAGCAGCGACACGGCAAAACCGGCGTCGACCAGCGCATGCTCGACGACTTCACCAAAACGCTCAGATGTGGCGGTGTTCCAAACGACCATCGCGCGCTTAGGCTTGCCCACGGCCGAGGCAAACATACGCGACAGTTCATCGAACGCGCCCAATCCGACGCGGACATCGACGCTGCGGTTTTGGAAATTGATCAGTTGACGGCGAATCATAGCAGCCCACGCTCCAAAAGCATCTCGGCACAAAGGTAGGAAACGTCCTCGAAGGACTTGTTGCGAATATCAAGGGTAAGGTCGGCGGCCTGGCGATACAGCGGACGGCGATGCTCAAACAGGCGCGCGGCATGCTCGGGAGAGCGAAAATCGGGGCGCGTGTCGGACCGACGAATCTGGCGAATCGAATCCTCGAAGTCACCCTCGAGGTACACGCACGTACCCATTTCGTGCATCAGCTCAATATTCACCGGCGTCTCGACAATGCCGCCCCCGCACGAAACCAACAGGCTGCGCTCACTTTGGAGCGAACGGAGCGCCGAGGTCTCGAGCTCGCGAAAACGATCCTCGCCCTCGGTCCCAAAAATCTCGGTTACCGACTTGCCGCAACGGCGCACGACCAGGCGATCGGTATCGATAAAACGCCGCTTGAACATAGTGCCGACGTTGCGCGCGAGCGTCGATTTGCCCGCGCCCAAAAAGCCGATAAAGAAGATATGGTCGCAGCCGTGTTTGGTATGCTGGGACATAGCGAGACCTATTCCTCGCAGGGAAGGTCGCGCAGGGCCCGGCGCTCAAAGATACGGAAGATCTGCGTATACCACAGGTCCTGCGTCGCCTGCGGCTTTACCAGGATGGTATCGACGCCGGCGAAGTTGCCGCTCCACACGTCCGTGTAGAGCTGATCACCGATCAGCACCGCCTCGTCGGCCGTGGCGCCGAGGCGCTTAAGACCCGCCTTGAGGGCAAACGGCGCCGGCTTCATGGCGTGGCTGATGGCCTCGAGTCCCAGCTCGCGTGCAGAGCTCATGACCTGGTCGCGATGCCAGTTGTTGGACACCATGCACAGCTTAAAGCCTTTGGCGCGGGCGGTATCGAGCCAAGCGGAAACCGCGGCGGGAACCTGCTCGGTGTCGCGCGGCACCAAGGTGTTATCGCGATCGAGCAGAATGGCGCGTTTGCCGTCGGCCCACAGGGTATTAAGGTCGATGCGATCGACCGAGGCAACGTATCGTTTGGGGCTAAAAATCCTCATGCTAATTCCAAGACTGTTGATGCTCTTCGTAGGTTTGCGAGAAGTACTCCTCGTCCTGCGTAATGTAGAAATACAGGTCATCAGAGTCGGTCGGCTCAAGGGTGGCCTTGAGCGCCTCGAGCGACGGAGAGCAGATGGGCGTGGGCGGCAGGCCCTCATGCTTATAGGTGTTATACGGACTATCGCTCTGCAGGTCGTCGGCGGTAACCTCGCCACCGGTGACATACATCATAGTCGCATCGCTATTGAGATAGCGCAGGCCATCGAGCTTGCCGGCAAGGCGGTTGTAGAAAACCGAGGCCACATGCGCGCGCTGGTCGGCGTTGAGGCCCTCGCGCTCAACGATAGAGGCCAAGTTGACGATGTCGTAGTCGGACATCTCCACACCGTAGCGCTCCTTGATCTTGGCTTCGCAGCTCGCAAAGTCAAGCGACTTGTACTCGGTCTTAAACTGATCGAGCATAGCGCGAATCACGCCATCGGCCGTCGGCGAATCACCCAGCGAATAGGTCTTGGGGAACAAGAAACCCTCGAGCGAGTCGTTGGCGGCGCCCTTAAGGAAGCTATAGTCGTCCACGTAGTTGGAGGCCTTGGCCTGGTTGAGGAAGTCTTCCTTAGAGATGCTGTCGTAGGCCTGGGCCACACGGTCGGCGACTTGATCGACCGTCAGGCCCTCAGGGATAGTCAGCGCATTGGAGCCCACGTTGGGGCCTTCCATGAGTTGCTGAACAACCTTGGTCGCATCCATGAGTGTGGTGAACGAATAATCACCAGGCTTGAGCGACATATCGGCGTTGAGCTTTTTCACCGCCGCATAGTAATCCTTGGGATTTTCTACGATATGGTTCTCGGAGAGAATCGAGGCGATCGTATCGCCCGAAGCACCATCGGGAATGGTCACCGTAACCTGCTGACCAGCCGTGACCTTCGTATCCTCACCGGCAAAGAAGCCCTTGACGGCCGGCACGACAAAGAAGGCGATCGCAGCAAGCGCGAGCACCGCCACCACAACGCCGATAATCATGGGAACCGGAGAACTCTTCTTTTGAGCAGCGCGACGAGCATGCATGTTGTAGCTCGAGCGGGTCGCCGGAGCAACGCCATGCGAACCGCGAGCGTGATGCGAATGCGATTGAGGGGCCTGAGTTCGCTGGGTAGGTGCCTGCTGCTTAAAGCGGGTACCGCCTGCAGGCTGGGCCGTACGAGCAGTGGGCTGCTGAGCCGCGTGAGAAGCCGAATGCTGAACCGAACGAGCAGAAGGCTGCTGACCCGTCCGTTGAACAGGTTGGGCCGAACGAGAGAAGGACTGCGCCGGGCGCGCGGCAGGCTGAGCTGCGCGCTGCGTCGGTTGTGCCGGACGCTGGCCAGGCTGGGCAGGGCGCGACGCCGGCTGCTGTGTACGATTCGGCTGGCGCGGATCGGAAGCACTAGGCATGCGAAACCTCCTCGTTTTTACGATCGAGCCACGTCTGCAAAAACAGGCTGGCGGCAATCATGTCGATCTTGCCCCTCATCTGCTTTTCGTTGAGTCCCTGCTCGCGCAGGATGCGCTTGGCCTCTTGCGAGGACAGACGCTCGTCCTCAAACTCCAACGGAAGATCGAGCTCGTCGGCAATCTTTTGCGCCACAGCGGCAACGCGCTCGGCCTGAGGGCCGGGCTCACCGGCCATGGTCAGGGGACGTCCGCTTACCAGGATGTCGGGCTCATAGTCCTCAATCAGGTAGCGGAACGTCTTGGCCATACCGGTGACCTCGGCAGCCGGAAGCACCTTGACAGGCATCGCCATCTTGCCATCACGGCTCGAGACGGCGATGCCAATCCTGGTCTCCCCTATGTCCAGCGCGAGCGCAACCACAGCGACTTCTTAGATTCTTAGGCGCCGAGCGCGGTCTTAGCGGCCGCGAGGGCATCGGCGATGCCGGCAGCATTCTTGCCACCGGCCTGGGCCATGTTGGGACGACCGCCACCGCGACCGTCGACCAGACCCGCGATCTGCTTGATCACGTTACCGGCGTGGAAACCGGCCTTGACGGCGTCATCGGAGCCGGCAGCGAGCAGGGCCGGAGTGCCCTTCTCAGTCACGCTGGCGACGACACAAGCAACAGGGCCGGCGACCTTCTGATGCACGGTATCCCATACGTTGCGCAGGTCGGCAGCCTCAAGGCCCTGGAGCTCAGCGACAACGAGCTTATAGCCGTCGAGCTCGACGGCGCCCTCGATGGCGCTGGAGATGGCGTCGGAGGAGCCACCGGTCAGAGCCTTCTTGAGCTTATTGGACGTCTCGCGCAGCTCGGCCTGCAGGTTCTCCACGCGGGCGGGAACCTCGTCTACGCGGCACTTGAGCGCAGCGGCGGCGGCGTCGACGAGCGCCAGGCGGTCGGCCATATAGTCGAGAGCACCCTTAGAGGTCACGGCCTCGATACGACGGACATTCGAGCCCGTAGAGGATTCGGAAATGATCTTGAACAGGCCAATCTCAGCAGTGTTGGCAGCGTGCGTGCCACCGCAGAGCTCGCGGGAGAACGGCTGGTCCTCGGCGCCCACGGAGACGACGCGGACGACATCGCCGTACTTCTCGCCAAACAGAGCGACAGCGCCGGCGGCCTTAGCCTCGTCGATGCCCATGACACGGGTCACGACCGGCTTGGAAGCGAAGATCTGCTGGTTAACCAGGTCCTCGACAGCCTTGAGCTGCTCGGAGGACAGAGCCTCGAAGTGCGTGAAGTCAAAGCGCAGGTGCTCGGGCGTCACCAGCGAGCCGGCCTGAGAGACGTGCTCGCCCAGGACCTGCTTAAGGGCGGCGTCGAGCAGGTGCGTGGCGGTGTGGTTGCGGCGCAGGAAGCCACGGCGCTCGGCGTCGAGCGCGGCGGTAACAGCGGCACCGACAATCAGCGTGCCATCGGCAACGTGCGCGACGTGGGCATACAGGCCGTTGTGGTTCTTGGTGTCGGCAACGGTCAGAACAACGCCCTCGGCGGAAAGCTTGCCGGCATCGCCCTGCTGACCACCCATCTCGGCATAGAACGGGGTGCGGTCGAGCACAACCTCGACGTCCTCGCCGGCGGCAGCGGACTCGACGGACTCGCCGTTGCGCACGATGGCGACAACCTTGGCGCCCTCGATCACATCGTTGTCATAGCCGTCGAACTCGGTCGCAGCGACCTTGTCGGAAAGCTCAACCCACACGTCGTTGAAGCTGCCCCAGGCGTCGCCCTTGGCATTGGCGCGGGCGCGGGCCTTCTGGTCCTCCATGCAGGCAGTGAAGCCGTCCATGTCGACGTCGTGGCCAGCGGTGCCGGCGATCTCGACGGTTAGGTCGATGGGGAAACCAAAGGTGTCGTGCAGCTTAAAGGCAACATCGCCCGGAAGCACAGCGCCCTCGGCAAGCGCTGCCAGTGCCTCATCCAGGTAGACGCGACCGTTGTCGAGCGTCGTGGAGAAGCGCTCCTCCTCGGAGGCAACGATACCCTTGACGAGCGCGACGTTCTTGAGCAGCTCGGGATAGGCCTCGCCCATCTGAGCGTTAACCTCGTCGATGAACTTGGTCAGGAAAGCGCCCTCGATGCCCAGCAGGCGACCGTGGAACACGGCACGACGGAGCAGGCGGCGAAGGACGTACTCGCGACCCTCGTTACCGGGGAGGATGCCATCCGAAATCATAAAGTCGACGGCACGGGAGTGGTCGGCGATGATGCGCAGCGAGCGGCTGGCACCAGAGTAATCGTCGGCGTCATAGGTCTTGCCGCTGATCTCCTCGCCCAGCTTGATGAGATGCTGCATCAAGTCGCCGTCGTAATTGGCGGTCTTGTGCTGCATGATGGCGGCCATGCGCTCAAGGCCCATGCCCGTATCGAGGTTGCGGTGCGGCAGCTCCGGCATGGAGCCGTCCTCCTGGCGGTCGTACTGGGTAAACACGAGGTTCCAGAACTCAAGGAAGCGGTCGCAGTCGCAGCCAGGCTTGCAGTCGGGGCTGCCGCAGCCGACCTCCTCGCCCATGTCAAAGTAGATCTCGGAGCACGGACCGCAGGGGCCGGTGGGGCCAGCGGCCCAGAAGTTGTCGTCCTCGCCCAGGCGGGAGATGTGGTCCTCGGCAACGCCCAGAGAACGCCACACGTCGTGGGTCTCGTCGTCCTCGGTAAAGACGGTAAAGTACAGGCGGTCGAGCGGCAGCTTGAACTCCTTGGTGATGAGCTCAAAGGCCCATGCGCAAGCCTGCTCCTTGGAAACGCCGCCAAAAGAGAAATCGCCGAGCATCTCGAAGAACGACAGGTGACGGCCGTCCTCGCCGATGCAATCGATGTCGTTGGTGCGGACGCACTTCTGGCAGGAGATCGCGCCGATCTCCTTCATGGTCTTCTTGCCCTGGTAGTACTCCTTAAACTGGTTCATGCCGGCGTTGGCAAGCAGCAGCGAGGGATCATCGGGGACGAGGGACGATGAAGGATAGAGCTTAAGACCGCGCTCCTCAAAGAAGTTGAGGAACTTGGAGCGGATCTCGGCCGTAGTCATTGACGGGTAGTCAGCACTCATAGAGGGAATCTCCTCGGTTTCACATCGAAACAGTTCAAACGTAACGATATTACCATCCCACCGCGCCTATGCAAAAAAGAGGGTCGCCAAATAGCGACCCTCCAGCGAAATTGCATGTTAGCACGTATGAATGTTAACCCGAATTACCCCGCTAGTTGTCGTCATCGTCCATGGAGCCGTCGATGCCGGTTTTGGTATCGTCGTCCGAGTTGGAGTCATCGTCTTTGGCGAAGGGGTTCTTGAAGAAGCCCGTGGCATCGGGCTGCAGACCAGAGAGCTTAATCCAGGGATTATCGAGCTCGGGCTTGGGCATGGCCTTGGCCTCGGGCGCAGTCTCGTTGCCGATGAGCTCAGACTCGTAGATGAAGGTGTCGTCGCCGAGCGCGTCGTAGGCGGCGACCGGGTTGCCATCGGCATCGCGGTACGGCGTGCCCTTAAACACGGCGCCGCCATAGGCCACAAGCTGGCGGCCGGTCTCATTCTCGAAGTAGTACACGAAGATACCCTTGAGGGCCGCACACAGCGGGATGGAAATAATCATGCCGATGGGGCCCATGAGTGCCGAGCCAATAACGAGCGCCGTGAGGCTCATGATGGGATGCACCTGCACCGAGCTCTGCATGACCTTGGGCGAAATGACGTTATCGGTGACGTTTTGCGCGACCATCGTCACGATGAGCGTCCATAACGCCAACATAGGGCTGAACATGAAACCGAGCACTGTGGCGATTGCTGCGCTCACCCAAGGACCGACGACCGGAACCAAATGCATGATGCCGGTAAAGATAGCCATGAGCGCCGCATACGGATGGCCGATGATCATAAAACCGATAAAGGCGAGGAAACCACCGCAGATGGACGTCACGACCATACCGCGCATGTAGCCGCCGACAGAGCGAGAAAGAATGGCGACCATAAAGCGGTACGAGGTCTCCTTCTCCTGACCGATGATGGTGCAAATCTCGTGGTGCATGCGAGGGTAGTCGCAGGCCATCCAGTAGGCAAGCACCAGGCCAAGGAAGATAACAAACAGCTGCGACGCTGTATTGGTGATGAGCGGGAACACACCACGACCAAGCTCGGCGGCAATCTGAGACACATACTTCGATGCCACGGCAACCAGCGACGAAAGATTATCGTCTAAATACTCCTTGAGCGGCGTGTTGTTGAGCGTCTTGGCATGCGAGATCATCTCGTTGAGGTCGCCACCCGCAACACGAAGCTGCTCGGGCAGGCGGCTCAGTACTTCCATGATCTGACCAAAGAGAATCGGCGACAAGATGCAAACGACACCGACGAGCACGGCAACAACAACAATAAGCGCTACAAGCGAACCGATGCCGCGATTCACGCCATGGTGCTCGAGCCAGTTGGTGATCGGGAACATCACAAAGGCAATGATGGAACCAACGGCGAGAAACTCGATAACCGGGGCCAGGATGCCCATAAGGTTAAAGATGACAGCGGCGATGACAATGCAGCCGACAACAGCCCAAATGCGCAGCGTCAGAATGCGGGTGTCGCGCAGCACGCGATCGGTTTGTTGGGGGTGCTCACTCATGAACGAATCATCACTCCGTCGGGGTCGATCTTGTCCTGAATCTTCTTAAGCGTGCGGCGAAGCAGACGCGAAACCTGCACCTGAGAAATACCCAGCTTCTTGGCGATCTCGATCTGGGTCATGCCCTTCACAAAGCGCAGCTCGATCACCTCGCGCTCGCGCGGCGAGAAATCACGGATAGCTTCCTCGATCACTAGGCGGTCATCGGTAAAGTCGAGCTCGTTGTCGTCGTCGGCGTAACGGTCAAGAATCGAGGGGGCATCGTCGGAATCGGACGCACCAGGAGCCTCGATGGGCACCGAGGTATAGGCCGAAGACGATTCCATAGCCTCGAGGACCTCATCGACCGTCACATCTAGATACTCAGCGATCTCCTCAACCTTGGGCGAACGCTGCAGCTCGTTGGTAAGTTTGTCAGTAGCTTGGTTGACCTTGGCCGAGAGCTCCTGCAGACGACGCGGTACGCGCACGCTCCAGCCCTTGTCGCGGAAATGGCGTTTAATCTCGCCCAGGATAGTGGGTGTTGCAAATGTTGTGAACTCGAGCCCGCGCTCAGGGTCAAAGCGGTCGATAGCCTTGAGCAAACCCAGATAGCCGACCTGCATGAGGTCGTCGAGCGGCTCGCCGCGATTCTTAAATTTGTTGGCAAGAAACCTTACCAGGTTCATATGGGACATGACGAGCTGCTCGCGGGCGTCCGGATCACCGGTCTCCTTGTAGCGACGAAACAGCTCGCGGGTTTTCTCCTTGTCCCAAGCGGTCTTGCCGCTCCGGGAACGTTCGGTCATTTTAAATATCCGCCTTGAGGTCGAGGGAAAGCGTCAGGGGCGCCGCAGTCTTTTCGTAGGAGTCGCACACGCTCGCGAGGATGAGCTCGGCATACACCGCAGCCTGGTCGTCTTCATCGACCGTAGCCTGATCGCCAAAGGTAATAGTCATGCCAACGTGGGTCTCATCGACATCGAATTTGATGGTGATGTCATCGCAGTCGACCGCGGTACAACCAAAGATGAAAGCCTCCTCGGCAGCCATGCGGATGTCCTCGATGCGATCGACAGACATGGAACACAGGGCACCAACGTTGGCTGCCGTCATGCGCACAAGGCGAGCGAGACGCGGGTCGCCGGCAACGGTCAGCGTGATGGGGCAGGTTGCTTCGCTACTCATCGCAGGACTCCTCAGAGGTCTCGGAGGGTGTATAGGTGTAATACTGAGCCGGCTTGGCTACAGACTTCTGGCCATCATCGTCGCCCGCGGCGACCTCGTCCTCGCCAATCAAGACGCGCTCGGTCGGCTGCTCGGCTTCTTCGGCGGCAGCGGAAAGCTTGCGCTCGGCTTCAACTGCAGGAGCCTTCACCTTATTGAAGAGCTTCTGCACAGCACCGGCGGCAGAGTCGGTCACGCTCGACACAGCATTGCTGGCCTCGGCCATGCTGCCCGTAACCTCGGAAATGTCCCGAACCACGGCTTCGACCTCTACGAGATTGGAGGTAAGGGCATCAACTGCCGTCTTGCTCGACTTAAGCAGCGGCTCCATCTGGGCAAGCGCCGGCGTAAGCTCATCGACAGCGCCATCGAGCTTTGCCACCACAGGCTGAGCCTCGGCGATGGTGTTGTTGAGGTCGTTCACGGTCTTATCGAGCGAGTCGACAACGGCGCGGGTCTTGCGCAGGGTAAGCGCGAGCTCAACGATGGCCCACACGCCGGCAACAGCGAGCAGCAGCAGGGCGATTTGAATGGGACTCATACAAGCCTCCCAAAGGAATCGATATACAGACGGTTTCCATGGTACCCCAAAGGGGACCGAACATGCCATGAGCAGCAACGTGGGACAAAATTATCAGCAGCTACTTCGGTGCATTCCCGCTGCGGTCGCGTTCACTTTGCTCTACGCGCCATTCTTCCCAACCGCGGCCGGCAGGCTGCCAGAACGCGCCGCGCTCCAGTCCCTCGGGCAAATAGCGCTGATCGACCCAGCCTTCGGGATAATCATGTGGATACTTATACACACCGTATTCATCGCTGCCCGGGCGATGGCGATCGCGCAGATAACTCGGCACCTCGCGAAGCCCACTAGAATGGATATCGGCCAGCGCCGCATCGATCGAAGCCTCGCACGCGTTGGATTTTGGCGCCAAGCACACATAGAGAGCGGCCTGAGCCAGGTTAATGCGGCACTCGGGATAGCCAATGACCTCGGCAGACTTAAACGCGGCATGTGCCACCAAAAGCGCCTGCGGGTCGGCGTTGCCGACGTCCTCAGAAGCATGAATCATAATGCGACGGGCGATAAACTTAGGATCCTCCCCTGCATCGATCATGCGCGCGAGCCAATAGATCGTGGCATCGGGGTCGCTACCGCGCATGGACTTGATGAACGCACTGATAACGTCGTAGTGCATGTCGCCGTTTTTGTCATACGTAAAGCCGCGACGCGGGTTGGCGATCTTCACGTCATCCACGGTGATGGGATATCGCTCCCCCGCCGCGGGCGCTGGCGTTCCCTCGGTATCGGGACGCGTGACGGCAATCTCGCTCGCAAGCTCGAGCGTCGTGAGCGCCGAGCGCGCATCACCCGCGGCCAGCGTGCAAATGGTCTTAACCGTATCCTCATCGACCGAGAATTTGCCGTTCAGGCCCTGAGGTGCCTCGAGCGCACGCTCGATAAGCATGGCGATATCCTCATCCTTCAGATGCTCAAGCTCCACGACGCGACCACGTGAGAGCAGTGCCGAGTTGACCTCGAAGTACGGGTTCTCTGTCGTAGCGCCAATCATAATGACGGTACGGTTCTCAACTGCATGCAGCAGGGCATCCTGCTGCGACTTAGAGAAGCGGTGAATCTCATCGATGAATAGAATGGTGCGGCGGTCGTACGTATTCAGGCGCGTCTTGGCCTCATCAATCACGCGACGCAGGTCCTTCACGGTACCCGTGACGGCGCTGACCTCGACAAACTCGCTCTTGGTATGGTTGGCGATAATGTGGGCCAGCGTCGTCTTGCCCGTACCGGCAGGCCCGTACAGAATCACGCTCGAAAGCACGTCGTGCTCGATCGCGGCACGCAGCCATGAACCCTTACCGACGGCCTTTTGCTGGCCCACGTACTCGTCGAGCGAATTGGGGCGCATGCGCACCGCAAGCGGCGCATTCTGAAAGGAACGCTCGCGCGTCGAAGCAGAAAAAAGGTCGTCCATAGCCATCCCGTGTATCAATCAAATACTTTTTCCACTAACAGTATACCGAATTAATACGAACTACCGTTCGTTAATATAGGTACGGTGCGGAAACTTCAGACCAGGGAACAGCTTGCTCGTCAGTTCGCAGAAATAACCGTCCGTCATGCTCGCGATATAATCCACCACGGCTTGATCCTTGTCGTCCTGCCAGGCATAGGTGCGATCGTAGTAGGAAAGCTGCTGCTCAATGCGCGAAATATGGTGCTTAAAGATGTACGAGGACTCGTCACCACTGTTTAGATCCCGCAGGCAACGGTCGTAGAGCTTTTCAAACGCCTCGCGCAGCTCCACCTCGGAATCGCCTTCGATACCGCCCTTGCTATAGATCTTCTCGTAGTTCTCGCGCTTAGCTCGGCGGATTTCCTCAAACAGGTCCTCGCTCATCTCGATGCGCGGCTTACCATAGCTATGCTCAACGATATCGATGGAGGCATGCGTGAGGATCCAACTGTTGTAGGCACCGCCCCGGCCATCATCAAAAGCGTAGGGCGAAAGCAGGCCCGCCGCGATCGCATCCTGACGGTCACGACCGACGTAGGCAAGAATATCCGAAATGCGAACGACGCAGCCCTCGAGCGTCATGGGACGCAGATGCCCAATTGCGCTATAGCCCGTGGCAATGCAATCCTCAACCGTCTGGTCAAACTGGGTAAAGGAGCTCATGTCCGAGAGCTCAAACACACGCTGCTCGTACTCGCCGTTATGGCATAGCACTCCGTCAAGCGTCTGGAGCGACACGTTGCGGCCGTACAATGCGTCGAGCACGCGGACCGACTGCACGTTATGGAAAAAATAACGCCCCGTACGCTCATGATAGATATCGTTGAGGAAGCGCTCGCCGGCATGGCCGAAAGGCGTGTGTCCCAAGTCGTGACCCAGGCCAATCGCCTCGATCAGATCGCAATTGAGCCCCAGGGCGCGACCGATATCGCGCGCAATGCGGGAGACGAGCTGCACGTGCAAACCGCGGCGTGACAGATCGTCATTGCTACGGAAGCTAAAGACCTGCGTTTTGCCTGCATAACGGGTGTACGCCGGAAGATGAAGTATCTTTTCGGTATCGCGCATAAACGCCGGACGCATAAGCGTGCCTTTGTCGGCGGCGCGATCAATACGACGAATGACCTGATCGTCGTTGCAACGATACGGGTTGACATAGCCCGAAGCACGATCGGCGACAATGCGCTCGACTAGTTCGGGCGACAACGCCGAGGGAATACGGTCCATGCGCGCCTTAATGACGGCCGTTTCTTGATTAGATGCCATGGCATGCTCCTTAAGAAGGATGCGCAATCGGTTACAATGTGCAGCCCACGACCTCGATTATGGCAAAAATCGGCACTAAAAACGGGAGCAATGGCAGGGAGCGCGATTTTGTGAAGAGGCAGGAGAGGGCCAGGGCCAGGAGTGCGACGGCAAATGCCACGATGCCACCCATAGGGTCGAGCGTGCAAAGCGCGAAGAGCGCCCTGGCATCCCCCATGCCGATGCCCGGGATTTGGCGAAGTCGACGCCAGAGGGACTCAGTCAGCACGAGAGCAAGATACACGATGACGGCAAGACCTGCGTGGTCAAGCGCTGTGTTAACGCCTTTGTCGAGCCAAACGCCTGCTAATGCCGCCACCGCACACGCTCCGGCAAGCGCATTCGGAAACCGCCGCTCACGGGCATCAATCGCCGCGCCGGCAAAAATGCAAATCCAAAACGGGATATAGACCATCGGACTCCTCCTCGAGCTGCATCGCAAAAGCAAAAAACCACCACAAAGGCGCCTGTCCCCTTTGCGGTGGTTTTGGTGGTGGTTATTTGGCGCCTTGCATGACCTCGTCTAGGGTAACGTTGACGGCGTGCTGCGTCGGCACCCAGTCGACCTTCAGGAACAACGCGGCCACCGTGATGGGGATATAGCTGAACATAAAGATCGGGAAGGTAAACAGGTTAGTTACCAGACGCCACTTTTGCGCACAGTGAATGTGCTTGTACTCAAAGATAGTCGTGAGCAACGCCAGGATAAAGAAGGTCTGGTACATCATCGCGAAGGTCATAATGAGCGAGGCGGCACAAGCCTGCATCTCGACCTCGGTGGCCAAGAAGCCGTGCGAAAGCCCGCCCACGATCAGGAACGTGGCATTGGCGAGCATCGAGATCAGCGATAGCAGCATACCCGGGGCGATCGTCATAAACATGTCGTAGGCGGCAAAACGATGGTAGCGGAAGGTCGATTTGACCAGGTGCTTACCGTAGGTAAAGAACACCTGGTAGAAGCCCTTAGTCCAACGCATACGCTGCTTCCAGGAAGCCTTAAACGTCACAGGCTGTTCGTCAAAGAACTCCGCCGGCGCATAGCCAATGCGAATGCCGTGGATGGCACAGAACGTGGTGAACTGGATATCCTCGGTCAGCGTATGGAACTGCCAACCGTGCATGCCCTCGATAACACTGGCGGAGATGAGGTAGCCCGAACCCGAGACAGCGCAAGAAGTCTTACAGATGTTGCGCGCGTTGTTGAGAAAGCGCGCCTCGCGCAAATACCAGGTAGCATTAGCTGCCGAGATCCACGAGCTGCCAAAGTTCTTGGAGTTGCGATAGCTCGTGACCACATGGAATCCCTGGTCAAAGGCATCGTTCATCTTGGACACGTAATCGCGGGATATGACGTTATCAGCATCGAAAATAAAGTAGCCCTCAAACGTGTCGGGATACTCGTTAAGGATACGGTCAAAACCAAAGTCCATGACCCAGCTCTTGCCCTTGCGGGCCAGGTCGTTGCGCTCGTAAACAATGGCACCGGCCTCGCGCGCGAGCTGTGCGGTGTTGTCGGTGCAGGCGTCGGCAACGACAAAGACCTCGATAAGCTCGGACGGATAGTCCTGGTCCTTGATGGAGCGCACGAGATTGGCAATTACGGCCTCCTCGTTATGCGCCGCGATAAAGAAGGCATAGCGGTGGAGTTTTTTGGCCTTGGGAGGCGCGACCTCGCCACGAAGAGCGCCGATGACAAAGAAGACCACCTGGTACAGAAAGCAGACCGTGAGCAGCGTGACAACAATCTGGTTGAAGATCACGATGGGTGTGTTGGTTTGTAAAAAGGCGAGCATGCAGGCTCCCAGCAACGCGTTACGTAAACAACCGTATATCTTACCGCAGGCTTACCGAGTTCAAGAAACCACCTAATACTGGCTAGGCTTCGAGAAGACCGAGCTGCGGAACGATTTCGTCGCCAGCGGCCGTGCGACCGAGCGAGCGCGGAGCCAGATCGTCGAGAACCGCAGCGAGATCCCACGGCAACTCGTCGCGGCACTCAATGCGCTCCCCCGTCACAGGATGGTCGAACGCCACGCGCCAAGAATGCAGGAACTGCCTGGTCAGGCCCTGATCGGCGCGTGCATTGCACTTGCCGTAGAGTGGATCGCCCACGCAGGCGTGGTTGATATGGCGCATATGCACGCGAATCTGATGTGTGCGGCCCGTAAACAGGTGGCACTCGACGAGCGTGTAGCCGTCGTCGAAACGCGTGGAATCGAAGCGCTCGAGGACCTTAAAGGTCGTAATGGCCTGGCGCGCGAAAGGATCGTCAGAAACCGCCATCTTGACACGGTCGCGCGTCGATCGGGCAATACCGGTGTTGATGGTTCCCTCGTCCATGGCGATGTGCCCGTGGACAAGCGTGATATAGCGGCGGTCGAGTGTGCGCGTACGGATAAGATTTTGGAGCGCGCGCTGGGTGTCGTCGTCCTTTGCCGCAAGCATGAGACCCGAGGTATCGCGATCCAAACGATGCACGATACCGGGGCGATCCTCGCCCTGCACGGTGCCCAGATGGTCGATACCGCAGTGATAGACCAGGGCATTCGCGAGCGTACCGCTCTCATGACCATGCGCAGGATGGCATACCAGGCCACGCTGCTTGGAGAGCACAATGAGATAGTCGTCCTCATAGCGAATGTCGAGCGGGATGGCCTCGGGAATCACATCGGTGGGATCGTGCGGCTCAGGCAAATCGACCGAAATACGATCGCCGGCTCGAACGGCGTACTTTTTGGACAGGCAGGTCTCGCCATTGACACATACGGCACCGCCCTCAATCAGATGCGCGCAGGCAGAACGTGTAGGGCAGCCGTCATTGGCGCCCAGATAAGCGTCAAGACGCTGACCAGCGGCATCGTCGGCAACAAGAATATGGATGTCGGCCATTAGCGCTCGTTCCTTTCGCGAATTTTGCGGGCACGCTCCCCGCGTTGCTGGGCCTTGCGCTTAGCGCGGGCCTCGTCACGGGCGTTAAGCTCGGCGGTCGCATCGACCTCACGGGACGCAGGGCTCAAGAACATGTAGCCGAAGAGGGCGAGCACGACGCCCAAGGTAATGCCGATATCGGCCACGTTAAAGACAGGAAAGTCGATGAACGTGGTGGCTATAAAATCGGTCACGAAGCCAAAGGCCAAACGATCGATAGCGTTGCCGATAGCACCGCCCGCAACCATCGCCATGCCCACAACCTCAAGATGGGCGAGCTGGGGTGCACGAACGAGGTACACGGCAATAGCGATAATGACCGCCAACGCCAGCACGGCAAACGCGATGCCATGCCCCTCGCCCATACTAAAGGCAGCACCGATATTGCGGACAAACACAAAATCGATCACACCGGGGATAAAAGTCACATGCAGAGCATCGCCCACGGCACGAACCGCAAGCTTGGTCAGCTGGTCAACAAGCAGCACAACGAGCGCAACCCCACCAGCAACACCCAACCGCCAACGCAAAGGCGGCGTCATATCCCCAGCACGACCCAAATCAATCCCCTACCCTCAAGATCATCGAATTACGTTTGATGCAAATCAATATCTTATATTGACCAGCAACGAAATAGCCGGTGATTTGTTACCAACAGCGAAAACCCGCCAGAGCGAGCAAGGTGCCTTGAAGCAAGGCGGCATAGACCTTCTGGTCATGCCGCCGAAGCTGAAAGGCAGATTGCCGCTCTGGCGGGTTTGCAGCGTCAACCTGTTACGCGGTTTGGTAAGACCGCGTAACTAAAGTGCCTCCGCGCAGCGCTTGCAGATATGCGCGTGGCCGTTGTACTCGCCGACAGTGGTGCGGTAGTTCCAGCAACGGTCGCAGCACTCACCCTCGGCAGCCTCGATGGCAACGGAGAGCTCCTCGCCCTGGGTCAGCTCAACATCGGAGACGATGTAGAACTCGGCAAGGTCGACGGCCTTGTCGCCGGTCAGCAGCGCGTACATCTCGGCGGGAACGACCGCCTTGACGCGGACCTGCTGGCTCTTAGTAAAGGTGCCGGCAGAACGGGCATCCTCAAGGGCCTTGGTCACGGAGCTACGGAGCTCGAGCGAAGCCTCGAGCACGCCCTCAAACTCATTGGCCTCGTCGACCGTGATGGGCGACTTGTACCAATCGAGCAGCGCGGCGTACTTCTGGTGATCGACGCAGCCTGCGGGCGCATAGGCCATGGCCTCGTCGACCGTGTAGGACAGGATCGGCTGCAGGTCGCGCATGAGCATCGAGAAGAGCTCGGCCAGCACGGTCTGGGCGCTGCGGCGCTCGAGCGAGCCGGGCTTGTCGCAGTACAGACGGTCCTTCAGGGCGTCGAGATACACGTTGGAAAGCTCGGTAACCACAAAGTCGTAGAGCGCACGGTAGGCGCGCGGGAACTCATAGCTGGCGTAGGCGTCGTCGACCTCGGCCTGGACCTGGGTCAGACGGGCAACCATGAGCTTGTCGAGCGGCAGCAAGTCGGCAAAGGCGACGCCGTCGGTCTCGGGCTCAAACTGACCCTCGAGCTCGGAGAGCAAGAAACGCAGTGTGTTGCGGAAACGACGGTAGGCATCGGACGTACGAGCAAGGATCTCGTGGTCGATGGAGACGTCAGAGCTGGTGTCGACGGAGGCAACCCACAGACGGATGATGTCGGCGCCCATCTCGTCGCAGACTTTGTTGGGATCGATGACGTTGCCGAGCGACTTGGACATCTTGCGGCCCTGGCCATCGAGCGTGAAGCCCTGAGAGACGACCGCCTTGTACGGAGCATGGCCGTTGGCACCCACCGAGGTGAGCAGCGAGCTCTGGAACCAACCGCGGTGCTGGTCGGAGCCCTCGAGGTACACATCCGCCGGATACTCCAGCTCGGGACGGTACTCGCAGACGGCCTTCCAGGAGACGCCGGAATCCCACCACACGTCGAGGATGTCCTTATCGGCCTTGAGGTGATGGCCGCCGCACTTGGGGCAGACGCAGGCCTCGCCCAGGTAGCTCTCGGGAGCGTCGGTGAACCAGGCGTCGGAGCCCTTCTCGTGGAAGAGCTTGATGACGGCGTCGAGCGTAGCGTCGTTCATGACCTTCTCGCCGCAGTCGGCACAGGTGTAGCTGGGGATAGGCACGCCCCAGTTGCGCTGACGGCTGATGCACCAGTCGGGACGCTGCTCAACCATGGCGCCGATGCGGTTGGCGGCGTGAGCCGGATACCACTTGACGTTCTCGCGAACCTCCTTGCCAGCCTGCTCGCGCAAACCAGTCTTGTCCATCGAGACAAACCACTGGTCGGTAGCACGGAAGAGCACCGGGTGCTTGCAGCGCCAGCAGTGCGGATAGCTGTGCGTGATCTTCTTCTCGAGGACCAGGGTTCCGCGCTCGCGCAGGAACTCGATGATGTGCGGGTTGGCCTCATCGGTATCCATACCGCTGAAGGGGCCACCGGTGCCAAACTCCTCGCCGGTGTAGAACTTGCCGTCGTCATCGACCGGCATGCAGATGTCGGTGATGCCCTCCTTGAGGCAGGCAAAGTAGTCGTCGACGCCGTGGCCGGGCGAGTTGTGGACGATACCGGTACCGTCATCGACACCGACGTAATCGGCCAGCAGCGCCACACCCTCGACACCGTCAAAGATCGGCTGCTTGTAGTGGATGTGGTGGAAGGTCTCGGCGGGAACCACATAGGGCTTGCCGTCGACCATAACCGGGGTGTACTCCCAGCCAAACTCCTCGCAGCACTTGGGAGCCAGGTCCTCGAGCATGACCTCGGCACGACCCTCGTGCTCAACGGCGACATAGGCGGCGCCGGGCTTAAGGGAAACGGCCTGGTCGGAGGGGATGGTCCACGGCGTGGTCGTCCAGATGATAAAGTCGACCGGGCCGTCGAAGTTCTCGAGGCCGGCGGGCTTGGAAGTCATCTCAAAGCGCACGAAGATGGACGGGCTCGTCTCGTCGGAGTACTCGATCTCGGCCTCGGCCAGCGCGGTGTGGCAGTGCTTGCACCAATGGACGGGCTTGTGACCGCGATAGATCATACCCTTATCGAACATGGCCTTGAAGACCTCGATGTCGGCAGCGTCATGCTGGTGATAGAGCGTCAGGTAGGGGTTGTCCCAGTCGCCAAGAACGCCCAGGCGACGGAAGCCGGCCTTCTGCAGCTCGATGTTCTCGACAGCGAACTTGTTGCAAAGCTCACGGATCTTAGCCGTGGAGGTCTGGTTGAACTTCTCGGTGCCGAGCTTTTCCTCGACCTTGTGCTCGATCGGCTGACCGTGGCAGTCCCAACCGGGGACATAGGGAACTTCGCAGCCCTGCATCATCCAGTAACGGTTGATCATGTCCTTGGAGATCTTGTTCATGGCATGGCCGATGTGGATCGGACCGTTGGCGTACGGAGGACCGTCGTGCAGCACGAACTTCTTGTGACCCTCGTTCTTCTTCAGAACCTGCTCGTAGACCTTGTTGTCCTGCCAGTCCTTGAGTCGCTTGGGCTCGGACTTGGAAAGACCGGCACGCATGGGAAAACCGGTCTTGGGCAGATTCATCGTCTGCTTGTACTCGTTTGCCACGGTACCCCTTTCATGTCGTGGGCGCGCACGCCCGATGGGCACCAAAAAAAGCGCCCGTCCCTGCAAGCTGGGACGAAGCGCCACAAAACGGGCTGCACGCCCGCAAAAGCTCTTCGCTTAACCACCCAGCTTAGATGCCCTCGCCCGCGTATTCGCGCGCTCGCATCCGTTACTCGGCTGGCCTGTATCGACGACCATCTCGGCGATGTCTACTAAGACGAACCTGCGCGGCACGTCCGTTGGGACCGCAGCTCCGGGGTGATTTTCATCGGTCGCATGCACGGGTTCTCAGCGCTCCCCGCTCTCTGTAGCATGCGGACGGCCGACTACTCGTCCCCATCAACGCTTATGCGGAGTATGCTAGCACGTTCCGCGCCGGCGAAAAACCCTCAACACTGGTTTTATACGTTCGAAATTTCTCGCTATTACAGCCCTTCTCTAGGAGCAAAATACCTGAAAGCACTTTATCGAACGAAAGAAGGTTGCTATGCGCACGATCGGAATGAGCGACTACACCGTTGGCGAGGATTGTTTTACCGAGTTGCCCGCCGCACTGGCAGAGTACGGAGCGACCAAGGTCGCCATCATTGGCGGCAAACGAGCACTGGCCGCCGCACTGCCCGGTATCGAAGCTGCGCTGGCAGGCACCGATGTCGAAATTCTAGAGACGCGCGTCTATGGCACCAACAGTACGCGTGCCAATATCGCCAAGGTCGTGAACTCCCCTTCCTGCCAGGAGGCTGATGTTCTTATCGCCTGCGGCGGCGGCAAGGCGCTCGACACCGTCAAGACGGCGTCCATCGAGCTCAAGAAGATCGTCTTTACGGTCCCGACGATCTGTTCCAACTGCTCCGCCGCGACCGCCATTGCCGTCGTGTACAACGACGACGGCTCGCTCGAGGGCTATTCGTACCCCAACCGACCGGCGCACATCTTCATCAACCCCAAGATCATCGCCGAGGCTCCGGCGGAGTACTTCTGGGCCGGCGTGGGCGATGCCCTGTCCAAGCAGCCCGAGGTCGAGTACGCAACGAGCGCCGGTAATTTGGAGCACACCGCCGGTCTTGGCCTGGCGCTTGCCCACACCTGCTCCGAGCCGCTGTTTACCTATGGCGTCCAGGGTCTTGAGGACGTGCGCCAGGACCTGTCGAGCGAGGCCGTCAAGCAAATCGCACTCGATATCGTGGTCAATACGGGCTATGTCTCGAACCTGACGAACCAGAACGATTACTACTACAACTCGAGCGTGGCGCACGCATTCTACAACGCCACATGCAGCATTCCGCGCGAGGGCACCTACTTGCACGGCGAGGTCGTGAGCCTGGGCGTGCTCGTGTTGTTCGCCTACACGGGCGACACCGAGAACCTTGAGCGCTACGCTACCTTTAACAAGCAGATGGGCCTGCCCGTGACGCTTGAGCAGATCGGACTTTCCGAGGCCGACATCCCTGCCCTGTGCGAGTACGCGCACGCCACCAACGAGTGGAAGCAGGGAAACCCCGAGCCCTTCACCGACGAAAAGTTCGCCGCCGCCATCAAGGCCGCCAACGCCTACGGCCACACGCTCTAGGCCTAGCCCAAAACCACCACAAGGGAGCAGCACCTTTGTGGTGGTTTTTTATTGCTCCAGCATGCTGGGATCAAACTCGCTTGCCGGGATCACACGGTAGCCGTGGCGCAGGAGCAGGTCGACGAAAACACCGTTGCCCACGGTGAGCGTACCGCTGAACGTTCCGTCGTAGATGCGACCTACGCCACACGAGGGGCTGCGGTCCTGCAGGATGCACGCGGCGATCTCTTCCGGACCGCCCGCTTGCTCGCACATATCGAGCGCACGTTGAGCGCCTAGGCGAAACTCGCGATCGACCGAGATGCCCTCGCAGGTATGGACCTCGCCGTCCACGATCTCGGACGGCTTGCGCGGTGTGGGCAGGCCGCCAAAGACCTCAGGGCACACCAAGAGGACCTCGGTCCCCGTACGTTCGCAGGCCTCGACCAACGCGCGGTGGTAGTTGTCGAGCCCGTTATACTTGCAGCTCTCGCCCATCAAGCAGGCACTTACCACGATCTTCATATACAACTCTCCCCACGCAAAACGCCCCATTTGAGATAAACACTCAAATGGGGCGATTGACACTGCGCAACCAGTATTACTGCTGCTTTGGCATCAGCGGATTCTCGCGCGTGAGGAGATTCATGAACTCCTCGCCCGTGATCGTCTCCTTCTTGTACAGATAACGAGCCAGCTCGTGGAGCTTGAACTTGTTCTCCTTCAGGATCTGCAGGGCGCGGTCGTGCGCATCCTCGATCAGCTTGGCGACAATCGCGTCCACGCGCTCGGCCGTACCGGGGGCGCAGGTGAGCGACGTGTCCTGGTTGAGGTACGCATTCTGAACGGTACCGAGCGCCATCATGCCAAACTCATCGGACATACCAAAGCGCGTCACCATGTTACGGGCGAGCTTGGTGGCCTGCTCGATATCGTTGGCGGCGCCGGTCGTCATCTCACCAAAGATGAGCTCCTCGGCTGCACGGCCACCGCAATAGACGGCGAGCTTGTCCAGGACCTCCTGGCGTGTGGCCAGGAAGCGCTCATCCTCCTCGACCTGCATGGTGTAGCCCAGAGCACCGCTCGTGCGCGGCACGATGGTGATCTTGGTAACCGGCGCAGAGCCCTTCTGGCGGGCGGCAACGATGGCATGGCCGATCTCGTGGTAAGAAACAACCTGCTTCTCGTGGTCGGACAGCACCGTGGACTTGCGCTGCTGACCGGCGATGACGACCTCCACCGACTCCTCAAAATCGTCCTGCGTAGCGCGCTTGCGACCCTCGCGGACGGCACGCAGGGCGCCCTCGTTGATGATGTTGGCCAGGTCGGCGCCCGAGGCACCGGGCGTGGCGCGGGCAATCGCGGTCAGGTCGATCGGCGGCTGCGTCTTCACGCTCTTGGCATGCAGCTCAAGGATGTTCTTGCGACCGGTCAGGTCGGGCAGCTCAACGGGAATACGGCGGTCAAAACGACCGGGGCGCAACAGGGCCGGGTCAAGGCTGTCGGGACGGTTGGTAGCAGCGAGAACGACAATACCCTTGTGGTTATCGAAGCCGTCCATCTCGGTCAGCAGCTGGTTGAGCGTCTGCTCGCGCTCGTCGTTGCCGCTAAAGCCGCCGCCATCGCGCTTCTTGCCGATGGTATCGATCTCGTCGATAAAGACGATACACGGGGCCTTTTCCTTGGCCTGCTTAAACAGATCGCGAACCTTAGCGGCGCCGCGGCCAACGAACATCTCAACAAACTCAGAACCAGAAATACTAAAGAACGGCACGCCCGCTTCGCCGGCCACAGCCTTGGCAAGCAGGGTTTTACCGGTACCCGGAGGGCCGACAAGAAGGGCACCGCGCGGCAGCTTGGCGCCGATCTCCTCGTAGCGCTGCGGCTTCTCCAGAAAGTCGACGACCTCCTTGAGGGACTCCTTGGCCTCTTCCTGGCCGGCGACATCCTTAAAGGTCACGCCCACGTCCTTGGAGGCGATCACGCGAGCGCCGGACTTGCCCAGCCCACCGCCGCCAAAACCACCGCCGCCAAAGTTCATCGACGGACCGTCATCACCCATGGCCTTCTTCATGCGGCGGTTGAGCCACCAGCCGATCAGGAAGAAAATCGCCATGGGAAGGATGAGCGTGAGCAGGTAGTAGGTCATCAGACCCGAGTTCTTATCGGGAACGACTGACTCAAGCGAGGCACCAGATTCAAGCACGCGATCGGTAAAGCCCGCGTCATTCGGCACACCGGTCGTCTTGTAGGCGATGTTCTCGTCCTCGCCCTTCTTGGTGTAATAAATCGTGTAATCGTCCGTGTTGTACTCGACCTTGTCGACGCTCTTCTTATCGAGCGCTTTGACAAACGTCGAGTAATCGGTCTTCGTAATCTGCTGCGTGTGACCGATGTTGGGGAACAGAACGGTCGAGAGCACGAGGTAGACGACGAAGGCGATGAGCACGTAGAGGATCATATTCCGTCTACGTTTGTTGTCATCCATCTCCATCTGCTTGAACTCCATCTACTGGGGTTGATAATCTTTTCTAGAATACCCAACCCGGACGGCGATAAACCGACGCCGGGCACGAAAGGACAGAGATGGCATCACTGGAAGTCGGCAAGGTTCAAATCTATACGGGCGACGGCAAGGGCAAGACGACGGCTGCGCTGGGGCTCGCGCTGCGCGCCACGGGCTATGGACTTAACGTGCTCATGCTTCAGTTTGCCAAGAAGCTGCACTGCGCCGAACACGATGCAGCTCCTCGATTGGGACTACGCATCGTACAAGCCGACCGCGACACACCCGAAGCCTGTGCCGCACAGATCATGGAGCTGGCGCGCGAGCAGATTAGCCAGGTCGACGTGCTGATCTTGGATGAGCTGGGAGAAGCCATGCGACGGGGCTTTGTGACGCGCGAAGATGTCGAAGCGTTGATCGCGATGAAACCAACAACCACGGAGCTCGTGCTCACCGGCCGCGGTTTGCTGCCCCTCACCGACCTTGCCGACCTAGTAACCGAAATGCGCCCCGTCAAACACTACTTCGACGAAGGCCTCCTAGCCCGCCAAGGCATCGAATACTAGCCATTGCGGACGTCCCCAATGGCTAGGCAGTGGCGCGGCCGAGCCAGTTGCCGCTGTGATGGTAGACGGTGAACATCATGGCGGTGATTACCCAGGTTACGGGGTAAACCAGCAGCAGATGCTCAAGCGACGGATCGAACGGCATAATCGCAAACACCCAGATCACCCTGAGCACGACGGTGCCAAAAATCGTGAGCAGCATGGGCTGCAAGCTCACGCCGGCGCCGCGGATGGAACCCGAGGCGTTCTCGATAATCGAGAAAATCGCATAGAACGGCGCAATGAAATGGAGGATGGTCGTGGTGTACGCCGAGATCGAAGCATCGTCGACAAACAGACGAGACAGCGGACCCGAGAATACCAGCAGCACGGCAGACAAGCCACCAATGAGCATAAACGACAGTATAAGCGACGTATGGTAGCCCTTGCGCATGCGTTCGTAGTTGCGCGCGCCAAAGTTCTGTGCCGAGAACGTGGTGATCGACACGCCGAGCGCCTCGGTAACCATCCAGACAATGCCATCCAAACGGCCCGAAAGACCCCACGCCGTGGTGACATCGGCACCAAACGAGTTGACCGACACCTGAATCAAAACGTTGGAAATCGAATACGCAGCAGACTGAAAGCCAAGCGGCAGACCACACGAGATCATGCTCTTACAAATACCCGGATCAATGCCGAGTTTGGACAGTGAAAGCCGCCACGCACCCGGTGCGTGCATCATACGAATTACGATCATCGTGGCGTTGGAGCAAATGGTCAGCGCCACCGCGATGCCGCAACCCAAAGCCTCCATATGAAGCACGGCAACGAAGATGACATCCAGCACCGCATTAACAAGGCAGCCGGAAGCGATGATCACAGCAGGCCCGCGCGTGTCGCCCACGGCGCGCAGCAATGCCGTTCCCATATTGAGCAGCAGCGCCGCAACCATGGCGGCAAAATAGCAACGAGCATAGGCCACGCCCTCGGCCAATAGTTCATGCGGTGTGTTCATAAGTACCAGCATGGGCTCAACGAACACTATGCCAAGAATCGAGAAAACGATACCGCCCACCAGCGCGAGCGTCATGGCCGTATGGACTGATCGGCTCAGGCACTCGTCATCGTGCTGACCAAAAAACTGGCCCGTAATGACCGCGCAGCCGGCACCCACACCGACGCAAAAACCAATGCAGAGCTCCGTAAGCACCATCGTGGCCTGAATGCCACCCAGCGCGAGCTTGCCGCCAAACTGACCGACGATATAGGTACCAATAAGCGTGTATGCCTGCTGAAAAAACGAGCTAAAGAAGATAGGGACGCACAGCGACAGCAGCTGTTGCCAAATGACACCCTGCGTTACATCGATAGCCGTAGATTTCTTAGCCACACGCCCTCCCCGCTAGCGTACGTCATACAATAAAACGGAAATTTAAGACCAAAGCCAATACCAGCTTAGCACCGACCGATATCGGCCGAAACGCCACAAACCAGAGCCCGGTGCGAAATATCTGTTTAGTGATACAAACCCGGCTGGTAGTGATACTCATTGCTCACATGCGGACACAGCTGCCAAAAGGCGACAGCACTTGCCGCGGCCACGTTGAGCGAATCGACCCCATGCGCCATCGGAATACGCACGGCGCGATCACAGCCTACAATGGTCTTGGCGCCCAAGCCAGCACCCTCGGTGCCCATAAAGATTGCCAGGCGGTCAATCTCCTGCAGCGCGGGATCGTCCAACGACACCGAATCATCCGTCAACGCCATAGCGGCACACGAAAAGCCGGCATCGTGTAGCGCCGCCAGCCCATCATGCGGCCATACGCGCGCCTCGCTGCCAATGCGCGTCCAGGCCACCTGGAACACCGTGCCCATGCTTACGCGGGCCGAGCGACGGTACAGCGGGTCACAGCAAGTGGGGCTCACCAAAATGCCATCGACGTTCAGCGCAGCCGCCGAGCGGAAAATCGCGCCGACGTTGGTGTGGTCGACAATGCCCTCGAGCACGCACACGCGCACCGGGCGCTCCCCCGCCGCCTCGACGACACCACCCAAGAACTCGGCTACCGGAATCTGACGTGGACGACGGAATGCCGCGAGCGCACCGCGCGTCACGTTAAAGCCCGTCAGCTGCTCCATAAGCTCCATCGAGGCCACGAACACGGGAACCGGGCCCGCACCTTCGCGTACCGCCAGGCGCACAAACAGCGGCATCATCTGGTCGAGCCAGCGTTCGCCCAAAAGAAAGCTCACCGGCTCGTATCCGGCGCGCACTGCACGCTCGATGACCTTGGCGCTCTCGGCGATAAAGATGCCCTTCTGCGGTTCCAAAACGCAGCGCAGCTCACGCTCGGTCAGTCGCACGTAGGCATCAAGCCGCTCGTCCTCGAGCGAATCAATTCGCAGCACCTCAACGGCATCAGTCATAGCAGCCAGCCCGCACCCTTCTTTACAGCACATCTATACCAAACGAGGCGACGCTAAGCGCCGCCCCATGCATTCAAATAACCCGATGATACCGTTCACGCCAGACGATTTACGCCTCAACGCGACGATACGTCACGAACTCATAATCGAGACCCTCGTCACCCTCGCCCGCGGCAATCGTGGCAACACCGCCACGCCTCGCAATCTCCCACGCGGGATCGGCATCCAGATCGGGAAAGTACGTATCCACGTCATGCACGCAATGGTTATGCGTAACCTCGGCCTCGACGCAATACGGCAAGAACTGTCGATACACCTCGCCGCCGCCAATCACCCACGCAATGGGCTCATCGGCCACGGCGGCCAAGGCCTCGTCAACGCTATGCACCACGTCGACACCCTCGGGCGCAAAATCCTCGTCGCGGGTGAGCACGATATTGCGACGGTTCTTAAGCGGACGCCCGCCGGGAAAACTCAGCAGCGTCTTGCGTCCCATAATGACCGGACAGCCTTTGGTGCACGCCACAAAATGGCGCATGTCGGCACGGTTGGACACGACCATGTCGCCCTCGCACCCAATACCCCAGTCGTCGCACACGGCGACAATGGCAGAAAGCTTACACGTCATGCGCGCCACCTACACCGCAATGGGGATGTTCTTAACCTGCGGACCGTGCTCATAGCCCTCGACGATCAGGTCATCAGTCGTAAACGCATAGAAGTCATGCACATCGGGGTTAAGCGTTACCTTGGGAGCCGCAAACTGCGGACGCTCGATAAGCTCGCGGACGATATCGACATGGCGGTCGTAAATGTGGGCATCGGCGATCACGTGCAGCAGCTCACCGGGAATCATATCGACCGACTGCGCAACCATCATCAGCAGAATTGCATACTGGCACACATTCCAATTGTTCGCGGCCAAAATATCCTGGCTACGCTGGTTGAGAATCATGTTGAGCGTCGGCTTGTCGTCCTGCGGACGCTGCGTGACGTTATACGTCACGCTGTAGGCGCACGGATACAGGTGCATCTCGGACAGGTCGCTAAACACATAGGTGTTCGTCATAATGCGGCGGCTGTACGGTGTGTGCTTAAGGTCGTACAGCACGCGGTCCATCTGGTCAAAGTCACCCTCGGGATAATGGCTCTTCTGCCCAATCTGATACCCGTAGGCTTTGCCGATGGAGCCGGTCTCGTCGGCCCACTCATCCCAAATATGGCTGTTGAGGTCATGGACGTTATTGGACTTCTTTTGATAGATCCACAAGATCTCATCCATGGCAGACTTGAGCGCCGTACGGCGCAGCGTGAGTGCCGGGAATTCCTCGCGCAGGTCGTAGCGCGCCGTAACGCCAAAGTTTTTAATGGTATAGGCAGGGGTGCCGTCCTCCCACACCGGGCGCACCTTTTGGCCCTCGGTCGTGGTGCCATGGTCCAAGATATCGCGGCACATGGATACAAACTGTTGATCAGCTTTGCTCATTGACCCTCCTGTCAGTCGCCTACAAGCGAGATTCATTGTAGCCCAGGCGCACGCGGCCCCACAGCCCAAACATAAGCCCTCGTTTTCTGACATATGCCAGAAATCCCTTGCGTAAATCTGCACGTTCGTTATTCTATTGTTGACATATGT
Organism: Alloprevotella sp.; assembly: GCA_963628025.1. Taxonomy (GTDB): domain Bacteria; phylum Actinomycetota; class Coriobacteriia; order Coriobacteriales; family Coriobacteriaceae; genus Collinsella. Next base: position 16,038 of record CAVGCW010000040.1, on the reverse strand, counting down.
CAGATAAGGAGCACGTATGGCAGGAAGACGCGAAAAATTGCGCCGTGTTGGGATCATCCCCGAATACCGCGGCTTTACCCCCGACGGCCTTGCCAGCGGAGACGCCATCGATATGACGGTCGACGAGCTCGAAGTCCTGCGGCTGTGCGACCTGGAAAGCCTCAATCAGGAGGCCGTCGCCCAGCACATGGGCATTGCCCGCGCCACGGTGGCGGCAATCTGCAGCCGCGCGCATCGCAAGGTGGCAAACGCGCTGGTCAATGGACGGGCGATCGTCATCGAAGGCGGCAACATCGCGTACTCCCCCATTACCACGACGACGGCCGCATGGCCAGCAAAGGAGATCGGCAACATGAGGGTGGCAACCACGTACGACAACGGCAACATCTTTATGCACTTTGGCCGCAGCGAGCAGTTCAAGATCTACGACATTCAGGACGGCAAGGTACTCAACGAGCAGGTCGTGGGCACCGGCGGCACCGGCCACGGTGCCCTTGCGGGCCTGCTCGCCAACGGCGGCGTGGACACGCTCATCTGCGGCGGTATCGGCGGTGGCGCTATCAACGCGCTTGCCCAAGCCGGCATCACGGTATACGCAGGCGCCCAGGGCAGCTGCGACGCTTGCGTCGAGGCCCTTATCGCCGGCACGCTCGCACAGAACGGCGAGGCCACGTGCGGCTGCCACGACCACGACCACGCCCACGAACATGGCGAGTCCTGCAACTGCCACGGTCATCACGAGCACGAGGGCCACGAGGGCTGCGGCTGCCACTAACGGCACGGCACCGCGAGCTCAGGGCACGACGCTAAGCGCAGCCCAACAATCAAAGCCAACAACAAAGGCCACCCGGTAGCTTCCGAGTGGCCTTTGCCATATCAAGCTGGAATTACAGCCCTATTTCTTATTACGCATCTGCGCTTCCATCTGGCGCAGCAGCTCCATATCGGACTTGGGACCGCCCGTACCCAGGCCGCCCATGCCGCCCAGACCCATAGCGTCCAGGCCGGGGATATTGGGCATGCGCATCTTTTTGCCCTTCTTACCCTTTTTACCCTTTTTGCCGCCGGCCTGCGCCTGATTGGCCATCGTGCGCATGCGGCCCATCATCTTATTCATCTCGCCCCACTGCTTCATAAGGCTGTTGACCTCGGTGGGGGTTACGCCGGCGCCCTTGGCAATACGCGCGCGGCGCTGGCCGTTGATGATGGAGGGACGCAGGCGCTCCTCCTTGGTCATCGACATGATGATGGCCTCGTTCTTATCGAAGATGCCCTCGTCCAGGTTGCCGCCCATCTGGTTGAGCGCGCGCTGGCCACCGGGAAGCATGCCCAGGATACCCTTCATGCCGCCCATCTTTTTGACGGCTTTCATCTGGTCGAGCATATCGTTCATGGTGAAGCCCTCGCGCAGCATACGCTCGGCAGCCTCAAGCTGCTCTGCATCGGCTGCCTCCTGGGCCTTCTCGATAATGCCGACAACATCGCCCATGCCCAGAATGCGCTTGGCCATGCGATCGGGATAGAACGGCTCAAGCGAATCGGGTTTCTCGCCCATGCTCACAAACTTGATGGGCTTACCGGTCACCTGACGCACCGAAAGTGCGCCGCCGCCACGGGCATCGCCGTCGAGCTTGGAGATGATCACACCGTCAAAGTCGGTGCGATCGGCGAAGGTCGAGACGACGTTGACGATGTCCTGGCCGGTCATGGCGTCGACGACCATCAGCACCTGGTCGGGCTTGACGGCCTTCTTGATGTCGACGGCCTCCTGCATCATCTGCTCGTCGATCTGAAGACGACCGGCGGTATCGACGATGACCACGTCACGCAGGTGATCGACGGCCTCTTGGATGGCGCCCTTGGCAATATCGACCGGGTGCGCTCCGTCACCGCGGAAGACCGGCACGCCGATCTCGCCACCGAGCGTGGCCAGCTGGTCGGCAGCGGCGGGACGGTAGACGTCGCACGCGGCGAGCAGCGGCGAGCGGCCCTGCTTCTTGAGCAGGTAGGCCAGCTTTACGGCCGCCGTGGTCTTACCGGAGCCCTGCAAGCCCACGAGCATGATGACATTGGGAATGCGGTTGCTAAAGACGAGTTTGCTCTCGGTTGAGCCGAGCATCTCGGTGAGCTCGTCGAGCACGATCTTGACGACGTTTTGCGCCGGCGACAGCGACTCCATGACCTCGGCGGTCATGCAGCGCTCCTTGGTCTTGGCGACGAACTCCTTGACGACCTTAAAGTTAACGTCGGCCTCGAGCAGGGCCATGCGAATATCGCGCATGGCCGAAGTAATATCGGCCTCGGTCAGCTTACCCTTGCCGCGCAGGCGGTCAAATGTGTCGTTGAGGCGATCGCTCAGGGAATCAAACACTGGTTACTCCTTAGTTGGACTCGCCCACCAGGGCGCGGCAGAAATCTTTGGCGTTAAACTCCTGCAGGTCATCGACCTGCTCGCCCACGCCGATGCGCAGGATCGGGAGCTTGAGCTTCTCGGCCACGGCCATGGCGATACCGCCCTTAGCCGTGCCGTCGAGCTTAGTCATGATAATACCGTCCAGGCCCAGCGCCTCGTTAAACTCGAGCGCCTGGTTCAGACCGTTCTGACCAGTGGCGGCATCGATCACAAGCACGACCGAGACCGGCATGGGACCGGCGGCCATATTGGCGGCGCGCTTACGAGTCACATTGACCACCTTAGCGAGCTCGCGCATGAGCTCGGGGCTCGTGTGCAGACGACCGGCGGTATCAATGAGCACCAGGTCGCTGCCGCGCTTATCGGCCTCGTCGAGCACGTCGTAACACACGCTCGCCGGATCGGAGCCGCGGTCACGCTTGATAACCGGTACGCCGGCACGCTGACCCCACACATCGAGCTGCTCGATGGCGGCGGCGCGGAAGGTGTCGGCCGAACCGATCACCACGTTCTTGCCGCGGGCGGCCATGGCACTCGCAATCTTGCCGACCGTGGTGGTCTTGCCGGCGCCGTTGATACCGACAAACAGCACGCAGCTCGGCGTATCGGAAAACGGGTCGCGCTCAACAGGCACAAAATGGCCCTCGAGCTGCTCGGCCAGGGCGCGACGAAGCTGCGGGGCGGTCTTGAGGTTCTTCTTGGCGGCGGCGTCACGCAGGTCATCGGAGACCTGAATGGCGACCTCGGCGCCCATGTCACCCATGACGAGAGTGTCCTCAAGATCCTCCCAAAAATCCTCGTCGACCTCGCCACCAAAGTAAAAGACCTCGTTGAGGGCCTCGCGGCTGCGCTCAAGTCCGCGCGAGAGTGCGTCAAAGAATCCCATTATGCATTCACGACCTTTCCGGTTTCGCGATCGAGTTTTTGCGAGACGACGCGGCTGACGCCGTCGGCTTGCATCGAGACGCCGTAGAGAACGTCAGCGTCCTCCATAGTACGGCGCTGATGCGAGATTACCAAGAGTTGCGTATCGGAACGCAGCACATCGAGAGCACCGATGAGCTTGGAAAGGTTGGCGTCGTCAAGTGCCGCCTCGACCTCGTCCAGCACATAGAACGGCACCGTGCGCGTGCGATACACGGCAAAGAGCAGGGCGAGCGCCGTCAGGCTCTTCTCGCCGCCCGACATGAGCATCATCTTGGTGATGCGCTTGCCGCGCGGCTGCGCCACGACCTCAATGCCCGTCTCGGCCGGATGCTCGGGATCGGTCATCTCAAGGTGAGCCTGACCGCCCGGGAAGAGCATGGCGAAGATCTCGCGGAAGTTCGCATCGACCTTCTCAAAGGTCACCAGGAACGCCTTGCGCATCTTACGGTCGATGGCCACGGTAATCTTGGTGAGCGCCTTGCGCGCGCTCTCCAAATCGGCAAGTTGCTCCTCGATGTAATCGGCACGTCGCTTGAGCTGCTCGTACTCCTCCATGGCGACTTGGTTCACAGGGCCCAAGTTGTTGATCTGGCGCACGAGTTGGTTAAGCTCGCGTTCGGCGGCGTCGCGGTCGGTGGGCGCCGGCAGCATGAGCGCTTCCTCGAGCACCGTGGTGCCATCGGCGGTGATGGCCTTGATGGCAGCCTCGACCTGCACCTCGAGCTTGCCGCGTGCGACCTTGAACTCGTTTTGCGTCGCCGTGGCAGCATCGACCCGCTCCTTGGCGCGGGCGACCTCGGTCTTGGCGTCCTCAATGGTCTTCTTAAGCGAAGCCGAGTCCGCCTCCTCAAGCGTTGCCTGATCGCGCAGGCGCGCAGCCCAGTCCGAAGCGCGCTCCAACAGGGCAGAGTAGCGCTCGTGCATGGGATCGACGCGAAGGCGCAGCAGCTCAAGCGAGCGCGAGGCCTGACGCGTCCCGCGGATACGACGGTCGATACCCTCCAGGCGATGCTCAAGATCGGGCACGCGGCCCTTCAGCGAACGCAGGCGCTCACTCGTCTGAGCCAGGCGCACCTTAGCATCGGCGAGCTTACCGGCTGCCTCGGAATCGTCACGGCGCACGCGATCGAGATCGTCGTTGGCCTCGGCAATCTGCAAGCCTAAGTCGCTCGCCTGCGCACGGACCTCGTCACGCGAACGGGTAAGTTCATCCACGCGCGGACGTGCGGCACGAACGGCCTCGGCAGCCTGCTCGCGGCGCTTGGAAATGCGCACGCGCTCGACCTCGGCGTTGTTGGCACTCTGCTCCAGGCGGCCGATCTCGGACAGCAGGGAGCGACGCTCGCCCTCAAGGCGGGCAATCTCGCCGGCAGCATCGCCCTCGGCAGCGCGGGCCTCCTCAACGGCCGCATTGGCCTCGACGACCTGATCAGAAACATGCTCAAACGCGGCAGCAAGATCGGGCTCCAGGCCTTCCAGCTCGCGGATACGACGCTTGCGCTCCAGGGCGCCCGAAGCCTCGCCGGCATCAAGCCCCACGCGAACCAGGCCGCCGCAGGCAACGCGTGCACCATCGGGAGTCACATAAGTCGCGCCATCAACGACCGGCGCGGACAGCGCGGCAGCCAAGTCATCGACCACGTAATAGCCGCCGAGCAATGCCTCGACGACCGGACCGTAGCCCGCACGCACGGACAGACGATCAACGAGACGGGTACCGGCGGCACCCTCGGCAGCCGCAGAGCCACTCACGCTGCGCGCCACCAGCAGCGCCTCGCCCGAGGCCTTCTTCTGGTCCAGGGCGGCGCGACCGGCGCGCTCAAGTGCGGTAGCGTTATCGAACAACAGGGCATCGATATCGCCGGCGAGCAGCTGCTCAACCAGGCCCTCAAGCTCACGAGGTGCCTCGAGCACATCGCCCAGACGACCCGAGACATCGTCGCCCAGCGCGCCCACCAGACGGCTTACGAGCGGCGAGCTGTCGGCCATGCGGGCATCGAGTTTCTTTTGGCTGGCAAGCTCCGAGCGCACCTCGGACAGCTTGTTGCGCGCCTCGCTCTCGCGGGCACGCAGGTCCTTCAGGGCCGCGCGTGTCGTCTCGGCAGCCTCACGCGCATCGCTCTGGGCTTGACGAGCCTGATCGAGCGCACCTTCGAGCTCCTCAGCACGGTTGCGGCGGCTCTCAAGCGATGCCGTGACCTCCTCGAGCTGCTCATCGATCTGCTCCAGGCGCGAGGCATACATGTTGTCCTCGACCTCGGCGTTGCTCAGCGAGTCCTTCACCTTGGCGAGCTCGAGCGCGGCGTTATCGGCCACGCGCTGCACATCGCGCTGTTCGCGCGTGAGCTGCGAAATCTGATTGTCGAGCGCAACGCGACGCTCGTGGAGCTCGGCGGCTGCAGGACCGGCGGCGTCGACGTCCTCCTGGGCCTGCATATGCGCGCCGGTCACTTCCTCGAGCTGAGCACGTGCGTCCTCGAGCTCCTCGACCACGCGACGGCGCTGATGCTCGGAGCTCGAGATCTGGCCGCGCATGTCGGACAGGCGCGACACCATGTTATGGCCCTTTTCCTCGAGCAGACGCATGTCTGAGTTAATGCGACCGACCACATCTTGCATATGGCGGCGCTGCTCGCCCAAGTCGCCCACAAACAGGCCCTTTTCTTCGAGCATAACTTGGAGCTTCTCGAGCTCGCGCTCCTTTTCGCCCAGGCGGTACTGCGCAAGCTCAAGCTCGGCGGCGCCCTCCTTAGAGCGGCTCTCCAGGTCGTTCCACTGCGATTGCAGCGAACGCAGCTCGTCGACGGCCAGCATCTGCGTAAGCTCGTTCGCGCGCGAGGACAGCTCTTTGTACTTGCGCGCGCGATCGACCTGACGCTCCAGCGGCCGCAGCTGACGGGCAATCTCCTTATTGATGTCGCGGGCACGGGTCAGGTGCTCGTCCATCGATTTAATCTTTTTGAGCGCACGTTCCTTGCGACGCTTGTGTTTGGAGATGCCGGCGGCCTCCTCAATGAGGGCACGGCGCTCCTCAGGGCGGCTCTGCAAAATGGCATCGAGCTTGCCCTGGCTAATGATGGAATGCGTATCCTTGCCCAGGCCCGAGTCGTGCAGGATGTCCTGAATGTCCATCAGGCGGCACGGGCTCGAGTTGATGAGGTACTCGCTTTCGCCCGAGCGGTACATACGACGGGTGATGGCGACCTCGTCAAAGTCGACGGGCAGCATATGGTCCGAGTTATCGAGCACCAGCGTGACCTCGGCCACGCCCACCGGCTTGCGCGCCGACGAGCCCGAGAAAATGACGTCTTCCATGGCCTGGCCGCGCAGCTGCTTGGCGCTCTGCTCGCCCAGGACCCACAGAATCGAGTCGGAGATGTTCGATTTTCCCGAGCCGTTGGGACCGACGATGACGGTTAGGCCCGGCTCAAACGTCATATGGGCGCGGTCGGCAAACGACTTGAACCCTTTGAGCGTGAGGGACTTGAGATACACGGTTCCTCGCTTAAACAGGCTTCTTGTTGAGAATCACGCCGTTGGTGGTGTAGCCCATGCGGTCGAGCGCCTCGAGTGCAGCGGCTCCCTCGGCTTCCTTCTTGGAGGAACCGGTGCCGCGGCCCTGGCGGATACCGTCGATGAGCACCACGGCGGTAAAGGTCGGTGCGTGCGCCGGGCCCTCAGAGCCAACGAGCTTGTACGCCGGAGGCTCGTGGCCGTCGGCCTGCACGCACTCCTGCAAGAACGACTTAGGGTTCGCGGGGTGCTCGGCACGCTCGGAAGCCAGGTGCGGCTTGAGTGTACGGTGGATGAACTCCGCCGCCGCATCCCAGCCGGCATCCAGGTACAGGGCGCCCACGAGCGACTCGTAGACGTTCTCGAGCGCCGAGTGCAGACCGCGCGCGCCGGTACCGGTCTCGGAGGCACCGAAGATGATGATGTCGTCGATGCCCAGCTCATGGGACACCTCGGACAGCGTGGCGCCCGAGACGAGCGACACCTTCAGGCGCGTAAGCTTGCCCTCGTCAAACTCCGGATAGGACTCAAAGAGCGAGCGGGCAACCACGGCGCCCAAAATGGAATCGCCCAAAAACTCAAGGCGCTCATAACTCGCCGAGACGGGCTGACCTTCCACGGCAGAAGGGTGCGTGAGCGCCGCGCGCAGCAGCACCTTGTTATTGAACTCGTGGCCCAGGATTTCCTGGGCGCGCGCGAGTCGTTGAGATAAAGCCAAGACTTAGGCCTCCTTGGCGTTTTCAATAGCGTCGACAGCGTCGGCGACAGAGTTGAGCGACAGCAGGGTCTCGTCATCGATCTCGAGGTCGAACTCGTCCTCGATGGCCGTCACCAGCTGCAGACGCTCGAGCGAATCGGCATCGAGATCGTCAAAGGTAGTCTCGTCGCTAATGTCGGCGACATCGACGCCCAGAACGTCAGCGGCGACTTCGGCGATCTTATCGAAGATTTCGGAGCGGTCCATAGCGCTTCCTCTCGTATTGCGTGAATATCAACGCGCTGGCGCCGCAATCGCGGCGTCAAGACACGGTTTTGATTCTACCCCACGACGAAGGCCGCGAGGCACATAACAGCGCCCTAACTCGCTCCTACAAAACGATGCCGTCCATAGAGTTGGCGACGTTCTCGACAAGCCCGGCGCGCACGGCCTCCGCCGCGGCGAGCGTACCGTTTTTTACGGCCTCGACCGAGGTGGCACCGTGGCCGATCAGGACCACGCCGCGCAGGCCCAAAAGAATCGCGCCGCCCTTGGCGTCGCCCGAAAGTTTGGCTTTAATCTCGCGCATCTGCTTTTTGATGAGCAGCGCGGCAATCTTGGTGCCGAGCGAAGACATAAAGACACCCTTGAGCTCCTGCAGCAAAAACTTGGCAGCGCCCTCGGTGGCCTTGAGCGCAATATTGCCCGACATGCCATCGGCAACGACAACGTCAAAGTTGCCCGAGGTCAGGTCGGTACCCTCGCAGTTGCCCACAAAACCGGGAACGGCGGCCTTCATGGCAGGGAAGCACGCCTTGGTAAAGTTGGAGCCCTTCTCATCCTCGGTGCCGTTGCCGAGCAGACCGACGCGGGGATGTTCAATGCCCAAGACGACGCGCGCATAGGCGCTACCCATCTGGGCAAAACGCACCATATCGTCAACCTCGACATCGGGGTTGGCACCCATGTCGCACAGCACCGTCAGACCGCCGGCGCGATTGGGCAGCGCATTGGTCAGACAGGGGCGCACCGGCTGCTTCTTGCCTTCGGCCTGATACCTAAACGGCGTCACGTAGGCGGTGGCAGCGGCGGTCATGGCACCGGTCGAGCCGGCGGAGAAGAACGCATCCGCGTTGCCCTTCTTAATGGCGCGGCAAGAAAGCACGATCGACGACTTACGCTTGGTCATCACGGCGCGAATGGGATCGTCATCCATGGCGATAACGTCAGGTGCCTCAAGGGCCTCAACACGTGCATGGGAAGCTGCAAAGGGATTGACGATTTCGGCCGGGCCAGCCGCCAAGACCTCGATATCGGGATCGGCGGCAAGCGCAGCCTCGATACCATCGAGAACAACCTGAGGTTTCTCGTCTCCGCCCACAACGTCTACACAAACGCGAACGTTACTCATATACATGCTCCTTATACAAAAATGGCCGACTCATTGAGCCGGCCATTGTGGTTCCATTTGGAACGGCATCGCATCCAGAGTATACCGTTACTCGGTAACGATAACCTCGCGGTCCTTGTAGAAACCGCAGCTGGGGCACACGTGGTGCGGAAGCTTGACAGCGCCGCAACGGGGGCACGTGGACTGAGCCGCAGCCGAGATCTTCATGTTGGCGGAACGACGGGTGTGAGTGCGGATACGACCCTGCTTTTGTTTAGGTACGGGCATAGTGACCTTCCTTATGAACTATCCAGTGTGGCGATTACGCGCAAGTAGCGATACTACCACAGTTTTACTCATCAAGCTTGAGATTCTTCAATGCTGCAAATGGATTTTCCGTGGCAGCGGCCCATTCCGCCTCTGCCTGGGCGGCGCAATCGCATTGCTCGACGTTGAGATTGCAACCGCATGTGGGGCACAGACCACGGCAATCGGGCTTGCAGAGCACCACAAACGGCGTGTCCATAACGACCGCGTCATTGATGGGCTCGCCCAGATCGACGATGCGGTCCTCACCCAGGAGCTCGTAGCCGTCCTCGTAGGCCTCGGGATCCTCGGGCTCCTCAAAGAGGTAGAACTCCTCGATCTCGCCGGCGATATCAAACGAGGCGGGCTCCAGGCAACGGTCGCACTCGCCGGTGGCGTGCGCGCGGACCATGCCCGTGAGCAAGACACCGGTACCGGCATTGGTAAAGACAACGTCGTAGTCGATGCCGTCCTGAAGCTGGTACTCCTTCTCGCCCACCGTGTAGGTGGCGACATCGACCTTACCGGTCAGCGGATACGAATCTCCAGGAAACTCGAGCTGCTCGGAAAGATCGACGGTAACGCTCGGAAACTCAGCCATTACCACTGACCATTCTGTTGGGCGGCACCCTCGTTGAGCTGCTGACGGCAACGGGTAACGGTGCCAGTCAGGCTCTTGAGGTTCTCCTCCAGGTGCGTAAAGACCTGCTCCGCGTAGTCCTCGGCAGCATAACGCGTCTCGCGCTCGTACTGCTGGGCACGATCGCGGATGTCGTCGGCCTGCTGCTGCGCAAGGCGGACGATCTCCTGCTCACCGGCAATGGTGAGGGCCTGCTGCTGAGCGTCGGCGATGATGGAATCAGCCTGAGCGGCGGCGGAAGCCATAAGCTCCTCGCGCTCCTTAAGGATACGGCGGGATTTCTGCCACTCCTCGGGATAGCTCATGCGGATCTCGTCGAGGATATTGAAGAACACGTCGGCGTCGATGACCTTGAACTGAGCGTTCTTGCCGAAAGGCGGCTTGGCTTCCTCGATCAGCCCTTCGAGCTCATCGACCAAGCTGACGATCCTATCGCCAGGAAAATTCTCGCCCGGCATCCGGTCTCCTTTCATAGGTAACTTATCATCGTGCTAGTTTACCACATGCCACCAGGCAATAAAAAACGTCACGAAAAGCGATGTCTGAGCGCTTCGACCACGTTGGGCGGCACAAACGTCGATACATCGCTGCCGAGCGAGGCGATCTGGCGAACGACCGAGCTCGAGATGTAACCGTACTGCGGAGCACTCATGACAAAAATGGACTCCAGCTCGCTATCCAAGCGATAATTGAGGTCGGCCTGCTGCAGCTCATACTCAAAGTCGGTCATGGCGCGCAGGCCCTTGACCACGGCCCCCGCCCCCTGCTCACGAGCGAAGTCGACCAAGAGGCCGGTAAAGGGCAGGACTTCGACGCCGTCGATATTACCGAGCGCCTCGCGGGCCAGCGCCACGCGCTCATCGAGCATAAACGTGGTGCCCACACCGTTTTTACCCTGCGACTCTGCAACAGCGACGATCACACTGGGAAAGATGCGGCGGGCGCGGCGGATCACATCGATATGGCCAAACGTGATGGGATCGAAGGTGCCCGGGACGATCACGCGGTTGATGGTGTCATTCATGGGCGTCCTCCTGAAACGTCGTGGCATCGTTGTTATCGGCATCGGTGACGGCACTATCGTCCTCACCGTCGTCATCGCCGACCCAACGAAGCAGGTCGACCGAGGTAATGCCGTAGCGCTTCTCACGTACAGTCTCAAAGCCTGCCGGATGCGCGCCCGCATCGGCGGAGGCATGCTCAAACAGGGCATAAGCGCCAGGCGCAAGCAGACCCTGCTGAGCCAGATTCTGCAGCAGTTCCTCGACCGGCTCGGCGCCAAAAGCATACGGCGGGTCGAGCAGGACCAGACCAAAGGGGCCGCCCGGCACACGACCGCGCGAGGCACTCATCAGCATGTCGCCCGTTACCACGCGCCAACGCGCACGGTCACGGCAGAGCGACTCGATATTCTTGGTAATGAGCCGCGCGGCGTTGCGATCGATCTCAAACGTCGTGAGCGAGCGGGCCCCACGAGAGAGCATCTCGATACCTAGGGCACCGGAGCCGCCAAAGGCGTCCAGCACACGGACCTCGTCCAGATCGAAATCGAATGCCGACATGACCATAGATGCGCACGCCTCGCGCACGCGATCAGTCGTGGGGCGGGTGACATCGCGACCACGGGGCTCCTCGATCTTACGACCGCGCCATTCGCCGCCGATGATTCTCATCCTCCGCTGACCTCCTTAAAGATATGTCGATAACGCATGGCGACCGCGTCGCGCAAGGGACGCGTCGCCACAGAGTCAAGGTTGCAAGCATACCGCAAGAGCTCGACCGCGTCCAAATGGGCCCATTCGATAAGGTCCTCATCGGCGTCCAGGTCGACAAAGCGCAGGGTCACACCACCATGCTGACGATAACCCAGGATCTCGCCTTCATGGCGCAGGCGCAGGTCCATCTGGGCGAGCGTAAAGCCGTCCGAGGTCTTTTCGAGCGACTGGAGACGGTCTTGTGCCGCCGATGCGCCGCCGTTGCCCTTGGAGTGCGTCATGACCAGGCACGTGCCCGACACGCTGCCACGGCCCACGCGACCGCGCAGCTGGTGCAGGGCAGCCAAACCAAAGCGCTCACCGTTCTCGATAACCATGACGGTGGCATTGGGCACGTCGACGCCCACCTCGACCACCGTAGTCGAGACGAGCACGTCAATCTCGCCACGCTTGAAGGCATCGATGACCCGATCCTTCTCCCCCGCCGGCATACGGCCGTGAAGGCGCTCGACGGTAAGCCCCGGCAACGCAAGACGCAGTCGGTCGAGCTCGGTTGCCGTATCGTGAAGCGGCACGGGGACCGTCACGCGGCCCTCCTCGTCGCGGGCGATACCGGGTACGTCCTCCAACTCATCGGCCGAATCGCTCGGCTCCACGAGCGGGCAAATCACGTAGGCCTGCTGACCCTTTTCATGCGCCTCGCGAATGGCGCCATAGGCGAGGTCGCGGCTCGACTCGGTGAGCACGCGCGTGGTCACACCGGCACCCGGAACAGGCCGGTGGCGGATGATGCTCGTATCCAGATCGCCGTAGACCGAAAGCGCCAGCGTACGCGGGATGGGCGTTGCCGTCATAACGAGCAGATCGGCACCGGGGCCCTTCGCGCGCAGAGCGTTGCGCTGGCCCACACCAAAGCGGTGCTGCTCATCGATGACCACGAGCGATAGATGCTTGAACGCAACGTTATCCGAAAGCACCGCGTGGGTGCCAAAGAGCACATTAAGCTCGCCCGATTTCAGCTGTGCATGGATGCGCTCGCGCTCTGCAGCCGGCGTGGCACCCGTCAGAAGCGCCCAGGACATGCCGGCCTGTGAGAGCAGAGGGCCGGTCTTATCGGCATATTGGCGCGCCAGCACGCCCGTGGGCGCCATAACGCAGGCCTGCGTGCCGCTATCGGCAGACACAGCCAGTGCGCAGGCGGCAACGGCGGTCTTACCGGTACCGACATCACCCAACAGCAGGCGGTTCATCACACGCCCGTCATCGCACATATCGCGCAGGATATCCTGGAACGCGGCCTCCTGCTCGTCGCTCAGCGAAAACGGCAGGGCTTGCTTGAGCGCGGCCAGGTGCTCGCCCGCGGTGTGGGCATAGGGCACCACATCGACCAGGCCGCCGTCGTTGCGCAGACGCAACGCCAGCTGCAGGTAGAGGCACTCCTCGTAGGCCAGGCGACGACGCGCGATGTCGCGCTCTGCCATACTCGATGGAAAATGGATTGAGCGCAACGCGCGGGCATTGCTCATGAGCTTCCGCTTTGCGCGCAGCGGCGCGGGAATCGGATCGAACGGATTGCCGACGACCTCGAGCGCGCCGCTTACGATGCGGCGCATCCACGCCTGGCTCACGCCATCACTCACGTAATGGACCGGCAGGATGGTGCCTGCGGCACGCCCGTCCTCGAGCTTTTCAAAGTGCGGCGAGGCCATCTGCTTAAAGCCGTAGGCAAACTCGACCTTGCCCATCACGGCCAGGCGGTCGCCCTGCTTAAGCTGCTGGGCAATCCAGGGCTGGCGGAAAAAGGCGACCTGCAGCACGCCCGTCTCGTCAACGAGTGAGACCTCGGTCACCTGCATGCGCGGACGCGGCTGCTTTTGGACGATACGGTCGACCGTGGCGATGATGGTGCACATGGTACCGATGGGCGCCATCTCGATGGACCACGAACGGGTAAAGTCCAGGTATCGATGAGGGATATGGAGAAGGAGGTCCCCCACCGTCCGAATTCCCAGACGGCGAAGGGCCTCCTCACGTTTACCCGAAACATATTTGAGTCGCGCGATATCTTCATCGAGCGCATTGCTCTGGGCAAAGCGCTCCGAGACGCGCGGCACGGAGCACAGCTCGGACATGACGAGATGCCTACTCGATCGAGAAAATCACGGGATAGAGCGGCTGCTCGCCACGATGGGCGTCAATCTCCAAGTCGGGCTGAGCCTCCTCGATAGCGTCGACGATCTCCTGGAAGGCCTCATCGGACAGCTCCTCGCCGGCCAGAATCGTCAGTGCGTCGCCCTCCTCTTCCTCCTGCATGCGGTTGATGCAGTCGAGCGTGACCTGCTTCACGTCGGAGCCGACCACGTCGATGGAGCCGGCGATGATACCCATGACGTCACCGGAGTGAATCGGCGAGCCGTCGGAGGCGCTGGAGTCGCGCACAGCGCGGGTGACCTCGCCATCGCGGACCTCGCTGATGGCGTCGACCATGGCGGCGACGGCGTCCTCGAGCTCGGAATCGGGCAGGACCGCGAACAGCGCGGAGAACGCCTGCGGGACGGTCTTGGTGGGAACGACGGCAACCTTCTTGTCCGTGCAGGCAGAAGCGGCAGCCTCGGCAGCCATGCGGATGTTGCCGTTATTGGGCAGGATGATGACCGAGGTCGCGTTGACCTGGTCCACCGCGCCCAGCAGGTCGGCGGTCGAGGGGTTCATGGTCTGGCCACCCGACACGATCACGTCGACGCCGAGGGACTTAAGGATGTCGGCCTCGCCGGAACCGGCGGCAACGGCGACAAAGCCCAGGGCCTTCGCGGGCTCGGCGGCCTTTTCCTGGTCCTCGTGAATCTTGGCGGTACGGTCGTGGGCCTCCATCTCCATGTTGTGGATAAAGACCTCGTAAATCTGACCGAGCTGCAGCATGTGCTCGAGCACCAGGTTGGGGGTGTTGGAGTGCACATGGATCTTGTAATCGGGGTAGGCACCCACGAGCAGTTCGCAGTCGCCCATGGAACCCAGGAACTTAAGGCACTCGTCCTCGTCAAACAGGGCGTCGGCCTTAAAGAGGAACTCGTTGCAGTAGCGGAACTCCGAGCCCTCCCAGTCGTCGTTGGCCTCGATCTCAACGCGACCAAGGGCCGCATCGCGGGCAGAGCCAGCGGAATCAAACGTGGCGGAGAAATCCTCGACAACGGTGCTGCGGCCAAGCGCGGCGGCAACAAAGTTCTCCAGGAAGATGGCAAAGCCAAAGGCGCCGGAGTCGACCACGCCGTTCTCCTTCAGAACGGGCAGCAGGTCGGGCGTGCGAGCAACGGACTGGTACGCCTCGACGACGATAGCATCGAGCGCATCCTCGGCCGAGAACTTCTTCTTCTCGCACTCATCGGCCTTGGTCGAGACATCGCGCAGGACCGTGAGGATCGTGCCCTCGATGGGCTTGCGGACGGCCTGGAAGGCGACCTTGACGGCACGACGGAAGGCGAAGGCAATATTGGCGGACGTAATAGGCTCGTCGGCAGAGACAAGGCCCTCGGCCACGCCGCGAAGAATCTGCGAGGTAATAACGCCGGAGTTACCGCGAGCGCCCATGAGAGAGCCGTGGGTGATGGCACCGGCGATGGCCTCCATATCGGCATCGGCGGGAAGGACAGAGAGCTCCTTGGTCACCGAGGCGAGCGTGAGCGACATGTTGGTGCCGGTATCGCCATCGGGTACGGGGAAGACGTTGAGCTTGTTGATCTCCTCGGCCTTGTCGGAAACGGCAGCCGCAGCGATCGGAAAACAGGTGCGAATGGTCTTTGCAATCATGGGTATTTGAATCTCCGTTTTCGGATGCTAGTTCAGACGGCTCTTGAGCGCGTCGATATGGATGCCGATCTTAAGGCTGGCGGGATCGATCTGGGCGATCTCCTGCAGGGTGAAGGCAACGGAGCTCGAAAGATTGTGGCAGACGGACTTCATGTTGACGCCGTTCTCGAGCACGACGTGAAGATCGACCGTAAGGCCGTTCTCGTCGGCGGAGACAAGCACGCCCTTGCGGAGGCGCTGACCGGCAAGCAGGCGCACGCTCTCGGCGCCCTGGAGCTGCTCAGCCATACCGACAACGCCATAGCACGTCATCGCGGCATAACCGGCAATATCGGCAATAACGTCGTTCGAGACGCTCAGGCTGCCGTTAATGGTCTCAGACACAAGAATCTCCTTTTCTTGGTGCTCGCGGCACCATGTCGTGGGAGCAATCATTGCAATATTCTACAACGACCGCGGCATGTTGAGGTGGCGGGCCTCGGGATTACATCCTCGACACGAAATGTTGATATGGTAACGTTCGCGAACGGCGATCGCGGCATGAAAAAACCCGCCGCATAAGCGACGGGTTTTACAACCTGGCTCCCCGGGTAGGACTCGAACCTACAACAGCGCGGTTAACAGCCGCGTGCT
>CAVGCW010000039.1:0-33875 GCA_963628025.1 Alloprevotella sp. | reverse complement strand
CTGCGGGAATGGCCTATTTGCTCAATGTGTTCGGCTGAGATCGGAAATCAACCCTTTAAATGCACTAATATTGGAGACGTGATGTCCCGCTCGTATGGGTCTCAAACAGAATGGGGCAGCCATGGCTCAACCCAAGATTCTTCTCACGCGTATCGATGACCGTTTCATTTACGGGCAAGACGTTGAGCTGTGGAACGAGGCGACTGGTTCCAACCTTGTCCTAATCGTCAACGATGAGATCGCGGCGGATTCGCGCCAATGGGCACCCATGAGGGCGGCGGCGCCAGAAGGCGTCTGGACAAGGTTTTTCTCGGTGCAAAGGACTATCGACATCATTCATACCGCAACGCCGCGTCAATGGATTCTGATCATGGTAGCCTCACCCGTCGATGCGCTCGCGCTAGTTAAGGGTGGTGTGCCGATTACCAAGATCAGCATTGGCCATATGCAGGCAGGGGAGGGCAAGCGTCCTGCAACGCCCGCAGTTGCCGTAGACGACGCAGATGTCGCTGCTCTCAGAGAACTGCAAAAGCTTGGAGTAGAGCTGGAGATCCGCTACCTCCCCAGCTCCAACCCCGACCCCGTCGGCAATCTGTTCAACTGACCCCTTGGGGACGGAGGAAAATGGATCATTTTTGTCCTTGCGAGGGACGCGTGCGATGCCGCCTGCCAAAAACTATGCCCATTTACTACGTTTGATCGGCTATCGCCGAGCATGTCGAATCTGAGAAAAACAAAACCGCAGGTAGACGGCTCGCGAATTTAACAAAAACCGGTGCATGGTCGAGCATTCCGGGCTAAACGTAGTAAATGGGCGTAGTTTTGATATGTCACTCATACAGTCACAGCGAAAATGAGCCCAAAAGATGAAAAACGCCCGTCGGCGGTGTGCCGGCGGGCGCTGTTGTGCGATATGTTGCGCTGTGGGCCTAGTGCCTCATAAAGTGGTATTCGATCACATTGCTGTAGGGGTGACCCGGGCCCACAATGCCCTGCGGGAACAGCGGCTGGTGCGGCGTGTCGGGGTACATCTCTGCCTCGAGAGCAAAGCCGGCGCCCCAGCCATAGTTGGCATCGTCCTTGGCGTGCTCGTCGCCCAGCCAGTTGCCGGTGTAGAGCTGCACACCCGGGGCGGTGGTGTAGTAGTCCAGCTCGCGGCCGGTCCACATCTCCTCGACGTGCATCGCGCGGCGCAGGTTGCGACCGTACTGATAGCCATCGATACACAAGCAGTGGTCGTAGCCGCGTGCCTGCTTAATCTGCGGATCGTCGGCCTCCATGCCAGGCGCGACGGGGCGCAGCTCACGGAAGTCAAACGGCGTGCCCTCGACCGGAGCAATCTCGCCGGTGGGGATGTTCTGCTCGTTGATGGGCAGGTAGTGGGCAGCGTTGGCAACAAAGAAGTGCTCACAGTCCATACCGGCGTTGTGACCGGCAAGGTTAAAGTACGTGTGGTTGGTCATGGACACGTACGTGGCGCGGTCGCTCTCGCAGCCATACTCGATGCGGAAGACGCCGGTGCGCGTCACGGTAAAAACGGCCGTAAAGGTGCGGTTGCCGGGCAGGCCCAGCTCGCCATCCTCAAGCGAGGTGGTCATGCGCACGGCGTTGTGGACCTCGTCGAGTTCAACATCCCATACGCGCTTGTGCAGACCATGCTCAAGATCGCTGTGCAGGTTGTTGACGCCTTCGTTGGCCGGCATATGCCAGTCCGTGCCGGCGATGGTAATCGTGGCGCCCGCGGTGCGGTTTGCCACGGGGCCGATGGTCGCGCCAAAGCAGGCGGGGTTGTCAAAGTAATCCTCGAGCTTATCGAAGCCCAGCACCACATCGCGCACGTTGCCGGGAATGTCGGGCACATCGATACCAAGCACGGTGGCGCCATAGTCCATAATGCGAACGCAGATCTCGGGCCCGTTGAGGGTGTAACGATGAACGGGGGTACCGCACGGCGCGGTGCCGAAAAGCTCGGAAGTGATCATTTGGTTCCTAACATCGAGATATTTCGGACAAACTGTAGCGCGAACAGGCGAGATTATCACTACACCCCACTAAAGCAGGGGGTATTTTTCTCAAAAAAGTGATGATTGGAGCTGTGCGGGCGTTCATTTCTGACGCGCGCGAGTCTGATACAATTTGTTCGTTATTGTTTGAATGATATGCACGCATAGAACGGCGAGGATTCATCGTGATTAAGGCAGAGCGACAGGATAGGGTTCGCCAGCTGCTCGAAGAGCAGGGTACGGTCTCGGTTAAAGAGATTTCTGATGCACTGGGCGTTTCGGACATGACGATTCGCCGCGATCTTGAGGAGCTTGCGAGCCTAGGCGAGATCGAGCGCGTGCACGGCGGAGCCCGCAGCGCGCAGGGCCGTCCTCACGCTATGTTGCGCCATGAGTATTCGCACAGCGAAAAGCGCACCAAGCATGCCGAGGAAAAACTGCAGATTGCGCGCCGTGCTGTGGAACTTATCGAGGAAGGCTCGACCATCTTTTTGGGTACGGGCACTACGGTTGAGCAGATGGCCTCGATGCTGCCGGCGTGCCGCCTGCGCATTGTGACCAATTCGCTTTCGGTGTTTAACCTGCTCGAGGCGCGCGAAGACTGCGAGCTGTGCCTCGTGGGCGGTATGTATCGCCGCCGCACTGCAGCCTTTGTGGGCCCCATGGCCGAGGATACCCTGCGCGCGCTGGGAATCGACGCAGCCTATATCGGCGCCAACGGCATTTTGGACGGCGACGTGTCCACATCTAACATGGAAGAGGGCCGCATCCAGCAGCTCGCCTTTAGCAAGGCCGACTCGCGCTATCTGATCGCCGACTCCAGCAAGATCGGCAAGCGCGACTTCTACACCTTCTGCCGCCTGGACAATTTGGACGCCGTGGTGTGCGAGCCGGGCATCGCCGCCGAGGATCGTGCCGCCATCGAGGAACACACGCAGGTTATTTGCTAGTTATCGCTACGGGATTGCCAACGGGTGATGCGGGAGGACTTTTACCTCCTGTCATTGTGGAAACCAGCGCGTCAGCGCTACGCGATATGACGCGCAAATAAGGACTCCACTATCAAATCGTCTCAACCTGTAACAGGTAGGGGTGAAACCACCAACCAGATGTTACAGATTGAGACAATTCGGCGGGGTCTACCTTGTTTGTCTCGATCTGTAACGGTTAGGACTTAAAAACTCGGCTACGTGTTACAGATCGAGACAAAAGAAAAAGAACATTAGGACTTGAAAATAAAGTTTTGATAAGGGATTCGCCCAGTTAAGACGGTGCGGCAGACAATTGAGATTAGTTTGCCTCCGGAGTCGTAAGCATAATGAGTCAGTTCGATGACCGGAAGTTTTGCAACACCATAATTACTGGCTTCGGAATCGCTAAGCTGACGTGCTCTATAGCTTTCCCTAACAGATTGGATAGACTTGGACAAGTCGTCCATGATTCTGCTAAATGCCTGAAAATCTAACTGGTTATTCGGAACGCGCGACTTTGAAATGAAGAACGTATCAGCGCCTATGAAGCTGCCTTCAAGTTCGTAGGTCAATTCAAGACGCTGAATTTCATCGCGACTTTGACATCCAAATTGTTGGAGCATCATTACGGAAATTGGACGACCTGATGTGAGGCCGCCGAAATGTTTGGTGATGGCATCCGGATCAACGCCATCGCAATGGCTTGCAAAGTCAAAGTCTAAAAGTGAATTGAGCTCGCTAACGCGTTTCGGTGCAACAAACGATCCCTTACCTTGGATTCGATAGATACTTCCACGACGCTCCAGCTCACTCATGGCAAGTCGGACGGTTGTTCTGCTTACGGCGTATTCGTCGCAGAGTTCCATTTCTGTTGGAAGTTTATCGTCTGCTTGATATTCATCGACGATCTGCTTGAGCAGCGCGTCGGTGAGCTGTAAATAGAGTGGCCGTTTTTCGTGTGTATCGAGCATTAGAGCCTCAGTTTGCATGTTGGTTATACCTGATGGTTGCCTCAGTCGGGATGTAACGTGGGCAAGGTAACCTTAACGTATCACAGAGCGGCTCAGCATGACGATCTGATGCCTGTATCCACGAAGGGCTTGTCCGAGCGTGAAGATATTCTGGGGCAGGCAAATACCGTTCATGGAGTCCCCGATATGTTGGAGGTCAGCGCCGGCTGCTTTTGCTGCAAGGCCTATTTTCTTAATGGTCTCGCTGTCGCAGGAGTCTTGACTCGTCCCGTTCGCCGCCATGACGAGAACCTTCTCTTCAATTGACTTGCCTACGTTGTGGGATCGTACAAAGTCTACGATGGCGCGCAGGTCTGCTTCTTGGAAGCAAGGGACGGTGTAGGGGGCTGGCACGAGAAGGATATCGACGCCGAGGTCAACAAACTTGCGCGCAATTTCGAGCGTCATGACAGGTTCCGCAACGCCCGCTCCATGCATTTTTCCGGCTATGACCAGGCCATTGAAATGCTCTTTGGAGAGTTTAATCGAATGGGCGATTGCATCGTTGGAGACGCCGGTTCCAGGGTTGCCCGTCAGGCAGATAAAATCAAATCCGAGTTCGTTAGCCTTTTCTAAGGTCTTGGGAGAGACGCGACGACCCATGGGGATTTCCGTTCGGGATTCAGACATCTCTGCCTCGTTATCAACTGGCTCCAGATTGACGCCAATGGGCCTTCCGCATGCTCGCTTCACCCAAGTGACCGGGTTTTCATTGAGATCATCTGGAATACCGGCAATAACTGGGTCGAACACATCGAGCGCGTTAAACAGAAGCAGGTCGGCACCTGCGGCACGTTCGATTTCTGCATTAGTAACGCCGCCGAGAAATTGGGAAGAGGGTACGTTTTCCGCCATGATAGTACGTCCCTCGGAAGCCAGAATTGCCTGCTTTAGATCCATGGGTGACGTGGCGGCAAAATCGGATGCGGACATGTTCAGTAATCGTTTGGGCATTGTTACTTCCTTTGACTAGAACGACAGGCTTGTGACATTGTCTCTAATATTGTTACAACAATATATTTAATATGTTATATCCAATCGGTGAACGGTTGCAAGCTTATTGTACTGCTCGGAAAAAATAGCCTTTAGCTGGGAAAATCTTATATTAATCAACTACCGTTCACCGAATAAGTATTTGAATTCTTGACATATCGACAAAGCGGAAAAGAATTGGTTATGATAAATCGCGCAAATGATATTACATTTCGCACAAAAACGTATCCACTTACATAAGCGGATACAAACGGGGACGACGACGGTTGAGTCCGGATAAATCGTTACGTGCCCGGGAATCATGAAAGGATGTGTTATGGACGCTATCGTCAAATTCCTTGAAAAACACCAGCCCCTCTTCGACAAAATCTCGAGGAACATTTATCTGGTGGCGATCAAGGATGGCTTTCTCTCGAATATGCCAATTGTGCTGTTCTCGAGCCTGTTCCTTCTTCTTTCGACGCTCCCTGCCTATGTAGGCATCACGCTTCCGCCTGAGGTGCTGGATTTCTTCAATAAAATCTATGCATATACCATGGGTCTTCTTGGCATTATGGTGGCCGGCACCACGGCGAGCTCACTTGCAATGTCGATGAACCGTCGCATGCCTTCGGGCAAATCTCTCAACCCCACCTCGTGCATGGTTTGTGCCATGTGCGGCATGCTCTTGCTATCGGTGACGAACGATGTTGTCTCGATTGGCGGAGCAGATACATCTGTTTTTGAAACCGGCTATATGGGAACCAAGGGTTTTCTCGCTGCGTTCGTAGCCGCATTCTTGACCGTTAATATCTATAAGGTATGCATTAGCCATAATGTGACGATCAAGCTCCCCAAAGAGGTCCCTGGCTCTATTGCGCAGAGTTTTCGCGATATCTTTGCATTTGGGTTTTCGATCCTTGCGTGCGCTTTTATCGATCTTGCGAGCCGCAAGCTGCTTGCTGTGCCGTTCGCCAATTTGGTATCCGCTCTCATCTCGCCGCTGTTCTCCGCGGTCGACACCTATCCTGGCATGGCGCTTATCGAAGGCGCGGTCGCACTTTTCCAATTTATGGGTATCCACGGTGCTTCGGTTGTCATGAGTCCGATCAATGCTGCGCTCTACGGCAATACCGTTACCAATCTTGAGGTTTTCCAAGCAGGTGGACACCCGTCAATTGCTCTTACGCAGGACTTTACAAGCTTCATCGGCGGTCTGGGCGGTTCTGGCTGCACGTTCATCGTTCCTATTATCCTGATCATGTTTATGCGCTCCAAGCAGCTTAAAGCCATGGGCAAGGCATCGATTATCCCGGTGATTTTTGGAGTTAACGAGCCCGTTATCTTCGGTATGCCGATTGTTCTCAATCCCTATATGTTCGTGCCCTTCCTAGTGGCTCCTATGGTCAACGCCATTATCGGTAAATTTTTCATTGACGTCATTGGAATGAACGCCCCCATGTATACCATGCCGTGGGCGCTTCCCGGCCCAATTGGTGCATTCCTCACCACGGGTCTCGATCTGCGTTCTCTCGTATTGATGGCAGTGCTGTTGGTCGTTGACTTTGTGATTTACTATCCGTTCTGCAAGGCGTATGACCATCAGCTTTGTTTGGAAGAATCTGCAAAGGAGACTGCAGGAAACTCGGATGCAGATGCTATTGCCGCACAGGAAAATGTCGCAAAAGCTCTCGAGGCGGTAAAGGACAAGGCGGAGCAGATCCGCGTGCTTGTGCTTTGCCAGGGTGCCGGCACTTCGACTCTCTTGGCAAATGCTCTTCGCGAAGGTGCCGCTGCTAAGGGTATCGATCTGGTTTCTCAGTCCGGTGCGTACGGAAGCCACTATGAGACGATGGATCAGTACAACGTGATTGTTCTGGCGCCCCAGGCACGCATGTACTATGACGCTATGAAGGCCGATACCGATCGCCTTGGAATTAAACTGCTCACCACAAGGGGCAAGGAGTATATCGACCTTACCAACGATCCCGAAGGTGCAATTGACTGGATCGTTCAGGAGCTGGCCAAATAGTGGATGCACTTCGTCGTTGATTCGTCGGTGTATGGTACGGCCCCGCAGCTTATTGAGCTGCGGGGCCGTATTTCGTTGAGTATCTAATTGAGACAATGAGCGCAACCGTCGTGAGATCGCATTGGCGCTCTCCGAGTCACCGACAAACTGCCTTCCATCTATGTGACTAATTCGCTTTCGGTGTTTAACCTGCTCGAGGCGCGCGAAGACTGCGACCTGTGCCTCGTGGGCGGTATGTACCGTCGCCGCACTGCCGCCTTTGTGGGCCCCACGGCCGAGGACCGTGCCGCCATCGAGGAGCACACGCGGGTCATCTGCTAACAAGCGCTGCAGGAGGACTTTTGCCCTTGCCGGCGCGGGGGTTATCGCTTCACAATGACGCGCAAAATGACACATAAATGTAAAAACGCCATTTGCACGTCATTTTACGTGTCAACGTGACGCGATTTGACGCGCAAATAGGAATTCGTGGGCGCTCGGAAGATCGACGGAGTTCGTGAACCTGCAACTTGGTTGGGTAGCGTACGAAGTCCTCCAGCTGGACCGGATATGTTCTCGGTATCATATCGGTATCAAATGATACCGAAAGTATGTTCGTGATACCGAAAACTAGAAACCATGCTTCATAACTGCTTGGAAAGTTCGGATTTGACTATCTTATTGTCTCGATCTGTAACAGTTAGACGGTTAAAAGTGGGCTACGTGTTACAGATTGAGATTGTTCGGTCCGGGCCACCCGATCGTCTAAATCTGTAACAGTTAGGGCCGAAATACTCGGCTAGATGTTACAGATTGAGATAAACGGCCTGTTCGGGCCCACCAAAAACAAAAAAGGCCGCATGCGAACCCGTGGAGGGATTCGCATGCGGCCGACAGGGGATACGCGGCTGAAGTTAGGCCATGAGCAGGCCGGTCTCCGCGACGTTCTTGTACCAGTACGCGCTCGCCTTGGGATAGCGCTTCTGGGTCTCAAAGTCGATGTAGAACAGGCCGTAGCGCTTGTTGTAGCCGTTGGTCCAGGAGAACTGGTCCTGCAGCGACCACACGAAGTAACCGTCGACGTTCACGCCGCCGTCGATTGCCTTGAGGATCCATGCGAGATGCTGACGCATGTAGTCGATGCGAGGGGCGTCGTCGATAAAGCCGTCCTCAAAGTCGTCCTTATAGCCCATGCCGTTCTCGGTGATGTAGATCTTCTTGTAGTTGGGGTAATCGTTCTTAATGCGGAGCAGCAGGTCGTACAGGCCCTCGGGATAGATAATCCAGTCCCAATCGGTGGTGGGTACGCCTTCGCGCACGCATGACTCGCCCACGCCCTTGAGGAACCAGCGCGAGGAGCCCTTGTCGCCAGTGCCATTGTGGTTGATGTCGTTTTCGCCCTCGGCGGCACGCAGGAACTGGCACTTGTAGGTGTTGACGCCCAGGCAATCGTTGTAGGGGAGCGCGGCGGTCAGCGCGGCGATGTCCTCGTCGCGGACGTCGAGCTCGCCGCCGGCGATATGGGCCAGCTTGGTCGCAGCCTCCATGGTGTCGGCTGCATAGTGGCCGCGGAAGGTGGCGTCGAGTACCCAGCGGTTGTTGATGACGTCGGCCATGCGAGCTGCCTCGCAGTCGGCGGCGTTGTTGGGGTCGAGGGGATACTTGGGCTCCAGGTTCTGAACAATGCCGATCTCGCCCTCAAAGCCGCCCTCATGGAAGGCGACGACAGCCTTGGCGTGGGCCACCATCATGTTGTGCATGAGCTGGAAGGCCTTGTCCAGGCGATACTTCTCGCCGTGCGGCCAGTTGCCGACGATAAAGCTGCCCTCGGCGGTCGCGGGAATCTCGTTAAAGGTAAACCAGTGCTTGACCTCGGTGAACTCGGCAAAGCAGAACTTGGCGTACTCGACAAAGGCGTCGATCGTCGTGCGCGTCAGGAAGCCCTCGCCGCTGTTCTGGTAAAAGGCCTCGGGCGTATCGAAGTGATCGAGCGTGACATAGGGGATAACGCCGGCTTTGTTGCAGGTGGCAAAGAGCTCGTGATAGAAGGCGACACCCTCGGGGTTGATCTCGCCGGTGCCACTGGGGAAGATACGGCTCCAAGCGATGGAGACGCGGATACCGTTGATGCCGAAGCGCTGGCACAGGTCGATATCGACCGGGTACTTGTTGTAGAAATCGCTTGCGGGATCGGGGGAGAAGCGACCCTGGGCTGCCAGGAAATCGTCCCAGGGCACTTTGCCCTTGCCGTGCGTACGGGTCTCGCCCTCAACCTGGTAAGCAGCGGTGGCGCCGCCAAACACAAAGCCGTCGGGGAACTGCATGGGGTTGGTCATGAGTCATCCTTTCTGTGGGATACGAATAGGGAGAGGTGCCCGAACCGGGAATCCGGGCACCAACAGAGGGAGGAACTAGTCGAGGTTCTCGCGGAGCCACTTAATGGCGCTGGCGGGGTCGCGAGTAAGGTCGATATATTCCTTACCGCGCGGGGCGAGCAGCTTAATGCCCAGGCGATCGGTGTCGGCCTTCATGTCGTTGTAGTAGCTACGAACCTGTGGGGCAAGCACGATAACGTCGTACTGATCCATGATGGCAGTGTGCTGACCATAGGCGCCTGCGGAGGAAGCGATGTTCTCTCCGGTCTGCGCGGCACCTTCCTTGATGGCGTTGGCAAGCATGGCAGAGGTGCCGGCACCGGCGCACAGGACGAGGACCTTCAGGCCGTCGACATCCTTCTTAGCGGATGCGTCGGCGGCAGGCTCGGGCTGATCGGCGACAGGCTTGCTTTCGGCGGCAGCGGCGGTCGTCTCGACGGAAGCGGTGGCCTGCTCGACAGCGGGCGCAGAGGCGTCGGCGGCGATGGCAGCGGCACCATTGGACTCGAGACCCAGCTCGGCGGCGCGCTCGGCCTCCTGGTCGCAGAGCAGCTTATCGTATGCCTTCAAGAACGGCAGGTAGATGATGGCGTCCAGTAAGATGATGATCGCGACAAATACCAGGGCGATAAGCTGGAAGTTCGTGGTGATGAAGATGCCGATGGGGGCGGGGGTGGCCCAAGGCACCACGAAGGAGAAGCCGTTCATGCCCACGTTGTCGATAAAGAACTTGGCAACACTTACGTTGACGCAGCCGGCGGCAACAAAGGGGATGAGCATGTAGGGGTTAAGGATCATCGGCGCGCCAAAGAGCAGCGGTTCGTTGACGGCGAAGGCAACAGGAACGATCGAGGCCTTACCGACGGCTTTGAGCTGCTTGGACTTCATAAAGAGAATCAGCAGAAGCGGCACGATGAACGTGGCGCCGGTGCCGCCGAACTCACCCACGAGCGACATGTTAAAGGTGAGGGAGTGGGCGGGGTGGCCGCCGGCCAGCAGAACCTGCAGGTTCTCAGCCTGGTTGGCAAGACGGATGGGGTCGATGCCCGGCTGGACAATCGAAGGACCATGGACACCGATGAACCAGAAGAACGCGGTGGCTGCCTGGATAAGGATAAGGCCAGGATAGGTTTCTGCCGCAGTGAAGAGCGGGGAGAGCAGCTTGATGAGCAGCTCGGAGAACGGAACGCCCATGAGGTTGCGCACGACAACATCGATGATGCCGCAGATGATGACAGCGCCGCCAAAGGGGATGATGTCGCGGAAGTTCTGGGCGATGGCGCCCGGAACCTCCTTGGGCAGCTTAATGGTCAGATCGCGCGAGACGCAGAACTTATAGACCCACACGGTAATGAACGCGGCGATATAGGCCGAGAACAGACCGCGCGTACCCATGCTGGTGCAATCGAAGACAGAAAGCTCGGAGCCGTTGAACTTGGTGGTGAACTGCGTAACAGCGAGCAGCAGCATGCTGCACTGGGCGGCAACCATGGTGGAGCCGTCGTTGAGCACCTTGCCGGCGGGCATGCGACGGTTCATGGAAGCCGTAAAGTTCTTGGCGGTGGTGCCGGCAACCATGATGCCCATGACGCCCATGGTGAAGTTGTACAGCTTGTTGCACCAGTCGATGAGCGGCTGGGGCAACGTGATTCCAACTACGCCGGGAAGGGTGGCGATCAGCAGAAAGATCGAAGAGGTAAGGACGATGGGCATGCACCCAAGGAATCCGTCTTTGATGGCCTGGAGGTAGATGTTTCTCGAGATCTTCTCGAAGAACGGTTGATGCTTTTCGAGCATCTTTACGATGGCGTCCATAGAGCTCCTTGGCTACTTGATGCGCGATGCATGTGGATGGAACTGGTCGTCGATGGATGGTCAGGACTGCCCGGAAACCTTCCTGCTTAAGGAAGGCATTGCGAAATGACAACGTTGTCATTCCGTTAATGACAACGTAAGACATTTTTGGAAGAGCAACAAGGATATACGGGTGAGCGGTCGATATTGTCCGGTAAACGGTTGATTTGTCAGTCGGGCAGGTAGTGTATGCTAGAACGCAAAAAGCAAGCGATAGAGAACCGAGTGGAGAAGCAGTGGCAACGATGGACAAGAAAAATGTCTCAATGAATGATGTGGCAGTTGCCGCGGGCGTTTCTCTCAAGACGGTGTCGCGCGTGATCAACGAGCCCGATAGCGTGCGAGAGTCGACACGCGATAAGGTCCATTCGGCAATGGAGGCGCTCGGGTTTCGAGCCAACTTTGCCGCGCGTTCACTCAAGTTGGGCCGTTACGGGTGCATCGGCGTGGTGATGTTCCACTTGTCGGGCGGCGCCGTGGACATGATCGACGGTATCGCCGATGCCGCCGAAGAGCGAGGCTTTGCGCTCACGATGATTAAGAAGTGCGCAGCGGAGAAGATGACCCTTGCCGATGCGGCGCACAGGATGTCGCAGCTGCCTGTTGATGGCATGATCTTCAACCTGCGTCAGATGGTCGATGACTTTGATACGTTTGAGGCGCCGAAAGACCTCAAGACGGTGATTATCACGCCGATGGAGCATCCTACCTGCTCTACCGTCAGTGACGATCAAGAGGGTGGTGCGCGCATGGCGTGCGAGTACTTCTTAAATCGCGGGCATAAAAACGTGTACTTCGTCTCTGGTAAGAAAGAGTCGCTGTCGAGCCAGTGCCGTATGAAAGGTTGGCGTGCGGCACTCGAGGCGCGTGGCATTGAGCCGCCCGCGCCTCTGCAAGGCGATTGGAATGCGGATAGTGGCTATGCCGCGGGCCTTGTGCTTGCCGATAAGCCCGATTGCACGGCGGTCCTCGCTGCTAACGACTGCATGGCAAACGGCGTGATGATGGCTCTACGTGACAAAGGGCTCAGTGTGCCCAATGATGTGTCCGTGATCGGCTTCGACGATGAGCTCTACAAGACGATTCCCAACTCGATTCTGACGTCGGTGAAGTTTCGCCACCGCGAGCTGGGCGCCCGTGCGCTCAACGAGGTCGTCTCAGGTCTGGAAGCCCCGAGCTCCAGAAGCCGTACACTTGTCTCGGGTGTGCTGGTCGAGCGTTCCAGCGTAAAGGATCTGCGGGCGTAGACGTGCTCGGCCTGCTCGTCTAAATCTGTAACAGGTGGGACCCGAAAACTCGACTAGGTGTTATAGATTGAGATTTTGTCTACCCAGCCATCATCTTTGTCTCGATCTGTAACAGTTAGGAGTGAAATGACCAGCCAGGTGTTACAGATCTAGATTGATTGGATTGACCCATCTGTTTGTCTCGATCTGTAACATCTAAGCGGTCAAAAGCGGTCTACATGTTACAGATTGAGATTTTTGGCTTGGCCTGTGCGTTCACCTCGATCTGTAACAGCTGGGACCCAAAAACTCGGCTAGATGTTACAGATTGAGATGAACAGGAGGACGGGTGCGGTCTAAACAAAATGGCCCGCGCATCACACATCGATGCACGGGCCATTTATTGTCTGCGAGCGGCAGGTGGTGTCAGCGTCTTATGCCTCGAGGTTTTCCTCGATCCAGGCGACGGCACCCTTGGGATCCTTAGTGAGGTCGATGTACTGTTTGCCCTTGGGCGACAGCAGCGTGATGCCCAGGCGGTCGGTGTCGGCCTTCATCTCGTTGTAATAGGTGCGAACCTGCGGAGCCAGGACGATGACGTTGTACTGGTCCATGATGGCGTAGTGGCTGCCGTAGGCACCGGCGTTGGCGGTAATGTCGATGCCCAGCTCGTCGGCGCCTTCCTTAAGCGCGTTGGCGAGCAGTGCAGAGGTGCCGGCGCCAGCGCACAGAACCAGAACCCTCAGATCCTTGCCCTTAAGGGCGGACGGAGCTGCGGAGGCCTCAGTGGCAGAAGCGGTCTCGACAACAGGAGCCTCAACGGCGGGGGCGGCAGCGGTCTTGACGGCCTTGGTCTCCTCGGCCTCTTCTTCGGCCAGGGTCTCGGCCTCCTGCTTGCACAGGACGTTGTCGTAGGCCTTGCAGAACGGGTAGTAGATCAAGAAGTCAACGACCAGCAGGACGACAACCAGGACCAGAGAGATCGGCTGGAAGTTGGTGTCGATGAAGGTGCCGATCGGTCCGGGGAGTGCCCACGGCATGGCATAGATAAAGCCGTTCATGCCCAAAAAGTCGATGAAGAACTTACCAATGAGGACGTTGGCCACGGGGGCAAACAGGAACGGGATCAGGAAGTACGGGTTGAGGATGATGGGCGCGGCGAACAGCAGCGGCTCGTTGACGGCGAACATCACGGGCACGACAGAGGCTTTGCCGACGGCCTTGAGCTGCTTGGAGCGCATAAAGAGCAGGAAGATGATCGGGACAATGAACGTGGCGCCGGTGCCGCCGAGTTCGCCGATGTAGTTACCGAAGTTTTCGGTCAGGGCGAGGGCGGGGTGACCGCCGGCCTGCAGCGTGGCGAGGTTGGTGGTGATGTTGCCAAACAGCGCGGCGTTGAGGGCAGGCTTAACGACCGAGGGGCCGTGGATGCCCATGAACCAGAACAGCGGGATCATGAACCAGATGAGGGCGAGGCCGGCGTAGGAATCGGCAGCGGCGAACAGCGGGCTCACCAGCGTGGAGATGACGTTGGCAAACGGGACGGCCAAGCAGGTGCGGCAGATAACGTCGATGACGGCGACAAACAGGATGGAGAAGCTGAAGGCGAAGATGTCGCGGAAGTTCTGGGCGATGGCGCCGGGGACTTCTTTGGGCAGCTTGATGGTGATGTCTCGCTTAATGCAGAAGGCATAGATGTTGACCGTGGCAAATGCGGCGACAAAGGAGCTCAGCAGGCCCTTGGTGCCCATGTTGTCGGTAAAGAACACCGAGACATCGGCGCCGTCGATCTTGGCACTCGTCTGGGTAACGGCCAAGATGAGCATAGCGCACATGGCGGCGACCATGGTGCTCGTGGCGTTGATGGCCTTGCCGGCAGGCATGCGGCGGTTCTTGGAGCCGGTCAGCGCGCTTGCGGTGGTGCCGGCGACCATGATGCCCACGACGCCCATCGTGAAGTTGTAAACCTTGTTGCAGAAGTTCACGACGTCGACGTTCCACCAGTCGGGCAGCGTAAAGCCGCCGACCGTGGCGACAACGCCCGGCAGGGTCGAAATAAGCAGGAAGACAGAAGAAGACAGGATGATGGGCATTGCTGCCAAAAAGCCGTCTTTAATGGCCTGAAGGTAGATGTTCTTAGAGACCTTGTCGAAGTACGGCTGACCTTTCTCCAAGAACTTAACGATCGATTCCATAGTTCACGCTCCTCTTTGCATGAAATCTTAATGGCATGGACGTTGAAAACCTATATGGTCTCCCGCTTGCTAAAAGCCCGGGTGCAGGCGGGGTCGGTCCCAGGGGGAGAGAGGGGAGCGGCTGGGTTTGTATCGCATAGGGCCGCTCCCTTCTCGGGGGAAAGCGAGGCGATGCGCTACTGCGCGTCCGCCATAGTGTCGGCGAGCTCCTTGTACCAGAGTGCCGACTGCTTGATGTAGCGTTTTTGCGTGTCGAAGTCGATGTAGAACAGGCCGTAGCGCTTGTTATAGCCATTGGCCCACGAGAACTGGTCCTGCAGGCTCCAGATAAAGTAGCCCTGGACGTCGACGCCCTCGGCGCGCGCCTGGAGCACCTTCTCCATGTGCTGGTCGACAAAGTCGATGCGCTCGGGATCGGCGACGATGCCGTTTGCGTCGGGCTCGGGGTCCTTGTGGCCCAGGCCATTTTCGGTGATATAGATGACGGGGAGGTTGGGATAGGTGGCGCTGATGTGCTTGAGCGTGTCGTAGAGGCCTTGCGGGTAGATGAGCCAATCCCAGTCGGTGGTGGGGATACCCGGCATATCGACCTGCTGCCCGACGCCCTTAAACTTAAAGCACGAGGTGCCCTTGTCTCCGGTGCCGTTAAAGCTGTTGGTTGACTCGCCATCGTAGGCGGCGATAAACGCCGACTGATAGTAGTTGAGGCCGAACATATCGTTGCGGGGCGCCGCCTTGGCGAGCTCCTCCATGTCGCTGTCCTCAACCGTAAGTGTGGCGTTGTTGGCACGCAGAATCTCGTTGATGAGTGAGAGGGTGCGCGCGGAGTAGTGACCCAGGAAGGCGCCGTCCATGATGAAGTCGGTGTAGAAGGCGTTGTACAGGTCGGCGGCGTGCTGGTCGGCGGGCGAGTCGGTGGCAGGATATGCCGGCGTCAGGACGTTGACCATGCCAATGCGTCCGCCCAGGTGCTCGGTCTCGTCAAGATCCTTATACAGGTTGACGGCGCGGGCGTGGGCAACGAGCTCGTTGTGCTGGCTCTGGATGCCGCTCGTCACATCAAAGTGATGGTTGGGCGGGAAGTTGCCTTGGATGTATTGGGAGTGCGAGAGGCTGATGAGCTCGTTGATGGTGAACCAATTTTTGACCTCGCGGAACTCGCGGAAGCAGAACTCGGCATAGCGCACATAGGCGTCGACGGTCTTGCGGTTGAGCCAGTCGCCCTGGTTGAACAGGGCGGCGGGGGAGTCAAAGTGATGCAGGGACACATAGGGCTCGACGCCATACTTTTTGCAGCAGGCGAACAGCTCGTGGTAGTGCTTAACGCCCTCGGAGAGGGGTTCGGCATCGTCGCCGTTGGGGAAGATGCGGGTCCAGGCGATGGACACACGAATGGCGTTGAGTCCATGCTCGGCAGAAAGGCGGATATCCTCCTCGTAGCGGTTGTAGAAATCACTGGCCGGGTCGGGCAAAAAGCGACCCTGGGCGACAAGGTAATCGTCCCACATGGTCTTACCCTTGCCTGCCACCTTCGTGGAACCTTCCGTTTGGTACGCGGCGGTTGCGGCGCCCCAAACAAAGCCCTTCGGCAGCTGCTGTACGCGGTTTAGCAAAGACATATGCATACACCCTCTCGTCTCGCTGTTCGATATTGTGCGTTTGCGCTCAGGAGGCTCCCTGGTTAGCGTTCAGCGGTGAAAAAGCCCGATAAACACTATCTTAAAATGATTAGAACCAAAATGAGCACGTGAACATTTGACAATGAGCACGTTAACATCCGGCTGGGATGAATAGAAACAAAACAACTTCAAACAGCCGCGAACGGTTGTATTTGTTCGGTAAGCGGTTTTGATTGACAGAAGTTTTCATGTTGTGGTATATGGCTCGGGTATCATGAGCACGTTATCAATGTATGTACGATGCGCCATGGGCGCGGGGAATAGTTGGGAAGCAGGTTAGCGTGGAAGGCATGGATCAGCAGACAAGGAATGGTCGTTCGGCGAGCGCGGCAGAGGTTGCGGCGCTCGCTGGCGTGAGCCGCCAGACTGTGTCTCGCGTGGTCAACGGTATGCCCAACGTGACGGAAAAGACGCGCAAGCGTGTGCTGGCCGCCATGGAAGAGCTGGGCTTTCGTCCCAATTTTGCTGGAGCGGCGTTGCGCGGCGGGTCGTATCGTTCTATTGGCCTGTGCATGTACAACATCACACGTGTCGGTAACCTGGCGACGCTCGAGGGTATCATGCAAGCGGCGCGCGAGCACGATTTTGCCGTCACTATGATCGAGATGGGCGGCGACAAGCCCTATGCACTTGCCGATGCCTCGCGCCGCATGGTCGAGCGACCCGTCGACGGTATGATTCTCAACATGAACCGCATGGCTCCCGATTTTGAGGAGTTTGTTCCCCAGCCGGGAGTGCGAACGGTCATCCTGTCCATGTATGCGCATCCGCGCTGCACGACGATCGACTCCGACCAGTATGGTTCGTGCGAGCTGTTGACCAATTATCTGCTGGAACATGGTCACTCGAATATGCGGTTTGTGGCGGGTCCGGAAAACTCGATTTCCTCACGTTTTCGTGAGGCCGGTTGGCGCGATACGCTGGGTCGTGCTCATGTCGATGCCGCTCCGATGCTGCGTGGCGATTGGAGTGCGGACAGTGGGTACGCCATGGGCGAGCGGATTGCGGCCGAGGTGCTTGCCGGCGGGTCGCAGGCGCCGACTGCCGTGCTTGCGGCAAATGACCAGATGGCGCTGGGCGTTATCGCCGCGCTCGAGAACGCGGGCCTGTCCGTGCCCGACGACGTGAGCGTGGTTGGTATCGACGACGCACTCGAGGGACTTGTTCCTCACAATCGGCTGACGACGCTGCGATTTGATTTGCGCGGTGTCGGTAAGCTTGCGTTTGAGGCGGCGATTGGAGAGAGCTCGTCTATCGAGGCGATTCATGTGCCGAGCACGCTGGTCGAACGCTCGACTGTTAGGGACATACGGGGTTAGGTCCTACTCCGTTTGTCTCGATTTGTAACAGGTAGACGGTCAAAAGCGGGCTACGTGTTACAGATTTAGATTCTTCGGAAAGAGCAATCCTGTTCGTCTCAATCTGTAACAGCTAGGACCAAAAAAACTCAGCTAGATGTTACAGATTGAGACGAACGGCTTCCGACCTGAACAAAAAGGTCGGGGGCGGCGCGCCGTGTGACGTGCCGCCCCCGGCTGAGAAATGGGGACAGGTTATGTGAGCGGGCAACCCCGCCAGTCACTAGTCCAGACGACGGGTCTGCGCCACGTGCTTATACCAGTATGCGCTTGCCTTGGGCGTGCGCTTCTGGGTTTCAAAGTCAACGTAGAAGAAGCCGTAACGCTTGTTGTAGCCATTGGTCCAGGAGAACTGATCCTGCAGGCTCCACAGGAAGTAGCCACCCACGTTGACGCCCACCTCCATGGCCTTGAGCAACCAGCGCAGGTGCTGCTCGATGTAGTCGATGCGCGGCTGGTCGTCCACAAAACCGTCCTTGTAGGGGTCCTTGTAGCCCATGCCGTTCTCGGTGATGAAGATCTGCTTGTAGTTGGGGTAGCGCTGCTTAATGTAGACGAGCAGATCGAACAGACCCTCGGGATAGATGATCCAGTCCCAGTCGGTGGTGGGGATACCAGGCTTGTTCACATGCTCGCCAATACCCTTAACGCGCCAGCGGCCGGTGCCCTTCTCGCCCGTACCGTTGTGATGCAGGTCGTTTTCGCCATCGTAGGCCTTCAAGAAGCGGCACTGGTAGTTGTTAACGCCCAGGTAGTCGTTGTAGAGCGCGGCCTCGCGCATGATTTCCAGATCCTCGTCTAGGATCTGGATGGTGCCGCCCGAGACGGCAGCCAGGCGGTTGGCGCACTCGAGGGTGTCGGGCGCGTAGTCGCCGCGGAAGGTGGCGTCGAGCAAGAACTGGTTTTGCAGCACGTGCTCGTTGTTGGCGGCTTTGATGTCGGCGGGGTCGTTCTCGTTGAGCGGATACTTAAACTCCAGCGACTGAATGACGCCGATCTTGCCCTTAAAACCGCCGTTGTGGAAGGCCAGCACTGCCTTGGCGTGGGCGAGCATCATGTTGTGCTCGCACTGGAAGGCCTCGGCCAGATGCGCCTTGACGCCACCGGGGAAGGTGCCCTCGATGTAGGTGTTGGAGGCGTCGGCCCAGATCTCGTTAAAGGTGAACCAGTAGGTCACCTGGTCGGCGTACTCCTTAAAGCAGAAGGTGGCAAAGTCCACAAAGGCGTCGATGGTCTCGCGGTTGAGGAAATCGCCCTTCTCAAAGAGGGCCAGCGGCGTGTCAAAGTGATGCAGCGTGACGAACGGCTCAACGTGGTGCTTATGGCACTCGGCGAAGAGATCGTGATAGAACTGGACGCCCTCGGGGTTAATCTCACCGGTGCCGTTGGGAAAGATGCGGCTCCAGGCGATAGAGAGGCGAATGCCGTTGATGCCGAACTCCTCGCACAGCTCCAAATCGACGGGGTACTGGTTGTAGAAGTCCGAGGCGGGATCGGGGGAGAAGCGCCCCTGGGCCTCCAGGAAGTCGTCCCAGGCAACCTTGCCCTTACCGTGAGTGCGGGTCTCGCCCTCTACCTGGTAGGCAGCGGTGGCGCCGCCAAAGACAAAGCCCTCGGGAAACTGCGCAGGCGGGTTGGTGACGCTAGCAGGGTTAACGGACATGATGATCCAATCGTCTAAATCGAAGAGCCAGCCGGCTGTGGATGGTCGGCTGGCCCTAAGCGTTACTTACTTCGAAAGCTGTTCACTCACGAAGGCGAGAGACTTATCGCCGTTCTGGGAGAGCTCGATGTACTGCTTACCGCGGCAGGCGACGCACATGTTGCCCACGCGCTCGCAGTCCTTTTGCAGGTCGGCCAAGTAGCTGGCAGCCTGCGGGGCCAGGACGACCAGATCAAAGTCGGGGAGCATGTCCACGTGGTTGCCATATGCCTCGGCAGCGGTCTCAAGACTGATGCCGCGCTCCTTGGCGGCCTTGGCCAGCGCGTTGGCGAGCAGGCCCGAGGTTCCGCCGCCCTGGCAGAGCACGAGCACGCGCTTGCCGTTGAGGTCGCTGGCGGTCGTTGCCTCGGCAGCGGATGCTGCAGAAGCGGCGGGGGAGTCGGCCTTCACGGCCTCGGCAGCAGCGCCGGCGGCAACGCTCTTGGCGTCAGCCTTGCCCTGGAAGGCATCGTTAAGCTTGGCGGCCTTCTCGGCGTTCTTGGCGGCGAGCTCCTCCTCGGAAATCTCGGCCTCCTCGGCGCACTTCTGGGCGTCATAGGCACGGAAGAACGGATAGTACAGAACGAAGTCGACGACCAGGATAAGGGCGAGCATCACAAAGGCGAGCGGCTGGAAGCCCAGACCCATGATGGTGCCGATGGGGCCGGGGACAGTCCAAGGCAGGGTGTACATAAAGCCGTTCATGCCCAAGAAGTCGATAAAGATCTTGAGGATCCAGATGTTGGCGATCGGGGCAAAGACAAACGGGACAAAGAAGACGGGGTTGAGCACGATGGGCGCGGCGAACAGCAGCGGCTCGTTGACGGCAAAGCACACGGGGACGATAGCTGCCTTACCGACGGCGCGCATCTCCTGAGACTTGGCCAGGAAGCAGAACATAAAGACCAGGACGAGCGTGGCGCCGGTGCCGCCCATGCAGACGACGAAGTACTGGGCACCCTGGGTCAGGACAGCGGAAGCGTGCTGACCGGCCTGGAACGCAGCCAGGTTGTCGGTCATGTTGGCAACGAGGGCGGCGGCGATGGCGGGCTCGACGATTGAGGGGCCGTGGACGCCCACGAACCAGAACAGGCTCATGGCGCCGTAGATTACAGCGAGGCCGATGTAGCCATCGGCAGCGGTGAACAGGGGCTGGAACACCTGGATGACGCCTTGGGCAAAGCAGAAGCCAAAAGCAGCGCGGAAGACGATGTCAAAGACCCAAAAGACGGTGATGCAGACGGAGAAGGGGATGATGTCCTTAAAGGTCTGCGAGATGTTGGGCGGAACCTGCTCGGGCATCTTGACGGTGATGTTGCGCTTAATGAAGAACTTGTAGATGATGCCGGTCACAAACGCAGCGATGAAGGCGGTCAGCAGGCCCTTGGAACCAAGGTAGGTGGTGTTGAAACCGCTGGCGGCGTCCGTGGCGATCGTGTCGCTCGAAAGGAGCAAGAAGCCGATGATGGCCGCGCACATGCATGAGATAAAGTTAATCTGGTTATTCTTGGGCAGGTCGCGGTTCTGAGCGTCGGCGAAGTGCTTGGCCGTGGTGGCGGCGCAGGCGATGGCCAGGATGCCCATGGAGTAGTTGTAGCACTTCCACAGAGCGTTGTTGATGTCATCGGGCCAGTAGAAACCCCAGATGTTGGGGACCGAGGCTACCAGGCAGAAGATGGACGAGAAGATGATGATGGGGATGACGGAGATAAAGCCGTCGCGGATCGCCTTGAGGTACTTGTTGCGGGCGATCGCGTTGAAAAAGGGCTGACCCTTTTCGATGATGGCGATGAGTTGCTCCATGCAATGCTCCTAAGAGTCGGTGGGTTAGCAACGATGGTAGCTTTTGACGTTCGGTTGCCAAAATGTTGACGTTGCCATTTTGCGACACAAAAAAAGATGCGAACCGGTGGTCCCTGTGCCTGTGGACCGTCGATTCCATGTGCGTAAACGTTTGAGCCGCCCGGAGGCTCTGTGTTTGCACAATGGCAACGTTAACATTTGATCGACAAAAGCCGTTCGGGGAAGCAAAAATGTCGGTGAACGGTAGGTTTTGGGTGGTGAGCGTATGGTGGGGGAGGCGTTGGATATACTTGAAGGCGTTAAAAATGACTGCGCAAGGTGCCACCAATGGCATCGTTGACATAGAAAGATCGACCTATGGCCGCTGTTAAAAAATCGGTATCCGTCAAAGACGTAGCGCGCCTCGCGGGCGTCTCGGAGCAGACGGTCTCGCGCACCGTGCACGATTCGCCCAGCGTGCGCCCCGAGACCAAGGAACGCGTGCGTGCCGCCATGCGCGAGCTGGGGTATCGCCCCAATTTTGCCGGTCGATCGCTGCGCCGCGGTAAGTTTAAGACCGTCGGCGTCGCCATGTTCAACATTACCGGCACCGGCAATCTCGACCGTATGGAGGGCTTTGCCGCCGCCGCCGATAAGCACGGCTATGCCATCACCCTCACTAAAGTAGATGGACATCCCTATACCCTCGAGAGTGCATCGTCGCGTATGAGCGCGCTGCCGGTAGACGGCATGGTCGTGATCATGAATCGCATGCCGGCGGACTTTGGCACCTTCGAGCCGCTGCCCGGCATGCAGACGGTGCTCGTTACGATGCTGGAGCACCCGCTCTGTTCAACGGTCGATAACGACCAGTTCGATTGCTCGCGCCAGGTGGTCGAGTACTTGCTGGGGCGGGGGCACAAAACCGTGCACTTTATTTCGTGTCCCGAGCGCTCGCTTTCGGGCATGCGGCGCGAGGAAGGCTGGCGCGAAACATTGCGCGCGCATGGTATTGAACCGCCGCGACTCGTCCGTGGGGATTGGACGGCACAGAGCGGATATGCTGCTGGTCAGGCTCTGGCGGAAGATCCGACCTGTACGGCCATTTATGCTTCCAACGATGCCATGGCCTACGGCTGCATTCGCGGGCTCGAGTCGTGCGGAAGGCGTGTGCCCGAGGACGTGAGCGTGGTGGGTGTTGATGACAGCCTGGGCGATATCGTGCCCGACCGTCGCCTGACCACGGTGCGCTTTGACAACAAGCGCGTCGGCATGTGGGCGGTCGACAAGATTGCCGGCGCCGAGGGCGTTGAACCCGGTGTAGAGCACATGCTGTTTCCGGGCGTGCTCGTCGAGGGCGATACGGTGCGCGATTGGCGCTAGAGCGCGGCCCTGTTTGGGTTGCCGCTAATTGTGTTCGATATTGTTCAGATTGGTTTAAAAACCGTTCACGGGCGAAAAGTGACCGTTCATAGTTCGAAAGTACGTTTTGAGCTGTTCTTTTTTGTTTGAATGTTATTGTTTCTGTCATACACAACGCAGCGCGTATGCCCGGACGCGATGCTCTCCATTGGTTCATATGTGAAAGGAACGCAATATGGCAACCAAAGAAGAAATCTCGATGGTTGGATTCGAGATCGTCGCATACGCAGGTGACGCCCAGACCGATCTGCTTGCAGCGCTCGATGCTGCTCGCGAGGGTGACTTTGAGAAGGCCGAACAGCTGCACAAGGATGCCAGCGATGCGCTCATCGGTGCCCACGACACGCAGACCAAACTGCTTTCGCAGGAGGCTGGCGGTGGCGAGATGGAGATGACCTTCATCATGGCTCACGCTCAGGACACCCTCATGACCACTATGATTCTGGAGAAGCAGGCCCGCTTTACCATCGATGCCTACAAGCGCATCGCCGAGCTCGAGGCCAAGCTCGCCTAACGAGCCCTCACAACCAAGTCCCCTTCCAAAAGCTCTGCCGCTACCCGCGGCAGGGCTTTTTCTGCTCTCCTCCAAGTTGCGGTGAAATGGGGACTGAATAGGGGCCGACGGGCGCAAAACAATCCCTATTCCACCGCAACTCATCCCGAGATAGTCATTGAGGACGTTCTTAAACGACTAGTCGTTGGGGGGCAGTCTTGGAGCTTCTGCACGCCCTCCCGTTCGGTTTTTTACTGGGTGGGTATACTTCCATCCGCAATACAGGCCGGAATGAGGAGGTATCCAAATGCCGGATAACGGGTCAATACAAAAAAGAGACGCGCACGAGATGGCTCATGGACGCCCTGTCCAGATAACCGAGCACACGACGGTAACCGAGCTGCAGCCCAGCCTGTCCGATGTTGTGTGCGCAAACAAAAAGCTGCAGATCGGTATCATCGTTGCGCTTGTGGTACTGGCGCTGCTGTCGGGCTTTGTAGCTCGTCCGCATTTTGCCGATACCAAAACTTGGGACTCCACTATCGAGGTCATCGATCAAAAGAAGGGCAATGTTTTGGCGCTCACGACCTCGTGCGTGGCACTGTCTGCGGGTATTACCGCGCTGCCGGGTGATACGGGAACGCCGGTTGCCGAGCAGCTCGCGCAGCTTTCAGGCAACCTTGGTATCGTGCTTGCCGTGCTCTACCTAGAGAAATATTTGCTCACGATTTTGTGGTCGGTTGGCTTGGGCATCTTAATCCCGTTTGCGTTGGTACTCTTTGCGGTGTCGCTCGGCATTCACGGGCGCTGGAGCACGAGCACCGTTCTGCGCCGCGCGGCGACGCGCGTGCTGGTGGTCGCCATGATCGGCATGGCGTTGGTGCCTGCAAGCGTATGGGTGTCGCAAAAGGTCGACGAAACGTATCGCGTTAGCATCGAGGCGGCCGAGCAAAAGGCGGCCGACGCTGCGAGTGCGGCAGATAGCGATAGCTCCAAAACAAGCAAGAAAAAGACCGAGTCCACAGAGTCCAAGAGCGTGCTTGAGCAGCTTGCCGACGGTGCCTCGGGTCTCGTCACATCGGTGACCAGCGGCGCCAAGCAGATGA
Source organism: Alloprevotella sp. (assembly GCA_963628025.1). Classification (GTDB taxonomy): domain Bacteria; phylum Actinomycetota; class Coriobacteriia; order Coriobacteriales; family Coriobacteriaceae; genus Collinsella. The sequence continues at coordinate 9,716 of CAVGCW010000039.1, read as the reverse complement.
CCGATGAAATTGTGCAGCAAGTGACCGATCTAATCGAAGGCGTCATCGTGATGATCGTGACCTCGTGCGTGATTCCATTGCTGGTGCTCGCGGCGTTTCTGTGGCTGGGCCACACCCTGCTGGGGATTGATATTTCCGGCCCGGCGAACTATTTGACGGGCCGCTTTCTGAGTGCTCCGTCCAAGCACGCCAAGAAGGGCAGGCAGTCTGAGTAGGCGCAAAGCGTTCTTTGGAAGATCAACTGTAAGAAGGGCGGCCGAGACACGTTCTCGGCCGCCCTTTTGTTTGTTGAATACGCGGTCGCTACGTCCGCGCCGGGTCCAGACGGTCGGCAATCATCCGTGAACGGTATTTGTTCAAAAAAGAACAAAGATAAACAAATAATTCTTGCAGTTACTGTTCGAATGTGTTCAAATAAACACGAACAGTGAAGAACCGCACATTCAGATGCCCGGACCTGAACGCGATTCAACACTTCCAAACAGAAACTACGCACCTGCGTATCTCTCAAGGAGGATGTCATGAGGGTTGTAATCGCTTCCGATGCCGACGGTATGTCGATGAAGGAGTCCATCAAGGAGATGCTCATCGCCGACGGTCACGAGGTCGTCGACTATTCCGAGACCCCTGCCGCGGACTTTGTCGATTCCGCGACCGCCGTTGCCAAGGACCTGCTGGAGCACAAGGATTCCCAGGGCTTCGCATTCGATAAGTACGGCGTCGGCTCCTATATGGCCGCCGTCAAGATCAAGGGCATGGTCGTCGCCAACATTTCCGACGAGCGTTCCGCCTACATGACCCGCGAGCACAACGGCTCGCGCATGGTCACCATGGGCCCGGGCGTTGTGGGCACCGAGGTCGCCAAGAAGATCGCCCGCGAGTTCCTGCGCGCCCAGTACGCCGGCGGCCGTCACCAGATCCGTGTCGACATGCTCAACAAGATGGCCTAACGAGAGCCACCGAGAACTCGAACTTCTACCTCAACTTGTGAATTCAGACGAAAGGACGTTCTGATGAAGAAGACCATCGCAATCGGTTGCGACCATATCGTTACGGACGAGAAGATCTATCTGGCCGACCGCCTGGAGCAGGCTGGCTACAAGGTGCTCGACTGCGGCACCTACAGCCACACCCGTACGCACTATCCCATCTACGGTAAGGCCGTGGGCGAGGCTGTTGCCAGCGGCAAGGCCGACTTTGGCGTGGCCCTTTGCGGCACCGGCATCGGCATCACCAACGCCGTCAACAAGGTTCCCGGCGCCCGCTGCGCCCTGGTTCGCGACATGACCTCTGCCCTGTATGCCCGTCGCGAGCTCAACGCCAACATCGTGGGCTTTGGCGGCAAGATCACCGGCGAGTTCCTGATGGCCGATATCATGCTTGCCTTCCTGGAGGAGCCCTACGAGAAGACTCCCGAGCACGACGCCCTGATCGCCAAGATCGACGCCTGCAATAAGGCCGACGCCGAGGCTCAGGCCGACCCGCACTTCTTTGACGAGTTCCTCGAGAAGTGGGACCGCGGCGAGTATCACGACTAAGGAGGTTACGCGGTTTTGCCAAACCGCGTAACGGGTCGACGCTGCGCGCCGCCCAGGCATCCCATCTCGCCGCTCAAACCGTCGCTCGCGTACATGAAGTACGCGTCGCTCCTCTTTCGCGGCGACCTGGGGCACCTGAGCGCCGCTCGCTGACGTTTGAGTGACCTGTGAGATCGCCCCTGTTGTTGCGAAGTGTTCTGGTACGGCGAGCTGCTCCGATAACACGTTTACTTGCTTGGCTTGAGTGCTTCGCTCTTGGCTGTACTTGGCGATTTGCAGCTTTTCAATTGACGGCTCGCGTTTCTGTGAGGGGGCGCGGGCCGGTTTTCTATCAGCCCTATTGACTTGGCGGGCTGTCGTAAGAAAGGGAAGGCTCCTATGGAGTTTGTTCTTGATAACGGTTCTATCCGCGTAGCACTGAGCACGGCGGGCGGGTCGTTCACTTCTATTGCGGCCAACGGCCGTGAGTACCTGTGGCAGGGTGATCCGGCGGTCTGGTCGGGCCAGGCGCCCATTTGTTTCCCGATCTGCGGTGGCCTTCGTGACGGTCACGCAATGACCATGGGCGGTCGCGAGGTAAAGCTCGCCCGCCACGGCTTTGCGCGCAAACAGGAGTGGAAGCTCGAGGAGCAGAGCGACAACATGGTTGCGCTGAGCTTAAGCTCTGCCGACCATGCCGAGTTGCTCGAGCAGTACCCGTATCCGTTTAAGATCGTTGCTCGTTACACGATCGATTCGGAAAAGGTGGCCGTGTCGTACGAGGTGACCAATGAGGGCACCGAGGACATGCCGTTTTTTGTGGGCGGCCACCCCGGCTTTAAGTGCCCGCTCGACGAGGGCGAGTCCTATGACGATTATGAGCTCCGTTTTGAGCAGCGTGAGGCCACCGAGCTCTGTACTGCCGTTCCCTCGACGGGCCTGATTGATGTTGAGCATCGCAGCAAGAACCCCATGATCGGCCATGACCTGCCGCTGACCCACGAACTCTTCGACTTCGCGGAGACCATCTTTGACGTGCTCGAGAGCCGCGTGGTTACGTTGACCAAGAAAACCGAGGACAAGGGCGTGCGCCTGACGTTTCCCGATATGCCGTACCTGATTGTGTGGAGCAAGCCCGAGGGTGACTTTGTGGCCGTGGAACCGTGGGGCGGCCTGTCCACCTGCTCCGACGAGGACGATATTCTGGAGCACAAGCGCGGCTGCCTGGTGGCCAAGCCGGGGGAGACCGTCACCCGCGGCTTTGAGATCGAGATCCTTTAACGAGCTATCGTATGTTTGGGGTGGGTCATGCCGCCCCGGAACAGGAGTTCAATATGATTCTGACCGTTACCATGAACCCGTCGATTGATACGCGCTATCAGCTCGACAAGTTGATCATCGACGACGTGAACCGCGTGACGCCCGAAAAGACCGCTGGCGGCAAGGGCCTCAACGTGAGCCGCGTGCTGCTGCAGCTGGGCGACGACGTGCTCGCGACTGGCCTGCTCGGCGGACACATGGGTGCCTATATGGCCGAGCTTATGGATGCCGACGGCGTCAAGAACGACTTTGTGCCCATCGCCGGTGAGACGCGCATTTGCCTGAATATTCTGCACGAGGGCAATCAGACCGAGCTGCTGGAGAGCGGCCCGCAGATCGCTCCGGCCGAGCTCGAGGCCTTTACGGCCAAGTTTGCCGAGCTTGCAGCGAAGGCGGACGTTGTGACGCTTTCGGGCTCGCTGCCGCGTGGCGTCGATGCCGGCTACTATGCCGAGCTCGTCAAGATCGCCGAGGAGGCGGGCGCCAAGGTGCTGCTCGACACTTCGGGTGCATCGCTGGAGGCCGCGCTGGAGTCCGACGCTAAGCCTGAGCTCGTAAAGCCCAACCTGACCGAGATTAACGGCCTACTGGGTACGTCCTTTACGACAGATGATGTCGATGCCCTGCGCGAGGCGCTTGCCGCCGATGACCGTTTTGCCGGTATCCCCTGGGTTGTCGTTTCGATGGGCGCTGCCGGTTCGGTTGGCTTCCATGAGGGTCGTGCGTTCCGCGCCAAGACGCCCGCGATTGCGGCTGTGAACGCAACGGGTTCCGGCGACTCGACCATCGCCGGCTTTGCACATGCCATTGCTGCTGGCGCCGACGACGTCACGGTGCTCAAGACCGCCAATACCTGCGGCAAGCTCAACGCCATGGATCCCAAGACCGGCCACCTGGTCATGGACCGCTGGGACGAGGTCTACAACAGCGTTGTCGTGACTGAACTGTAGGGTTACGCGGTTTTACCAAACCGCGTAACGGCGCGACGCTGCAAACGCCCCTAAGCGGCAATCTGACGTTCAATCGTCGGGCATGACCAAAAGGTCAATGCCCTCCTCTTTCACGTCACCTTGCTCGCTTAGGGGCGTTTTCGCTGTCGTTGCCTAGACACCGGCGTTGCCTTGGTCGCAAGTAGTCATTGGGGACGCTCTTTAATGACTAGTCGTTTAAGAACGCCCCCAACGACTAGTCGAACAAGAACGTCCCCAATGACTACGCTCAAAAACGGCGCCCGTCGGCGATGTTGCCGGCGGGCGCCGTTGTCTTGAAGACGAAGTGATCCGTTTTCCTCCGTCCCCAAGGGATCATTACAGTGAGTCGATAAAGCGCTGTTGGGCGGCGCGTCCTGCTTCGTCCCACTTAAAGACGCCGGCGTTGTCGAGCACGTGGCCAAACACCACGCCGACCTCCTCGTGCAGGATATCGATGGCGTTGTCGGCCGTAAGCTCGTCGGCGCGGCGGGCAAAGACGTCCTCAGCCCATGCGGCGTGGCTGCGGCAAAGATCATCGCCCTCGAGCGCACCGGCAAGGTCGTAGCTGGCATCGACCTTGGCTGCCAGCAGATGCTCACGGACAGCGCCAAGCTCGGGAACCAGGCGCGGCGGCAGAATGGCCAGGCCCATGACCTCGATCAGGCCGATGTTCTCCTTCTTAATGTGGTGGTACTCGGCATGCGGATGGAAAACGCCCAGCGGATGCTCGTCGGTCGTGATATTGCAGCGAAGCGCCAGGTAGGCCTCGTAAATCTCGCCGCCGGCATTGCCGCGGGAATCGACGCGGCGGATGACGGGCGTCACGGTGTTGTGGGCCACGCCGTCGGCCGTGTGTGCGATAACGCCCACCGACTCATCGGTCCACTCGCGCCAGGCGAGGATAATCTTCTCAGCAGCGTCGAGCAGCTGAGCGCGGTCATGCGAGCGCAGACGCAGCACCGAGAGCGGCCATTGCAGCACAGTGCCGGTGACCTGGTCAAATCCGGGCACGCTAAACTGCGAGACCTCGGCGGCATGCATCATGGGGAACTCGTGCGCACCGCCCTGGAAGTGGTCGTGCGAAAGAATCGAGCCGCCCACGATGGGCAGGTCGGCGTTGGAGCCAATAAAGTAGTGCGGGAACAGGTCGACAAAGTCGAGCAGACAGGTCAGACCCTTGCGGTCCACGTGCATCGGGCGATGCTCGGAGCTCATGGCAATGCAGTGCTCGTTAAAGTACGCGTACGGGCTGTACTGGAAACCCCAGCGCTCGCCGTCGAGCTGGATGGGGATAACGCGCAGATTCTGGCGGGCGGGGTGAGCGCCGCCGTCGGCTGCGGCGGAGCGTCCGGGATAGCCCTCGTTTTCGATGCAGAGCTGGCAGGCGGGATACTTCTCGCCCGTGTTCTTGGCTACACCTGCCGCGGCGATATCGCGCGGGTCCTTCTCAGGCTTGGACAGGTTGATAGTGATCTCAAGATCGCCCCAGTTGGTGGGGGTGCTCCATTTGATGTTGCGCGCGATGGCGGCACGGCGCACGTAGCCGGCGTCGCAGCACAGGCCGTAGAACCAGTCGGTTGCGGCGCGGGGCTCGTTGACGCCCATACGTCCGTTGAACTCTTCGTTTACAACCGAAGGCCTCGGCATGAGCGCGCCCATGATGCGCATGGCGATGCGGTCGCGGCCCGACGCCGTGTCCTCGGCGGTGCCGTTGGCAACGGCGGTCTCGGAAAGCGCGGCAAGCGTGCCTTCAAGGTCAAAGTCGGGCAAGGTATCGGGGTGCAAGAGCGAGAGTTTCTCAACCTGGAGCGCCCAGGCCATATCGAGCGCGGGCCCCGTAGCGCCGATGCACTCCAAAATGGTGTTGTATGCCCAGATGCGGTCGTCCTGGCCGATCATCGATCGGTGGATGGCGTACTCGATCAGGTTCTGTGCGGCCTCGCGCACGTCAGTCATTACAGCCATGCCGCGTAAGCCCCCTTGTCAGAGATGGCGTAGTGACGGGCAGAGCCCTCGCCCAGCCAGCCGTTCATCTTGGCAATGAAGGTGTCGACCAGGTCGAGCGGCACGAAGGCCTGGATGGTGCCACCAAAGCCGCCACCGTGGATACGGACGGCGCCGCGGCCGTCGAGCACGTGCTCGGCCAGCGCCAGGGCATACATGGAAGGCTGCTCGGAACCCAGCTTGGCAACAACATTCTGCAGGTACATGGCAGAGCTGGCGCCGGACTCGCGCGTCAGGACCAGGAACTGGTCGATGTCGCCGGCGTTCAGAGCTGCCCAGCGCTTGTCGACCAGGCCGTTCTCGTACCAGTAGTGAACGGCGCGCAGGCAGGCACGGTCGCCCAGTTTGGCGCGCAGCTCGGGGAGCCTGGCGTCAAAATCGGCAACGTCGACCTCGCACAGGCGTGCCTTGCCAAACTCGGCGGCAACGTCCTGCATCTCGCGCGGAACGGCGGCGTAGTCGTCGGTGGCGGCCACGTGGTCGGCACCGACCTTAACGAGCACGAGCGCATAGCCGTGATCCTCAAAGTTGAGCTCGAGCTTCTGGGTTTTAGGCTGAGCCTGGTCCTCAAAGTCCATGTAGGCAAGGCCGCCCAGGCACACGGCGGCCTGGTCCATCAGACCGCAGGGCTTGCCGTAATAGTTGTTCTCGGTGCGCTGGCTCATCTGCGCGAGCGCGACGGGCTCGATGGCGGGTGCGCCCCAGAGGGTTTCCATGGCGCGACCGTACGCGGCCTCGACGGCGGCAGAGCTGGAAAGACCGCCGCCCGAGGGGACGGAGCAGGTAAAGGCAAAGTCGAAGCCGTGGGGCTCAACGCCAAGGGCTGCAATCTCGTGGGCCATGCCGCGGACGAGGCTTGCGGACGTGCCCTTCTCGGACTCCTGAACGTCTAGCGTGTCGAGCGCGATTTCAAACGTGGGATAGCCCTCGTCGGCTACGCGAACCTTGTTGGAATCGGTTGCCACGGCGATGCCGTCGACGGCGACATCGAGCGAGCCGGCGATAACGTGGCCACCCTCGTGGTCGGTGTGGTTGCCGCTGATCTCGGAGCGGCCGGGCGCGTGCACATAGAGCACCTGGCGATCGCCGATGGGGCCAAACTCCTCCTCGAACAGCCTGGTGAGCGTGGTGAGTGTCTTTTCGTCGGGGGCGGTCATATGGGTCCTTTCCTTGACGCGGGAGAGATTGGTCCGTGTCATTATGAGTACGTTAACAATTTTGAGCACCACAAACCAGACGGTCGCAGCGCTGCACGTTAATAGGTATGTTAACGTACTCATAACACAACGCATATCTATTTCTGAGAATCTGGTAATCGGTAGATTTTCGGCCGTGAACGGTGTAGCCGTATGGACATATGGAGCAAAAGAACCGCTGATAGAAAAAGTAGAGTACGTTAACATGCGTCCGACGATAGCGGGCCTCGGTGCGGGGCGTGCTTCCGCTCGGGCCGACATTCACGCTATTCAGATCTTGCGAGAGCGAAGGTGATTTTGTGGCAAGGCGCCCTTCCAACGATACAGGTACGCGCCCGGTTTCCATGGCCGACGTTGCCCGCGCTGCCGGTGTTTCGCAGCAGACGGTTTCGCGCGTTGCCAACGGCCTTCCTAACGTCAACGAGCAGACGCGCCAGCGCGTGCAGGCCGCTATGCAAGAGCTCGGATTTCGTCCGAGTTATGCCGGTCGCTCGCTGCGCGACGGCCGTTACCATTCGGTCGGCCTGTGCGTCAACGATGTCACCAAGTTCGGCAACCTCTCAATGATCGACGGCATCGCCAGCGCTGCTCGCGAGCATAATTGCGCCATCACGCTGGTCGAGATGTCCAAGACCGAGGAGTTTTCGCTTGCCGAGGCCACGCGTCGTATGGCCGCATTGCCGGTGGACGGCATCATCATCGGTATGAGTCGCATGGCGCCCGATTTTGAGACGTTTGATCCGTTGCCGGGTATCGGCACGGTCATCGTAACCATGTACGCGCACCCGCGGGTGACCACGGTCGATTCCGACCATTACGGCTGCTCGCTATTGCTTATGGATCACCTGTTTGAGCTAGGGCACGAGCAGATTCGCTATATTGGCGGCCCGTCATTCTCGGTCGACGAGCAATTTCGTCGCGCCGGTTGGCAGGATGCACTCGAGCGTAAACACATCGAGCCGGCAGAGCCGCTCGAGGGCGACTGGTCTGCCAACAGCGGCTACGAGGCCGGCAGGTACCTGGCCGAGCACGATCGCACCATGACGGCGATTTACGCGGCAAACGACCAGATGGCAAATGGCGCGATTGCAGCGCTGCGCGATAGCGGTCTGCGCGTGCCCGAGGACGTGAGCGTGGTGGGCGTCGACGATTCGCTCGATGATTTTGTGGCACACAACGAGCTCACGACCGTTCGATTCGATTTGCATCAGCGTGGACGCGAGGTGTTCGAGCACGCGGTTCCCAAGGCGGGGGCAACGGACAAAACCGTTGCCATTCGTATTCCCGGCCAGCTTATCGTTCGACATACCACGGCAGCTCCGCGCACATAGTTTTTGCAGGTCAATGGCGATATATTCCGCCTCAATAACAATCGATAAGGATGCTGGCAGATAGCCGTGGCTCTAAAGGCGAGTGCTATGATAGACGGGCTCTTTTGTCTATCTAGGAGGCTTTGCCCGATGGAGATCACCAAGGATATCCGCTACATTGGCGTCAACGATCACGACATTGACCTGTTCGAGGGCCAGTACGATGTGTCCGAGAACGGTATGGCATACAACAGCTACGTTATCTTGGGCGAAAAGATCGCTGTCGCCGATTCAGTCGACGGCGGTTTTGTTGACGAGTGGCTCGGCAACCTCGAGGCCGTGCTCGATGGCCGCACGCCCGACTACCTGATCGTCCATCACATGGAGCCCGATCACTCCGCCGGCATCGCCGCCTTTATGGAGCGCTATCCCCAGGCGCAGATTGTTGCCAGCATGGGCGCCTTCCGTATGATGGTCAACTACTTTGGCACCGACTTCCCCGAGCGCAAGATGGTCGTCAAAGATGGCGACGTGCTCGACCTGGGCGGCCACAGCCTAACCTTTGTCGGTGCCCCCAATGTTCACTGGCCCGAGGTGCTCTTCTCCTACGAGTCCACCGACAAGGTGCTCTTTAGTGCCGACGGTTTTGGCAAGTTTGGCGCCAACGACATCGAGGATCCCGAGGGCTGGGCTTGCGAAGCGCGCCGTTACTACTTTGGCATCGTCGGTAAGTTCGGCAAGTTCGTGCAGGCCGTCCTCAAGAAGGCCGCCGACCTGGACATCCAGATTATCTGCCCGCTCCACGGCCCCGTGCTGACTGAGAACCTGGGCTACTACCTCGACACCTATAACACCTGGTCGAGCTATCAGCCCGAGGACGAGGGTATCACGATTGCCTATGCGAGCGTGTACGGGCATCTGAAGGCTGCCGTCGAGGAGCTCGCATCTGCGCTTGAGGCTCGCGGCCAGAAGGTCTCCGTCTTTGACCTGGCTCGTGACGACATGGCCGAGGCCGTTGAGGATGCGTTCCGCTACGACCGTCTGGTGCTCGCCTCCATCACCTATCAGGGCGAGATCTTCCCGTGCATGAGCACCTTCATCCATACGCTCGCCGAGCACGCCTACCAGAACCGTACGGTGGCGCTCGTCGAGGCCGGCTCTTGGGCGCCCGCGGCTGCCAAGGTTATGACCAAGGAGCTCGAGGGCATGAAGGACATCACCCTGACGCAGAACAAGGTGACTGTGCTGGGCTCGCTCAACGAAGCCTCGCGCGCCCAGATCGAGGCCCTCGCCGACGAGCTGTCCAAGTAGCGACACGCTCACTTTTGACGCTCAGCCATCACAACCACCACAAAGGGGACAGTGAACTGCGCCCCGAAACTTGGACTGAATAAATAG
>CAVGCW010000038.1:0-82495 GCA_963628025.1 Alloprevotella sp. | reverse complement strand
CACCCTGAGGTCTATACTCATGGAAAACCTCCCATTTCCCGATGTCCAAGAAATGAGAGGCAGTTCACCGTCCCCTTTGTGGTGGTTTTTGGTCGGTTAGCCTTCGAGCTGCGCTACTTTGTAGCGGTAGGCAGCGGCGATGACGTCTTTACAGCCCTCGCGGCCCAGCTTGGCGCGGTTGACGACGATGTCCTTGCCGCTCGTCATCTTCCACTTTCCGGCACTGTAGCGCTTATAGAACGCCTCGCGCGCCTTCTGCTGCTGCTTGACCAGCTTGGCGCCCTTCTTTTTGTTAAGGCCGCGCTTCTTGCGCACGATCTCGACGCGATCCTCAAAGGGAGCGGTCACCAGCACGGCAATGTGGTTGGGGTTGTTGCGCAGCAGATAATCGGACAGGCGGCCTTCGATAATGCAGCTCTCGGTCTCGCCCAGATCCAAAATCACCTGGCTCATCTTTTGGAACAACTTGTCCGAGTACGAGCGCGCGTCGTAGCGGTCGGGCAGAAACGCCATGTTCTCCACAGCCAGACGCTCGTCATAGGCGGCCATCTTGTCGAGCGACTCGCCCGCGCGCAGCGACGCACGCACCAGCAGCTCGTTATCGTACAGAGGAATCCCCAACTCGTCGGCAAGCATGCGACCAATCTCGTGGCCCTCGGCGCCAAAGTCGCGCGCGATGGTAATGACCACAGGATTCTTCTTATTCTCCAGATCGCTCATCGCGATTCCTTTCTAGCAAATGAGAAATAGGCGATTCCCGATTCCCATTTTGTCACTTACGACCGTCCTGGTTTCCCAAGTGCGGCAGATTGCCCCGAAAGAGGAGCGCCGCGTACTAAATGTACGCAAGCGACGATTGAGGGGCAAGGTGCCGTGCTTGGGGAAGCAGGACTATGCGGCCACGATGCGGCGCTGATAGGCTCGGACCAGCAGCGAGATACCAAAGTTGAGCACAAAGTACATCGCAAACACCAAGCCGTAGAGCATAAGAACCTGCGACAGGTCGATCGCGTGGGCCATCACGACGTTTGCCGTGTACATGAGCTCGGCCACGTTAATGCCCGAAAGATACGAGCTGTCCTTAATGACGGTCGTGCATTGGCTAAACAGCGCCGGAATGATCGTCTTAAACGTCTGCGGCAGAATGATGTAGCGCATGGTGGCAAAGAAGCCGAAGCCCTGGCTCCGCGCCGCCTCAAACTGGCCGCGCGGAATCGAGTTGAGACCGCCGCGCACAATCTCGGCCATAACAGCGCTGGTAAACAGCGTAAAGGCGATGGTCGAAATCACAATGTCCAAACCCTGCACCGTAAAGTAGATAAACAGGATCCACAGCAGGTTCGGCGTGCAGCGGAACAGCTCGATATAGGCGCTCACCAAAATACGGAACGGGCGGGGCGCATAGCTCTTAACGAGTGCCAGCACCGTGCCAAAGATGAGCGAGAAAAAGATCGACAGCGCCGAGATCTCGATCGTCTTAACAAAGCCGCCCCAAATGTAGAGCAGGTTGGTCGCGTTGAAGATTTCCATGCGCTAGGCCTCCTCTACGTTGTCGAGCCCCAGCTCGGCCAGGCTCACACCGCGCGGACGCTCCTTTGAGCGGCGCTCGAGCCACTGCACCAGCATGGCGAGCGGAAAGCAGATGATGAAGTACATAAGGCAGCAGACGATATATCCCTGCAGGTAACCGTACAGACTCACAAAGTTGTCGGAACGGTACATAAGGTCGCCGCCGGCCACAAGCGCCAACACCGACGTGTTCTTGACCAGGTTGAGCGCCTGGTTACACAGCGGCGGCAGAATGATCTTGAACGTCTGGGGCAGCACGATGTACCAGTACGCCTGCGCACGGGTGAAGCCCTGGCTCTGGGCCGCCTCCATCTGACCGCGCGGAACCGCCTCGATACCGGTGCGGATGACCTCCGAGATGTAGGCCGCGTGATACAGGCCCACGCCCAAGAAGCCCAGCACGAACGGCGCGATGCGCACCGGCTGGTCGGCACCGGTTATGGCCTGCAAAAACTGCGGACCGGCCATGTACATAAAGAGCACCTGTACGGGCAACGGGGTGTTCTGGTAAAACTCCACGTACACGCGGCTTATGGCGCGCAGCACGCGCGAGCGAGTGGTAGAGAACACGCCCAGCAGCGTGCCCAGCACCAGCGACAGCAGCAGACCGGCAACGACCACCTGCAGCGTCACGCCAAAGCCCTCCCAGAAGGGCCCCATGTTTTGAAATGTCGTCGACCAACGGTCGGCGTCAAATAATCCTTCGAGCATTTGATTCCTTCCTTGGACGATGCGCCTATACAAGACCCCAGGTCTTGACCTCTTGGTCGAGCCAGCCGTCGGCCAGGCGATCGCAAATCACCTGATCGACCACGGCCGAAAGGTCGCAGCCCTTCTTGGTCGCCACGCCGTAGCCCTGCTCGCCAAACTTGACCTCGGGCTGCAGCAGCTCAACGGTCTCGTTCATGTAACCGGCCAGCGTGGAGCGGTCCATGGCAAAGACGTCGATATTGCCGGCGTCGAGCGAGCTCTTGATGATGGGGTAGCCGCTAAAGGCCCTAAACTCGGGCTTGCAGCTAAAGCCGTTGTCCTTGATCATCTGCTCGATCAGGCCCTGCGTGGTAGCACCCTGGCTCACGCCAATGACCTTGCCGTCCAGATCCTCAATCGAGGTAAAGCCCGAACGCTTCTTGACCATGAGTCCCACGTAGTCGGTGCGGTACGGCGTCGAGAAATCCCAGCTCTTCTTGCGCTCGTCGGTGATGGTGTAGGTCGCCGCGACCACGTCGAGTTGGCCGTTATCGATCAGTGGGCCGCGCGTCTTGGGCGTTACGTCGGTAAACTCGACAAGCTCCTGGGCACGAGCCTTCTTGTAGCTCACACCAAAGACGGCAGCGGCGATCTGGTAGCACAAATCGACTTCCATGCCCTCAAAGCGGCCCTTGGCGGTGTCGTAATAGCCGTAGCCGGGAACATCCTTCTTAACGCCGGCATTCAGATGGCCACGCGACTTGATGGCCGCAAGCTTGGACCCCTTGTCGGAGCCCTCACCGCTGGTGGAGTTGCCGCAACCGGTAAGCGCGGTCCCCGTCAGCGCAAGCATGCCGGCGCCCGCCAGCTGCAAAAAGTGACGGCGCGACACGGCCGCCCTCGTCATATCCGTCATGTCCATCACCGCGCCTAGTGCAGAATCTTGGACAGAAACTCGCGGCAGCGCGGGTTCTCGGGGTTATCGAAGAAGTGCTCGGGCGTGCCCTCCTCCAGGATGCGGCCGTCCTCCATAAAGATGACGCGGTCGGCCACCTGGCGTGCAAAGCCCATCTCGTGCGTCACGCAGATCATGGTGATGTCCTCCTGCGCGAGCTCAATCATAACGTCCAGAACCTCCTGGACCATCTCGGGGTCGAGAGCCGAGGTCGGCTCGTCAAACAGGATGATGGGCTGCTTGGTGCATAGGGCACGGGCGATGGCGATGCGCTGCTGCTGACCACCCGAGAGGTTCTGCGGATACTCGCCGGCCTTATGCGCCATGCCGACGCGCTTGAGCGCGGCGATGGCGATCTCGGTCGCCTCCTCCTTGTTCTTCTTTTGCAGCTTGATGGGCGCGAGCGTCAGGTTGCCGAGCACCGTCATGTTGGGATACAGGTTGAACTGCTGAAACACCATGGAACTATACTTGCGAGCCATCTCCAGGTGGTTCTTTTTGGTGAGCGGCGTACCGTCGATGACGACCTCGCCCGACGTGGGCTCCTCCAGATAATCGACGCAACGGATGAGCGTCGACTTACCCGAGCCGGAAGGCCCGATCATTACGAGCTTCTCGCCGCGTTTGACGGTGAGGTTGATATCTTTGAGCACATGCAGGTCGCCAAAGTACTTGTTGAGATGCTTGATCTCGATCATGTCTGCCATGAATGTCCCTTCCCTGCGTTTACACGAGTTGAACTATTGTACGGAAAGAATCACGTTTCCGCAGCCCACACTACATTCCCGTAAAGAACCCGCAACCTTCCACCCACTCATTGGGGACAGACTTAAAAGGCACTCATTGGGGACAGACTTAAATGAGTGCCTGCTCATTGGGCACTCATTTAAGCCCGTCCCCAATGATTGCCCAGCCCAGCAAAAAGGGGCGCGACCGCAATGGTCACGTCCCCTTAACATCAACTATGTACCGCTCGGCCCTTAAGCCAGCTTTGCTCCGACGATCTTTGCCGCGGCCGGCTTATCGAAGTTGCCGCCGGTGGCCTTGCCCAGCGCGCCCATGACCTGGCCCATCTGCTTCTTGGACGTAGCGCCCAGCTCGGCGATAACCTGCTCGATCAGGGCCTCGAGCTCCTCGCCCGAAACCTGCGCGGGCAGCAGGCTTTCCAGAATCTTGACCTGCTCGGTCAGGTTGTCGGTACGCTCCTGGTCGGTGCCGGCCTTGATGGACATCTCCAACGTCTCGCTCGTCTGCTTAATCAGACGCTTGATCATGCTGTTGACGTCTTCCTCGGTCACATCGCGGCGCTCGTTGACCTCGATGTTCTTCACCTCGGCCTTAACCTGGCGAATGATGGACAGGCGAACCTTGTCCTTGGCCTTCATGGCCGCGATCATTTCCTTCTGCAGCTCTTCGTTGGTCATCTGCAAATCCTCTCTAATAGCGTGGGCGGCACTCGCGCGAGCACCGCCCCATGATTACTCAGTCGTCGACGAATCGTCGGTCGAACTCTTGGTGACGCCCTTCAGGCTCACGTTATAGGGTACGTCCTTGGGCATGGGGTTGACGGTAATGTCGGCGTCCTTCTTGTACTGCTCCAGCCACTCGCTGTATGCAGTACTGGCCGCCTGCGTCTTCACCACGTTGGAGACGTACTTCTTGATGGCCTTGGGCACCTGGTTGATGTCATCGACCTGATTATCGACATGGAAGTAGTCGGTGCACTTGATGATGTGGTAGCCATAGGTCGACTCGACGACTTCGCTCACGTCGCCCTTGTTGAGCCCCTCGAGCGCCGTCTGGTAGCTGTCGACGAAGGTGGTGAGCTTATCCCAGCCCACATCGCCCTTCTTCTCCTTGGAACCGGTGTCCTCGGAGTACTGCTCAACGGCGTCCTCAAAGCTCAGCTCACCGGAGTTGATCTTGTCCAGGCACTCCTGCGCCTTGGCCTTAGCAGCAGCCTTGTCCTCATCGGAAGCGTCGGAATCAACCTTGATCAGGATGTTCGACGAGCGGCGGGCGTCGTTGTAGTTGGACAGGTTCTCGTTGATGTAATCGACAATCTCGCTGTCCTTGGGCTTGCTCGTGGGCGCGACGGCATCCTTGAGTTTCTGCTGCGCCAGACTCTCCTTGAGCGAGTCCTTGTAGGTGTCCTCGGTATAGCCGTAGGTCTTGAGGGTCTTCTTAAAGGCCTTGGCACCGCCCGCGCTCTTGCACGCGTCCTTCCAAGCCTTCTCGACCTCCTCGTCCGACACCGTCACGCCGTTTTCCTTCTGCGCCTGCTGAAGCAGAATCTGCTGCGTGTAGGAATCGATGAGCTGCTTGCGATACTTCTTGGGTGTCAGGTCGTTGTCAACCAGATACTGCGCCCAATCCTCGTCCTTGGTGTAGCCGTAGGACGTGCGCATGCTCATGATCTGCTTAGTCACGGTGTCCTCGGTGAGGTTGGTGCCGTTGATAGTTGCAGCAACACCGCCGGTCAGCTTGTAGCCCGAGGTGTCCTCGGCCTGCGACATAAGGCCGGAGCACGCCATCGCCGAGACGGAAAGCAGCATCGCCAGCACGCCGATGACCACCAGGACGATCTTGACGGTCTTAGACACGTACGTCTTGCGCTGCTTCTTGCGAGAGCTGGAGGCAGCGCGAGCCTGTTGCTCGGGCGTCGGCGCGGCCTCGGGGTTCTTTTTCTTATTTGCCATAGTTGGCCTTTCGCATAACGAATCGAACAAACGCCATTGTGTCACAACGCAGCCCCCGCGGCACGCTTGGTGCATTGGGGACAGGTTAATCTGCACCATTTTGGTGCAAAGGGGACAGATGCGGCACTTGGCACTTGGGGACGTTCTTTATATGCCGGCACTTGGGGACCGCCCCTTACTGCCAGCAGAAAAGGAACGTCCCCAAGTGCCGACTCAGCCCCACCTTAGAAGTGGCGGCGGATGGCGTCGACCATGCCCTGCGGCGTGGTTTGGCCGAGCACGTCGGCTGCGGCATCGGCGTCCATAAAGATGTTCATGAGCGCCTGCAGGGCCTCGACCTGACCGCCCGGCTCTGCGATGCCCAGATTGATGACGATCTGCGCCGGCACCGGAGCGCCCATGCCAGCCATAGCGTTAAATGTCACGGGCGCGGCGGGCTTCACCACCGCGATATAGGGCTTGGCCACAAACCCCGGATCGGTATGCGGAATGGCAATGTTTGCCGCCGGCATGGCAAGACCCGTAGGGTAGGCATCCTCGCGCGTGCGAACGGCGTCGAGCCAACCGGATGCAATGTAGCCACGTGGTGCAAGCTCGCCCTCAAGCCGCGCGAACACCTCATCCGGCGTCGCACACTCCCAATCAAAAAACACCAGCTCAGGCGTAAACAGCGCTTCGTTATCCGCCATGCGCTCACCTCTCTCATCTAGTCACCTGCGACGTTCTTGAATGACCAGTCGTTAAAGACCGTTCCCGATGACTACCCAAAACAAAAGGTGGCCACGCGCGCCTTGGCGCCAATGACCACCCTGACTACTCGGCTAAATTGTACTGTGCGCCGCTAGCCGCGAGGCGCGTCAATTGCGACCTTGCCGCTCTCCAGCACGTGGACGCGGCCGTCGGCGAGCATCTGCACGACCTCGGGATACAGCACGTGCTCAATCGCGTGGATGTGCTCCTCGAGCGTGTCGACGTCCCAGCCCTCCTCAACAGCCAGCGCGCGCTGGGCGATGATGGGGCCGTTGTCGTAGATCTCGTTGGCAAAATGCACGGTCACGCCAGTTACCTTGACGCCGCGCGCAAAGGCATCGTCGATCGCATGGGCACCGGTAAAGCTCGGCAGCAGCGCCGGGTGTAGGTTGACCACGCGATTGGGGAACGCCGCCAGCAGCGGCGTGTGCACCATGCGCATATAACCGGCCATGACCACATACTCGCAGCCGCGCCCGAGAAGCTCGTGCGCGATGATCTCGTCGGCGGCAATAGGGTCGGCATGGACATCCTTGGACAGCGTGAGCGTCTGGATGCCCGCGCGCTCAGCGCGCTGCAAACCCTTAGCCGAAGGACGGCTCGACACCACAAGCTCAATCGAAACGTTGAGCTTGCCGGCGGCGATCAGATCGATCAGCGCTTGCAGGTTGGTACCCGAACCGCTGATGAGCACACCGATCTTGAGCGGCTCGGCCGTATCGGTGCCGGTCGGACGGGTGTAGGGCACAAAGCCCAGGCTCGCGGCAGCAGCCATCTGCTCGTTAGCGCTCATCGGAGTACACGACCTTACCGGAGCCCTCGACGCACTCGCCCACGCGGAACGGCTTCTCGCCCAGCGCGACCAGGGCCTCGGTCACGGCAGCCTCGTCCTCGGGGGCGACGATCAGGCACAGGCCAACGCCCATGTTGAAGGTCTTGCATGCCTCGTTGGGCGCGAGCTCGGCCTGGCGCGACACGTAGGTGATGACGGGCGGAACGTCCCAACCCATCTCGGCGCCGTTGCGGGTGACCACGGCGTCGACGTCGTCGGCAAGCGCGCGGTTGAGGTTCTCGGTAATACCGCCGCCAGTGATGTGGGCGATAGCGTGCACGTTGGCGCCGCCGCGCAGCAGCTCCAGAATCGGCTTGACGTAGATGCGCGTGGGAGCCAGCAGGGCGTCTGCCAGCGATGCGCCGCCGAGTTCCTCGAGCGGACGGCTCAGCTCCTCGGCCTTAGCGGCGGCCTCGGGCGTGCCCGGCTTAATGCCGTCGACACCAATGACCTTGCGCACGAGCGAGTAGCCGTTGGAGTGCACGCCAGTGGAAGGCAGGCCCAGGATCACGTCGCCGGGGCGGACGTTCGCGGGGTCGAGCATCTTGGGACGGTCGACGACGCCCACGGTAAATCCGGCAAGGTCGTAGTCGGCAGGAGCCATGACGCCGGGGTGCTCGGCCATCTCACCGCCCACGAGCGCGCAGCCCGCGAGCTTGCAGCCGTCGGCCACACCCTTGATGATCTTTGCCATGTGCTCGGCCTCGATGTGGCCGATGGCAACGTAGTCCAGGAAGAACAGCGGCTCGGCGCCCGAAGCCAGAATGTCGTTGACGCACATAGCAACCAGGTCCTGGCCCACCGTCTCGTGACGGTCCATGATCTGGGCGAGCACGAGCTTGGTGCCCACGCCGTCGGTACCGCTAATCAGAATCGGGTCTTCCATATCCTTAAGCGCGGCGGCCGAGAATAAGCCACCAAAGCCACCGATACCGCCGATAACCTCGGGGCGATTGGTGTCCTTGACCATCTGCTTAATAGCGTCGACGGCGCGGCCGCCCTCAGCGGTATCGACGCCGGCATCCTCATACGTCACATGCTTGCTGTCGCTCATCTGAGCCTTCCTCTCCCACTACCGTCCGCCGCGCGGGCGCCAAACGGTGCTCATAGTTGCGTTCATTTCGGCGTGTGCCATAACAGCACACGCCGTCATATCAACAAAACAGCAGGTAAAACCTACCAGAATAAACCTGTCCCTACATGGCAGGCTTTAGGCCTCGCCGTGCTCCTCTTCCCAGCTGCGGTCGTCGTATTTCTCGACCACGGCGTCGTCGTCAAAGTGCAGCGGCTTATCCAGGTTGCGGGGCTTAAAGCCCTCCATAAACTTATCGCGGCCAAAGCTCTCGGGAATCGCCACGGGGTAGCGGCCGGTAAAGCACGCATCGCAGTAGCCGCCCTTGGGCATGACCTTCAGCAGGCCCTCGACCGAAAGGAAAGCCAGCGAATCGGCGCCGATGTACTCGCAAATCTCGTCGACCGTCTTGTTGGCGCTAATAAGCTGCGACTGCACGTCGGTATCGATGCCGTAGAAGCACGGCCAGATGACCTCGGGCGAGTTGATGCGGATGTGAATCTCCTTGGCGCCGGCGTTGCGCAGCATCTTGACGAGCTGCACCATGGTAGTGCCGCGCACGATGGAGTCGTCGATGACGACCAGGCGCTTGCCCTCGATGTTGTCGCGCAGCGGGTTGAGTTTCATACGCACGCCCATGGCGCGCAACTCCTGCGTAGGCTCGATAAACGTACGGCCCACGTAGCGGTTCTTGATGAGGCCCTCGCCAAAGGGAATACCGCTCTCGTGCGAATACCCCTCCGCGGGCGGCAGGCCGGAGTCGGGCACGCCGATGACCAGATCGGCCTCGACGGGCTCCTCGTGTGCCAGCTGGCGACCCATGTCGTAACGGCAGGCATAGACGCTCTTGCCGTTCATGATGGAGTCGGGGCGGGCAAAGTAGACCTGCTCAAAGATGCAGTTTGCGGGCTCTTCGGCTGCAGGCACGCCCTGCTCGGATACCAGACCCTCGGCGCTGATGCGCAAGATCTCGCCGGGACGGACGTCACGGACGTACTCGGCACCCACGATGTCGAGTGCGCAGGTCTCGGAAGCAACGACCCAGCCGCCGGCGCGCGTGACACGGACGGCGGAGTCGACCGTCGCGGCGCCGTCCTGCGACGGCAGCTGCGAAACGGATGCGGCATCGGCCTGGTCCAGGCCCTCGTCCACCAGCTTGCCCAGCACGAGCGGGCGAATGCCGTGCGGATCTCGGAATGCGTAGAGTGCCTGCTCGTTGATGAGCGTCATGGCGTAGCCGCCGCGCACGAGCTCCATGGTCTTGCGAATGCCCTCGCGCAGATGGCCTGTACGCTGAGTAAAGTAGCCGATAAGCTTAGTCGCGACCTCGGAATCCGAATTGGAGAGGAACGGCACGCCCAGCTCGATCAGCTGGCGGCGCAGCTCGTCGGTGTTAACCAGAGTGCCGTTGTGAGCAAGCGCGATAATGACGCTGTTGATGGTAGAAAGATGCGGCTGCGAGGCTTCCCAGCTCTTGGCACCGGCAGTGCCATAGCGCACGTGGCCCACGGCCAGCTGGCCGGAGAGCGTCGACAGGTCGGCGTTGGAGAACACGCGATCGAGCAGTCCCAGGTCTTTGCGAACCATAACCGTGCCGCCATCACCCACGGCGATTCCCGCCGATTCCTGGCCGCGATGCTGCAGCGCGCGCAGACCAAAGTACGTCAGTCGAGCCACATCGCGATCGGGTGCCCACACACCAAAAATGCCGCATTCCTCATGCAGCTGGTCGGAGTCCGGATCATACGTCGACATGGTCTTCACCTGTCCCGCGGCACGCTCGGCCGCGCGGATGGTTTCTTGAGACATGGCATCCCCTCAGAGCCTCGTTATTTGGCGTTACCTGCCCTATTATACGCACGGCAAGACAAGCACTCCCGCGCATGAACAGCGCTTTTTAAAAGCCCACCGAGCTTATAATCCGTTTTGCAGCCAAACATTTTATTGGGCAGGCGCCTCGGGGCCGACGATCCCGCATACTTCCGTTGCGACGCGTCTTGCCCGCCGTTGGGGCTTGCATTGTTGCAATTGGGACGTTCGTCCTGTCTTTTGGCAGGTCGGCGGCGTATCCTTGTACCTACAGCAAAACGAGAAAGGTTATGTATGGATCGAAACGAACTCGACCCCAGCGTCCCCAGCGCCACGGAGGTCAAGAAGATCCCCCTCATCATTAAGGTATACGCCGTCCTGTGCATCCTGTCCGGCGTGGGCACGCTCCCGTCGGTCGGCGCCTTTATGTGGCAGGTCATCACCGCGCTCATCAACGGCAACGCCGCCGCCAAGCTCGGCGATAACACGCTCGTCGCGGTCGGACTGATTGTCGCCGGCATCATGCTCTCGGCTGCCAGTGCCGTCATCTTGATCATCTTTGGCCTTGACCTCATCAAGAACCAGCGCCGCAATGCCGCCCGTCTGTCCTATATCCTTATCGCGTTTACCGTCGTCGAGCTTTTGGTTGACGTGATGCTCCAGGGCATCGGGCCCTTCTTGCTGCGCCCTGCCATCCAGCTCGGCATCCTCGTCGCACTTTCGGCCACCGTCGACCCCACGCTGCGCCAGGAGCGCGAGCTGCAGCGCCGCCTGCAGGAGATGCTCGACCGCGACGCCGCCGCCGAGGGCATGCTCGGGCGCGATGAAACCGGCGAGGGCTACATCAAGCTCAACTACTTCAACCTGTTCTGGGTATTCTTTGTCTGCTGCGTGCTCGGCCTGGTCCTGGAGGATATCTGGCATATGACCGTCAACGATCCGGGTGTCTACCAGGACCGCGCCGGTATGCTGTTTGGCCCCTTCAGCCCCATCTACGGCTTTGGTGCCGTGCTCATGACCATGGTGCTCAACCGCTTCTATAAAAAGAACCCCATCATCATTTTCCTGGTGAGCGCCCTGCTCGGCGCCAGCTTTGAGGTGTTCGTGGGCTGGTTTATGCAGACCGCGTTTGGCGTGGTCTCGTGGAGCTACTCGCACATAACGCTGTTCGGTATGCCCGACCCGCTCGTGGTCCTCACGGGCGGACGCACCTGCACGGGCTTCGCCTGTCTGTGGGGCCTGGGTGGCCTCATCTGGATCAAGCTGCTGCTGCCGAGGCTGCTCAAGCTCATCAACATGATTCCGTGGAAGAGCCGCTACTCGGCTACCGTCATCTTCACCATCATTATGCTGGTCGATGGCGTTATGACGCTGCAGTCGCTCGATTATTGGTATCAGCGCGTCAACGGCACGGAACCGGATATTCCCGTTGCGCAGTTCTACGGCAAGTACTTCGATAATGACTTTATGGAAAACCGCTTCCAGAGCATGACCATGAGCCCCAAGGATGCGACGCGCGTGTAGCGCCCACCGCGCCCAAAACGCAAAATGCCCGCCGGTATCACACGTACCGGCGGGCATTTTTATAAACGAGCCTTCTATCGACGCAAGCCTCTACGCCTCGCGCTCGACCTCACTCACGCATTCATTCTTGATGGTGCCAACGAGCGCCTGCAGCGCATCGACCACGTGCGGGCGAATGTCCCCGCCGATGAGCACGAGCATGATGTCGTCACCTACGGCAAGCTCGCCGCTTGCCAGCCACACGCGCACATAGCCGATACCCGGCATCGCGCGCGTCGCCTCGATGGCGGCCTGTACCTTGCTGGCGTCGTAGCCGAACACCATGCTGCCCACCTTGTGGCCCGGCGCCACGCCATCGGTCTCGACACCGCGCGCCTCGGCCTTGGGCGTCGCGCGCACCACACCGTTATGTGTCAGATACATACCGCACGCAGGTGCCGACGAATCGGCCTTGGCCTCGCGCAGCCAAGCATCAATCGAAGGCATCGTTTTGCCATTCTCGAGCATCATTTCTCCCTTACCGTCGTCGAGTAGCCAATTTGGAACGGGGCTTTTTTAGCTACTCTCGAACAACTTATTCCTCGACCGGCGTGAGCACCATGACGGCACGCGTGTTGCTCAGCGATAACGAACGACAGGTCACAAGCGTTACGACCTTGGTTGCCGAAGCAGCACGATCAGTGGCATCGCTCGCCACGGCAGAGGCACCGTCGAGCATCTCGGACAGGTAGTTCTTGAGCCCGTCGTCGCCCTCAAAATTGGGCGTGCGCGCCTTGGAGTACGTATCCTCAACGACCTTGGTCGCCAGCGGACGCAGCTTATACGTAGCATCCCGTGTGATGTAGTACACATATTCAATGCTATCGAACGTTGCCTGGTCAGTCGTATCCGAAATCACGTTGAACATCGACCCATCGTTCATATGGTGGCCGTAGATCGTGGTCTGCTGGTCAACCATTCCCGGCGCGGTGTCATCGCTATCCAGGAAAATGGCCCCAGATGCATTGGCCGTACCGTCGAACAGCGTGTTGAGGTATTTGGAGTTGTTGTTGGTCTGCACGACGGGATAGTTGATGTTGGTGCCGGGCGCGTAAATCCAACCCACAACCTCGGGATTCGTCTGGGCAAGTGCATCAAAGTCGATAATCGGCACGCCGCTGGCGTCCTTGTCGCTTATATATTGCTTCTCGATTTTCTGATACGAATCGCTCGCCTGCTTATAGCCAATCTGAGCATTGATAAAGATGGCAGCGGCGGCAACAATCAGACCGATGCCCACGATAATGAGCAGAATAGGAATAATGGAGCGGCGCTTTTTGCGCGGCGGTTCGGTGTAATCCGACGGCGCGGCATGCGATGAAGACCGGGGCGGCTTCTTAGCGGTGCTATAAGACGAAGGGCGATACGCAGCCGGCGTATCCTGACGGCGATGGGACGTCGGCGTTACAGAACGCGGCGCGCGCGACTGCTGAGGAGAGGATGTCCGACCCTGCTGCGCCGCATGGGCAGCACCCGGCTTCGACGGATCGGGAATCTGAGAAGCCTTGAATCGTTTTCCCTGATAGTCGGACATGGCTCTCCTTATACTGCGGCGAAACGGCGGAACGTCTAGGCGTCGGCCATCTCCTGCTTCATCTTCTCGATAACCTTGCGGTACTCGGGGTCGCATGCGCCCAGAATCTGCGTGGCGTAGATGGCGGCGTTCTTGGCGCCGTTGATGGCAACGCAGGCCACGGGCACGCCCGAAGGCATCTGCACCATCGACAGCAGCGAATCCATGCCGCCCAGGTCACTCGTCTTCATAGGCACACCGATGACCGGCAGCGGCGTAAAGGCAGCCACGACACCACCCAGGTGAGCGGCCTTGCCGGCGGCGGCGATAATCACTTTGATACCGCGATCGGCGGCAGTCGAAGCCCACTCGTGGACCTTCGCCGGCGTGCGATGTGCGCTCGCAATGACGAGCTCATAGGGCACACCGAGCTCCTCGAGCTCGGCGGTGCAGCCTTCCATAACGCCCAGATCGGACTTGGAGCCCATAATGATCCCGACAACCGGCTTCTGATCTGCCATAAACAAAGACCTCCTGTTGAGAGCGGTGACGCGGCGGATCCGCGACCCTTAACTACTGAGAGTAGTATAGCTGCTCCCGTCCCTGCGGTCCCCGGGTGCCCCGCGGCGGGCTGGGTTTTTATCTTCGCTCCCCTTGCTTCGCAAAGTCGCTCAGACAATAAACCCAGCCCGCCGCGGGGCACCCGGGGACCTACCGGGAATTGCCATGACGTACGTTGGCTGAAATATTAACGTGGGATACGCCGTTCGAACGAACGGCGTATCCCACACTCACTTTTTATTCAGCCCTAGTCATCGCGCAAAGCCCCTTCCACAGCACACGGTGCACCCGAGTCACCGAAGGCCGGGACGGAGGGGTCGCACTACACCGTGTACTGCGGCAGGTCCTGCAGGGCGATGACGTCCATGCCCATGTCGTTGGCGCTGCCGTGACCCTGCTGGTCCTCGCGCACCGCCTCGATGGCGCTCACGTAGGTGTTGGCGGCAGACATCGCCGTCACGCAGGTCACGCCGCGACGCACGGCCTCGGTACGTAGCATGTAGCCATCGCCACGCGAGCCCGGACCGTACGGCGTGTTGATGATTACCGCAATCTTGCCATCGGCGATGAGGTCGCCGATGTTGGGACGCTCGCCGTCGTGCGGGCCGCTGATCTTCTCCACGACTTCGCACGTCACGTTGCCGCCGCGCAGCACGCGCGCCGTACCCTCGGTGGAGCAGATGTCAAAGCCCAGGTAGCGCAGGATGCGGGCGACCGAAAGGATATGGCGCTTGTCGCGGTCGCACACGCTGATGAACACCTTGCCGCAGCTCGGATCGGGCAGCTTGTAGTCGATCGCCAGCTGCGTCTTGGCATATGCCTCGGGATAGCTCTTGGCGATACCCATGACCTCGCCCGTCGACTTCATCTCGGGCCCCAGGATAACGTCGGCACCGGGGAAACGGCCCCAGGGCATAACGGCTTCCTTCATGCAGAACCAATCGAGCTGACGCTCGTCGCTCGGCAGGCCCAGGCTGGCGATAGAATCGCCCGCCATGATACGCGCCGCGCACTTGGCGAGCGGCACACCGGTGGCCTTGGAGATAAACGGCACGGTGCGGCTCGCGCGCGGGTTGGCCTCGATCACGTAGACGGTCTCGCCCTTGATGGCGTACTGCACGTTGACCAGGCCGCGGACCCCCAGCGCCATCGCGATGCGGCGCGTGGTCTCGCGGAGCTTCGCCTGCAGGCTCTCGCTAAAGCTGAACGGCGGGATGCAGGTCGCAGAGTCGCCGGAGTGAATACCGGCCTCCTCGATATGCTCCAGAATGCCGCCGATGTAGACCTCCTCGCCGTCGCACAGGGCGTCGACGTCGGACTCAATCGCACCCTCCAGGAAGCGGTCCAGATACACCGGGTAGTCGGGGCTAATGCGCGCAGCCTCGGCCATGTAATCGCGCAGATGCTCGGCATCGTAGGCGATCATCATGCCGCGGCCGCCCAGCACGTAGCTCGGACGCACCAGCAGCGGGTAGCCGATGTGCGCGGCCACGGCCTCGGCCTCCTCAAACGAGGTGGCCTGGCCCGCCGGCGGGTACATAATGCCCAGCTTGTCGAGCAGGGCGGCAAAGCGCTCGCGGTCCTCGGCAAAGTCGATGGCATCGGGCTTGGTGCCCATGATGTTAACGCCGCTCTCCTCGAGCATGCGCGCCAACTTAAGCGGAGTCTGGCCGCCGAGCGTCACCACGACGCCATCGGGTCGCTCAACGTCGATAACGTCCATGACGTCCTCGTAGGTGAGCGGCTCAAAGTACAGGCGGTCGGACGTGTCATAGTCGGTCGAGACGGTCTCGGGATTGCAGTTGACCATGATGGTCTCAAAACCACGGGCCGCCAGTGCATAGCTCGCATGCACACAGCAGTAGTCGAACTCGATACCCTGGCCAATGCGGTTGGGGCCGGCGCCCAGGATCATCGCCTTGGGCTTGTCCGCCGGCGTGGTCTCGTCGGGAGCTACGCACTTCTTGGCATCCGGGTTCGTGCGGTAGATGTTCTCGTACGTCTTGTAGTGATATTCCGTGGCGCTCGAGAACTCCGCAGCGCAGGTATCGACCGTCTTCATGCTGGGAACCACGCCCAGACCCTTGCGATAAGCGCGAACAAAGCGCTCGTCCGAGCCGGTCAGCGCGGCGATCTCGGCGTCGCTCGTACCGTACTGCTTGAGCAGACGCATCGCGTCGGCGTCGATATCCTCCACACGCAGGCCGCGAATGCTCTCCTGGACCTGCACCATGTCGTTGATGCGGTTGAGGTACCACGGATCGATGCCGCAGATGGCATGGATGCGGGTGATGTCCCAGCCACGGCGCAGGGCCTCGACCACAAAGAAGATGCGGTGCTCGGTCGGGGTTGCCACGGCCTGAGCGAGCTCGTCGTCGCCCAGCTTGTCGGCACCCTCCTTGCCACCGGCGCAAATGCCCTGGTGGCCGTCCTCCAGCGAGCGCATAGCCTTGCCAAAGGCCTCCTCAAAGGTGCGGCCGATCGCCATGATCTCGCCCACGGCCTTCATGCGCGTGGTGAGCGTGGGGTCGGTACCCTTGAACTTCTCGAAGGCAAAGCGCGGCACCTTGACGACGCAGTAGTCGATTGTGGGCTCAAAGCAGGCGGGCGTTGCCTTGGTAATGTCGTTGACGATCTCGTCGAGCGTGTAGCCCACTGCCAGGCGCGCGGCGGCCTTGGCAATGGGGAAACCCGTGGCCTTGGAGGCCAGCGCGGACGAACGGCTCACGCGCGGGTTCATCTCGATGACGATCAGGCGGCCGGTCTGGGGGTTCACGGCAAACTGCACGTTGGAGCCGCCGGTCTCGACGCCGATCTTCTCCAAGATGGCGAGCGAGGCGACACGCATGCGCTGATACTCCAGGTCGGAAAGGGTCTGCGCCGGCGCCACGGTGATGGAGTCGCCGGTATGCACGCCCATGGGATCGAGATTCTCGATGGAGCACACGATGATGCCGTTGCCGGCGTGGTCGCGCATGACCTCCATCTCATACTCTTTCCAGCCCTCGATGGACTCCTCGACCAGTACCTCATGGGCGGGCGAGAGCTCCAGGCCCTGGCTCACGATGGAGACGAGCTCCTCGTGGGTGTGAGCGATGCCGCCGCCGGCGCCGCCGAGGGTAAAGCTCGGGCGCAGTACGCAGGGATAGCCCACGCGCTCGGCGATAGCCTCGGCGTCGGTCACGCTGTAGGCATAGCCCGAGCGCGCGACCTCCAGGCCAATCTCGGCCATGGCCTCGTTAAAGAGCTTGCGGTCCTCGCCGCGCTCGATAGCGGCCAGGTCGCAGCCGATCATCTCGACGCCGTACTTGTCCAGTGTGCCGTCTTTCGCCAGCTCGACGGCGGCGTTCAGACCGGTCTGGCCGCCCAGCGTGGGCAGCAGCGCGTCCGGGCGCTCTTTCTTGATTACGCGCTCAATGAACTCGGCGGTGATGGGCTCGACATAGGTGCGGTCGGCCAAGCCCGGGTCGGTCATGATGGTCGCCGGGTTGGAGTTGACCAGGATGACCTCAAAGCCATCCTCCTTGAGCACCTTGCAGGCCTGCGCGCCGGAGTAGTCAAACTCACAGGCCTGGCCGATAACGATGGGGCCCGAACCAATGACGAGGATGCGCTTGATGTCAGTACGTTTCGGCATGTTAGTTCTCCTCGGTCTCGGTCGCGGCGGTCTCGGCAAAATTCCAGCCAGCCAGGCGGTCCTTCGCGGTGTCGATGTCCAGGTAGTTCTCCTCGCCGTCCATGAGTCGCGTAAAGGCGGTAAAGAGATAGTGGGCATCGGTTGGGCCAGGCGAGGCCTCGGGGTGGTACTGGACCGAGAAGCACGGGGCGTCGAGCAGCTGGATGCCCTCGGCGGTGCCGTCGTTGAGGTTCACGTGCGTCAGGCGAATGCGGCCGAAGCGCTCGTTCATCACGACCGGCGCGATTCCGCGGCGCACCCAGACGCGCAGATCTCCATCGGCCGCATGCTCGGTCTCGCCGCCGGAAAGCTCGGGGACAAGCTTGCCCAAGCTGGGGAACAGCAGGCCAAAGCCATGGTTTTGCGCGGTGATCTCCACGCGACGGCTTACCAGGTTCATGACCGGCTGGTTGCCACCGCGATGACCGAACTTAAGCTTTTCCATCTGGGCGCCGCAGGCCAGGCTGATCATCTGGTGACCAAGACAAATACCAAAGACCGGCACCTTGCCGATCAGCTGCTGCACCTGCTCGTAGGTCTCCACCACGGCATCGGGGTCGCCGGGGCCGTTGGACAAAAAGACGCCGTCGGGATTCATGTCGAGCACCTCACTCGCGGGCGTATCCCACGGCACGACGGTAAGGTCGCAGCCGGCGCGGACCAGCCCCTCCAGAATGCCGCGCTTCACACCGCAGTCGTAGGCGACCACTTTGTGACGGGCAGGAGCGGCAGCCGAAAGCGCAAAGTCGTGCGTGGCAGGCAGGTCGGCGGCCACAAACTCATGAGGCGCGGGGCAACTTACGGTCTTGACCAGGTTCTCGCCTACCAGCGTAGGCGCTGCGGCCAGACGCTCGGCAAGCTCGTCGACGTCGAAGATCTCGGTCGAGATAATGCCCATCTTGGAACCATTGTCGCGCAGATGGCGCACCAGAGCGCGGGTGTCGACACCCTCGATAGCAACGATGCCGTGTGCGCGCAGGTACTCCGGCACGCTGACGGCCGAGCGCCAGTTAGAAGGCGTGGCGCACATGTCGCGAACGATCATGCCGCGCATGGCCGGAGCGCTCGCAGAGCGCACGGCGTCGCCGGGGAAGGCCGACTGGACGTCGGTCTCGTCGATACCGTAGTTGCCGATCTGCGGATAGGTCATGGTTACGATTTGGCCGGCATAACTCGGGTCGGTCATGACCTCAAAGTAGCCCTCGAGCGAGGTGTTGAAGCAAACTTCGCCGGTCGCGGTGCCCTCGGCGCCGCATGCACGTCCATAAAAAATGGTCCCATCCTCAAGATACAGGATGCAGGGACCGCAGGTGCCCTTGCTGGTTTTGGCCAGCATACGCTGGCAAAGCTCGCTGGGCGCGAAGGTGCGGGCGGCAGCGCCCGCGGTATGGTTGTTCGCCATAATTCTCCTTCCCGGTCTCACAGGACCGGCTTAAAGGTGTGTAGTTAGGCCTCGCGGTATTGTAACCGCAAGCATGCCTCATGGCGTTAATTTCATCGAAATGTTTACGAAATGATAATTATGACTTTCTATGCATAATGATTTTTCTAGGACGAGGATTAAAAATCATCCCGCGGGGCTTGTGGCTCACGCGGGATGATGACGTCTTACTTTTTCTTATCCTGCTCCAGCAGTTTGGACGGTGTGCGATCGGGCTTGCCGCCGCGGAAAATCTCGCGGCCATGCAGACGATGCTCCAGGTCACGTTCGGCCTTTTCCTCGTCAATCTTGGTCTGGCTCACCACCGGGTCCTCAATCAACGACGACACCGAGTTCACCTGCTTCTGAATGCGCTCGGCGATGGTGTCATCCATACTCACGATGCGCATCTTCCAGTCGATACTCGTGGCGTTGGATGAGCTCTTGGTCCACACGAACGTCAAAATGGCGCTCTGGTGGCCGCGCGCGGGGAACATGCCAAAGAAGGAATCGTGCTGAATGTTGCTATTCTCGTCGATATAGGCGTGAACGTTATACACCACGCGGTCGATCTTATCGTTGAGCAACGCGTTGGTCGCAAGCGCCGCGGCCTGAATCTGCCCGTTGGACAGCAGCTCGAGCTCGTTGGCAGACGATGTGTCCAACACCGTCACCTCGACCGTGCCCGTGCGTTCATCGGCTTCATCGACGGTAAAATCGAGCGGGAACTGCGTAAAGCCATTGCCCCACTCAAGGCCGCCCTTCAGCGCGGTCGAAACGGTATCGACCGAAACGCTCTCGGACAGGTTGGCGGTGTTCAGGCGACGCATCACGCCGTAGCCAATCTGCATGCCCACGATCAGCACCAAAATACCGATGACCACAGCCATCGCGGTCTTCGTAATGGTATGGCTCACCTGCGAGCCCGAAGGATCGTCCTCGGACAGCGGGTCGATATGTTTTGCCTGGCTCGCGCGGTCCTCGCTGCGCAGCTGCGCTAGCGCCGCTTTGTCACCGCGCTTGACGGCGGCCTCTTTCTCGCGCATGCGCTCGGTACGCTTTTTGGCGAGCGTAGGATCCAAGACGCCGGATGCATCGATTTCGGAGAATAACTCCGTCACTTCTTCCGGAGTCAAAGGGTTCTTGTCAGCCATAAACTTCCTGTCATATCAATCAGTCGAGCTCGTGCGCACGCGCACCTTCGAACTGCATTCGATAGTAACGGGCATAGGTGCCGCCACGGGCGAGAAGCTCCTCGTGCGTGCCACGCTCCACAACGCGACCATGCTCAACGGTCGCAATCTCATCGGCATGCTTAATGGTCGAAAGACGGTGGGCGATGATAATCGTGGTGCGGCCGCGTGCCAGCTCTTCGAGCGACTCCTGCACCGCCTCCTCGCTCTCGTTATCCAAAGCACTCGTCGCCTCGTCTAAAATCAGGATCTTGGGATTCTTGAGAAACACGCGCGCGATGGCAACACGCTGCTTCTGTCCGCCCGAAAGACGGCTGCCGCGCTCGCCCACGACCGTGTCATAGCCCTGTGGAAGCGACTCGATAAAGGCATCGATGTTGGCGCGACGGGCGGCCTCGGCGATCTCTTCCGCCGTAGCGCCCGGCTTGCCGTAGGCGATGTTCTCGCCAATCGTACCGTCAAACAGATAGACATCCTGCTGCACCAGGCCGATGGCGCGGCGCAGGCTCTGCTGCGTCACATCGCGCACGTCCTGACCGTCGATGCTAATGGATCCGGCAGCCACGTCATAAAAGCGCGGCAGCAGCGAACAGGTCGTGGACTTGCCGCCGCCCGAGGGTCCAACCAGCGCGATGGTCTGGCCGGGCTTGATGGACAGATTCATATGGTCGATAACGGGACGCTCGTCGGCATAGCCCTCGCCCAGCTCGACATCCTCGTAGTTAAAGCACACGTCGTGATACTCCACGGCGCCAGCAGTCACCTGCAGATCCGTAGCGCCCGGCTTGTCCTGGATATCCGGCGCGGTCGAGAGTACCTCGTCCATACGCTTAAAGCCGGCGATGGCCTTCTGATACGTTTCGGCCGAATTGACGAGCGTCTCGAGCGGCGTGCAGAACAGCGAAATATAGAGTGCAAAGGTCGCCATATCGACCGCCTGCAGCTGTCCCTGGGCGACCAGCCAGCCGCCCAGCAGCACCACGATCACATAGAGCACACCCGAGAGCAGGCCATACGTCGCGGTATAGACGCCCATGGCGTGATACATGTTCTCCTTGGACGAAAGATAGCGATTGTTGGAGGCGCGGAACTTGAAGCGTTCGGTCTCCTCATTGGCAAAGCTCTTGACCACGCGCATGCCCGCCAGCGAATCCTGCAGCTGCGCATTGATGCCGCTGATCTTTTTGCGGTTGTCGCTAAAAACCTCGCGCATGCGCATGTTCTGCCAAAACATGACGACCGCAAACGCCGCCGTCACCACGGCCATGGCGAGCGCGAGCACCGGGGCGATGGTAAAGAGGATCACAAACGAGCCGATAATCTCGATGCCGCAGATGATGATCCACTCGGGTACGTGATGCGCCGCCTCGCAGATATCGAACAGGTCGTTGACCACGCGGCTCATCATGTCACCCGAGCTGTTGCGGTCGAAGTACGCAAAGCTAAAGCGCTCATACTGGTCGAACAGGTCCTCGCGCATTTTGGACTCCATGCGCGCGCCCATCACGTGGCCCCAATAGCTCACAAAGTAGCGGCAGGCGCAGCGGACGGCATACATCAGCACCAAGCCCACCGCGATCATGCCGAGCGCCTGCATAATGGCAGCCTGACCCTGAGTAAATAGCCCACCGGTCAAATTACGCAGAATAATAGGAAAAGCAAGGTCAATGGCGGCAAGCACCAGAGCACAAACAGTATCAGCAACAAAAAGCCCCATCTGGGGCTCGTAATACGAAAGAAACCTCTTCAGCATGTGATCCTCAAAGAAATATCAGCAACGTAAGGCCCTGGGACAAAGCAATCAGTAGTACTTGTCCCAGGGCTATCCCCACTCGTTAAAGCTCCGTGCCCCCAAGGCGGTGTGCGATGCTGTCGCAGGCCAAGGCGCCCACGACGGTCTTGGCGTCTTCGATCTTGCCGTCGAGTACGGCGTCGATCAGCTCATGCAGCGGCACCAGGTCCACGTTGACAAACTCGTCATCATCGGGGTTGGGCGCATCAAACTCGAGCTTGGTAGCCAAGTAGATGTGGATAATCTCATCGCAAAAACCACAGGACGTGACAATCGACGTCAAAAAGCGAATGCGACCAGCCCTAAAGCCCGTCTCCTCATGCAGCTCGCGCTTGGCGCAATCGAGCGGGTCCTCGCCTGGATCGAGCTTGCCGGCGGGAATCTCGACCGTCACGCGGTCGATGGCGGTGCGGTACTGACGCACCAGTACGATCTTGCCGCTCTCGGTCAGTGCCACAACAGCCGCCGCACCCGGATGGCGAACGATATCGCGGGCGCTGCGGCGACCGTTGGGCAGCTCAACCTCAAGACGGTGGACGTCGAGGATCTTGCCCTTCCAGGCGCACTCCTCCGAAAGAATCTTCTCGTGCAGCTCGGCATCGTGCGGGTCGTCATCGCCCAGCACCAGCGCCGGCTCGTCAGCGACCTCGCCACCAGGCTCGCCCTCGGCGTGCCCATACACGCGGCTGTCCTCTTCGACGATCTGCGCGTCCACGAGCTCTTCGTTCTTCTCGTCCATCCGTCTCATTCCTCTCGGATTTTAGGCATCCCAGGCGTCGCGGCCGCGCAGCGCGCGCAGGCCGATGTCGTGACGCAGGGTCTTGCCCTCAAAATCAATCTTCTCGCAGGCCTCGTAGGCAAGGTTGCGGGCGTTCTCAAACGTATCGCCCAGCGCGGTCACGGCAAGCACGCGGCCACCATTGGTCACGAGCTGGCCGTCCACCACGGCAGTGCCCGCGTGGTACACGGTCACGTTCTCCATGGCCTCGGCATCGGCGATACCGGTAATGACCTTGCCTTTCTCGTAGCTGCCGGGATAACCCGCACTCGTCAGGACAACGGCCACGGCCCACTCGTCGCGCCAGTCGAGTTCAATCTGATCGAGCTCGCAGTTGGCGCAGGCGAGCATGACCTCGACCAGGTCGTTCTTAAGGCGCGGCAGAACGACCTGCGTCTCGGGGTCGCCAAAGCGGGCATTGAACTCCAGCACCTTGGGGCCGGCAGGCGTGAGCATAAAGCCGCCGTACAGGCAGCCGCGGTAGTCGATACCCTCGGCAGCGAGCTCGGCCACGGTCTGCTCCATGACCTTCACCATGGTGGCGTGCTCCTCGTCAGTCACGATGGGCACCGGGCTGTAGACGCCCATGCCGCCGGTGTTGGGACCAAGGTCGCCCTCAAGCGCGCGCTTGTGGTCCTGCGAGGTGGCCATGGGGCGCACGGTCTTGCCGTCGGTAAAGGCCAGCAGCGAGCACTCGGGACCAACGAGCATCTCCTCGATAACCACGGTGTTGCCGGCATCGCCAAAGGTGCCGCCAAAGCACTCGCGCACGGCCTCCTCGGCCTGCTCAAGTTCGGTCGCCACGATAACGCCCTTGCCTGCGGCAAGGCCGTCGGCCTTGACGACCAGCGGGGCGCCTTGCTCGCGTACGTAGGCGAGAGCCGAAGCCTCGTCGGTAAACGAGCCGTAGGCTGCCGTCGGAATGCCCGCACGCTCCATGAGCTGCTTGGAGAACAGCTTGGAGCCCTCCATCTGGGCGCCCTCGGCACCCGGGCCAAAGCAGGGAATACCCGCCGCGCGCACGGCGTCGGCCACGCCCGCCACGAGCGGAGCCTCGGGGCCAATTACCACGAGTCCGCATCCGTGGCTCTGCGCAAACGCCGCCACGGCCGCAGGATCGCAGTCGTCGAGAACAACGTTCTCGCCGCAGCTCGCGGTGCCGCCGTTGCCCGGCGCGATGTAGAGCTTGCCGGCGCGCGGTGATGCTGCGAGCTTGGCTGCCAAAGCATGCTCACGGCCGCCGCTGCCCAACAACAGGATGTCGATGGTTTGAGTGTCCGCCTTCAAGGGTGCCTCCTCTATGGATGAATGGCCCGCTCCGCGCGAGCCCCTTGCAAGCAAATATACCCCTCGGCCGCCCACCCGGGCTGCAAAGGGGTATATCGCAATAACCAAATAGTCCCGATTACTTCCAGAATCGGTTGATAATCTGCTCGCGACCAGCGCCAACGCCAATGAACGTCACGCGGGTGTGTGCCAGATCCTCGATAAACGCCACGTAGTCCTGAGCCTCCTGCGGCAGCTCGTCAAAGCTGCGACAACCGGTGATGTCGCACTTCCAGCCAGGGAGCTCCTCGTAGATGGGCTTGGCATGCTCAAAGCGCACCTGATGCTCGGGCACGCTGGTGTAGCGCTCGCCATCGACGTCGTAGGCCACGCACACCTTGATGGTGTCGAAGGCCGAAAGCACGTCGAGCTTGGTCACGGCGATGTCGGTGAGGCCGTTGACGCACGAGGCATAGTTGGCGATAGGGCCGTCAAACCAGCCGCAACGACGACGGCGACCGGTGGTCACGCCGTACTCATAGCCCTCCTCGGTCAGCGTGTGGCCAGCCTCGGACTCATAGGAAAGCTCGGTGGGCATGGGGCCCGAACCGACGCGGGTGATATAGGCCTTCATGACGCCCAGCACGCGATCGACGTTCTTCATGCCGACGCCGGAGCCGGTAATGGCGCCGCCGGCGGTGCAGTTGGAAGACGTCACGTACGGATAGGTGCCGTGGTCGATGTCGAGCAGCGTCGCCTGGGCGCCCTCAAACAGCAGGTCCTTGCCCTCGTCGATCATGTTGTTGAGCAGCAGGCTCGTCTCGGTGATGTAGGGGCGCAGGCGCTCGGCCATCGGCAGGTACTCGTCGCAAATCTGGTCCACGGTGTAGGTGGGCAGGTTGTAGATGAGCTCGAGCTCGGGGTTCACGCGGGCGAGAGCGGTCTCCAGCTTGTCGCGGAACAGCGTCTCGTCCAGCATGTCCTGCATGCGCAGGCCAATGCGGGCCATCTTGTCCTGATAGCACGGACCGATGCCGCGCTTGGTGGTACCGATGTTCTTCTTGCCGAGCTTCTGCTCAAAGGCGCCATCCAGATCGATGTGGTACGGCATGATGACATGCGCGTTGCCACTGATCTTGAGGTTCTTGGTGGTGATGCCGTCGGCCTCGAACATGTCAATCTCCTCAAGGACAACCTTGGGGTTGACGACGCAGCCGTTACCGATCACCGACACGTGGCCGGAATACATGATGCCGGAAGGCACCTGGTGCAGGCCGTACTTCTTGCCGTTGACGACGATGGTGTGACCGGCGTTGTTGCCGCCCGAGTAGCGCACGACAGCATCGAAGTCGCCGGCGACCAGGTCGCAAATCTTACCCTTGCCCTCATCGCCCCACTGGGCACCGACCAAAACGGTTGACGGCATGTTTACTCCTTACATTCATGGCCTGTCTACGCGCCACGCCGGCACGCAGAAGCACAAAACATTCCCAGTATACCCGTGCAACGGGCGCCTGTCCTACTCCTCGGCATGTGCCCCATCAAGCTCATAGAACTTGGTGGATGCCGGCAGGAACATCAGGTCGACGTCGCCGATCGGGCCCGAACGGTTCTTGGCCACGACGATACGCGTAACGCCCTCGTCGGGTCGATCGTCGCGCGAGGCCTCGGCCTCGTCCGCGGAGCGGTCCAAGAACATAACGATATCGGCGTCCTGCTCGATGGAGCCCGATTCACGAAGGTCGGAAAGCTGCGGGCGCTTGCCGGTACGGGATTCGACCTGACGCGAGAGCTGCGACAGCGCGATGAGTGGGATCTTGAGCTCCTTGGCCATGATCTTCAGGCCACGCGACATCTCCGAAACCTCGACGGTACGGCTCTCGGAGCGGCGTCCCGGCGGAGGACTCACCAGCTGCAGGTAGTCCAGGATGATGATGGCCTTCTCCTTGTTATGGAGCATGCGACGGCTCTTGGCGCGAATCTCGGTCACTGTGGTGCCGGGCGTATCGTCAATCAGAATATCCAGCTTGGATAAGGTCTGCGTGGCCTCGTTGATATTGGCCCACTGCTCGGGGCTAATGCGGCCCATGCGGAAATCACTGATCGAGATCATGGCATAGGCGCAAATCAGACGCTGGGCAATTTCCTTGCCCGACATCTCCAGCGAGAAGAAGCCGACGGTATAACCAGCAGCGGCAGCGTTAAGTGCCAGGTTCAGAGCGAACGACGTCTTACCTACAGCAGGACGGGCGCCGATGATGATGAGCTGGCCCTCGCGGAAGCCCATGAGCATGCGGTCGAGCGACGGGAAGCCCGTGGGCACGCCCGCAGCCTGGCCACCGGCCTGGCACACTTCCTCGGCCTCGTTATAGGCCTCGACCATAAACTCGGTCAGCGTCTTGTAGCTCGACTTGACCTCGCGCGCCGTAACCTTGAGCAGCTTGCTCTCGGCCAGCTCGACAACCTCTTTGGTGTCGGTGGGGGCGTTATATGCCAGCGCGTTGATCTCGTTGGTGGCGCCGATCAGCTCACGCAGCATCGAATCGCGGCGAACGATGGCGGCATGGTGCTGCCAGTTGACGAGCGACAGGGTCTGACCCATCAACTCCAAAATATACGCTTCGCCGCCCACGGCATCGAGCTTGTTGATGCTTCGCAGATAATCGATCAGCGAGATGGAGTCGATGGGAATGCGGCTGTTGTACATATCGACCATCGCGGTATAGATGGTCTTATGAATGGGCCGGTAGAAGTCATCGGGCTGCAGCTCGACCTGGGCCTCTTCGACCACCTCGGGCGATAGCAGCATAGCGGCCAGTACATTGGCCTCTGCATCTTGGTTTTGGGGAAGACCCAACTTTGAGCCGCGGTCCTCAACCGTCAGCCCGGTCTCCCTATCGTCATATGCCATGAGCATCCTCATTCATATCGCTTGCGAGCATCCATAGTATCAGCCACGGTCCCAAAACGCGCCGCGCGCCGCCAATCATCACCGAACCAAACGGATGAACGGTCCTGTATATAGGACTTCGACGCAACGTTCACCATGACACTCACTCAGCGCAAAAAAACAAAAGGGCGCCCTGGTTTCCCAGAGCGCCCTTCTTAGAACAAGATTGTTGCGTTGCAGCAAATGCTACTCGGCAGCAGCCTCAGTCTCGACCTCGGCGGTCTCGGCCTCGGCGACCTCAGCGGCCTCCTCGACCTCAGCCTCGGCAGCGAGCTCCTCGGCGGTAACGCCGACGAGAACGACAACCTCGGCCTTGATCTCGCGGTACAGCGAGATGGCAACGGTGTGGGCACCGGCAACCTTGATGGGCTTACCGAGCTCGACGCGCTTGCGGTCGATGTCCATACCGAGCTGAGCCTTGATGGCGTCAGCGATCATAGCGGCGGTAACGGAGCCAAAGAGGATGCCCTCGTCGCCGACCTTGACGTCAACGGTGACCGTCTTGCCCTCGAAGGCAGCCTTGGTCTCGTTGGCGGTAGCCAGACGGACGGCCTCGCGCTTGGCGATGTTGTTGCGACGCTCGTCAAGCTGCTTGAGGTTGCCCTTGGTGGCGGCAACAGCGAGCTTCTTGGGGAACAGGAAGTTCTCAGCGTAACCCTGAGCGACCTCTACGACGTCACCCTCGCCGCCCTTGCCCTTGATCTCATCGAGAAGAATAACCTTCATGATGCGTCTCCCTTCTTAGCCGCGGTCGCGGTTGCCACGAGAGGAAACCACGGGGACGGTGTACGGCAGGAGAGCCATCTCGCGGGCGCGCTTGATGGCGTTGGCGATGTCATGCTGATGCTGCGTGCAAGCGCCAGTGACGCGACGGGGCTTGATCTTGCCACGGTCGGTCATGTACTTACGGAGAAGCTGAGTGTCCTTATAGTCGATGAACTCAGTGTTCTCCTTGCAGAACTGGCAGTACTTACGACGCGGCTGACGTGCAGAAAAATCATTAGCCATGTCAAAATACCTTTCATTTGGCAACTTCGGCGAACCGAAGCCGCCTCTCACTCAAAAATAGGTGAACAACCCTTAGAACGGGATGTCCTCATCGTAGACGTCGACCGCGGGCGGCGTAGCCACCGGTGCGGCAGGACGTGCTGCGGGCGCGGGAGCTGCGGGGGCGTAACTGCCCTGATCGTAGCCACCCTGGCCACCACGGGAGCTCATAAACTCGATCTCATCGACGATGACCTCAAGCTTGCTCCGGCGCTGGCCGTCGCGCTCCCAAGAGCTGTAGCGCAGCTTGCCCTCGATCGCGACCTTGTTTCCCTTTGCCAGGAAACGGCTCACGGCCTCGGCGCGGGTGCCGAACATGGTGCAGTCGACAAAGTTGGGATAGTCCTCCCACTCGCCAGTCTGCGCGTTGCGGCGACGATCGTTCACGGCGACGCCAAAGGACAGAACCTGGGTTCCGCCGGCGGTGGCGCGCAGCTCGGGATCACGCGTGAGGTTACCGGTGATGTTCACTCGATTGATGCTCATAACTCACTACTTCCTCTTGGGGCACAAGCCCAGTCCAAAACGACAGTCTTACTCCTGGTCGTCGCGACGGACGATCATGTGGCGGACCACAGCGTCGGTGATGCGCAGGACGCGATCAAGCTCGGCGATCTGGGTAGGATCTGCGTGGAAGTTGATGAGGGTGTAGTCACCATCGGTGAGGTCGTTGATCTCGTAGGCGAGCTTGCGCTTGCCCCACTCGTCAACGGAGTCGACCTTGCCAGCGCCCTCAGCGATCGTGGTATCGATACGCTTCATAACAGCGAGACGAGTCTCGGGGTCGAGCGACGGGTCAACAAAGAACAGCAGTTCATAAGCCTTCATATTGTCACCTCCTCTGGGCAAATGTGGCTTCAGGTCGTGAAGGTGCGCCTGAAGCAGGAAAAGACTTGGTAATAATATCTTTCAACCTCCCAGGCTGCAAGAATATGCAGCTACAACCTCATGACCTCCACATATGCCCATACTCGCACGACGTTTCATGCGCATTCCAACCAAATGCCGACCAAAAGCTTGACGGATCTGTGGACAAGATACGGTGCCGTGGGGACAAGCTGAGCCAAGCCACAGGTCAACGGGCACAAGGCTGTGGTCGCAAAATGCATACCAGTGGTCCACAACACCACCCAAAGATTTTTATATTCATTGCCAAGTCGCTTATGAATACCCCTTTTGAACAATTGAGCTGATCAACCACGCTGGTCGAAAGCCGTTTTTTTGGTACCTCAAACCCCACCGCAACGCCAAGCGCGGCCAAGCGTTTTAAAAAATGCCAACTTTTCTGTTTGCACTTTGCGATTCCTCGTGTATACTGACTTTCGCATTTAACGGAGAGTTGTCCGAGTGGCCGAAGGAGCACGATTGGAAATCGTGTAGGCGTCAAAAGCGTCTCCAGGGTTCAAATCCCTGACTCTCCGCCAGTTAATTCCAAAGCAGGCCTTCGAGCCTGCTTTGTTTTTACCCCACGCGGAGGGGTGGCAGAGTGGTTGAATGCGGCGGTCTCGAAAACCGTTTGGCCTGTATAAGGTCACGAGGGTTCGAATCCCTCCTCCTCCGCCATTTAGATTGAGAAAGCTCCCGAGAATGGGAGCTTTTTTCTTTTGAGTCCCTTACAAGCAAATACGGCGGAGGAGGAGGGATTCGAACCCGCCAGGGCGCGGAGCGTAAAGAAAACGCGCCCGTGGCGCGTTTTTAGCGCAGCGCGGTCGGCGTAAGCCGACCGGATAAATTTTGAGCTCCGCTCAAAATTTGGACATCCCTCCTATTCAGCCACGCCCCCATCGCGTTCAACATCAACCCAGACCCCCAAACATGTACGTCACCCTCCAAAACCGACATTTTTTGACATCTTTGGAGGCTGATGTACACGTTTGGTGCCTACGCCCGCATCCAGTCCCGACCGTTTACCGAGCAATAGGGTCGCCAGGCCCGCCAACCATGTACTATGTACGGGCATTGTCTAAACCAGCAACCCAAAGGACCCCATCTTGCCCGTCGTCGCCGCTATGACCGTTACCTCACACGCCACGGATGCCATGGTCGCCATCCCGTTTTGGCTCGAAATGTTCGCCGTCGTCGCAGCTTCAATCTCGGGCGTGTTGGTCGCGCGCGAGCACAAG
This sequence comes from Alloprevotella sp., assembly GCA_963628025.1. Taxonomy (GTDB): domain Bacteria; phylum Actinomycetota; class Coriobacteriia; order Coriobacteriales; family Coriobacteriaceae; genus Collinsella. The sequence goes on along the minus strand of CAVGCW010000038.1, from coordinate 52,237 downwards.
CTTGACCTGGTGGGCGCGGTCGCGCTCGCGGTGGTCTGCGGTCTGGGCGGAGGTCTCTTGCGCGACATGACGCTGCAGGTGGGCAACGTCTACATCCTCAACCAGCCGATGGCACTCCCGCTTTCCATTGCCACGGCGGCCATCATCTATATTTTCCCGGCAATCGTTGACAAACCCGAAAAACTCATTCCCCTGCTCGACATCATCTCGGTCGGCATCTACGCCGCCACTGGAGCAGACAAGGCGCTGGTCTACGGCTTTGCGCCGGCGGTGTGCATCATGATGGGCTTTTTCACCGCGGTGGGCGGCGGCATGTTGCGCGACGGCTTTATGGGCGTGGTTCCGGGCATTTTCCAACGTACTAACTTTTATGCCATCGCCGCCATCGCCGGATCGACAAGCTACGTGTGTCTCGTTATGAGCGGCATCATGAGCAATGTCGCCGCGCTGGTCGTATGCGTTGTCGTGACCATGGGTCTGCGCTGGCTCTCGCTGCGCTTTGACATCAAAAGCCCCACCGAAGAAGACATCGCACGCTTCTTGCACCGTAAAAAGTAGACAGCACGGCACGACCCTTCGAAATGCAACCGAGAGGTTCTTTTAGAGCGCCCACGCGTTGGGTACCCTGTTAGGTATATGCCGAACACCTAACAAAAGGATCAACCATGACTTTCAATCAAACCGTGGCGACGACGTCACACAAAATGCGTCGCTGCCTGCTTATGGCATTCGCGCTCATCGCACTGGCGATCACTGCGCTTCCCACGGCGTCGTTCGCCGGCACGGACACCGCAGGCAACGTACTTGCGACCGACAATGACGCCAATCCGTCCGGCGTCGAGGGTGACCTGTACTGGGCCGGTCAGGCACTCAACTTGGACGATGCTTCCATCGACCACGATATCATCGCTGCGGGCGATACCCTCTCAATTCGCGACTGCACGGTGGGCGGCGCCGTCCGCTTGGCGGCACGCACTATCGATATCGCCAAGACCACGGTTGATGGCAGCGTCACGGTCGTCGGTCAGCACGTTGTGCTCAATTCCGACAGCACCGCCAACTGTTTTTACGCGATAGGCGAGACGGTTGCCCTGCGCGGCTTTACCAAGTCGGCAGCGCTCGCGGGCAACACGGTGACCATCGATGGCACCGTCGAGGGCGATGTCGAGGTTTGGGCCGACAAGCTCATCCTGGGCAAGAACGCCCACATCACCGGCACCGTGAACGTGCACGTCTCCGAGGACCCCGAGCGTGCCGCGGGAGCCGAGGTCGGCGCGCTCAAGATCGACCGCACCGAGAACGAGGATACTTCCACCGTTAACGATGTCATCGGCGGTATCGTCGCCGCGGCACTCTCGACCTGCTTTGTCGCTCTGCTGCTCGAGCTCGTCTTTCCGCGCGCGACTGCCAGCGCCGCCGGCATGCTCCACCAGCGCCCCATGCCCCTGTGGGTGAGCGGTCTTCTGAGCACGATTGCTATCGTCCCCGCCGTCCTACTGCTGATTATCTCTATCGCTGGTCTGTCGCTTGCCGGAGCCCTCTTGTGCGGTGTTATTGGTATCGCACTGGTGTCGAGCGCCTTTGCGGGGTGCGCGATCGCGCGCATGGTCGGAAACAGCCAGAACCGCTACGCCATGGCGGCTGTGGGCGGCGTACTCGCAGGCGCCCTCACGGGGCTTCCCCTCGTAGGCGACTTCATCAGTGGCATGGCCTTTGTCTTTATGCTCGGTTACATCATCCAAATCATCTGGCGCAACGCCCACCTCAAGCCGCAGCAGCCGGCTAACACGCCAGAACCCCCCACCGCTTAGCCACCAACCACCACAAAGGTGCCAGGTTACTTTGCACCAACAAACGAAGCGGGGCACTCGGTCATGTCGACCGGGTGCCCCGCTTTTCTTGGAGGGTTCTCTAGTAACTTTTTCAAAACCAATGATCATCAGGTCGGTAGGCATGTGCGTCACTCGCTACGGAGGCAGTACGCCATTGAGCGAGAAGGGCAATTATTTTTCACGGCGACCTCCTCCCCGCTTGATGACGAGCGCGACAACAATAGCCGCCACTCCGATGGCAGCCAAAACCGCCACCAGTACCAACGTTCTATCTCCCGTCGAGGGCATAAAGCCTCGACCTGCTTCTTTGCTTGGGGTGTTGAGCACCGACAGCTCAATCGAACCCGTCCTGGCATCGGCGGTATCAACCCGCAGAGGGTTTTCGACCGATACGGTCACCTTGGGCTTCGCGGTCGCCACTTGTTTAACGTCCAGACCCTCAGCCGTAACCGTCACCGTACGCTTGCCCTCAAAGGCGGTGTAGCCCTTGGGTGCCGCGATTTCCTCGACGATATAGACACCCGCGTCCACACCGCTCAATTCCACATGGCCATCCGCGTCCGTGGTGATGCACGCGTCGGCATCCGTCGACCACGAGCCGTCAGTCGTTAGGATGCGACCGCGGTCGTCGATGATGCGCAGTTTGGCACCCGCGAGCGGCTTATCGTCTGAGCTTGAGCGCTTGATCAGACTGAGTCCCCAGGTGTAGGCGCACGCGTCGTCGCTCGGCGTGCGGGTGAAGCCGGCGTCGCCGGACTGGTCGGCAAAGGGAGAGCGCAGGTAGCGCAGGTAGACCTCGTTGGGGTTGCCCTTCGCGATGCCGTGGCTGCATGCGCTGTTGAGCGGCGCGTTGTACACGGCGACCACGCGGGCGCCCGCGGTGAAGGCGCCTGCCCCGCCGAGCGCGGCGATCAGGTCGCCGGTGCGCACGGTGAAGGTCTTGTCGTCGGCCGCTACCTTGGTGGCGCACTGGGCCGTGATATCGGTCCAGCCCTTCGCGGGCTCGGTGCCGGCGCGCTCGTCCTTGCCGGTCTGGACCGCGTCGAAGCCGCCGTCCGCGCCCGCCGCCACGTACACGCGCATGCTCGCGGCCACCTTGGAGGGGTCGAACCCCGCACCCATGGTGTCGACGAACCGCACCGTATAGGTGTCGTAGGCGGTAAGACCCGCAGGGACCGTGGCAGAGAGGCGCCAGTACAGGTCGTCGGCGACCGTGGCGTCGGCGGCCTTCTGCCATGCGGCGGTGCTGTCCTCCAGCACGTGCTTGGCGACCTTGGGGGTCGCCGCCTTGGGCTTGACGGTGACGGCGCCGCCGCCCACCAGGGCCATGATCGGCGCGGTGCCGGCCTCGCCCTGGTCGATGGCGTCGTCGTCGGCGACGATGAGCCAGTAGCCACAGGGCAGCTCGGCCGCCACACCCGCGTTGAGGGGAACAGAAGCGGCACCTGCATTGCAAATCGCACAGGCGAGCCTTGCCGCCAGAGCGGTCGACATATGTCCGTCGGCATTCAGCCACTCGGCAGCCTCTTGCGCCGTCGATGCCGAGCTATCAAACCCCGCATCATAAAGAACGGGAAGGACAGCCTGACGAGCTGCATCGCTCGCCCACGCCAAGTCCGTCGCGACCTTTTGATCGGAGCCGGCTTTATCGGTAACAGTTGCCGAAAAGAGCTGGTATGCATCGTATTGCGTCGCGACGTCGCCGCCAATCGTGATGGCTCCGGCATCGGCAGCACGGGCCGTCTCGGGCGACGCGGCAAAAGCGAGGATAGTCGTCATGGCCACCATCATGACGGTCAACAAGCGGCGGTGCAGTTTACTCACGGCGACCATCTCGATCAAGACCACGGTGGCGACGAGCATGCATCCACGTCGCGGCAAAACACAACAGCGAAGCGCCGGCAAGATATGTCATAGTCAAGCCAGGCCCGCCCGCCTCAGGTAGCGTAGTCGAGTACTTGTTGGTAAAGGTCGGCGGATTCTGAGAGCCATCGTTATAGGTAACTAGGGCGTCGAGCTGGTCCGTGCCATTAGTTACCTTAACCGTGACGTTGTACACGGTCCTGTCATGGGTGATGTGATCTTTAACATGGTCGACGGCGCCCTCGGGCTCGACCTCGGAGATGGTGTAGGTATAGGTTCCCGCCTTGTTGTACTTGACGTCAAAGGAGACATTTCCCTTGTCATTATTGGTCACCGTCTGGAGCACCTTGCCCTCGGCGTCCTTGAGCACGAACGAGAACTGCCCCGCCTTGAAAGTGCCACCTTCAAGCACTTTCTTTGCTTTAATAACCGCAGAGCCCGTTAGGCGATTGTCGTAGATCCAGATCTCGTCCTTTTTGTCATCGCCGATGATTTCGGAGTCTTTGACGATGCTCTTCGCTTTATTGAGCTCAGTTTGATACTCCTCATCGTCAGCATTACCCTTAAGCATGATCCACGTGGGCGCCGCCGCGGCATAGCCGTCAGGCGCTTTCGTCTCCACGAGCTGGTAAAGCACGCAATTTACCATCGCCTTGTCTTCTGCGCCAAACGAGATTTTGCCGTTGGCGTCGGTGGGGGCGGCTTCAAACTTAGTCCTTGCATTCTCGATACCCACCGTTGCAACCTGGTCCATATTCACGCTGTAGAGCGTAAACTCCGCACGCTCGAGCGTCGCACCGACCTGCTGGGCGTCATACTTGGTCATCGTGATGCCGTAGCCGTTGCCACCTGCGCTGGCAGAAGCTTTTTTAATTTCCCATGTTTGATCATCAGTCGCAGAACCGTCCTTCACACCCGTAAGCATGGCGGTATTGGATAGAGGAACCTTGTTGCCAGGGTTTCCGGTCGGGATAACCTCATACTCGACCTGGAGGTATTTCTTGTCGGGTACCTTAAGCGTCAACTTCGTACGCGAGCCAGTTTCATCCTTGACCTGCTCCACCTTCGACGAATAGTCCTTATCAGCCAGCGGTGACCAGGCACCATACACCCACTCATAGACCTTAAGCGTCGACGGCACCAGCGTGCACTTGGCATCCATGGTATCGACGAGCTCAAGGAAGTCGGTGCCGTTTTTAAGGGCAACGGCAGACTCGTTAACAAGAATGGTGTACTTAATGCGGTTGCTACTACTGACCTGTTCACCAGTCTTTTTGATAACGTTGTTCTTGATGGTGACGGTGCCACTGCCGGATTCGAACTTCTTGCTTCCCGACTCGGCGCTGGCCTTGTTGGTGAACTTCACCTCGTTTGTGGAGGTATCGAGCTCACCGCGCTTGACCGCCGTCTTGTACGTGAGCTTTGCGTAGCCGGCATAGCTTTCAAGCTCAGTCGTGGGGATGGAGAAGGTGACCGTATTGCCGTTGCGGCTAACGTTGTCGGCGGCGAGCGTCCGACCCGTAACGACCTCCTTGGCCTCGCCTCCGCGATGAAGCCCCGTATGTTTATCATAGGGGTTCTGCACGAGCGTATACTTTGCGGAATTCGCAACATAGCTCATACCATCCGGAAGGCTATCAACGATATTCAGCGGTTTCCCGCCCAGCTTTCCAGCTCCATAGTATTCGAACTCGCCATTTGCGCCCTTATTACCCTTTTGGCGGTTTGCATACACCGTCCAGTCGACGATCCAGGCGCCCTTCTCATCCGAGCCGTCAACGGTATGCCAATCGAAGTTCTCAACCCAAGACACCTTCGACTCCGTTTCCGGCTTCTCGACCGCGGGCGCCGTTTCTTGGTTGACAACGTACTTGACGGGTTCGGTGAACGGCCACTGTAGTCTCAGGCCCGGTGCTTCGACCGCTGCGAAGTTTGAGTACCAGCCCGACAGCGCTTCTGATGTGGTGTCGTAGGTGATAACGGCGTAGTCCTCGTTCTCGAGAGCGGCTTTCACGTTGTCGGTAACGATGATTTTGAGGTCGTAGTTTTTCTTTGTTTCATTACCCGGATAGCTGGTCGTTGGTCTCCAGTCGGTGCCCGGAACCAGCTTGGTATTGCCGATTTTAATGGTAATGGAGCTTTCGTCGACACCAAGCTTCTGCGACCATGCCGACTGAAACGTGTCCTTCACCGTCACCTCGCCTGGATGGGCCGCATTGACGATCGCCTTCAGCGCGACCTTCGTCTCCCACGTCGCCCTGCCCGTCGTCGCCGCCTCATCGTATCTCACGAGCCTCTTGGCGATCGGCACAACACCCGTCAGCTGCGGCGTGAAACTGCCATCATCGCTACCGGAAACGGAGCCTCCGCGCTCGATGGCCGCGCTGTTGCGCACAGTGTCGTACGAGCTCGTGTCGTTCATCTTGGTGTGATAAACGATGCAGTAGGTGGCGTACTTATCCTCAAGGTTGTTCGGGAACGTATAGGAAAAGGAATTATCCTTAGGTTCAAGTTTTCTTTCACAAATCTTGACTCCGCTCGCCTCCGAGTCGCCTTTGTAAACCGTAAAGTTGCCCGTATACGTCTGTTTTCCGTCCAGATTATCAGTGAACATGTAGCCGCTCATGTCGGCCTTGAGCTTGCCTTGGTTGAGCTTGACCGTCCACTTGATGTCCGACGGCGTGCCTGAGCCATTGGACTTCTTGATCATGTCATAGCCGAATGTAACAGGCTCAGCCGTAGCTGTTCTGTTATCGCTGTCGCTTGAGCCAGCCCAATTCCACGTTGCCGTATTCTCAGCTTTGATCAAATCGCCGCCGTTCGCGGCAACGCCGCTCTTCAGCACCGTATCGTACGTGATCGTGTGGTTGCCCTGGGAAAGGTTGCCCAGGCTGTCGAGGGTTACGACCTGGCCGTCGATCATCGGCTGGGAGTCAAGCTTCTTGCCGTCGAGCTTGAAACTGTCGTTCACAAAGTCGAAGTTGTCGCCCAGCGTATCAGTGAAGCTAACGTCCGTAGCATACGACTCTACGGTAAGCGTAACAGTCCAGGTAACTTTGGCCACGCCATCTGCGCCCTGGGAGAAGGTCCCCGACTTCGTCCCCGTGACTTTGCCGTCCTTGGTAGGGATTTTGATCGTTCCCACACCAGGGAACACGACAGATGCGCTGCTGCCTGAGCCGGTGCCCTTGCCTGCAAGCTCGAACGAGAAATTGGCTCCGACATAAATCTCCGCAGGGTTTGACGCAAGCCAGTTTTGTCAAACGCAAAGATGACCTTATTGTCCTTAATCTTCCACGTGCCAGCCTTGGCGGCAGTGGCTTCCGGACCCTCCATGAGGTCGCCGCCGTCGTTGTCGTCAACGACAATGGTGTCGGGCAGCTTATAGACAGCGATGTTCTTCTCGGGCGTAGGCGCCTTGCCGCCTTTGAATTGTGCCGAGAAAGCTCCATAGAGCGTCGAAGTGGACGTTACGGGATCCTCGAGCTTTTGAGTGTGGTGCTCATCGGTATACAGCCTGACATCAACCGTCGCCGTATCCCCATCGATCGCAATCGGATCGGGCTTCGCAACGTCATCGGCGCGCACGGGGGCTGCACCGTGAAAAACTGCGGCGGTGAGGCTAATCAAAATGAAGATCAGGGCCGCCATACCCAGCGACCGTGAGCGGTGTGCGTCCATAGTTGTCCCCTAATTCCTACAACACAGTGTGGAATACGGCGAATCGTCGGATCGAACACAAGCCCCAACATCAACGAGAACCTACCTAGCGCATTGCAAGAACCCATTGGGGAGCACCTTCTAAGACGGTTCGTCTATGCCACAATGCATAAAATAATATATAGATACCAATCATGTAAACCGCAGGTCAATAGGTCTTTTAATTTAATACCAGTTGATATTTATCTGTTAACAGTTTTGCATCATACTGGCTATATTCAGTGGAATTATGTATATGTTTAAACAACTTAACTTTGGCTGGAAAGCCGATTGGGGGGATAGCCGCCCCAGCTGTGGTGCAAACGAACCCGTCCCCTTACACCAAAGAAAGGGCGCCGACCATTGCGGTCGACGCCCTTTCTCGTTAGACGTTATAAAGCCCAGCGCTTATTTGTTGACCTGGCCGGCGCGGACGGCAGCCTTCTTGCGGTCGGTGGCGTTGAGCAGACGCTTGCGCAGACGAATGTTCTTGGGAGTAATCTCGACCAGCTCATCGTCGGCGATGTACTCCAGCGCCTCCTCCAGCGAGAAGGTGCGAGGCGGCACCAGCTGGACGGAGATATCGGAGGTCGAGGAACGCTGGTTGCCCAGGTTCTTGGTGCGGGCGATGTTAACGACCATGTCGCCGGCCTTGCTGCGCTCGCCCACGATCATGCCCTCATAGCACTCGGTGCCCGGCTCAACAAACAGCTGGCCGCGCTCCTGCAGCGTACCCAGAGCATAGGCAACGGCCTTCTCGGTGGTCATGGAAATCATGGCGCCGTTCTGGCGGTTGCCGATCTCGCCGGCGTAAGGACCATACTCCAGGAAGGTGTGGTAGAACACGCCCTCGCCGTGGGTAACGTTCATGATGCGGTTCTTAAGACCCATGATGCCGCGGGTCGGGATCTTAAACTCGAGGTGCGTCACGATGCCCGAGGTATCCATGCTCGTCATGATGCCGCCGGAGGTACCGAAGACCTCAACGACCTTGCCCGAGTACTCGTCCGGGCACTCGACGACGGCCTGCTCGACAGGCTCCATCTTGTTGCCGTTCTCGTCCTTCTTAAACAGAACGCGGGGACGGCCGACCTGGAACTCAAAGCCCTCGCGGCGCATGGACTCCATCAGGACGGACAGGTGCAGGATGCCGCGGCCCGAGACCTCGACGCCGCTCTTGTCCTCGAGCTCCTCGATCTTCATGGTCACGTTGTTCTCGGCCTCGTTGAACAGGCGCTCCTTGAGCTGACGGGCGCCCACGATGTCGCCGTCGCGACCGACGAGCGGGGAGGTCGAAGCCTCAAAGACGATGGACAGGGTCGGCGGGTCAATCTCGATGGGCTCGAGCTCGACAGGGTTCTCGGGATCGGTGTAGACATCGCCGATATCGGTGCGGTCGATGCCCACGACGGCGGCGATGTCACCGGCGCCGACTTCCTGGCACTCGGTGCGGCCCAGGTAGTCGAAGGTAAAGAGCTGCTTGACGGTAGCGGTGGCGCTGGAGCCGTCGTTCTTCACAACCAGAATCTGGTCGCCCTGATGGATGGCGCCGGAATACACGCGACCGATGCCGATACGGCCAACGAAGTTGGAGTGGTCGATGGTCACACACTGCATGGCCAGCGGGGCGTTCTCGTCAACCTCGGGCGCGGGCATGTCGTCGATGATCATATCGAGCAGCGGATACATGTCCATGTTGCCGTCGTTGGGGTCAAGACGGGCAAAGCCGTTCATGGCGCTGGCGTAGACCACGTGCTCCATGGCGAACTCAAGCTGGTCGTCGGTGGCGCCCAGGTCGGCCATGAGGTCCAGGCAGTCGTTGTAGGCCTTCTCGGGGTTGGCGCCCGGACGATCGATCTTGTTGATGACGATCATGATCTTAAGGCCGGTGTCGATAGCGTGACGCAGCACGAAGCGGGTCTGGGGCATGGGGCCCTCAAAAGCGTCGACCAGCAGCAGGGCGCCGTCAGCCATACGCAGCACGCGCTCGACCTCGCCGCCAAAGTCGGCGTGGCCCGGGGTGTCGATGACGTTGATCTTAACGTCCTTGTACTCGATAGAGATGTTCTTGGCGAGAATCGTAATGCCGCGCTCGCGCTCCTGGTCGTTGGAATCCAGGACGCGGTCCTCGACCTGCTGGTTGGCACGGAAGGCGTCCGTGGCACGCAGGAGCTTGTCGACCATCGTCGTCTTGCCGTGGTCGACGTGGGCGATGATGGCGATGTTCCTCAGATTGTCTACGCGCATGTAGTTCCCCTATCTTCTATCCATATACAAACGGCACGCGTATGCGACCCGCCCAGCAACACAACGCTCAGCGGGAATATTGAGCCTTTTACCGAAAACTCGTTTATTTTAGCGATTTTAGATGAGAGGGGTTTCCTCACCTGCAGGTTCAGGGTCGCTCCACATAAAACCATCGCCGGCGCCCATGCCCTCATACAGCACATATGCCGAAAAACCACTCTCGAGCGTGGTTTCGAAGAAGCTCACGAGCAGAGCATCGTGATAGCCGCCGTCAATCTCGACGCAGCCGGTGTAGCCGATGGCATAGCGGGCGATACGGCCCAGGCCCTCGTCCTTAAGACCCATCTTGTGCTCGGAGATAAAGTTGGTGGCCGCCTCCAGGCACGCCTCTTCGCCGTCCTCGTCGAGCGCCGCCAGATATCGGTTGGAAGCAGCGTCCTCAATCGCCACAACTACGCCCGGATTCTCGCCGGCGGCAAGGTCGTCCAAGAACGCGCCGATCAGATCGCACACCATGGCGTCGAGCTCGGCGGAGACGTTACCGGCATCCTGCATATCCTGTGCCATCTTTAGACCTTCCCATCGAGTCTGGCGTCGTTACAGTTCTTGCGCCTCGGCGGCGATCTTGGCGGCAGCGTCGCGGGCGCGCATCATATCCATCGCGCGCTTGTCGAGCACCTTGATCTGACTGGTCAGCATTACCGCATCGACCACGCCCCAGATCACGAGGCCCGTAGAGATCGAAAACCCAAGCGCACCAACTGTACCACGAAGGCGCGAGCAGATTGCCGCGACAAGGGCGGAGACGACAACCATCTTGATAAACGAGCCGCGGCGCTCGCGAAGCGTGCGGGCCTGCGTCACATAGGCAATGCGTGCCGCCTCAGAAGCCTCCGAGCGCATCTGGGCCTCGCGCGCAATGGCCGCCGCCTCAGCCGACATACCGCCGGCCATCAGCGAACGCCCCGCATCCTGGCCGCCCCGCATTTAGAAGTCATCGGGGGAGAGCGTATGGACGAACTCGTCGAACTTCTCGAACTCCCGCTCGTCGTCAACTTCCTCGGCATGGGCAGAAACGGTGCCCAGGCGATTCATGATGTCGTCCTCCACAAACATGGGGGCATTGCTGCGCACGGCAAGGGCAATGGCATCACTGGGACGCGCATCGATCTTATGCTCGTTGCCATCGGCCAACACGACAACCGTCGCGTAAAACACGGGCGGCTCGGCGCGAACGATTTCGATGCGTTCGAGCTTGGCACCCAGGGCGCCAACAGTATCGAGCAACAGGTCATGGGTAATCGGGCGCTCGGCGCGGCCGCTATCGATGCCGCGGCTGATGGCAGCGGCTTCAAACGAACCAGTTTGAATGGAAAGGGAACGCAGTGGCGCGGGCGAGTCCGATTTGCTGCAGCGCTCGCGAAGCACGATAAGCGATGGCACGGGACCGGCGGCCATGACGATGGTCTCTATGTCGACACGAACCATGGAACACCTCCGGTACGTAGCGGTTAACACGCGGCAAGGTCGCCGCATTGAATAGCTATACTACCCAATCTTTCGCACAGCACACAAAACCAAAATGAGATTTATCGCAGACAAGAAAAAAGCCCCGAGGCAACGCCCCAGGGCTCTTCACAGTTTTGATGGTGGACCTGACAAGATTCGAACTTGTGACCTCCCGGTTATCAGCCGGACGCTCTAACCAACTGAGCTACAGGTCCATCATGGTGGAGGTTAGGGGGATCGAACCCCTGACCTCAGGCTTGCAAAGCCCGCGCTCTCCCAGCTGAGCTAAACCCCCACGGAGACAGTAATAAACACCCCAGCGGCGACTCGGCTCTCGCTGGGGTGTTTATTGCGAAAGAAAGTGGTGGACCTGACAAGATTCGAACTTGTGACCTCCCGGTTATCAGCCGGACGCTCTAACCAACTGAGCTACAGGTCCATCGCGCAAGGGATATATTAGACGAGTCGTTACGCGCGCGTCAACAACTTTTTTGAAAATCTTTGGGAGGGGTGGTCGCTGGGCTGGCGAGGTGGTTTTGGTTTGCTGCTCGGACAGTCCTGCGCAAGACGAAGGCCACATTAAGTGGCCTTCTTTGCGTGCGGAACTCGCGACAAACCAAAACCACCTCGCCAGCCCAGCGACCATGGGGTCCCAAGGTTTTCAAAAAAGCGGTCGGCGCGCAGTGCGCCGACCGCCGATATATGGGGTCTGATATTTTCTACCAGCTAGGGCCTCTTACTCGTCTAGGAGATCTTCTGGCATGTCGTTGCCGTCGCCTAGATCGACAGGGGTTTCTTCGGAAGCAGAGCCGTTTTCTGTGGCTTCGCCTTCGGGCTTTTCCTTGGCTGCCGTCATGCGGGCGACAGCGCATACGCGGTCGTTGTCGTCGACGGTCATCATCTTGACGCCCTGGGTGGCGCGGCCGGTCTGGCTGATCTCGTCGGTCTTGACGCGAATGACCGTCGCGCCCTCCGTCACGATGAACAGCTCGTGCTGCGGGCCCACCGTCTTCATGGCCGCGAGGTTGCCCTTGCGCTCGGTCATTTGAATGGTGTAGACGCCCTGACCGCCGCGATTCTGCTCCGGGTAGTCCGCAACCGGCGTGCGCTTGCCGTAGCCGCGCTCGGTGATGACGAATAGATCGCCGTTGCCGTTAGTGACTTCCATGCCCAGAACGCTCACGCCGTCCTTCAGACCGATACCGCGAACGCCGCTGGTATCGCGGCCGGTGGCGCGCACCTGCTCCTCGGAGAACATGATCGCCTTGCCCGCGGTGGTGGCCAGGATAATCTTGTCGCCGTCGCGCACGCGGCGCACGTTCAGCAGCGCGTCGTCGTCACGCAGGTTGATAGCGATCAGGCCGTCGCGACGGCTGCGGTCATATGCGCTCATCACGGTCTTTTTGACCATGCCGCTCTTGGTGGCAAACATCAGGTACTCGTCGGCCGGGAACTCGCGGCAGCTGATGACGCTCGCGATCTTCTCGCCTTCCTCGAAGGGCAGCAGGTTGACGATCGCGGTACCGCGCGCCTGGCGCGTACCCACCGGCAGCTCGTGCACCTTCAGGCGATAGACCTTGCCCTTGCTCGAGAAGAACAGCACGTACTCGTGCGTGGACGCGATGAACATCTCATCGATAACGTCGTCCTCTTTGAGGTTGACGCCCGACACGCCCTTGCCACCGCGCTTCTGGGCACGGTAGGCAGCCACTGGGATACGCTTAACGTAGCCGGTGTGGGTGATGGTCACGACCATATCCTCGTCGGCGATGAGGTCCTCGACATCCAGGTCCTTCTCAACCTGGCTGATTTCGGTACGGCGCTTGTCGCCAAACTTCTTGGAGATCTCGCGCATCTCTTCCTTGATGACGCCCAGAATCTTCTCCTCGTGCGCCAGCAGGTCCTCGTAGTAGGCGATGGCGCGGCGCAGGCCGTCCAACTCTTCTTGGATCTTGTCGCGCTCCAGGCCGGTCAGGCGGCGCAGCTTCATCTCGAGGATGGCCGTGGTCTGCTCGGGCGTAAAGCCAAAGCGTTCGATCAGTCGGCTGCTGGCCTCGGAGTCGGTCTGCGAGGAGCGGATGATGCTGATGACCTCGTCGATATGGTCAAGGGCCATCAGGTAGCCCTCGAGGATATGCGCGCGGGCCTGGGCCTTCTTAAGGTCGAAGCGGGTGCGGCGGGTGACGACGTCGACCTGGTGGTCGATGTAGTGCTGCAGCATCTCACGCAGGCTCAGGCATTTGGGAACGCCGTTGACGAGTGCCAGGTTGTTGGCGCCAAAGGTCGTCTGCAGCGAGGTGTACTTATACAGATTGTTGAGCACGACCTGCGGAATGACGCCCTTCTTGAGCTCGATGACCAGACGGATGCCCTTCTGGTTGGACTCATCGCGCATATCCGAGATGCCCTCGATGCGCTTGTCGTTGACGAGCTGGGCGATCTTCTCCTGCAGGGTGCCCTTGTTGACCATGTAGGGAATCTCGGTAAAGACCAAGCGGCTGCGGCCGGTCTTGGTGGACTCCACGTGTGCCTTGGCACGCACGGTAATGGAGCCGCGACCGGTCTCGTAGCTCTGCTTAATGCCGGCGCTGCCCATGATGATGGCACCGGTGGGGAAGTCCGGACCGGGCATGATCTGCATGAGCTCGTCGACGGTGGCGTCGGGGTTGTCGATCAGGTAGCAGGTTGCCTCGATCGCCTCGGTGAGGTTATGCGGGGCGATGTTGGTGGCCATGCCGACGGCGATGCCTTGGCTGCCGTTAACCAGCAGGTTGGGGAAGCGCGCAGGCAGCGCCACGGGCTCGGCGAGCGATTCGTCGTAGTTGGGCTGCCAGTCGACGGTATCCTTCTGCAGGTCGCGCAGCAGTTCCATGGCGGGCTTTGCCAGGCGGCTCTCGGTGTAACGCATGGCCGCCGCGCCGTCGCCGTCGATGTTACCGAAGTTGCCGTGACCATCGATGAGCGGCGTGCGCATGGAGAACCACTGCGCCAGGCGAACCATGGCCTCGTAGACCGCGGAGTCACCGTGCGGATGGTACTTACCGATAACTTCGCCGACCGTCCAGGCCGACTTCTTATGTGGGCGGTTGGGGTAGATGCCGCTCTCGTTCATCGCGTACAGGATGCGGCGGTGTACCGGCTTTAAGCCGTCGCGCACGTCCGGCAGGGCGCGCGCCGTGATAACCGACATCGAATACTCGATGAACGACTGCTTCATCTCGCGACCGAACTCCGAAATCTGGAGCTGGCCGCCGTTGATGTCCTCGCCGGCCGAGGCGCCACGATCGACTTCGCCAAAGCTCTCCTCGAGCTCACCGTCGTCGTCCTCTTCCTCATCATCATCGGCATCGGGGTTATAGGCGTCCGGATCGCCGTCCTCGCCCTGCTCAGCACGGGCAAGCAGGCGCTTCAGATCATCGGGCATACCGGCATCGCCGGCCTCGTCCATACCCTCGCTATTGTTGATATCGTCTGCCACGTTACCTCCTCTTAAGCATCAAGGAATCGTGCATCATGTGCGTGTTTTTCAATGTACTCGCGGCGATAGCCGACCTCGGAACCCATCAGCTCGCGCACGGCGCGGTCCGCCACCACGGCGTCTTCGATCGACACACGCTGCAGGATGCGGGTCTTGGGGTCCATCGTCGTCGAGGCGAGCTGCTTGGGGTCCATCTCGCCCAGGCCCTTGTAGCGCTGGACGGTATAGCCCTTGCGCTTTTTGGTGATCTTGCCGTCCTTGGCCTTGCCGTCCTCGTCGTTATCGTCGGGGTTCAGGCCCAGGCTCTGGATGGTGTCGCGCAGGATCTCGTCTTCGGGCTGGCGGCCGTTGGGATACACGTAGTGGATCTTGTTGCGCACCTTAATGCCAAAGATGGGCGGGCAGGCAACATAGACGTAGCCGGCATCGATCAGCGGACGCATGTACTTGTAGAAGAACGTCAGCAGCAGGATGCGGATATGCGCACCGTCGACGTCTGCATCAGTCATGATGATGATCTTGTGGTAGCGCGCCTTGGTGATATCGAAATCGCCGCCGTCGCCGGCACTCGTCGTGACGCCGCAGCCGATCGCGGTAATCAGCGACTGGATGGTGTCACTCGAGAACGCGCGATGGTCACCAACGCGTTCGACGTTCAAAATCTTGCCGCGCAGGGGCAGAATCGCCTGGATGTCTCGGCGACGGCCGTCCTTGGCCGAACCGCCTGCCGAGTCGCCCTCTACGATGAAGAGCTCGGTCAGCTCGGCATCGCGCACCGAGCAGTCGGCGAGCTTACCGGGCAGGGACGCCGTCTCGAGCAGGCTCTTGCGGCGGGTCGCCTCGCGCGCCTTGCGGGCAGCATTGCGCGCCTTGCAGGCCTGTTGCGCCTTCTTGACGATCTCGCGAGCGGGCTTGGGATGCTCCTCGAGGTAATCGACAAGGCCGTCGGTCACAATCTTGAGCGTGAGCGCGCGCATATAGGAGCTGCCGAGCTTGGCCTTGGTCTGGCCCTCAAACTGCGGATCGGGCAGCTTGACCGAGATAACGGCCGAAAGGCCCTCGCGCACATCGTCGCCGGTCAGATTGGCGTCTTTTTCCTTGAGCAGGTTCTGCTTGCGCGCGTAATCGTTGATTACGCGGGTGAGCGCGGTACGGAAGCCCTCAAGGTGCATGCCGCCCTCGGGGGTGTAGATGTCGTTGGCAAACGACATGACATTCTCGCCGTAGCCGCTATTCCACTGTAGGGAAACCTCGACCTCGCCCATCTTGGTCACAGGCGCGTCCGGGTCCGATTTGCCCTCGATGTAGATGGGCTCCTTAAAGGCCTCGGGGACGTCCTTGCCCTCGTTGAGGAACTTGACGAAGTCGATGATGCCGCCCTCGTAGCAAAACTCCTCCACATGGGGAGTCGCCTCGCGTTCGTCGGTCAGCACGATCTTGAGGTTCTTATTGAGGAACGCCGTCTCCTGCAGACGGTTGTGCAGCGTATCGAAATCGTAGATGCAGGTCTCGAAGATCTCGTCGTCGGGCCAGAAGGTGACGGTGGTGCCCGTCGAATCCGAGGTGCCCACGACCTCCATCTTCTTGACGGTCTTGCCGCGCGAGAACTCCATCTCGTAGGTGTTGCCATCGCGACGAACCTGAACGACCACGCGCTTGGACAGTGCGTTGACGACGGAGATGCCCACGCCGTGCAGGCCGCCCGAGACCTTATAGGCCGAGTTATCGAACTTACCGCCGGCGTGCAGGATCGTCATGACGACCTCGAGCGTCGGGATCTTTTTAACAGGGTGCTCGTCGACGGGGATACCGCGCCCGTTGTCGACGACCGTGATGGAGTTGTCGGCGTGGACCGTCACCTGGATCTCGGTGCAGAAACCGGCCATGGCCTCGTCGACGGAGTTGTCAACGATCTCCCACACCAGGTGATGCAGACCGCTGGCGCTCGTCGAGCCGATATACATGCCCGGGCGCTTACGAACGGCCTCGAGACCTTCGAGAATCTTAATCTCGCCGCCATCGTAATCGTTTTCGTTTGCCACACGTCCTCCTTCAGTCAAGAAAATGTGTACAGCCTTACTAGTTTATCGTAAAAAAATACCCTCGGGAACGAGGGTATTTGGCTCTACAAGGCCACCAGATGCGATTTAAGGCTCTTTTTTGCTTTGCACGCCCTTGGCCCACTCGGCACTGGCTCTCATGGCATTCTCGAGGGCCTCGCGCAGTTTTTGGTCTTCGATGGGCGCCACTTGGCGCTCAATCTCGGTGCGCTCGGCCTCACTTAGGTCGGCGTGCGGGGCCGGCGGGCGCTCGGTCGTCGCCGGGCGCAGGCGCTCCTTGGCGGCGGGCGGCGTGTGACCGGGTGCGGTGGTTTTGAACACCAGGCCGTCCACATGCGCACCGGCGCGCTCCATGCGCGCGCGGATGATCTCACGCAACAGCGTCATTTCCTGCGTCCATGAGGGCGAATCGAGATATACCAGCAGCTCATTGGACTCGGGCAGGTAGCGCAGACCCGTCACATGCCGCCCCTCGCGCGTGCCCGAGCACACCGCGTTCCACGCGCGATAGACCGCGCGCGACTCCTCGGCAGCCTCCATCTGCGCGCGGCGCTTAGGCGTTGCAGCCGCCAGGATGCGCTGGCGCTCTGCGTTCAAAAACCCACTGAAGGCGACCGTTTCGCTCTCGCGCTCGTAATTAGCACGTCTCACCCATGCTCACCACCTTGGCTCGATCAAGCAGGTCATCGGTAAAGTACCCCAGGTTGGTCGTGGTTATGACCGTCTGGATATCATCGCCGATCAGCCGCAGAAAAGCACCGCGGCGCTCGCCGTCGAGCTCGCTCATCACGTCGTCCAGAAGCAACAGCGGAGCAGTACCCAGAACATCGCGAGCCACGGCCACCTCGGCCACCTTCCAGGACAGTACCAACGTTCGCTGCTGACCTTGGCTGGCAAACGAACGGGCGGAACGACCCGCCACGGTAAACTCAATCTCATCGCGATGCGGCCCCACCAACGTCACGCCGCGGCGAATTTCCTCGTCGGCGTGCTCATAAAGGGCGGCCAGCATGCGCTCGTACGCCCAGCCCTTCAGCTCTTCGCGATCCTCGACCTGGGGCAAATCCCCCAGCGTGGACGCATAGGTCACGTTGGCGGCCTCACCGGATGCCACTTGCCCGTAGGCAGTGTGCACATAGCCCGCCAGCCGGTCGAGCAGGGCCAACCGGTGCACGAGCAGGGCCGAGCCCGCGCGGGCAATCGAATCGTTCCACGCGCCGAGCATCTCGCGGCAGCACCAGGCCTCCTTGAGCAAGGCGTTACGCTGGGTCACGCAGCGACCATAGGTGCTCGCAAGATCGGCATAGCGTGCGCTCAGTTGCATGCCAAAGTCGTCGAGGGCGGCGCGGCGCACACTGGCGCCTCGCTTAACCATGTCCAGATGGTCGGGGCAAAACAGCACGCTCGGCAGAACCCCGCGCACACCGGCGGCAGAGCATCTCTTGCCGTTGCGGCTAAACGAGCGTTTACCGTCCTCCGCGCTCAATCCCATATCAAGTACGCGGCCGTCGCCCTCGAGCCTCAGCTCGATCTTGCACGAGCCCACGCCATCATGGACGAGCTCGGCTGCGGTCGGATGCCTAAACGAGGCGCCGCTCGTCAGCAGCTGCAGCGCCTCTATGAGATTGGTCTTTCCCGCCGCGTTGGGTCCCGCAAGTATCGTCACGCCCTCGTCCAGGGCAAGACGATAGCTCTCGAAACTGCGGTAGTGCGCGACGGAAAGATCGCGGGCGAACATGGTCATGGCGCAGCGCTAGATGCGAACCGGCATGACCAGGTACAGGTAGTTGATCTTGTCGTAGGACTTGAAGATGCCCGCCTGCGAGTAGCTCTTGAGCTCCAGCGTGATCTCCTTCTCCTTGGACAGGGCATTGAGGCAGCCGAAGATGTAGTGGTAGTTGAAGGCGATGGTACCCGACTCGCCCTCGGCCTCGACATCGATCGTCTCCTGCGCAAGGTCCTGGTCATTGGAGATGGAGGACAGGCCCATCTGCCCGTTCTCGACATCGATCTCGAACTTGACGGCGGGGTTGGCGCTCGCGATAACGGCCACGCGCTTGAGGGCGGCGTTAAAGGCGGCGACGTCGATCTTGACGCTCGTCACGCACGAATCGGGGATGAGCTGCTTGTAGTTGGGGTACACGCCCTCGATGCGGCGCGACACGTAGGTGGTGTTGCCGGCCTCGAAGACGACCTGGGTGTCGGTAGCCCCGATCATGATGGTCGCCTGGCTGGCCATGATGTTCAGTGCGTCGTTAAAGGCGTCAGCCGGAACGTTGAGCTCAAAGGAGCCTTCGAGGGTCGAGGTCTCGACCTGCGTATCGCACACGGCCAAACGGAAGGAATCGGTCGCCACCAGGCGCACGGTGTTGTTCTCGACCTTCATGTGCACGCCACCCAGGATGGGGCGGGCCTTGTCGGTCGAGGTGACGCGCCACACGCGGCCGACCATCTCGGACAAGATATCGGTCGGCAGTTCCACGGCGCTCTCGATGGCATAGGCCGGAAACTCGGGGAAGTCATTAGCATCGAGCGTGTTCAGGCGGAAAGAGCTCTTCTCGCAACCAATCAGCACCTGGCGCTCGGACAGCTCAAAGGTGACCGGGGCATCGGGGAGGGTCTTGGTGATATTGGAAAGCATCTTACAGGGGATAACCATCTCGCCCTCTTCTTCGACATGCGCCGCGATGCGATGACGGATCGAGATGGTGTAGTTAGAGGTCTGGAATTCCAAGATGCCGTCTTGGGCCTTAACGAGCACGCCCGACAGGATGGGGAGGGTGGATGCCGAAGCGACACCCTTCATAACGACGCCGATGGCTTGTGTAAGCGAGCTCTGGCTGACGGTGAACTTCATCTTTTAATACCTTTCTATAGATATAAATATCTTAATAATAGTAATAGCACTGACGAAACTGTTGATTACTCCCAAAGACGCAGGTCAGACCCAAAAAGAGAATCGACAGCAACCTGTGTGCAACAGGGGTGGTTTTCCACGTTCAAAACCTGCGCAAAACTTTTCATCACCGCGGGTTGGGTTTTAGACACCTTATGCCCGTGGTTTCGACAAGTTTTCAACAGGTGTCTCTATTTCCCTACGAGCGCAGTGTAATTTTATCGCGCAGCGACTTAAGGTCTTCGGTGACGGTGCGGTCTTCCTGGATCATCTTCTGGACCTTTTTGTAGCTCGTGCTGACGGTCGAGTGGTTGCGGTTGCCAAATTCGGCGCCCACCGCCGTGGTCGTCATCTCGCACATCTCGATGGCCAGGTAGATAGCGATATGGCGTGCTTTGGCGATATTGGCGTTGCGACGCGGGCCGATGAGCTCCTCGTGCGTTACGCCGTACTGCTCTTCGATGACGGACTGAACCGTCTGGACGTTGATCTTTTTGGCCGATGTGTCGAAGTACTGGCTGGCGATGGCATCGATATCGTCAAAGGTGAGCTCCCCGCCCTCGCGTTCGCGGTCGCCCGCCTCGCCGGCGCAGCGCTCGCAAAAGCTCTCGAGTTCGCGGATGTTGGTGCCCGAGACCTCGGCCATGTGTTTAAAGTGCTCGTCGGTCAGGTGCCCGCCGTCGCCCCCATAGGCCGCCAGCAGCGAGTCGTCGCCTGCCTCGGGAGCGGCGACGATAGTGTTCTCGTAATAGCGCTGCAAGATCTTGTATTTCATCTCGTAGCTGGGCTCTGCGACCAGGCAGAGCATTCCGGCGTTGAAGCGGCTGGTCAGACGCTCGTCCATGCTCAGGTCCTTGGGGGCGCGGTCTGCCGCGATGACGACCTTCTTGTTGTTGCGGATGAACTCGTCCATGAGCTGGAAAAAGTAGTCCACGCTTGCGCGCTTGCCGATGATGTTTTGGATGTCATCGATGATGAGCACGTCCACGCCGTGGTACGCCTGCATGATGGGGGCGTTGCTCTTCTTTTGGCGGTCGAACTCGGTCATCAGGTCGTCCAGATATGCCTGGGAGTTGGCATACTTGACCTTGATCTCGGGTGACTTCTCGGCGAGCTCGTTTTTGATGGCAAGCAGCAGGTGCGTCTTGCCCAGGCCCGATTTGCCGTAGATAAACAGTGATGTGCATGTGCCGCGCTCGTCCGCGAGGGCGGCAAACTTGAGTGCCGAGCGATAGGCATGGCTGTTCTCGGGGCCGTAGACAAAGTTCTCAAAGGTAAATTTTGAGTTCGCGGCGAGCGGGGCTCCATCCGTATTCTGCTCGGCCGGCACGGTCGGTGCTGGCATGGGTGAAGCGGGGGTCGCAGCTTGCGTGGATTTAGTCGGCGCTCCGCCCTTCATCTGGTTCATCATGCGACGAAAATCGTCGGCCGAGAGCGTGTTCTTGATTGCAATGCCCGAATCCGCGCCCGCCGCTGCGTCGTGAGCGATGGGCATGTGCGTGACGGGTGCGTTCGTTGACGTCGCTACCGCGGTCGGCAACGGCGCCATGGTTTCACGGGAAACATCGCTGTGCTGGTGCTCGATTGTCGGCACGTCGCTTGCGGAGGCTGGTACCGTCGGGGAAGCAGCGGGAGCCGTGGCGGGCGCCGTCGCGGCAGCGGATTCCGTCGCGGCGCCTTGCGGCGCCACGATGTCGAGCGCAATCGGTGCAAAGGCGATTTCTTCCAGATAAGCCTCAATAGTCGGCTGATGCTTTTTGAGCTGCGCGATGGCAAAGCGCGAGGGGGCCTCGATCGTGAGCGTATCTTCGGTCAGGCTTATGGCGCGCGATTGCCCCAGCATGTTGATGAGGCGTGCATCTTGGCCGTCGCGCTGGCAAAAGGCGATGGCATCCCCCAGGATGATGCTTGCTTCCTCGTCCACTGTCTCTCCCGTTCTTTAGCTCTGAGCTCGCACGCGGGCGGCGCCGAGTTCGGTCAGATGGTATTTCTGGCCATGCTTGATGACCAAGCCGGCCTGCGCCAAGTCATTGAGCGTGCGTGACCAAGTGGGGGCCGAGTTTCCAAACGCCCTCGCAAGATCGGTTGCGCCGCACGCTTGATTTTGCGCCAGATAGCCCAGCGCGGCGTTGCCGCGATCGCTTACGAACACGTCCGGTTGTGGCTGTGCATACTGATTTACTGCATCAGGATACATCATTTGAGCTGCTGGTTGTTGAGAACTCTGCGTCGGCGGCATTTGCTGTTGAAAACTTTGAGGCCACTGTTGGTAAGGCTGCGGAGGCGTCTGCTGGGCCCAGGGGTTGTACTGCTGCTGCGGCATCTGCTGGTACGGCTGCTGATATCCCTGCTGGTACTGCTGCGGGAACTGCCGGCCATACCCCAGTGGCGGCATCTGCTGATATAGATATCCCTGTTGGTACGGCTGATAGCCCATTTGCTGGCCACCCGGCGCCCCCGTCGCCTGCTGCATTGCTGCTGCATCCTGATCAGCCAGTGGCATGGCCTCTGGCATGTTTGGCGGCATCGACATAGATGCCGCCTGGGGTTCTTGTGTGGGAAGCATTCCGGGCTGCTGCATCTGTCCCACGGGGGGCTGCATCTGCTGCGTTGCCACGGGCTGCTGCGCAAAAGCTCCCGGCAGGGGATATGTGGGCTGCTCCGTCTCGGGCCGCACGGCAGCGCCGCGTCCGCCGGCACGCTCGATTTCCTGCACGCGTTTAGGGTTCAGGCTTACCGTAACCACGGTGCCGTTGCCCATGTTGTCCTCGATGGATACGGCACCGCCGGCGTTTTCCAAATACTCCTGCACCATGGGAAACCCTGCTCCGGTTCCACGGATATAGCGCTTCATCTTGCTGTTTGCGCTGGTAACGCCAAAGTCGAAAGCACGTTCCTTGTCGTCGATGCCGGGTCCTTGGTCAGCAAAGCGGATGGTGTCTCCGCCGTCCAGAATCGAGATGATGGGCTCGGCAAAGTGTGCGTGGATAAAGTTTTCGACAATCTCGCGGATGACCATGAGCGAGATATGGCCACCTTGTTCTTTCATGCACTGGTAGACGGTGTTGGTCGTCTCTTCTAAATACGTGCGGACATCTTGCGGATCAATGACGATCACACGCGGTGTCGACAGCATGTCGTCATAGACGGCGATGCGCGCGGCGTACATGGCTTTTGGCGCCTGCGTGGTCGTCTGCTCGCCTTCCGCATGCTCTTCGCGCACGCCGGTGATGTGCTCGTTGTCGGGTGCCGGGTCTCCGGAATCGACCATGGTGTAAAAGTCGTCAGACATGCCGCTCGCAATCTTTCAAAAGGTTTCGAACAAATAGTAGCTCACCGTGCAATGTTTCTCATCTTTCGACAACTTTTCAAAACCTGTTGAAAACTTTGGAAAACGGGCGAAAAGTTCTCAACATTGCCAACATGACCTGTTGAAAACTCGGTGAAATATCGTGAAAAGTTGTCGTACCCCGCAAATTTCAGTTGGGCTTATGGGGGAACCGTGTGAACTGCGCGACCTTTTACCTTTGATTTCTTGACATTTGAACATTGATTTCCCTACAATCTTCAAGCTCACGTGTCTATATCTGCGTCCGCGCTCCCGCGGACACTCGAAATGCAGCAGGAGGAACTTAAGATGAAGCGTACGTATCAGCCTAATAAGCGTAAGCGTGCCAAGACCCATGGCTTCCGTGCCCGTATGGCCACCAAGGGTGGTCGTGCCGTGCTCGCCCGTCGCCGCGCCAAGGGCCGCAAGCGTCTCACTGTCTAGCAGCGATACACACATCTCGCATGAAGACAATTAAGTCTCGGCAAGATTTCGAGCATGTGTTCAGTCAGGGGCGTCGTTTCAATCACCCTCTGATTCGAATGACCATATGTGAATCGGTTGGCGAAGGCGACTCCGGAAGGGTCGCCTTCGTTGGTGCTAAACGGCTCGGTTGTGCAGTTGTGCGCAACCGTTCTAAGCGTGTGATGCGCGAGGCCGCCCGCAGCTGCGGATTTCCCGTTGCGGGTTATGACATCATCTTGTTCGCGACTCCCAAGACGAGGATCTCCTCGCCGCAGGAGATGGACAAGGCATTGCGTTCGCTTATGAAGCGCGCCGGCGTTGCCGGGGAGGAGCGATGAGCAATCACGTTTTGCGACGTGTTGCCATCGCTCCTATTCGCATATATCAACAGGTTATTTCGCCCTTATTGCCTGACGCCTGCATTTATTACCCAACGTGCTCGCAATACGCCGTCCAGGCGATTGAGAAGCACGGTGTTTTGAGAGGCTGCTGGCTTGCCGTGAGGCGCATCGCTCGCTGCAATCCCCTGCACGTCGGCGGTTATGACCCTGTGCCCTAGCGGGCACTCGCTATCGGAGGAAAACTTACATGTGGGATTGGATCGTTAACATCCTTTTCGAGCTGCTCAAGCTCATCCAGACCTTTGCGGTCGACTGGGGCCTGTCCATCATCATCCTGGTGGTCATCATCCGTCTGCTGCTGACGCCGCTCATGCTCAAGTCGACCAAGTCGACGGCTCGCATGCAGGTGCTGCAGCCCAAGATGCTCGAGATCCAGGAGCGCTATGCCGACGATCCCCAGCGTCAGGCCGAGGAGATGCAGAAGTTCTACAGCGAGAACAAGTTCAACCCCATGGCTGGCTGTCTGCCGCTGCTGATTCAGATGCCTATCCTGTTCGCCCTGTTTACATTGCTGCGCAACCTGCCGCAGTACTTTAACGACGGCACGTTCTCGTTCTTCAACATCCTGCCCGACCTGACCACCACGCCGAGCGCTTCCTTTGCCGATGGCTTTATGGTTGCACTGCCTGCGCTGGTCTGTCTGATCCTGTTCGCCGTCCTGACCCTGATTCCGCAGCTCTATATGTCGCGCAACCAGACCGGCCAGCAGGCTCAGAGCATGCGTATGATGGCCGTTGTCATGACGGTCATGATGCTTTGGATGGGCTGGAGCCTTCCCGTTGGCGTTCTGCTGTACTACGACGTCTCGTCTGCTTGGCAGGTTATCCAGCAGATTTTTGTGACGCAGAAGGTCATCGACAAGGCGAAGGCCGATGAGGAGGAGCGTCTTAAGAACGCTCCGCTGCAGGTTGAGGTCACTCGTCGAGAGAAGAAGCCGCGCCCGCACAAGAAGAAGTAGTGGGATATCAATCTTATTTAGGTACCTAACTTTTGGAGTACGTTATGTCTGAAGAGATCATCGAGGATATGCTTGAGGAGGTTGCCCCGCAGGTCGCGGGCGATTATCCCGAGATTGCACAGCGCTACAAGGCTGGTGAAGAGCTGACCGATGAGGAGCTCGACACCATTGCCGATGTTGCGATTTCCATCCTGCGTTCCATCCTTTCGCACTTCGATGCTGCCAACTCTCCTATCGATGAGTATGAGGGCGACGAGGGTGAGCTGATTTTGGATGTAACGGCTCCCGACCTTGCTGTTCTCATTGGCCGTCATGGTCGCACCCTTGATGCCCTTCAGGTTATGTTCTCTTTGCTGGTGAGCCGCAAACTTGGCTTTAGGTATCCGGTTGTAGTGGACGTAGAGGGATACAAGAGTCGCCGTCAGGACAAGGTTGCTTCCATGGCTCAGTCTGCTGCCGAGCGTGCCATCCGCACTCATAAGAGTGTTTCGCTTCCGCCCATGAATGCCTACGAGCGTCGACTGGTTCACATTGCACTTCGTGGCAATGATGCCGTCGATACTCATTCTGAGGGTTCTGACCCTGATCGCCATGTGGTGATTGTTGCTCGATAATCTTCTCGAGCTTATGCTAAGGGGACGTGGTTTCCACGTCCCCTTTTTTTTGTCAAAAGTTCTCGATACGCTGATTTTTGTCAGAAAGGAGCTTTCGTTGTTAGTACTTACTGATCAGCAAGCTGACGAGATGTTGAATCGTCTAGCTTTCTATTGCAAAGAGTATTCCTTGAGCGTAACTGATGTTGAGCTGAGGAAATGTATTCAGCATTTGGATTTGGTTCTAGAAACAAATAAGACAACCAATCTCACCCGTATTCTTAACGTAGAAGATGCTGCAGTTCTTCATATCCTCGACTCACTTGTTTTGCTCCCCTATATCAACAAGGCTCCTGAGGGAGCTTTGCTCGATATGGGAACAGGTGCTGGCTTCCCTGGTATTCCATTAACCATAACCACGCATCGTAAAGCTACTTATATTGACTCTGTTGGCAAGAAGGTTGATGCGGTAAATTCCTTTGTCCATGCTCTTGGATTGAAACATGCCCATGCGGTTCATGATCGTCTTGAAGAATATGCTCGGAGCCATAAGAAGCAGTTCTCTGTTGTAACCGCCCGCGCACTGGCCCCTCTACCGATTCTTGTTGAGTATGCGGCTCCGTATCTGAAGGATGGAGGGCTATTTGTTATAACCAAGGGCAATCCTTCGGATGAGGAGCTTGCTTCCGGCATGTCAGCAGCTAAGATTTGCGGCTTCACTTTGCTTCTGAATGACGCAATTGATTTGCCTGAAGGCTTGGGTCATAGGGAGTTCATTGTTCTTAAGAAGAGTCATCCAGCATCCGTTTCATTGCCTCGTGCAAATGGCGTGGCAAAGAAGAATCCGCTTGCCTAGATGTTTCACGTGAAACATAATGGATACTAACAACTTGCAGTGTTTCACGTGAAACATGGCGGTTGATATCGATTCGGAATGTTTCACGTGAAACATCCTCCGTTTGACAGCTTTAATACACACCAGGAGGGACCGTGGGATTTCGCGACGTTAAGCGTTCAAAGAGCGCAAAAGACACGCGTATCATTGCAATCATCAATCAAAAAGGCGGCGTCGGTAAGTCAACGACGGCTGTAAACCTTGCAGCAGCACTGGGTGAGCAGGGTCGTAAGACACTGATTGTCGATTTTGATCCGCAGGGAAACAGCACCAGTGGATTCGGAATTGAAAAAGAAGACCTTGATCACTGCATCTATGATGCATTGTTGAATGATGTGCCGGCAGAATCACTTGTTCTTGATACAAATTGCAAAAAGGTATTCGTAATTCCAGCTACAATTCAGCTTGCAGGCGCCGAAATTGAGCTCGTAAGCGCAATTGCACGTGAAACCCGCCTCAAAGATTTGCTTGAGCCGATTCAGGACGAGTTCGATTTTATTTTCATTGACTGTCCTCCTTCGCTCGGCCTGCTTACTATCAACGCTTTGACCGCAGCAGACAGCGTTTTGATTCCGATACAGTGCGAATATTACGCACTCGAGGGCGTTACGAAGCTGCTTGAGTCAATGAAGATGGTCAAATCAAGGCTGAACAAGGGCTTAGACACCTATGGTGTGCTTATGACCATGTATGACTCGCGTACTTCACTATCGAATCAGGTTGTTGAGGAGGTTCAATCGTACTTTGGTGATAAGGCGTTTAAGACGCTAATCCCCCGTACGGTTAAAATCTCCGAAGCTCCGTCTTTTGGAGAACCGGTAATTACCTATGCACCTCAAAATAAGGGTGCAAAAGCATATATGAACCTTGCAAAAGAGGTGATCAAGCGTGCCTAGTGTAAAGAAACGTGGCGGATTGGGACGTGGACTGAATGCTTTGGTCTCAGAGGCCGAGTATGAGACCGGCGGTTCGGCTGCATCGGCTTCAAATGCTGCATCTGAAACAAAACTACCTATTGAGGATATCGTTCCCAACCCTAATCAGCCGCGAATTCACTTTAACGAAACTGAACTTCGCGAGTTGAGCGAGTCAATCCAAGAACATGGCGTTTTGCAGCCGCTTTTGGTTCGCAAGCATGGAAACGGCTATGAGATCATCGCTGGTGAGCGTCGTTACCAGGCGTCAAAGCTTGCTGGCCTTGAAGAATTGCCAGTCATCATTAAAGAGGTAAATGATGAAGAGATGCTGGCTCTTGCTCTTATCGAAAACCTTCAACGTTCAGATCTGAATCCCGTCGAAGAGGCTAAGGGCTATCGACAGCTCATCGATGCCAGCGGTATGACCCAGGAGGCATTGTCGAAGGCAGTAAGCAAGTCACGCTCTGCAATTACAAACTCGCTGCGTCTTCTCGATCTCCCCGAAGTAGTTCAGCAGATGATTTTTGAGGGTAAACTTACTGCTGGTCATGCACGTGCGATTCTTGCGGTTCCCTATGAGGATGCTCGAATTCGACTTGCAGAGAAGGTTGTTGCAGAGGGCCTTTCCGTAAGAGCGACAGAAAATCTTGCTCCGTTGTTTTCTGCCGGAGAGACACCTAAGACGCCGAGGCCTGCAACCCCTCAGTCTTTTAAAAAGGCAGCCCGCGTGCTTCGTCAGGTTTTTAATACCAACGTGCGTGTGAAGAGCTCGCGTGGAAAGAATAAGATTGAGATTGAGTTTAAAGACGAGGAAGAGCTCTCTCGTATTCTTGGCGAAATGATTCAGTTTGATCAAGGAGGCCAAGATGAGGAATAGAATTTTAACTGCGATTGCATTGGCGACGACTGTCGCGGCTGGTGCCTTTGCTGGCTATAAGATCGCGACAGACGATGAACTTCGAGGTCGTTTGCTTCGTAGTGCGCAAGATATTGTCGATACATCCAAGAAGAAAATGGATGTTATGACAGAAGATGTTGCCATGCGTACAGCTCAGGTAACGAAGAATCCCAAGATTAATCAGGGTTGGGTCAGCAACCAATGGGAAAATGTAGGCTATTAGGTACCTAACAATTACTTAGCATATTGTGATGGGTCCCTGTCTGATTCACGAGACAAGGACCCCTTATTTTGGCCGTAAAAATGGGACCAGTAGCAGCTGATTCAAAATTAAGGTCAATAAATGAAACGACCCCGGTTGCATATCCTGCAACCGGGGTCGTTCGATGTTTCACATGAAACGTTTTGGGGTGCGACTCCCCTATGCGTTCTTCTGAACTTTGAAGCGCTGCTTCAGCTGTCCGCAAGCGGCGTCAATATCGTTACCACGGGAGTTACGAATCGTTGTCTCGATGCCACGGGACTCAAGGCGACGCTGAAGATCCTCAACCTTATGAATCGGCGACGGCTTGAGCGGGCTACCCTCGATGTCGTTAAGCTGAATGAGGTTAACGTGGCACAGCGTTCCCTCGCAGAAGTCGCAGAGCGCCTGCATTTCCGGATTCGTATCGTTGACGCCTTCGATCATGGCATACTCATAGGTTGGGCGGCGGCCGGTCTTCTCGGTGTAGAGCTGAAGTGCTTCGTGAAGGCGAAGCAGCGTGTACTTCTTAACACCGGGCATGAGCTTATTGCGCGTCGACTGGATGGCGGAATGCAGTGAAACAGCAAGCGTGAACTGCTCGGGGATGTCGGCAAATTTGCGAATACCGGGAATAACGCCACTGGTAGAGACGGTGAGGTGACGAGCGCCGATACCGATGCCATCGGGGTCGTTGAGGATTCGCAGCGCCTTGAGAACCTCGTCGTAGTTGGCAAACGGCTCGCCCTGGCCCATGAAGACAACGCTCGTGGCACGCTCGCCAAAGTCGTTGGATACATGAAGTACCTGGTCGACGATCTCTTGAGCGGTCAGAGAGCGCTTGAGGCCGTTGAGACCGGTAGCGCAAAAGGCGCAGCCCATGCCACAGCCAGCTTGGGTGGAAACGCAGACGGAAAGCTTGTTACGACGGGGCATGCCGACAGTCTCGACGGAAACGCCGTCGTGGTACTCGAGCAAATACTTGCGAGAGCCATCTTTGGAAACCTGCTTGGTTAGTTCAGTCGGCGTGTCAAAGGCAAAAGCCTCTTTAAGCTGCTCGCGGAAAGCCTTAGGAAGGTTTGTCATATCGTCAAACGAACAAACGTTCTTCTCAAAGACCCATTCGATGAGCTGCTTCGCGCGGAAGGCTGGCTGGCCAAGTTCGGCCACGAGCTCGCGAATATCGTTTTGGCTCAAGTCGCGAATGTCCTGAGATTTAGTCCTGGGATTCATGGAAGCCTTTCGATTTTGGGGAAACGTAGAGGGTATCGCTACAATATGGTATCAGCTGCAGAAATTATAGAGGAGGAGTCTGCCCATGCCGGGTAAAAGCCTAGAGAACATGCACGTAGCGGTCTTGGCGGGCGGTCATTCCGCTGAGCGCGAGATCTCGCTCAATTCGGGAAAGAACGTCGTGGTTGCCTTGAAGGAGGCCGGCTACACTTCGGTGGAGCTGCTCGACACGGCTGCCGATGATTTTATGGTAACCATGGCGACCGGCGGCTTTGACGTGGCGTTTATCGCCATGCACGGTGCCGGCGGCGAGGATGGTGCCATGCAGGGCGCCATGGAGACCCTGGGTGTCCCCTACACGGCCTCGGGCGTGCTTGCCAGCGCCTGCGGTGCCGACAAGGAGGTCTCTAAGCTCTTGTACGCCAAGGCGGGCATCCCCATTGCCCCCGGCCTCGCGCTCGAGGTGGGCGATGAAGTCGATATCGATCATATCGTCGAGGTTTGTGGCGAGCGCTGCTTTGTGAAGCCGGCCGTCAACGGTTCCAGCTATGGCATTTCCCTGGTCCATGAGCCCTCCGAGCTGCCCGCGGCAATCGCCAAGGCGTTTGAGTACGGCGACAAAGTGCTGGTCGAGAAGTGCATCGAGGGTACCGAGATCACCGTCGGCGTGTACGGCGAGGACGACGTGCGCGCTCTGCCGATTGTCGAGATTCGTAAGCCCAAGGACTGCGAGTTCTACGATCTGGACGTGAAGTATGTCGACCCTACGGACATCCATCGCATTCCGGCGCAGATTTCACCCGAGAATTACGCTCGCGCTCAGGAGCTTGCCTGCGCTGCTCACAAGGCCCTCGGTTGCCTGGGTATCTCGCGCAGCGACTTTATTGTGAGTGAGGACGGCCCCGTCATCCTCGAGACCAATACCATTCCCGGCATGACCGATACGTCGCTGTATCCGGATGAGATCCGCCACACCGACGACATGACGTTCCCGCAGGTCTGTGACAGCCTGATCCGTATGGGCCTTCGTCGAGCGGGCATTGCATGCTAATCGAGGACGCGGTTTCGTCAGGAACGCCGCAGTTTGTCATCGACTCCTATGCCACGCTTGCCGAACGCGCCAAAACGCAGTCCTTCGGCCTTATCGAGGAAGATGTGATCGTCCTCGATACCGAGACCACAGGTCTTTCGGTGCAGGACAATGAGCTGATCGAGATCTCGGCGGCCCGTCTTTCGGGCCGCGAGGTCGTCGACCGCTTCGATACCTTCGTGCATCCCAAACAGCTGATTCCCGCCGAGATTACCGAGCTCACGAGCATTACAAATGCCGATGTGGCAGATGCCCCGTCGGCCGTTGAGGCCGTAGCCGCTCTCGCCGATTTTGTCGGTGGTTGCCCGGTAATCGCACATAACGCCACGTTCGACCGCTCGTTTATCGAGTCGGTCAAAGGCGGCGTCAGCGTGAGCGATATTTGGATCGATTCGCTGGCGCTGTCGCGCATCGCGCTTCCGCGCCTGGCCTCGCACAAGCTGTCTTTTATGGCCGATCTGTTTGGCTGTGACTCGGTATCACACCGTGCCAATGCCGACGTCGACGCCCTGTGTGGCGTTTGGCGCGTGTTGCTCGTGGCACTCACCGACTTGCCCCAGGGCCTCATGGCGCGCCTAGCCGACATGCATCCGGACGTGCCTTGGTCCTATCGTCCAATCTTCTCATTCTTGGCGGGGCAGAACCCTGGTTCTATCTTCTCTCTCAGCGCCGCTCGTGCTGACGTTCTCAAGGCCGATCGCGCCGACGATCGGGTGGACGCCGACGAACTGCCGGTCCTCAAGATGCCGAGTCGTGAGGAGATTGAGGCAGACTATGCGCCAGGTGGCCTGGTCAATCGCATGTATCCCACCTACGAGCCGCGTGATGAGCAGATCGCGATGGCACTCGAGGTCCGCGATGCGCTGGTCACGGGCACTCATCGTGTAATTGAGGCGGGCACGGGCGTCGGCAAATCGATGGCCTATCTGGTGCCTTTTGCCGAGGCAGCGCGCCGTAACAACATCACGGTTGGTATTGCGACCAAATCGAACAATCTTGCCGACCAGCTCATGTACCATGAGCTGCCAAAACTTGCCGAGCAACTGGACGGTGGTCTGTCATTTTGCGCTCTCAAGGGCTATGACCACTATCCGTGCCTGCGCAAGCTTGAGCGCATGAGCCGAGGCCAGGTCGAGATTACCACCAAGCGCGACCCGGCGGACACGCTCACGGCGGTAGCGGTCATTATGGCGTACGTCTGCCAATCAGCCGATGGCGACCTCGACTCGCTCGGCATTCGGTGGCGCAGCGTCAACCGCCCCGACTTTACGACGGCCTCGCGCGAGTGTGCTCGTCGCCTCTGCCCGTTTTTCCCTGATAAATGTTTGGTCCACGGCGCTCGCCGTCGTGCGGCGCATGCCGATGTGGTGGTCACCAACCATTCCCTGCTGTTCCGCAATGTCGCGGCCGAGGGCAGGATTTTGCCTCCGATTCGTCATTGGGTAATCGACGAGGCCCATTCCATCGAGCGCGAGGCGCGCCGTCAGTGGGCGCGCGTGGTGTCGGCGGACGAATCACGCGTTCTGTTTGAGCGCCTGGGTGGCTCGAGCACCGGTGCGCTAAGCCAGGTTTCCCGTGATTTGGCAACCTCCGAGGGCTCTACGCTCTATCTGGGCCTTACTGCCAAGGCAACGTCGACGGTTGCGTGCGCGAGCATGGCAATCGCCGACGTGTTCGATGGCGTTCGCGAGCTCGGTCGCCGTGCCCGTGGGGGTTATGACAATGCCAATCTATGGATTGGCCCCGAGTTGCGCGAATCTGACGACTGGCATGATTTCTTACAGTCGGCCTACACTGCCATCGACGCATTGGAACAGGCTGACAAGAGAGTCGACGCGCTGGTGCAAGCCGTCGCCGCCGACAAGCCCGAGGTTGTTGTCGACCTGGGCGATATCTCACGCCGCCTGCACGAGCTGGCCGAGAACCTCAAACTCATCATTGATGGCACCGATGAACACTACGTGTATTCGCTGCAGGTCAATCGCAGGCTGCGTGCCGGCGGAGAGTCGATGACCGCAGAGCGCATCGACATTGGGGAGGCCTTGGCAACCGAGTGGCTGCCCGAGGTTCACACGGCTATCTTTGCCTCGGCGACCATGACGGTGTCCAAAAGCTTTGAACACTTTAACCACGCGGTCGGTCTCGATCGCATCGGTGCTACAACATCCTCGTCGCTGCACTTGGACTCGAGCTACGACTTCGATTCGAACATGGCTGTAGTCGTTGCGGGCGATATCCCCGATCCGCGCGATCGTGAGAGCTATCTTACAGCGCTCGAGCGCGTGCTGGTCGACGCCCATCTTGCCATGGGCGGATCGGTGCTCACACTGTTCACCAATCGGCGCGACATGGAAGACCTGTACGCCCGCGTTGAGCCTAAGATGGCCCGTGCGGGTCTGGAGCTCAACTGCCAGCAGCGCAACTCATCTCCTCGTCGCCTGCGCGACCGGTTTATCAACGAGCCGACCTCGTCGCTTTTTGCGCTTAAGGCCTTCTGGGAGGGATTCGACGCCAGCGGCGAGACGCTGCGCTGCGTCATCATTCCCAAGCTGCCGTTCTCGAGCCCCACGGACCCGCTCTCGTGCGAGCGTAACCTGCGCGAAGACCGCGCTTGGGCGCGCTATTCGCTGCCCGAGGCGGTGCTCGAGGTCAAGCAGGCGGCCGGCCGCCTTATCCGCTCGTCGACCGATTGCGGCGTGCTGATTCTGGCCGACCCGCGCCTGGTGACGAAGGGCTACGGAAAGAAGTTCTTAACGTCGCTGCCCACGAGCTCCTACCAGCGCATCGAATCGGCGCAGATCGGGCACTATCTGCAACTGTGGCGTGCACGCCACGAGCGGCGGCGCTAAAGCGGACAGACGAGGGTTTTTGCCATATCGCACAGCCGCTTTGACAGGGCGGGGTCATCCAAGATGCGGATGGCTCCGCCCGCTGCGATTATCTGACTCAGTAGCCAACGCTCGGAGCCGTAATGCACGGTTACCGTTGCCGTGTCTGCCCCGCTGCGCTCGATTAGGGTGATGCCGGCCCAGTCCAGATGCTCCGCCATATCGAATGGCATCAGGAGCTTTGCGCTATGCTGCGTCCGGGCAAGGGAATCGTGGAGGGATGCGACGTCCGGTGCGTGAGACACGACGGAGTCTTCCGTCAAGGTGAGTCCCTCGATTTTATCCATGCGATAGGTGCGCTGCTCATCGACTGTGATGTCCCAGGCAATCAGGTATGTTTGGTCGCCGTTTGCCGTAATGCGCAAGGGGTCGACCAGACGCTCGCGTGGCCGTGCATCGTCCATCGAGCGATACGAGATGCGGCAGCGAACGCCGTCCTGAATGGCGCAGCTCAGCTGCTGCCAGTGTGACCCGTGGTTGACGGTGTCAAAGACGCGCTGGTTATAGCCGAGCTCTTCGGGCAGAAGGGCATGTCGAATCCGAGCTGCCGTCTGCGGCTCGATCCCCAACGATTCAAGTTCGTGGTTGAGCACAGCGCCTTCGGCGGCACTCAGACGCAGCGGTAGCACACGTCCGGCGTCACCGGTGAGGACCACACGCTCGCCGTGGCATTCGCAGATGATGCGCGCACCCGATTCTCGGTCCGCGAGCGTCGAGACGATCTCGAGAATCTCGTCGAGCGATACTCCCGTGATGTCAAAGCGGTCGCAAATTTCGGTTCGTGTCATGCCGCTCTCGCCGGCGGCGTAGAGGGCCTCCATGATGTCGATGGCGCGCGAGAGTCTCTGCTCGCTGGTGAGTTTACGCACGGGCATGCTCGTGCACCGTCCTTTCAATGAGGTGGTTCCATGCCTGCTTGAGCGATTTGGGGGCCATGGGCCTCATGCCGTCCATGGCGTGGACCATGCAAAATGAGGCGGCGGCTTCAAGGTCGCGCACGTCAACGGTCCAGATCCATCCCGCATCGGTGTGTGCGAGCTCACCTCGCCCGCGCGTGAGGCCGTTGATCATATCGATCTGCGTCTGAGGGGCGAACGAGAACGTGGCTGCAACGGGCGGTCGGTCGGCGAAATCGAATTCAAAGAACAGATAGTCGTTGAGATTGAAGTCCGCAGGGATGGCGTAGGCCTTCGAAGGACGCCATGCGCGAACGATACGGTCGCAGCGGAATGTCCTGATGTCGTCGGTGACATTGTCGAGGCCGCAGAAGTACGCCACGCCCTCGCGTTCGAACATGCCGTAGACACAGACGGTACGTTCTTTCTGCTCGCCGCGTCCGTTCTGATATAAAAATCGCAGCGCGCATCGCTCGGCAAAGGCGCTCCATACCGCATCGACGGTGGGAGAGCGGCGGATCGGTACTTCGTCCACCGCCGACATGCCGGTGAGGTAGGCAATTTTGGAGCGAATATCGGCAAGCGGCGCGGCAAAGGTGGAAGAGCCGGCCGCTAGCGTCTGGTCGATGGCGTTGAGTAGGATATCGGCGTCGTCTGCGGTGATGAGGCCGCCTGCAGCAAACGTGTGCTCGCGGTCGATTGTCCACGAGCTTTCCTCGGTCTCCTGCGCACCGGCGGGGCGAACCTCCTTGATTAAGATGCCACGCTCGAGCAGTTTGTCACGATCGCGCCGAAACTTGCGCTTATCCGAGTCGATGTTGCCCGAGCCATATCCCAGGTCAGAATCCAAGACGATCTGCTCGGTCGTCAGCGGTTCGGGGGAGCTGTTGAGCACAAAGAAAAGATTGAGGATGCGCTGAGCCGTTTTATCGAAACCGGGCTCCGAATTCCCCTTTTTAATTGTTGCGGTCGCGTCGCTTGCCGTCATAGAGTCCTCGCATGAGAAGGTGGTTTGCTGCCATGATTTTAGTCCGATATGGAGATTAGGCTATATCCTTGTCCGCTCGGGGCGTTAAGATGGCCCGAATTCGGTCGTTTGCGCTCGCTCGGGGTATACTTTCGACTATATACGGTTCTAATGTGCATGCATTGGGCCTATTTGTCGGATTATGGATGTGGAGCGCACATGGCGAACACCCAGAACTATATTAACCACCTGCTGCAGAACACCGGCATTACGCCGGCATGCAGCGAAGAAGAGCGCTTGGCTGCCGAGGATATCGCTCAGATCTTCCGCAACCACGGCTTTGATCCCGAGGTTCAGGAGTTCAATGCCCCGGCGCCCAGTAGATTGGCATTTGCCGTTACCGGTATTCTTGCGTTTGCCGGCGCCCTGCTGATGGGTATCGGCGGCGGTATCGGCTTGGTCGGCACCTTGCTGGCCATTGTCGGTGCCGTTCTTTACGTGCTCGAGCGCACGGGCCGCCCCGTGGTTTCGCGCCTGGGCAAGACGGGCGTGAGCCAAAATGTCATCGCCTACCACAAGGCCTCGGGCCCGCTCGCATCTCCGCGCAACCGCCCGGTGGTCGTTGTCGCACACTACGACTCTCCCCGTGCTGAGCTGCTCGCCCGCGAGCCTTATGCCTCGTATCGTGCGCTCATCGCCAAGCTGTTGCCCGTTGCCACGGTTGCCCCCGCTGCCGTTGCCATCCTGCGTATCCTGCCGCTCCCCGGCGCGCTCAAGGTTCTGCTGTGGATTGTCGCGATCCTCGCTTCCCTCGTTGCGCTTGCCAACGCGGCAAACATCATCTCTAACCGCCATATTCTTCCCTATACGTCCGGCGCGGTGTGCAACAAGTCTTCTGTCGCCGCTATGCTCGGCGTTATGGACAACGTTGCTCCCTTCCAGGGCGAAAACGAGTTTCCCGACGATGTTCCGTTCGATACCTATTTTGGGGAGCAGAAACGTCGTGCCGAGGAAATGGCGCGTGCAGCGGCGGAGTATGCCGCGGCCCAGCAGCAAAACGACTACGGCAACACCATCGAGTACGAAGAGCCTACCTACGCCGAGGACGAGTTCGGTCAGCCGATTGCTCCCGACACTCAGACTGAGCCCGAACAGGGCGAGGCTTTCGACGAGCAGATCGAGGGCTTTGAGGGTGCGTCTGCCGACGAGACGCTGATTGGCGCCATCGTGCCCGAGGATCAGAATCAGGCTGTCCAGGCTGAAGAGTTCAATGACGAGGTTTCCGCTGCCGAGCCGGTGGAGGAGCCTGTCGCGGCCGAGCCCGAGCCCAAGCTCTATCGCAATGCCGCCGGCAACATCCGCTTTGGTTCGGATGCCATCCGTGCGCTCGGAATGCTTCCCGAGTCCTGCACGCTCGATTACGAGGAGGGCGAGGAGCCGACGTTTGAGCCCGAGCCTGCGCCCGTTGTCACTGTGGATGATGAGTCTGCCGCGGTTACCGCTGCCGTTGCCGAGCCCGAGGCGGTGTCCGCGATCGATCCCGCGGCAGGACTGGACATTTTGGCTCCCGCCGCGCCGGCGCAAGACGTTGCGGACGAGTCTGACGACGATTACGTTGAACAGCCGAGGCGCGTGTCTTACGAGAGCGATACTGATTTCTCGGCCGAGATTCCCGCGGCAACGCCCCATGCCGATATTGCGTCCGCGTTCTCTTCGATTGGCGCCAGCGCTTCCAACTTCTTTAAGGGTGCGCTTGCAAAGGGCAAGAAATTTGTCGACGATTTCGAGGAGAAGCGCGCTGCCGCACGCGAGGCTGCCGAGCAGGAGGCTATCGCTCAGCAGCAGGCAGCCGAGGTGGCACGTGAGCTCGCGGCGCAAGAGTTCGAGCAGAACGAGGCTGTGCAGTCCGTGCCCGTCGACGCTGCCGAAGCTACAACGTCCTTTGAGTCCCAGCAACCGACGTCCGCGGATGTTGTTGAGGCAACAACGTCTTTCGAGGCTCAGCAGCACGTCGATAGCACCATGTCGTTTGATGCCGCGAAGTTCGATTCCACGATAACGTTTGAAAAGCAGGGCACCGCGATTGCCGAGTCCCTTCCTGTTTCCGATGAACAGGGCGACGCAGTGGACGATGACGAGCCCATTGATGCTGCCGAGGACGAGCCCGTCGAGGCCAACTCTGGCGAAGAGCAATACGCGGCAGCCGAGCAAGCTGATTCGACCGAGGCCGAGCAGGAGGAAGTGCCTGCGGTTTCCGAGACTCTCGAAACGGATGAGTCGAGGCCTTACTCCACGCAGATTTTCACCATGCCGACCCCGAGTGGTTCCGGTGCCACGGTTGCCAATGTCGCTCCCACCCAGGACGAAACGGTCGATTCCCTTATGGCCCAGATTTCCTCCCAGGCATCGCCGCGTCCGCAGATGAATGTTCCCGATCCGTCGTCGGCACCGTCGCCTGCACCTTCCTCGTCTCCGCTGGCTTCGGTCCCCGATCCGTCGCTGCCGTCTATGAAGCAGGCAAACGTTGCGTCTCGCACGTCGCTGTTCGACCTTCCCGATCCCTCTGCCCAGGTCAACGACCCCTTTGCTACCGCCCAAGGTCCCGAACCCACATCGGCACCCGTTGCGCCTCCTGTGCCCGTTGCGTCGGGCGCGCAGCCGATCGAGACCATTTCGGCTCCCGCCCCGGCGGCACCCAAGTCTCGTAAGCGCGGCCTGGGTGGCCTGTTCGGTCGTAAAAAGAAAAACGAGCAGGACAGCATGAGTGACTGGCTGGGCGTCGAAGACGATTACGATGCCAAGAAGTCCGGTCGCGGTATCGGTTCGTGGGATAACTTCGAGGACGATAACGATGGCTGGAAGGGTGGCGCTACGTCTTCCGATGGCGCTTCTTCCGAAGATATGCTCTCGGCTGTCGCCTCTATGGGCGATGATGAGCTGCTTGGTCACGATATCTGGTTTGTGGCAACGGGCGCCTCGGATTGTGATGGCGCCGGCATGAAGGCCTTCTTGGCTTCGCATCGCGATAAGCTCCGCGGCGTATTTTTCATCAATCTTGAATCCGTCGGCGCCGGTAGGCTTTCGGTTGTGACGGTCGAGGGCGAACAACAACTGCTCAAGGGCGATCGCCGCATCATGAACCTGGTCAGCAAGGTCTGCAAGTCGTTCCATGTCGATTGTGGCGCGCTCGAGATGCCCTATGCCAAGACCGATGCCTATGCCGCGCTCGAGGCGAGCCGCCGAGCCCTCACCATCGCCGGCGTGGACGGCACGCGTCTGGCTTGCGCTCGTACCGAGGACGACCTGCCCCACAATGTCAACCCGACGAACATTGCTACGGTATCCGAGGTCGTGACCGAGGTTATCCGCCGTTCGTAGACGGAGCTCTAAGGAGTCAACGTGTTTTCGTATATTAAGCGCCATTGGCCTGTCTACGTGATTTTGACCTTGATTGCCATTGCGTTAGGATTTGGGGCTGCCTACATCGTGGGTGCGAAGGGCTCGACCCCCGCCTCCGCAATCAGCGAAGAGGTGGAGCAAGAACAGAGCACGGGTGCCGATGGGATTCCTGAGTCCGAGCAGGCAATCGTTGATGGTGGATCTTCGTCTGCAGAGTAGATACGGCGATTTGAATGATTGAAAGCGGGCGAGCCAGGGGACTGGCTCGCCCGCTTTTTCATCGCGCTAGCGCTTCTTTGGGATCGACCTAAGGCGAGCGAACCATAGGGCTGCGGCACCCGAGGTCAGGAGCGCGGTGATGCAAGCGGCGATGGGAACTGGTCCTGTTGCCGGTAGGTCCTGCGGTAGGGTACAGCGTTGAATGACACAGTCCTCGTCATGTGACTCAAGTTTATCGCCGCCGCCGTTGCGGCAAAGATCGACGCGTGCGCTGTTGGTGAGTGCGGTTTGGGGCGTATAAGCCGATGTTGCCTGCATGTGCACGACTGCGCCCCGAGCGTCTGCACCAAGGATTGCTTTGGCATCGTCAAGGTCGTCGTGCTCATCTTTGAGATCATCGCGGGTCCAAGAATCCGCATCGCTTCGAGTCGTAAAGTCGGCGGCTACCGCACCGTATTCAATTCGAATGCCCGTTACGACGGTATTGGATGCAAGGTCGAGCTCTTCCGCCTCGAGTGTGGTGGATTCCGTGGTCGAGATATCCGCCTTCCAGAGGTGCCAACCGTCGTAATCGACGAGGCGACAGTCCTCACCCAGGCTCTCTTTTACTTCGTCGGACTCAAGCCAAGGATTTTCGTGCCCATCGTCAAGTGTCGCGTTTGCCGGCTCATCGACGTCTGTCGAGTCCAACGGCGTCGTGCGATACCATACGTTGCACAGACCGTTGAGGTCGCCGATGGCGACGGGGGTTTCGATTGAGATGAATCTCGCCGTGCCGTCTTTGGCGCACTCAAGATCATCGGTAATCGTAAACTCATCAACCCAAGTAGCGGAATCGTTTCGAGCATCGATGGTATAGGAGAAAAGCCCATCACTATTGGTTTGCGTCGTGGCGCGGTTTTTACCATCGCCGTTAGCCAACAGGCCCTTTTCGATAGGTTGGACAAGTTCCTGACGCTTGTCGACCTGCCCCTTGATCTCGATGGGCGCATCCTTCATCGCGACGGATTGGACTTCTCCCGTATCTTTTATTTCAAACGTTATCTCCTCGGCAAGGTCATAGGTCCGCGGAGACATCATTTCGCGCAACGAGTAGGTGCCAGGTGCAAGATGTTCGACGCGGTGCGGCTTGTCGGATGAGGTCCAGGAGTCTATTTCGGTTTTATCGGGACCATATAAGGTGAGCTGTGCGCCTTCCACTTCCTGCTCACCGCTTGCATCGACCTTGGAGATATCAACCTTGGTGTAATCGTCGGATACGTTAAGCCGTGCTTCTACGACGGGTGTTTTCTGGTCGGCATAAGTAAGGTCGACAATATGGGATGTCCGATCGAGTAAGAAGCCTGCCGGCGCTTGAGTCTCGACGACCTCGTAGCGTGCGGTGCCAGATCCCAGCGGGAGGTCGTCCGCGCGTGCTTCTCCAGTTTCATCCGTCGTGACGGTAGCGACAGTCTCACCGTCGAGCGCGGCAATGCTACCGTCGGGGCGCACGATATCACCCGAGGCACGGATCTCAAAGACGGCGCCCGCGAGGCTGCTGCCGTCTACGGCATCGGTTTTAACGATCCTGATGTTTCCGGTCGCGGCGTGGTCATAATACGAGGCGATTGCAACGGGCGTTAGGTTCATGTCGGCGGGTATGTTTACCTCGATCTCCTCGCCGACAAGATAGGGCTCTTTGGCCGAGGTTTCGCGTACATAATAGGTGCCCGGCACGAGCGATTCGGGCAGTGTGACGGTCCCGGTCGCGTCAGTCGTAAAGGTGTCCATTACGTTATGTGCTGGATACCAGCAAGTTTGTGAGACAGGTTCGTGATTGCTGTCGAGGAGTTGGAAGGTGAATCCGGCTAGTGGAACAGAAGCGCCTGTTTGGGCATCGCGTTTTACAATCTGGAGATGCGTCGACAGCGCGTGGTTGTCCACGATATATTGAAGCTCGGCGCCGTTGGAAATCTGATTGGCCCCGACGGTCCATTCCCCTGCACGTTTAAAACCCTCGGGGACGGTTTCCGGAACCTCGCGAACCGTGTAGCCGGCACGGTCGTATGGGACGGCTCCGTGGACACCGGCGGGTCGCTTGCCTGTGCCGAACCATGCTTCGGGCTGATCTTTGGTGGAGGCAAAGCCATAGATGTTTGTGGTCAGTGTGCCAACAACCTGCTGAGAGCTGTTGCTGACAACCTCAAAGACAACACCACCCGCCGGTTGCTCCAGGCCGGATTGGTCGCTATTGCCGTAATCCTTGAATTTGGAAATCTCAAGGTCAAACGCAATGGGGATATCGGAAATGCGAGATTCGATCTCGACTACGCCTGAATCGCCGAGCTGGTCGGCTCCAACGGTATAGGTCCAGCTGTCGTTGGATGGCAGGTAGCCCTCGGGGGCTTTTGATTCGTAGATGGTAAAGGTTCCTAAGGGGACATCGACGAGGGTAGCCCGACCGCTTTCGTCGGTCGTGAGGATCTGCGCCCATCCAGGGGTTGATTGCGACACACACGTGAACTCTGCTCCTGCGAGTGAAGATCCCACCTGGGGGCCGGCATTCGTCGCGGCATCGAGTTTTACGATACGCAGGTTGATGGTGCCGGGCTGTTCATCAATGGCGACCTGTCCGCCGTCATTCCCCGTGGTAAAGGCGATGCGATCGTGACGGGGGACATAGCCGGCCGGCGCCTTCGTTTCAACTAGGTAGTATGCCGTGTTGGGCAGAAGTGTTGCTTGCGCCCGACCGTTGCTGTCCATCTGGATGGTGCCGACATGCGCGCCGCTGGCGCTCTCAAAAATATCGAATGTTGCCCCGTCAAACTGATAAGTATTGTTTCCGCTGGTAATGGCGGCGTTTGCAGACTGTTTTTTGAAGGAAACAGAGACCGCCGGCAGTACATAGAGCATGTCCTGACGTTTGCTGCCGCCCGATACGGCTCCTAGATAGCGTCGCGCGCGGTGCGGAGCGGCTTTGATGCTTCCTGATTTTGCGCTGTCGTGGAGCCACCGCGCCGCCGCCACGACTTCATTGTCAGTGGTAAAGTGCCCACTCTTGGTTTTGCCCTGAGCGGTCGTGTAAGAGTAAGTACCGTCGACATGGGTAGTGCCGTTGAGCATCCATACGGCAAGCTGGGTTGCGGCGCGGGCGCGATCGGGTGAAAGATGGTAACCGCCAAACGACGTGGCGGTAGGATATCCGTGACAAACGATTGCCGCGAACTCGTCGTCGAGCCACACCCAGCCTTGATCAAAGTTGAGCCATGGGCCGCCCGGCTTGGTGGGGCCGGGGCGCTCCTGGTTCATGCAGTAGGCAATCGAGGCGTCTTGAGCTTCATACTTGCCGATGAAGAAGGGCCCACAATCATCGCTAATAGTGCGGAAGCCGAGCTGGTCGTAGCCATCGACGGCAAATGCGGCTCCCGGTGCCAGGCAGCCGAAAAGCAGGAAGAGGAGCAGGAGCAGCGGACCTGTTGCGATTGCGCTGTGGACAGAGTGCGTGGGTGCGTTGGACATGGCTGCTCCTTATCCCTCGTGCGTCGCACGGGGAGGCTGCGACGCGTAGGATGAGGCTACCCCCGAGGTTCATGCGGGTAAGTACCGGAGCCTGACCAAAAGCTTGCCCAATTCCTGACAAATTGAGCTCAAATACAACAATCAAGCAAAAGTACAGGTAGAAGATAGGGAGAACAGGAAGTCAAAGGTCCTCGTCTCCACAATTGACGCGATTTTCAAACGAATCTCCATAGCTAAAACAAGCATCGCCACCCTTGTATCGAACAAGACAACCGCGTTATACTATCCCCCACATATGCGGGCATCGCCAAGTGGTAAGGCATCAGCTTCCCAAGCTGACACTCGCGGGTTCGAGTCCCGTTGCCCGCTCCAGCTAGAAGCACAAGCACGGCACCATTACGGTGCCGTGCTTTTTTCAATAAAGCGCCGGGACTCGAACCCGACAGGGTGCGAGCGTAAAGCAAACGCGAAGCGTTTGTAGCGAGCAGGCGAAGGCGCCGACAGGCGCCTGAAGCCGGTGCGTATTTGCGAAGCAAATGCGCGGACGTCCCCATGCTCGCTCCAATTCCAAAATGTTAGGTTAATGCCTGCTGCCCATACTTGCACCTGCGCACGGTACAATGGTTGGGTTACGACCAACGTGCCAATAACCAAAAAGGAGCCGCTATGATCGATCGCTATACCCGCCCGGAGATGGGACACATCTTCTCCCTCGAGAACAAGTACGCCATTTGGCAGGAGATCGAGGTTCTGGCCTGCGAGGCCCAGGCGGAGCTCGGCAAGATCGGTATTTCCAAAGACGAGGCCCAGTGGATCCGCGACCATGCCAACTTTGAGAAGGCGAAGGTCGATGAGATCGAGGAAGTCACGCGCCACGACGTCATTGCCTTCCTGACCAACATGAAGGAATACATCGATGCCGATGTTCCCGAGGGCGACCCCAAGCCCAGCCGCTGGGTTCACTATGGCATGACCAGCTCCGATCTGGGCGACACGGCCCTGTGCTACCAGCTCACCCAGGCCTGCGACCTGATCATCGAGGACGTCAAGAAGCTCGGCGAGATTTGCAAGCGTCGCGCCTTTGAGGAGCGCAACACGCTCTGTGCCGGCCGCACTCATGGCATCCACGCCGAGCCGATGACCTTTGGCATGAAGTTTGGCTCTTGGGCCTGGGAGCTCAAGCGCGATCTGGATCGTCTTGAGGACGCTCGCAAGAATGTTGCCTTTGGTGCCATCTCCGGTGCCGTTGGCACCTACAGCTCCATCGAGCCGTTCGTCGAGGAGTACGTCTGCGAGCACCTGGGCCTGGTTCACGACCCGCTGTCCACGCAAGTTATCAGCCGCGACCATCACGCCTATCTCGCCGGCGTTCTCGCCACCACCGCGGCCACCTGCGAGCGTATCGCTACCGAGGTCCGCAACCTGCAGAAGACTGATACGCTCGAGGCCGAGGAGCCGTTCCGTAAGGGCCAAAAGGGCAGCTCCGCCATGCCGCACAAGCGCAACCCCATCACCATGGAGAAAGTCTGCGGCCTGTCGCGCGTCGTGAAGGCCAACGCGCAGGTTGCCTTCGACAACGTCGCCCTGTGGCACGAGCGTGACATTTCGCACTCCTCTGCCGAGCGCGTCGCCCAGGCCGATAGCTTCATCGCGCTCGACCACATGTTCCAGTGCCTCATCCGCGTTATCGACGGCCTGCAGCTGTACCCTGCCCGCATGATGGCCAACCTCAATAAGACCCGCGGCCTCATCTTCTCCTCCAAGGTCCTACTGGCCCTCGTCGATACGGGCATCACCCGCGAGGATGCTTATGCCATCGTGCAGGAAAATGCTATGGCCACTTGGCACGAGGTGCAGGATTGCGTCTCCGGCCCCACCTTTAAGGAGCGTCTCGAGGCCGATCCGCGCTGCACCGTCAGCCAGGAGAAGCTCGACGAGATCTTTGATCCATGGGACTTCCTCACTCGTATCGACACAGTCTTTGATCGTCTGGAGCAGCTGAGCTTCGAGTAGGTTCGGGCATAACGTTAGCTTTTTAGGGCGCTTTGCTGGTAATGTGTGTTGCCGGCAAAGCGCCTCGTTGCATTTAGGGAAAGACGGGGATAAT
Source organism: Alloprevotella sp. (assembly GCA_963628025.1). Taxonomy (GTDB): domain Bacteria; phylum Actinomycetota; class Coriobacteriia; order Coriobacteriales; family Coriobacteriaceae; genus Collinsella. The sequence goes on along the minus strand of CAVGCW010000038.1, from coordinate 7,660 downwards.
AGTCGTCTCGAATAACATTCTGAGAGGGGATCGCATGATTTCGTTTGATTACAAGCCTCAGGGCGTGTGTGCTCGCAATATTCACCTTGACCTTTCCGATGACGGCAACAAGGTGATGGGCGTTGAGTTTACCGGCGGCTGCGACGGCAATCTCAAGGCTATCTCCAAGCTGGTCGAGGGCGCTCCTGCCGATCGCGTAATCGAGGTTCTCGCCGGTAATACCTGCGGTATGAAAAAGACCTCCTGCGCCGACCAGCTTACACGCGCTATCGAGGCCGCTCGCACCGAGATCGCCTAATGGGTATCGCCGATCACATCAAGAACGGAATATCGCGTCGCGGCTTTGTACTCGGTGGGGCTGCCGCGGGCGCTGCCACGGTGCTTGCCGGATGCTCGAAAAAAACGGGCACCAGCGATGATGCCGCCGGCGAGCCGCAGGTTATCAAGGATGATTCCAAAATCATCTCGATTACGGATGAGTACGAGGCAGTCGACATCGATCTTGAGCCGGCGGCGTCATGGACGCTGCCTCTGGGTACGCTGCTGTACTACTGCGACGGCGATTACGCCGCGGCGATGATGGCGCCCGCATCGGCACTGCACGCCAACACACTCGGTGTGCTCAACCTGGGCGATGGCTCGCTTACCACATTAATCGAGGATCCTATCGAGGGCACGGGATATGCATTCTACGATGTCCGTGCCGGCGACAGCGTATTCGCGTGGGTTGAGATGAACTTTGCCAATTCATCGTGGAAGCTCTACGGTCAAAATCTGTCGGGCGCTTCGCTCTCTGGCGACGTGGTTGAGCTCGATCGAGGTGGCAAGGACTATGATCCGCCGCTGTTTACGGCGTTCGGGTCATCAGTCATCTGGTATAAAATGCCCTCGGCAGGTGGCAATAAAACGAGTAGCGATTCGTTTTGCTATCGTCGCTCGCTTGATGAATCCAAGGCCGAGACAATTTGGAAATCGACGGGTCGCTTTGCATCGGCCCCGCGCGCGAGCGACGGCATTTTGACCATCTCGCCGCGTGTCCGCAACGACGAGGGCGTCTACTACGGCATAACGGCAATCGATCTGACCGACGGCAACAACACCAAACGTGCCCAGCTAGTCCTTCCCTCGTCAGTTTCGCCTTTCGAGGCCGTATATATGGGCGATACCTTCGTGTTTTCTATCGAGGCGGCCTATAGTGGTGTGGGCAGCCTGGGCAATATGGGCACGTATATCGGTAATGAGGGAGGGCCGTACCTCTTCCTGTCCCGCGAGCCGCTCGCATGTGCGGCTGGCAAGAAGAATAAATACCTTGTTAAGGTACAGGCGTCGCATTTCCTGATCGACACCTCTGCCAAGACCTATGGCTCGCTGCTGTCGCCCGACCGCGCTTTGGAGTATGGCGATTATCCAGCTACGGCGGGAAAATCGGACTCATTCCTTACGTACGCCACGGTGCGCAACAGCCAGGGTATACCAGAGACGGTCACTGCACGTCTATTCTCTCTTTAAGCTTAGAGGGGTTAAAAAGGCGCCAACAGGGGAATAAACGCGTTGTAATTGTGAGTACCGCCCGCCGAGCTGCCGCGTCATAGCGGCATCCGGCGGGCTCAGGTGCGTTAAAATGGGCTTGTTCTTAGCTAATTGAGACAGGGGGGCCGTGTTATGGCTTCAGATGCAAAAAAGATTCTGCTGGTCGAGGATGAGAAGGCAATCCGTGACGCCGTCGCTGCCTATCTCGAGCGCGAAGGCTACTGGGTTGTGGGCGTCGGCGACGGCCAGTCCGCGATCGAGGAGTTCGAGAAGCATCAGTTCGACCTGGTCGTGCTCGACCTTATGCTCCCCAAGATCCCCGGCGAGCGCGTTTGCCGCACCATTCGCGATACCTCGGATGTTCCCATCATCATGCTGACGGCTAAGGGCGAGATCGAGGACCGTATTATCGGTCTTGAGCTCGGCGCCGACGACTATCTGATTAAGCCGTTCTCGCCGCGCGAGCTCGTCGCCCGCGTTCGCGCTCTGTTCCGCCGTGCCCATCAGGCCGACGAGCCCGCCGTCGAGGTGCTCGACTTCGGCGATCTGGTCATCGATATCTCGGGCCACAAGATCTTGGTCGAGGGCAAGGAAGTCGATCTGACGGCTTCCGAGTTCAAGCTGCTCACCACGCTTGCCCGCCATCCCGGCCGTGTGTATAACCGCATGGAGCTGGTCGAGAAAGTGCTCGGGTATGACTTTGAGGGCTATGAGCGCACCATCGATAGCCACGTGAAGAATCTTCGCGCCAAGCTGGGCGATGATCCCAAGAAGCCCAAGTGGCTCTACACCGTCCATGGTGTCGGCTATCGCTTCGAGGCTCCGGCCAAGACCGATAAGTCGGACGAGAAATAGGGAAATCACATATGACACCTGCGCGCTTTGAAATCGGACAAAAGCACAAGCAGGAGAGCGAGGCGGGTTCCAAGGCTAGTTGGAACACGCCTCGTTCCGATTCACGGCCAACGATGAGCTATCCCTCGCGCATGGCACTTGCTTTTGCTCTGACATCGCTCATGACGGTATTGGTGCTGGTGGGCGTTGTCTCTGTTGTGTGGGGCACGGTCTTTTCGGATTACACCCGCTCCAATATCGTCGAAATCGCCAATTCCGCTGCCGAAAAGTTGGCAACGTCATATGAGGAAAACGGCTCTTGGACCGCGGGAGAACTGCGCACGGTCGCAACGTCGAGTTTGGTTTCCGACGATCTGGGCATGCAGGTCGTCAATAAAAAGGGTGTGATCGTTTATGACGATTCCTGGCCCTCGGCAAGCGCCACCGCCGATGTACGCGAAAACCAGGCTACGACCGACGACACGAGCGGCAAGAGGGCATCGCATAGCCCGGTCTCGTCTGCTCCAACCGACTCCGATAGCGTTGCTAACGTCGAGATTGTAACGTCTTCCGGCGAGCATGTCGGACAGGTAAAGCTGTGGGCCATCGGCTCCGACGCTCTGCTCACCAAGGCGGACTCTGCGTTTAGGGAGAAGACCTTTAACGCCATGGCCCTCGCCGCGGTTGTTGCAATCTGCATTTCGGTCGTTATCGGATCGCTCGTATCGCGCATGCTCACCAAACCGATTCATCGCATCACCAGTACCGCAAAGCAAATCCGTGACGGCGACCTGTCGGCTCGCACGGGACTGCGCGGTGATGACGAGATCGATCAGCTGGGTGAGACCTTCGATGAGATGGCCACTTCGCTCGAGAAGGATATGAAACACGAGAAGCGCCTGACCTCAGACGTTGCACACGAGCTTCGCACGCCGCTTATGGCCATGCTCGCAACGGTCGAGGCCATGCAGGATGGCGTGTATCCCACCGACGATGAGCATTTGGAGACTGTTGCTTCCGAGACGCGTCGCCTGGCTCGTCTGGTGCAGCAGATGCTCGACCTGTCGCGCATGGAAAACAGCACGGCTCCGCTCAACCTTGAGCCGGTGGACATGGTTCCTTTCGTGCGTTCCATCGTTAATGCCCAGGAGCGCCTGTTTGTCGACCGCGATCTGCGCCTGCGTTTTGCGGACGAGACCCAGGGTCACGACGATGTCGTCGAGGCCGATCCCGACATGATCACGCAATGTGTTATCAACCTCATGAGCAACGCCATGCGCTACACCCCCGAGGGCGGTTGGGTCGTGGTGTCGGTGCTCAGTGACCGCAAGCACGTCAGCATTGCCGTTTCTGATACCGGCATCGGTATTGCCAAGGACGATCTGTCGCGCATCTTCGGGCGGTTTTGGCGCGCCGATGCCAGCCGCGCCCGCGAAGCTGGCGGCCTGGGCGTTGGCCTCGCCGTGACCAAGCAGATCGTCGAGCGTCACCATGGCTACATATCCGTGGAGTCGGAGCTTGGAAAGGGTACGACTTTTACAATTCATCTGCCCCGCGAGCACACGGCGGACGCGGCATCTACTACAATGGAGCACTAGCTTTTCGCTATTCGGTGAAGGAGGGGCCGCGTCCCTGCCGCTCCGAGTTTGCGAAAACATGCGGGAAAGAACCCGCATTTCTGTCGTATTTAGGTAAGGAGTGACTCACGTGACAACGATGGAGCGTCGTCCGGATTCCCGTGGCAAGGTTCGTGATATTTACGATGCCGGTGAAAACCTGCTGATGGTCGCCACCGACCGCATTTCTGCGTTCGACTTCATTCTTCCCGACGAGATTCCGTTTAAGGGAGAGGTACTCAATCGCATCTCGGCATTCTGGTTCGATAAGTTTGCCGACATCGTCCCCAACCATCTCGTTTCCATCGACCCGGCGGATTTCCCCGAGGAGTTTGCTGAGTATCGTGACTACCTCGCTGGCCGCGCCATGCTGGTTAAGAAGGCCCAGACGATTCCTATCGAGTGCATCGTCCGCGGCTATCTGACCGGTTCGGGCAAGAAGACCTACGACGAGAACGGCACCGTCTGCGGCATCCAGCTGCCTGAGGGCCTGACCGAGGCTTCCAAGCTTCCTGAGCCGCTGTTCACGCCGTCCACGAAGGCCGAGATCGGTGACCACGACGAGAACATCTCGTTCGAGCGTTGCTGCGAGATCGTGGGCGAGGACATCGCCACGCAGATTCGTGACCTTTCCCTCAAGATCTACAAGGCTGCCGCCGAGTACGCCGCGACCTGTGGCATCATCATTGCCGACACCAAGTTCGAGTTTGGTGTTATTGATGGCAAGGTCACGCTGATCGACGAGTGTCTCACGCCCGACTCCAGCCGTTTCTGGCCTGCTGCCAGCTACGAGGAGGGCAAGATCCAGCCTAGCTACGACAAGCAATTCGTCCGCAATTGGCTCAAGGCCAACTGGGATATGACGGGGGAGACCCCGCACCTGCCCGCCGAGGTCATCGATGGCACGTCCGAGCGCTATCGCGAGGCCTTCCAGATCATCACGGGCTCCCAGTTCACAAGCATGAAGGAGAACGCATAAGTGAGTACCCGTAGCGCCACGAACAAGCGCACGCAATCCCACGAAGTTACCGGGGTTGCGCGCAAGTCTGCCGCATCTGCTAAGCCCGCCCGCCAAGCAGCGAGCTCCGTTCGCGTCGTGCCGGCTTCGTCTAAGGCACGCCGCAAAGAGCTCGAGAAGGGCGAGAACCTCGAGGGCCTCTCTAAAGAGGAGAAGCGCGCCCGCAAGGCTAAGCAGCGCGCCAAGGAGGACCGCATCTATACGGTGTCGAATATCCTCCTCAAGCAGGACGAGGACTACACCAAGCGCCGTCGCATCTGGTGGATTGTGCTCGCCATTGGCATGGTGCTCGTCGTGGCAATTTGGGCCTCGCTGTACTTCGCTCCCGCTGGCATGGTGTCCAGCCCTGTCCAGATGGTCGGCATTGTTTTGTCCTACGTCATCATTTTGGGCGACTTTATCTATGACTTCGCTCGTATTCGTCCCTTGCGCAACATGTACCGCGCGCAGGCCGAGGGCATGTCCGAGAACAAGCTCAACGCTCTTATTGAGCGCGCGGCTGCCGAGGAGGACAAGAAGGACTCCAAGAAGAAGTAGCGTTTGCATACATACTTATCGCTAAGATATAAGGCGCGTCGTTTTTGCGGCGCGCCTTTTTACTGTTCTATAGATAGATGGAGTGGCACATGATTCGAGCTGCCCTGACGGTCGAAGAGGCTCTGGAGGGCATGAAGGCCCTGGAGCCCAAGATTAAAAACTACGCGCGCCTGGTCGTCCGCAAGGGCGTAAACGTCAAGCCCGGCCAGGAGGTCGTCGTTCAGTCTCCGGTCGAGTGCGCGCCGTTTGCGCGCGTGGTGGTCGCGGAGGCCTATGCTGCCGGCGCCGGCCACGTGACGGTCATTTGGGCCGATGATGCCGTGACGAGGCTCACGTACGAGCATGTCGAGAAAAGCTATTTTGAGCAGACGCCCGAGTGGAAGCGCATGCAGCTGGATTCCTTGGCCCAGGATGGTGCCTGCTTTGTCTTTATCGAGGGTGCGGATCCTGCGGCCCTCAAGGGCATCGATCCAGCCAAGCCGGCCGCGGCATCAAAGGCGAGGAATACGCAGTGCAAAGTTTTCCGCCGTGGACTGGATTACAACATCAATCCGTGGTGCATCGCCGGCGCTCCGGTCGTGGCTTGGGCGCACGAGGTGTTCCCGGGAGACGCCGATGAGGTTGCAATCTATAAGCTGTGGAATGCGATTCTGCACACCGCGCGCGCCGATGGCCAGGACCCAGAGAGCGACTGGGAACTCCATGACGCCGCATTCGAAAAGAACCTGCGTTTCCTGAACGACAATCGTTTCGACTACCTGCATTACAACGCGGCAAATGGAACCGATCTGACGATTGGCATGACGAAAGGTCACGAGTGGGCCGGTGGCAAGGGCAAGACGCCCGATGGGCACCCCTTCTTCCCCAACATTCCCACCGAGGAAGTCTTCACTTCGCCCGATCGCATGCGCGCCGACGGTATCGTGTACTCGGCCATGCCGCTCATCCATCACGGCAATAAGGTCGAAGATTTTTGGATTAAGTTCGAGGGCGGCCGCGTGGTGGACTACGACGCCCGCGTGGGCAAGGCAACGCTCGCAAGTATCATCGATACTGACGAGGGCGCTGCTCACCTGGGAGAGGTCGCGCTCATTTCCAAGAACACGCCGATCCGCGAAAGTGGTGTTCTGTTCTACGATACGCTCTATGACGAGAACGCTAGCTGCCATCTCGCGCTAGGTGTCGGTTTCCCCGAATGCATCGAGGGTGGGTATGACATGTCCAAGGAGGAGCTCCTGGAGCATGGCGTTAACGTCTCGAGCACGCACGTCGATTTTATGATCGGCACGGACGACATCGATATTACGGGCATTACGCCTGATGGACGTGAAGTTGTGATTTTCCAGAACGGCCAATGGAGTTGGGAATAGTCCCAGACCGTGGTACAATGCCACCCGCGGGCCGTTAGCTCAGCTGGCAGAGCAGGGGACTTTTAATCCCAAGGTCCAGGGTTCGAACCCCTGACGGCCCACCCAAAGATTGTTGAGACGGTCAACTTCGGTTGGCCGTCTTTTTTGTCGCCCTTTCATGGGTTCGAACCCGTCGGGGCGCGGAGCTGAGTAAACGCGTGAGCGTTTGCCAGCGCAGCGCGCAAGGCGCGAAAGCGCCGCAGCGGCCGCCTGCGAAGCAGGCTGAACCCCTGACGGCCCACCCAAAGATTGTTGAGACGGTCAACTTCGGTTGGCCGTCTTTTTTGTCGCCCTTTCATGGGTTCGAACCCGTATCTAGCTATATATAAGAACGCTTGGCGAACAAAACCCGCCTTTTACCGATGGGAAACAAATAGCTGATGCCTTTGGAGTAAAGTAGCGCTCCAGAGATGACCGATGTCTCAATACACATAAAACAGCTGGTCATCGCCAATATCAGAAGCCAATGCTTCAGTTTTAACCTCAGCGATGCGACTGAGGGACATATTCATTTGTGAACAAAATATGGAGTGCGCGATTCCCGCCCCCGGGGCCCCTCCGGTCTGGCAATATATCTCCTTGCCGCGCGGCCCGGTGGAACCGGATCGGCCGCAAAGCGTGCACCTTGAGAACCGGATACTGCGAGGATGGACACACCAGTTGTGTCGCATCCGGGCAGACATCGAACCATTTGAAATGGTCTAACTTGGATTTGT
>CAVGCW010000037.1:0-23583 GCA_963628025.1 Alloprevotella sp. | reverse complement strand
CGCAGACGCTCAAGCAGGAATACCTCGATACATACGAGCGAGGTGAATGACATGATAGGCAAGAGCTATGCAAAGATAGCGATTGTTGGCTCTGTACTTTGTCTTGCAATGGTGCTATGTGCATCATTTGCGAGGTTTAGGTCCGAGCAGTCGTTTATCGATGGCGCTGAAAACGGTTTTGGCATAGACGGGATGTATGTCAGCGATGGCGCGACCGGGCCGTCTATGGCGATTCTTGCAGGCGAAGACATGGAATGGCAAATCTGTAATGACGATGGCTCTTGTCTGAGTGGTCGTTTGGCCGCAACGAGCGACCCGAATTCGTTCGATCTTCTCGACAATGATGGAGCGGATTGCGGTTCTGTTCACCTGTCATATGCATCGCGAGATGGGATGGACGGCATCCTCTACGTCTCCCACGAGATTGGCGGTTTCAAGATGCGCAGGACTAACCGTGTGCCGGCTTTTATCGAGGAGTGAGAATTCCCGGCGGTCTGCCGATCAGGCCGCCGGGGTATTGAACCCCGCATTCATCCGTACACACACGGATGAATGCGGGAAGTGTCCGGATGAAGTTGATAATCAAGGAAACAAAGCCGTTCTGCCTGGGACGGCTTTGGCCTGGACTTTAACTACAACATCGCAATCGACACTTATCAGCTCGCGCAACGCGCATGGCCAAATCTCGGACGCTGGTGCATGGAGGACCTTCGAGATTTACTGGACATCCAAAACGACGACGCACACCGCATGCTCGCCGACTGCGAAGACGAGATGGCTGTCTACAATGCGATCAGAAACGGCGTGAAGTCCGGAGAGCTTTCTGTGGAACCGCCGCGCCGTCGCGCGAGCCGACCGGGCAACCCGGGCAATCTGGTCCCGGCTCTCACGGTCGTATTCCTACGATATCGCCCCTAGATCACCAATGTGTCAGATAAAGAATGAGGCAATGGCTATGATCACGCCTACGGCAGATGCAACGACTGCGCCCTTTTTCCTCTCCTTTAGTCCGACGAATAGGGTTGCCGTAAAGTAAAGGGCGGAAATGCAGGCTATGGCAAGCGAAACGAGTTCCTTGGGCGGTTTCAGCAAAAGGTCGCTAGCAAAGAGTAATGCAAGCAGGGCAAAGCCGATCGTGGTCAAGTATCTCGATTGATTTTGCGACAGCATGGCAACTTCCTTTCAGAACATGCAAGTGAAAAGTCGGTACGATGTCATTGCGGTTGCAAACAAGCCGCCGCCGGGACCGGTTGTCACGAGACCGGCGATAACGCATTTTCTCGGTTTCCAGCTCATGACAGACCCCTCTCTCATGGTGCAACGTATACATTATGAGATATACACATTTTGTCCTATAAGCCCCAAGGATGACGATTCCAATACGGACGACGACACCAAAACCGGCATCGACGGCTCCATGGACGATTCGGATTCCAAATAGGCCCTGTTAGTCGAGCTACTTCTTTGTCGGTATCGTATACGAAACCGCTATTCCCGCGGCAATTGCCATCAGGCAGCTCGCGATGAATCCGAACTCATACTTCAAAACGTTTGTTGCGGTCAGGGCGATAATCAACACTGTCAGAATTTGCAGAATTATCGTTATTGCGAAGAGATTGATTCCTTGTTTGGCCGAAGTCGCTGAATGAGTTTGGCTTCGTTGATTCAGGTTGAGGCAGACAAGGAAAGCGACCAGTTCGCTTGATAAGGGGCCGACTACATAGAAAAAGATTGCGTCAATGAAGCCAATAGTGTTGTAAGTGTTGTAAGTTGTTTCGCCGGAAAACACAGCGTATAAAGCATATCCAAATCTTGGCTGATTCATGTATGAGTCCGAAAAGACGAAGAGCGTCAATATTGCTACTACCAGAAGTGCATTCAGGGCAAATCGTTTGCTTTTCATCGATCGCTCCTTCCGGGTGAACTTTATTATGTAATTATACAGCAGTCATTTGTTATTCAAAGAATTTGACTGTCCTAAATAACATGCACTTTCGCTGGAGGGTCGCTGTTTGGCGGCCCCCTTTTTTTTGCACAGGCGCGGTGGGATGGTAATATCGGGCGGGAGTCAGCCGCTCTGATAGAATCGTCCTTGCTGTCGGCAGCCCTCGTGCCGGGCAGAGCCCTCCATTTGATGGGAGGTGATGCCCATGACCGATTTCACCGAGCTCGTGAAGCTCCTGACCGCTATGGTCTCGCTCCTCACGGCCCTTGTCGGCCTTTCCAAGGCACTTAAGCAGGGCTCGAAGCCCAAAAAGAAAGGCCACCGTCGCTAAGACGATGACCCAACTTCATTAAGCAACGGCTCTGCCCAGCTCTCTACAACTTGGGTTGCCGTCGGCATCATTCTACCCTCCTGACAAGGAATTCGTCCATATTTCAAAAACCAAATTGCGTTTGCTATCGAAGTTCATTCATCGTCCATGTACATGAGCGGAACAGCGGAAACCGTTCGCTATGCTCCTGACCATGCCAAAGAATTACTCGAAACGGGACCACGAGAGTACGATCGTTTGCCGGATAGCCGCCACTACGACGGATATCCTTGATAGTAAGCGCTAGAATGATTTTGCTCTTATGGAGCTCAGCCCCGGCTGGTAAACCTGACGTTCGGCGCGGTGTACGTGGACGCGCCTGGAGAGCTTGACCTCAAGTACGTTCAAGCCTAGGGGCCTAAGCCCCCCGCGCTCAAGCCTAGGCTTGAGAGAGCAGACTGGCAGGCAGCAACCGGGATATAAACGATTTAGGGGGAGTACTGGCGTACTCCCCTATTTTTTACTGAGTAGCCGAAAAAACGAGGCAACGAGAGGCGATTTAAGGTGCCTGAAAACAGGTACCCCTAGCGGGTATCCAAGTAGGTCTTTTTGGGGTCGTATTCGCGATTGTGTTAAGCCGTTTACCTGGGCGTTTGGTTTCGAATGGGCGTTTTGGCTATTTTTGCGGTGCGCTTGCCGCTGGGGTGTCATCGTCTGGGTCGTGAACGACATACCAGCTGTTTTGGTAATGGCAGATGTCGCGGCACGTACCGTCCCCAACGATCACGCGCCAGGACTCGGACCGCTTGTTCCTGCCGAGCGCCCACGAACGGGAGCTGTAGGACTCGATGCGGTCGAACGGGTAGACGGTGCCGTCGTACCATTTGATGCCCCAGGGGGCGTACTCGCCGTCTGGGCGGCACTCGACGAGGGCCGTGACCAAACGGATTGACTTCTCGCTCTCCCCCACGATGGCTCCCCTCTCGAATCAATAACGAACGCGTGTTCTATATTAGCGTAATCTCGATTGTTGACCATCGGTGCGGTTGCCGTTGCGGCAAGACTGGTACAAATATGTAGAATAGCCCTACGCTCGGCTCGTATTGCAAACCCTGAGCGAAGGGAGTGTCGCATATGCATGCAGCGGCAATTAACCTTCGGGGGGGGGTATCTCCTAGAGGTACTCTTCTCCGAGGGCAATCTATCATCGAGTACGTCCTGATCGTCGCCGTCATCGGCCTTGTGATCGTGTTCGCGGGGCCCGGCGTGGCCGGAGCCATCCGAAACCAGTTCAACCTGGTCGGCAACACGGTGAACAATGGGACAACCGGCAGCGTCGATGGCGGTACATCTGGCGGAGGCTCCGCCGGGTCCGATTCCGCGACCGTCCAGACGGCCATCGCCAAGGACGCCAAGGACTGGACGCTCGGTGAGCAGAAAGCTGTGGCCGAGGACATCGCCGCGAAGGGCGAGGCCTCGCCGGCGTACGCCAAGGCCAAGGCAGCGATGGACGCGGGGACGAAGTTCTCGATGAAGCTGACGGACGGCCAGACGCTGACCTACCGCATCGTCGGCATCAACCACGACGACCTCGCGGACGGATCGGGCAAGGCGGGCCTGACGTTCGAGTCAACCAACAATGCCATGGGCGAGCAGCGCATGAATGCCACAGAAACCAGCGCCGGCGGCTGGGAGAAATCCGAGCTTCGCAGCCGTCTCAACACCGGTGACCTCTGGTCGCTCCTACCCGGCGAGCTCCAGTCCAAGGTGAAGTCCGTCACGAAAATGACCGATAATAACAAAGGTGACGGTAGCACCATAACTCTCTCGGCTACGACCGAAAAGGTCTTCCTCCTCAGCTCGACCGAGGTCTGGGGCGATATCAACCACGATGGCACCCAGTACGAGTACTATAAATCCAAGGGCGTGACGGTCTCGAAATTTGACTCAAACTTTTCTGGGGCTTCGTCGGTCTTCGGTCACTGGACTCGCTCCGTGCTTGAGTACAATCCAGGGTACTTTCGCTTTGTCAGTCCCTACGGCGACTGTCGCACCGTTAACGCGAAGGACACCGTCAACGTGTCCATCGCGTTCTGCTTCTAGCCTGTCTAGCGCAAGGCCCGCGCAGTCCCGCGCGGGCCTTTCTTTTGGCGATTACGGCCAAAGGGCTGGGTTGGCCTGTAAGCTAGATCTATTGCCTCATATTCGAATTTCAGATGGGAATTGACGGCAAGGTTTTGGCACTGGGTTTCGGCAATCGATTAGCATGACATCTACGGATTGATTACCGAGTGCCAGGTGGCATACGTTTTGGGACCGGATACCGCTCAAATCCATTCTGGACGATGACGCGACCGACCGCCTTGCCCTTTCAGCGTGATTGCCGCTGCGGCAAGACCCGCGCAAATACTTGGAATAGTCCTACGCTCGGCGATGTATCTACAAACCCTGAGCGAAGGGAGTGTCGCATATGAATGCAGCGGCAATTAACCTTCGGGGGGGGGTATCTCCTAGAAGCACCCTTCTCCGAGGCCAATCTATCATCGAGTACGTCCTGATCATCGCAATTATCGGCCTGGTGATCGTGTTCGCGGGGCCCGGCGTGGCGGGAGCCATCCGAAACCAGTTCAACTTGGTTGGCAACACGGTGAACAACGGGACGACCGGCGGCACCGAGGGCGGCGGCGCATCCGGTGGAGGCTCCGCCGGTGCCGATTCCGCGACCGTCCAGGCGGCTATCGCCAAGGACGCCAAGGACTGGACCCTCGGTGAGCAGAAGGCGGTCGCCGAGGATATCGCCGTTAAGGGCGAGGCATCGCCGGCGTACGCCAAGGCGAAGGCCGCCATGGATGCGGGAACGAAGTTCTCCGTCAAGCTCACGAACGGCAAGACGCTCGAGTACAAGATCATCGGCATCAATCATGACGATTTGGCTGACGCTTCGGGCAAGGCGGGCCTGACGTTCCTCACCACCTCGACAGGCATCAAGTCCCGCGTGAACGCGACCAAAACCAACGCCGGCGGCTGGGAGAAATCCGAGCTTCGCGCGAAGATGAACTCCGGTGAGATCTGGAGCCTCATGCCGGTGGATTTCCAATCAAAGGTGAAGAGCGTCAGGAAGCTCACGAACAACGTCGGTGGTAGCAAGGAGAACAAGGACGTCGCCATCACCGCAACTTCCGACAAGCTGTTCCTTCTTAGCTATTCCGAACTCGTCACCACCTCCCGCTATGCCTCCTACTATCCCTGGATCTCATCCGAAGGAACCCAGTACGAGGCCTTCAAGGGCAAGGTGACGGAGTCCGATTCGGGCAACGCTGCCATCTCGATTGACAGCTATTTGTGGGAGCGTTCGGTGGATCCGAGTGACTCTGCGTACTTCCTCCGTGTCTACAGCGGCGGCAGTCCGTCGCACGGCGACTCCGCGACGTGCTCGCTTTGCGTCTGCCCTGCTTGGTGCTTCTAGCCTGTCTTCTAGCATGTCTAGTGAAGAGCCCGCGCCACCCCGTGCGGGCTCTTCTTTTGGCAAGCGTTCGAGCATTTTTAGGTTCGCGGCACAGGTAATCGGGTTGCGGAAAATTGGGAGCATACAGCGGCTCTCAGAGCGTCTGCAACACTCCCCCGCCATAACCTCTGCGGCGTCCTCGTATAGAGTCCATCTTGCTTGGCATTTCGTTGCAACAGCCCACTTGTCCACCGATCAAGTGAACTACTGGAATAAATACAGCGACACGCTTGTTCGTTACAGTTGTTATATCTGTGCAAATCGCCGCGATAAATACAGCCCGCACTCGGCTGTATACCAGCTACGCGTATGTAGATTCATATCGCGTTAATAAATCGGCTCAAGCGTGTGCAAAACGCGCATGTAGCCGCAAAAGGCGATTATCGCGCAGGTAGATTTTTGGCACCCTGTTGCTTAATCAAAATTAAGCAATTGCTTAAAACGAAAAAGGTCAGGCACTAGGTGCCTGACCTGCAAACTTCTGGTCGGGACGACTGGATTCGAACCAGCGACCCCTTGACCCCCAGTCAAGTGCGCTACCAAGCTGCGCCACGTCCCGAAGCTTTTGTTTGTTGCTCTGCTCTCGCTCGCAACAGGGAGTATATTAACCCGAAACTTTAGACTTGTGCAAGAACTTTTTTACAATTTTTGAAGCAAGTCCAAAATTGTATCTGCGAGCTGGGGTTTTGTTAGTACGGGAAGTTCTTGCGTACCCGTTGTGCTCACAATCCTGGCCTTGTTGGTGTCGGTCCCAAAGCCCGAATCGGTGCGTGAGACATCGTTGGCGATTATTACATCGCACCCCTTGCGGGCCAATTTGCGCTCTGCGTACTCGACAACGTTATCGGTCTCGGCCGCAAATCCGATCACGCATCGCTCGCCCTTCTGGCGCGAGAGCTCGGCCAAAATATCGACCGTCTCGACCAGTTCGATGCGATCCAGGCGCTCGTTGGCCTTTTTGAGCTTATGGTCCGCAGGGGCCGCGGGGGTGTAGTCGGCGACGGCGGCCGCACAAATTGCCGCATCGGCCGTCTGGAAGGCGCTCAGGGCCGCCTGGAGCATCTCTGCGGCGGTCTGCACGCGCACGCACTCCACGCCGCAGGGCACATCGAGTGATGTCGGTCCCAACACGAGCGTGACCGCAGCGCCGCGGCGTGCGGCCTCCCCCGCCAGGGCGATGCCCATCTTGCCCGAAGAGCGGTTGCCAATGAATCGCACGGGGTCGATCGGCTCGTGCGTGGGACCGGCGGTAATTACGATGCGCTTACCCGCTAGGTCCTGTGGCGCGGGGTTGAGCACCTCACAGACAGCCTCTACGATGTCCTCGGGCTCGCTCATGCGTCCCGTGTCCACGTCGCCGCAGGCAAGGTAGCCGCTGCCGGGTCCCACCACATGGACACCGCGCTCGCGCAGGGTGGACATGTTGGCCTGTGTCGCCGGTGCCTTCCACATGCCGTTGTTCATAGCGGGCGCGATCACGATGGGTCGCGGCGTCGCAAGTAGCGTGGTGGAGATGAGGTCGTCGGCGATGCCGTTGGCCATCTTGGCGATGATATTGGCCGTCGCGGGCGCCACGACCACCAGATCGGGCTCCTGCGCCAGCGAAATGTGGTGGATAGGGTCGGAGGGATCGTCGAATAGGCCCACGGCAACGGGCTCGTTGGTGAGCGCACGAAAGGTGAGCGGGCCCACAAACTCGGTGGCATGCTCGCTCATAACGACCTTGACGCGCGCGCCGCGCTTTTGCAACAGGCGCACGATATTGCACGACTTATAGGCGGCGATCCCGCCGGTAATGCCCAGCAGGATCGTTTTTCCCTCAAGTTGCATTGAATTGTTGGATGCCGCCGTCATTGCTAGGCTTCCTTGCTCGGGAGTACCAGGAGGCGGTGGCAGTACGGGCAGTGCGTAATCTCGCTACCGTCATGGTTGAGGTCGCTCATGGACGATGCCTGTAGCGCGGTGTGGCAGACCGTGGGGATGTTGCCCTGGATGGTCTCGACGGCAAGGCCGCGGAACTGCTTGAGCAGACGCTCGTAGTCGGTGAGAACGTCGGCCGGCAGCGTGGCGGCAAGCGCGGTGCGCTCCTTAGTGGCGGCGTCAATCTGAGCCTGCAGGTCGGCAGCCTTGGCGCGAGCGGCCTTGGTATCGGCCTTCACGCCCTCCTCGAACTTGGCGATGATTGCCTGCGCGCGGGCCTCGCGGTCGAGCGCCTCCTTATGGGCGACAACGACGTCCTTGCGAGTGTGCTCAATCTTGTCCAGACGCTTGGCCAGGGTGGCGAGTTCATTCTCCAGGTCCTGAACTTCGCGGTAGTCGGAGCCATCGACGTGGCGCTTCTTGGCAGCCTCGATGGCGTTGTTGGTCTGAATCTCGGTGGTGTTGAGATCGTCGAGCTCAATGTCTAGATCCTTGCGCTGGGCGTAGAGCTTGGTTATCTCGGACTTGAGCTTCACATAGGTCTTGCGCTTGGAAGCGAGCTCCTTGAGCTCCGGCATATTGGCAAGTTCGCTTTTATTGCGGGCGAGCTCCAAATCGATCTGTTGCAGCTTGAGTAGCGTAGCGCCGGCGCTCATAAGTTCTCTCCTTTTGTCACAGTCCACCATTGGCAAGAGTTCAGTATTTTAATCGCATGACGGGGGTCGACCCCGGCGTCAACTGCAGAGTTCATCAATATATCAACGAACGGCTCCTCAGAGCGGTCGTGGCCGAGCAAGATCACCGACAGCCCGCGCAAGGCAAGGTCTTGCGCCACGTGGTAGCCCGCCTCGCCCGTCACGACAACATCTGCGCCTGCGGCGATGGCGAGCTCTCCAAAGTCGCCCAGGGAGCCGCCCAAAATGGCGACGGAGCGGCACGGGCGATCGGCTTCGCCCCACACACGCGGGTCGCTGCCGAAGGCCGTGGCGGCACGGGTGGCAAGATCGCGCAGCGTGCACGGGTCGTTGGGCGTTGCAAGCGCGCCCAGGCCGGTGGCCTCGGGGTCGTCCACGTGCTCCAGTGAGCTCACGGGTGCGGCACCCAGCAGCTCGCTCAGGCAGACGCGGGCTTCGTGCGAGCGGTCCAGGTTGGTGTGGAGCGAGATAATGCTCACGCCGCAACGGGCCGCCTCATAGAGTGCCGCGCTGCACTGGGGGCGAGTGGCATCCGCTGGACAAAACGCCTCGGGCGCCTTGATGTAGATAGGATGATGCGTCAGCAGTACGTTGGCGCCGGCCTCCTGGGCGCGGTGCACATTGGCTTCGGTCGCATCGAGTGCGCAGGCAACACCGGTGATCTCGGCAGCGGGGTCTCCCACAGATAGCCCAACATGATCCCAGCCCTCGGCGTCCGCCTTGGGGTAGCGCGCCAGCAGCGCACGTTCAAGCTCGGCGACGATCATGCGGCACCCACGATCGAGAGCAGCGTCTGGGCAAAGTCGTCCAGGTCGGCAGGGTTCACACGGTCATCAAACGAGATGCGCAGAGCGCCCAATGCCTGCTCGCGGCCAATACCCATGGCGCTGAGAACATGGCTCGGGTCCATGCTGCCGCTCGAGCACGCCGATCCTGCCGATACCTCAAAGCCGGCGGCGTCGAGCTTGACGATGAGCTCCTCGGAGTCCATGCCGTCGACGTAGATCGAAACCATACCCGGCAGACGATCGGCCTGTGCGTAGTCGCCCATGGTGGCATGAATACGCGGATGAGCCGTAAGCGTGGCGTAGAGCTTGTCGGAAAGGGCTTGCAGCGTCGTACGCTCCTGGGCCACGCGGGGCGCCAACGTGCGGGCGGCAGCGGCAAAGGCCAGCTGCGTGCGCAGGTCCTGCGTGCCGGCACGTCGTCCGGCTTCCTGTCCTCCGCCAAAGATGCGCGGGCGCAGCGGCGTGCGGCTCTTAAGGTAGAGCGCGCCGGATGCCACGGGGCCGCCGATCTTGTGCGCGGCAACGGTCATAGCATCGACGCCCAGCTCGGTGACATCGAACGGAATATGCAGATAGCCCTGGATGGCATCGGTGTGGAACAGGGCGCCGGCAGCATGTGCGGCGGCGGCCAGCTCGCGGATGGGCTGCACCACGCCAGTCTCGTTGTTGGCAACCATGATGCTCACGAGCGCCACGTTGTCGCCTAGCAGCTCGACAAGCGTGGCAGGCTCAATGTAGCCCGCGCGGCAGGGCTGCACCAGGTCGACGGTAAAGCCGGCGGCACGCAGCAGCGGCAGGTTGTCCAGAATCGAATCGTGCTCGATGGCCGAAACGATTACACGATCACGCTTGCGATCGCGCTGACGAGCGCCCTCGGCAAGACCGAGCAGCGCCAGCTGGTTTGCTTCTGTACCGCCGTTGGTCAAGATAACCTCGGACGGACGGACGCGCGCACCAAAGCTGCGGGCAATCTCGCGACGCGCCACTTCTAGGCGCGCAGCGGCCTTGCGGCCGAGCGAATGCAGCGAGTTGGGGTTGACGCCGGCAAGCTCGCTGTCGTCGTACTCGCGCTGCGCAAGGAGCGCCTCGGCGCGCATAGGCGTCGAGGCGGCGTAGTCAAGATTCACGGGTATGCGGTTTTGACCTGCGGTCATAAGGGTTTATGCCTCCTGTGCGGCCTCGTTGCCCAGCTTTTGCAGCAGCGCAACCTCGGCGGCGGGATCTTCGGACTTAAATACGGCAGAGCCGGCTACGAGCACGTTGGCGCCGGCCTTGACGACCTCGGCGATGTTCTTGGAAGAGATGCCGCCGTCGACCTCGATCATGGGCGACACGCCGTGGCGCTCGCACATGGCTTTGAGCTCGTGGAGCTTAGCGATGGTGCCCGGGATAAAGCTCTGGCCGCCAAAGCCAGGGTTCACGCTCATCAGCAGCACCATATCGACGACGTCGATGATGCTCTCGAGCACGCACACGGGCGTGGCGGGGTTGAGCACAACGCCGGCCTTGACGCCGCGCTGCTGCAGATGCGTGAGCGTGCGGTGCAGGTGTGTGGAGGCCTCGTAGTGAACGGTGATCATATCGGCACCGGCGTCGGCGTACCAATCGACCGTCTCGTCGGGGTTCGATACCATCAGGTGCGCGTCGACCGGCACGTCGGTTGAGCGCTTGACGGCCTTGAGGATGTCAACGCCAAAGGTGAGGTTGCCGGTAAAATGACCGTCCATAACGTCAAAGTGCACGTAATCGGCGCCGGCGATCTTGTCGAGCTCGCCCTTGAGGTTGGCCATGTCGGCCGAAAGGACGGACGGAGCGATTTTAATGGAACCCATGGTAGAAGCCTTTCTGCGCTAGTCGTTGAGTCCGTAGAACTCTTGAGAGGGGACGCGGTCGGTAAGGATCTCGAGCGCCCTATCCAAAGTAACACCGTTGTAGAGCGTTTGCTCCACGGCAAAGGTGAGCGGAATGTCTACGCCCAGTGAACGGGCGAGCTCGCTGACGCTGCGGGCCGCGACGGCGCCCTCGACCACCATATGCGTGCGTGCCTGGTACTCGTCGAGCGACACGCCATGGGCGAACTCGTAGCCAAAGGTGCGGTTGCGCGAATGCTCCGAAGTGCAGGTGGCGATAAGGTCGCCCATGCCGGCAAGTCCCATGCAAGTCATGGCCAGACCGCCGCGGGCGTGCACCAGGCGGCTGATCTCGGCCAGGCCGCGCGTCATGATGAGGGCGAGCGTGTTATCGCCCGCACCGGTACCGGCGGAGATGCCGCATACGATGGCGATGACATTTTTCATGGCGCCGCAGACTTCGACGCCCGTCATGTCCTGCGACAGGTAGATGCGGAAGGCCGTGGAAAGCAGCAGCTCCTTAAAGGTCTCCCCCACCTGCTGGTCTTCACTGGCGATGACGGCGGCAGAGAGCCCGTCGCGGCAGATTTCCTCGGCATGGTTGGGGCCCGAGAGTGCCGCCACGCGCGACTCGTTGCCGATCTCGCTGGCGATGACCTCGCTCATGAGCAGGCCGGACTCGGGCTCGATGCCCTTGGTGAGGCACAGAACCGGCGTCTCGCCCGCGATGAACGGAGCCGCTTGGTGGCAGACGTCGCGCAGGTGCGTCGAAGGCACGGCAAAGATGATGGCCTCGGCGCCGTCGAGCGCCTGGGCCAAGTCCGTCGTGGCGACAACGTTTTCCGGCAGCACGTAGTCCACCAGATAGCGGGGATTACGGTGCTCGCCGTTAATGCCGGCTGCCGTCTGCTCGCTGTGGGCCCACATGGTCACGCGCTCGGCTCGCGCGGCAGCAAGGCCGGCGACGGCGGTTCCCCAGGAGCCAGAGCCAATCAGCGCAACATTCATGACTCTCTCCTACTTATCGTCGGGCTCGGTGACGCGCTTGGTAAACGAGAGCTTGGACTCCTTACCCGTCATGAGCTTTTTGATGTTCGCACGATGGGCCCACACCACGGTGATGCCGATCATCGCCATGCAGAATTTGAGACCTAGGCTGCTGTACGGAAAGACCGCGCAGGCAGCGATGGGAAGACCAATGGCGGCGGCAAGTGAGCCCACCGACACGTACTTGGTGATGGCGACGGCCACGATAAACATGCCCAGCAGCGACAGGCCAATAGGCCAGTACCAGGCGAGGATGACACCCAGACCAACTGCGATACCCTTGCCGCCGTGGAAGTTGAGATAGGGCGAGAAGATATGGCCCCACACGGCTGCCAGGCAAATGACGCCGAGCATCCAGTCGCCGGGGGCTCCAGGCGCCATAATGTTCGGTGGAAAGCCATAGCCCACGCTCGCGATGAGTGGACGCGCGATAAGGACGCAGATGGCGCCCTTAAGGCAGTCGAGCAGCAGCGTGAGTGCGGCCACCTTGGGGCCGGCCACGCGCAGTGCGTTGGTGGTGCCGATGTTGCCGGAGCCCGCCTTGCGAATGTCGGTGTGGTTGAACACGCGGCCCAGGATAAGGCCAAACGGAATCGCCCCGATAAAGAACGAGACCACGGCGCAGATGGCGGTCAGAAGAATCGGATTATGCATCCTTTTGCTCCTTCTTCCTAAAGAAGAGTCGAATGGGCGTGCCGGAAAAATCGAAGGTCGAGCGCATGCGGTTCTCGACGTAGCGCTGATAGGTGTCGTTGACCAGGTCGCTGTGGTTGACGAAGAAAGTGAACGTCGGCGGGTTGACGCCCGTCTGGGTCACGTAGTGCATGCGCAGGCGGCGCTTGCCGTCCACCACGGTATGACCGAACTCGCGCAGATCGGTGAGGAACGTGTTGAGGCGCGAGGTGCTAATCTTTTGCGAGCGCGTCTTCTCGGCGGCGTCGACCATCGCCCAGATCTTCTCAACGCTGCGGCCAGTGAGGGTAGAGATGCGCAGGTACTGGGCCCAGGGAGCCATGACGCCCAGACGGCGGTCGATGGTCTCCATGCAGGCCTCGCGCTTACGGTCGTCGTCGAGCAGATCCCACTTGTTGAGCAGCACAACGATGGCACAGCCGCGCTCGATGGCAAGACCCATGACCTTCTGGTCCTGTTCGGTAACGCCAACGGAGGCGTCGACGACGAGCAGCGCCACGTCGGCGCGGTCGATGGCGCGCAGGCCGCGGACCATGGAGTAGTACTCGATGTTCTCGTACACGGTGCTCTTCTTACGAATGCCCGCGGTGTCGACCATGCGGTAGTGCTTGCCGTTGCGCTCCACGACCGTGTCGATGGCATCGCGCGTGGTGCCGGCGATGTTGGACACAATGGAGCGGTCGGCGCCCAAGATGCGGTTGAACAGCGAGGACTTACCGGCGTTGGGGCGGCCGATGATGGCCACGTTCAGCGCGTCGGGGAACTCATCGGCGACCTCGTCCTCTTCCTCCGGAAGCAGGGCCACGATATCGTCGAGCAGGTCGCCCGTGCCATGGCCATGCAGGGCCGAGAGCGGCGTGGGCTCGCCGATGCCGAGGGAATAGAACTCCCAGATACTGTCGTTCTCGCGATCGGGGTTGTCGAGCTTGTTCACCAGCAGAAAGACCGGCTTGTCGCAGCGCTTGAGCATGCGGGCGACCGACTCGTCCTCCTCGGTGACGCCGGTGCGGCCGTCGACCACAAACAGGATGACGGCCGCTTCCTCGGCGGCGGCGAGGGCCTGGTCGCGGATGGACGTGGCAAACACGTCATCGCTCTTGAGCGGCTCGATACCGCCCGTGTCGACGATGGTGAACTCGCGGCCGTTCCAATCGGCCGTGTGATACGAGCGGTCGCGCGTAACGCCGCGAGACTCGTGGACGATGGCGTCCGAGGTCTGGGCCAGGCGGTTAACGAGCGTGGACTTGCCCACGTTGGGGCGTCCGACGACGGCGACGATAGGTTTCATCTGCTCTCCTTTAATGGGTAGGGTCAGTGGAAGTGTTAGAGTCGGCAGGCACAATGCCAAGGATGTGCTCCAGGGTATCGAGCAGCTCATGCGGCATGGTCGACACCACATGAACCTCGGCGCCGCGACTGGTAAGGCTTGCGAGTAAATCGTCACGATGATACTCGTCAAGCGTCATGCCGTCAGCGTTGAACATGAGCTTAGGCACAAAGAGCATAACCCCCGAGAGGTCCTGCGGCAGCTGTTCCAGAATGTCGCAGGCGACGATGAGGCCGGTCACGTCCACGTTGCCGCCAAAGTAGCGATTCTTGATGGCCGTGACGGTGCCGGCGAGCCCCTGCGGCGATTCCACAAAGCGGGCCACTGTGTCGCGTGCGCTGGCGCCCGAGAGGCACAGCAGGTGCTGGCTGCGAGCGGCGATGGCCTCGCGGACGCGGGCCAGTCGCTCGGCATCGGCGGCAAGCACGTCGTCGGTCTCGTCCAGATACGAGCGGATCATGCCGATGCCGTCGTAGTACTGCGGGTAACCGTCGTAAAAGTCTGCCTCGGGAGGATCGATGCCGGCGTCCAGATAGAACTCGTCGCTCATCTGGAAGGTGTGGCGGCCAAAGCGCTCGAAGGCACGGTCCTGGAAGGGCCTGATCATGGCGATGGTTTCGCGCGCCAGCTCGGGCTTGTCGCTGTAGGACCAGCTAAAACGGTTTTGATGCTTGGTAAAACCGAGCGGCACGATGCCCAGGCTGGTGATCTGCTCGTGCTCCTCGCAAAAGCGCAGGGTCTTTTCCAGCTCCTCGCCGTCGTTCATGCCGGGGCACAACACGATCTGCGCGTGAATCTCGATGCCGGCGGCCATGATGGACTCGAGTACGTCCATGCCTCTCTGGGCGTTGCGGCCCATCATACGACGGCGGACGTCGGGGCTCACGGCGTGGACCGACACGTTCATGGGGCTCATATTGCGGTCAATGACGTTTTGCACGTCCTCGTCAGTGAGGTTCGTAAGCGTGACAAAGTTGCCTTGCAAAAAGCTTAGGCGATAGTCGTCGTCGCGAATATAGAGCGTGGAGCGGCCGCCCTTGGGGAGCATCGTCATAAAGCAGAACACGCAGGCGTTCACGCAGGTACGCATGCCGTCAAAGATGGGGCCGTCGAACTCCAGGCCCCAGTCCTCTCCCGGGAAGCGGTCGAGCTCGACGGGGGTGACGGTGCCGTCGCGCGGATCGAATACCTCCAGGTCGACGGTATCGTCGTCGGCCTCCCAGAGCCACACGATCATGTCGGTCAGCTGCTCGCCGTTGACCGTGAGCACGCGCATGCCCGGCTCGATACCCACATCCCACGCGGGCGATTCGGGGCGCACGTTCTTTACGAGCGCGCCCTCACCCGGCTCGGGGTCGCGGCTGCGCCCGTAATCGGCCACCTCGGCGGCGTATGCGGGTACGGTCTGGTCCATGATTAGCGGCAAAGCTCCTTGATGCGCTCGACGGCGCGCTCGATGTGTTCTTGCGGGGTGGAGGCTCCGGCGGTGATGCCGATGTGGTGAGCGTCGGTAAACCACGCGGCCTGAAGCTCGGAAGCTTCTTCGATGTGATACGTGCGCTCGCAGGCGTCTGCGCAAATCTGCGCCAGGCGGCGGGTGTTGCCCGAGTTCTTGCCGCCCACAACGACCATGCAATCACAGCGGTTGGCAAGTGTGGCTGCTGCCTGTTGACGCTCACTCGTGGCGGCGCAGATGGTGTTGATCACGCGCAGCTCCTGCACGCGCGGGGTGATAGCCGCCACGACCTCGGCGAGGTTCTGCGCGGTCTGGGTGGTCTGCACGACGAGGCCCACCTTGCCCCTGAGCGACAAGGCGTTGGCGTCAGCGGCACAGCTCACGACCTGCGCATCGTCGCCGGCGTGACCCAGAATGCCCTCGACCTCGGGATGTCCCGGCTCACCCACGACCACCACGCGATAGCCCTCACGCACCAGGCGCTCCGCTGCAACATGGACCTTCTTCACGTAGGGACAGGTGGCGTCGACCACGTTGAGGCCGCGCTTGCGGGCAGCATCGATCACCTGCGGCACCACGCCGTGGGCGCGGATTATCACGGTGCCGGTTGCGGCGTCGTCCAGGGTTTCGGCCAAGCCAACGCCTGCCTCAGCGAGCTCGCGTACCACGATGGGGTTATGGATGAGCGGCCCCAAGGTATGGACCTGAGCGCACTCACCTGCCTGCGGTGCGGCGGCTAGCGCCATATCGAGCGCGCGCTGCACGCCGTAGCAAGTGCCGGCGTGGGCTGCGATCTCGATGGTGGACGCGCCGTCCTGATCGGACGCAGTCACGGCGGTGTTCGTCACGTTCTCGCTCATGGCTAGAACCTGCCCGGATGCTCGGCGCACAGCTCGTCTCGCATAGCGTAGACGCGGTTCATGGCCTCGGACTCAAACCAGGCCAGGCGCTCCGTGCGCTTAAGCCCGGCGGGTGCATCGGAAAGCGAGACGGCCTTGCCGGCGCGGATCCAGCACTTCTTGGGACGCATGATCTTTTTGCCCGCAGGCGTGATGTCGGACCAGCCACAGATTGCGAGCGGGTTGACGGGTGCTTTGCCCATCTGGGCGATGAGCGCAAAACCGCCGTGGACCTCGGGCTTGATCTCGCGCGAGCGGATGCGCGTGCCCTCGGGGAAGATCAGGACGTCCTCGCCGCGCTGCAGCGCATGCTGGGCGGCGCGCAGACACTTCATATCGGCAGTACCACGCTCCACGGGGATGCCGCCCACGCGGCTAAAGGCCCAGCGCACAATCTTGCTCTTGGCGAACTCGGACTTAAAGATGGGTCGAATGCGGCGGCCCCCAAAGAACAGCGCCGTCTCCACGGCCAAAAGCTCGGCCATCGAGGTGTGGTTGCAGATGACCACGCTGCCGCGGCCTTCCTGGCGCTCAAACAGAAGATCGGCGTCCTCTACCTTCCAGCACCACATGAGCTTGGAGAAGGCCCAAAGGATGGCCATAACCACGACGACAGTGCCGCGGATGAGCGCCGGGAACTCGGCGTAGGGGGCGTTGTAATAGTCCTCGGGCGTCTGCTTAAACAGGCGCATGGGCTACCTCCTTTGGTTAATGAGGTCCTCGATTATCGAGACGACCTCGTCGATGGTGTGGGCGGTGGAGTCGACGTGCACGGCGTCCTCGGCGGGCACGAGCGGGGCGACCTCGCGGCTGCTGTCGAGCTTGTCGCGCTGCTTAAGGGCGTCGAGGGTCTCGTCGACCTCGGCTTCGAGCTGCTCGGACGTGAGCGGCTGGGCGTCGTTTTGGTGACGCTGCAGCACGCGGCGGCGGGCGCGCTCACGCGGGTCGGCGGTCAGGAAGACCTTGACCTGCGCGTTAGGGAACACGACGGTACCGATGTCGCGACCCTCGGCGACGATATCGCGGTCCTCGGCGGCGCGGCGCTGGTGGATGAGCATGGCGGCGCGCACGCCCGGATAGGCCGAGACCTTGGACACGTTGGCGTCGACCTGCGGGGTGCGGATGGCGGCCGAAGCGTCCTGGCCGTCAATGGTTAAGCGCGTGTCCTCGCCGGTGCCGTTGGTAAAGCGGATCTCGATTTGCTCGGCGAGGGCGTCGATTGCCGCCTCGTCGTCCAAATCGATGCCACGGTCGAGCGCGGCGAAGGTGACGGCGCGATACATGGCGCCCGTGTCGAGCTTGTTAAAGCCCAGCTGGCGGGCGATCTCCTTGGCGATGGTGGACTTGCCGGAACCGGCGGGGCCGTCGATGGCGACGATCATGCAATGCTTCCTTTCGATGATTGACGTGCTGGTATGGTTCGCGGGCGTTAGGGCGCGGCGGGTTGCCTAGCCCGTGTAGCGCTCGCGGTAGGTGTTGCGCTTGGGTGCGGAGCCGTGGCTGCCGTGGTGACGCGTGCGGCTGGCGGGCGAGTCTTGGGGCTTGCCGCTGTTGCGCTTAGCGCTTGCCTGCTTGGGCGGGATGCCGCCGCTTTTGAGGATCTGTACCTCGCGCTCGGTGAGCTCGCGCCACGAGCCCTTGGCCACGCCCTCGAGCTCAAGGCCGGCAAAGTTGCAGCGATGCAGACGGATTACCGGATGGTGAATCTTGCTCAACATGCGCTTAACTTGATTCTTGCGGCCCTCGCGGATGATGACCTCCACGGCGGTGGTACCGGGCTTGACGCCCTGGGGAGCTACGGCCTCGGCCTCGCGTGCGGTGATGACGCGGCAGATTGCCGGCTGGCATAGGCCGTCGTCGAGCTCGATGCCATGGCGGAGCGGGTCTAGATCGCGTTCGGTCAGCTGCCCGTCAACGAGTGCCTGGTAGGTCTTATAGACATGCTTGCTGGGGTGCAGCAGGTCCTGCGACAGGTCGCCGTCGGTGGTAAAGAGCAAAAGGCCCGTGGTGTCGCGGTCCAGACGACCCACCGGGAAGAGCCCCGGAAAGCGGTCGCGCGGGACCAGATCGGCCACGCAAGGGCGTTCCTGCGGATCGCTCATGGTGGTGAGGTAGCCGGTCGGCTTGTAGAGCATCAAGTATACGGCGCCCTGGTTGAGCTTGACGGGCATGCCGTCGACCTCGATATGGTCGCGGTCGACATCGACCTTGGTGCCCAGTTCGGTCGCGACCTGGCCGTTGACGGTCACGCGGCCGGCGGTCATCAGGTCCTCCGAGCCACGGCGGCTCGCCACGCCCGCGCGCGCCAAAAAGCGCTGCAGGCGCATGGTGTGCGGATAGACGGGCTGGGTGTCGGTTGCGGGTACTGCGTTGCCTATGGCGCGCGTCTCCCCTACTTCGTTAGTCCTCGTCATGCAAATCCTCCGAGGTCTCGTCGACGACCAGGGTCTCCAAGTCCTCGACTGCCTCAACATCTTCAACATCGGTATCGAGCAGTTCACGCTCTTCGTCCAGGTCCTCGGCCTGTTCCTCGAGCGTGGACTGAATACTGCGGCCGCTCAGACGCTCGCGGATAAACTGGCGCGACTGATCGTCGGGGGCAAACTGCTCCAGATCGGGCAGATCACGGGTGGAGCGCAGGCCGAACTTTTCCAAGAAGGCGTTGGTCGTGCCGTAGATGATGGCTTGACCGCGCTGGGGATCGCGGCCGAGCTCGCGCACCAGGCCCTTGTCCACAAGCGACGCGATGACGCCGTCGGAGTTGACGCCGCGGATGCCCTTGACCACCTCGCGCGTCACAGGCTGGTGGTAAGCGATCACGGCTAGGGTTTCGAGCGCCGCTTGCGACAACTTTTGCGTATCCCAGCTCAACACATAGGCCTCGACCACGTCGTGGTAGGCGGGGTGCGTAAACAGGCGCCAGCCGCCGGCGACCTCGCGCAGCTGAAAGCCGCGGTTGGCCTCCTCGTACTCAACCTTGAGCTCGGCGAGCAGCGATGCGCATTCGCCGGGGGCGATATCCAGTGCGCCGGCCAGCGCGGGCGCACTCACCGGGTCGCTCGACACCAGCAGCAGCGCCTCGAGGGCGCCTTTGAGGCTGTTTGCCTCCAGCGTGGAAAGGGTTGACATGGTTGCGGCTCCTATTCGGTGAGCTCGGGGCCCTCGCCGGGCACGTATGCCTCGGCGCCCTCGACTCGGTTGATGCAGATGGTTCCAAAGATCTCGTCCTGGCTCAGCGTGAGCGAGCCGCGCTTGGCGAGCTCCAGCATGGCCAGGAAGGTGACGACGAGCTGCTCGGTGGTGGCATCGCCGTCCAGTAGCTCGCGGAAGGTGCAGGTTTGGTGCGCCATGGTAAAGCGGTCGACTGAGGCCACGGTCAGGTCGAGCGGCACGCGATGCGGCGCCACATGCTCGGCCTCCAGCAGGAAGGTCTGGCGCTTGCCGTCCAAGTCGGCACAGATGACGGCGAGACCGCGCAGCGTGATGCCGGCAAGGTAGTCGGGCATAAGGCCTAGGAACTCGGGGTCGGGGCCGGCCACGCGCGGATGCATGCGGCTTTCGGCCTGCATGCGCGCACCGAGGGCCGCAGCCGCGCCTTTAAACTGCTTGTAGGCAATCAGGCGCTGGATCAGGACCTCACGCAGCGCGTCGCCGTCAAGCGTGCTGAGCTCCTCAAGGTCTTCGTCGAACTCGTCATCGTCGTCATCGACTTTGCGCGGGGCCTCCTGCGGCACCAGAGAGGCGGCCTTGATATCCAAAAGGGTTGCCGCGACCAGCAAAAAGTCGCTCGCCACGTCCAGGTCCAGCGCCTCGATGCGCTCGGCCTCGGCAAGGTACTGCTCGGCCACCTCACTGATCGAGATGGCGCCGATATCTACTTTTTGGCGGGTTACCAGCTGCAGCAGCAGGTCGAACGGTCCGCTGTAGACCTGCGTCGACACGCGATACGACATCTTCGACCTCCTTTGACGGCGCCTTCGCGGCGCGGTTTGGGTGCATGTTACGACCGTTTTGCACGGTCGACCTGTTAGTTTACCTTAGATGGCGGCGATTGCGAAGTTAAGCAGCTGCTCAGCGAGCGGATACACGGTAACGTCGAAATAGCGACCGATTACGTCGATGCCGGTCCACATGGGCAGCAGGTACAGCACCAGGATGAGGATGGGCATGGCGTATTGCTGCAGGCGGTAGTAGTTGGCGAGCGCCTTGCCCTTGAGGAAGGGCACGATGATCGACGAGCCGTCGAGCGGCGGGATCGGGATGAGGTTAAAGAACGCGAGTGACAGGTTGACCACGATGAACGTGGCGCCGAAGTTCATGATCTGTGACGCCAGGGCAAAGGACATACTGGTATAGAGGCTGCCATAAGCCAGGCGCATGAGGAGCGCGCCAAGACACGCGAGCGCGATGTTCGATGCGGGGCCGGCCACGCTCACCAAGACCTCGTCACGCTTGGGGTGCTTGAGGTTGTTGAGGTAGACGGGCACGGGCTTTGCGAAGGCGAACACCGGGCCGCCGGCGGCAAGCATGAGCAGTGGCAGGAGTACGGTACCGAACGGGTCGATATGGTTAAGCGGGTTGAGCGAGACTCGGCCGCGCGAACGGGCCGTCTTGTCGCCGAGCGCCCAGGCCGCGGCGGCGTGTGCGCTCTCGTGGATCACGATGCCAACGATTACGGCAACGGCACTGGCGAGCAGGTTCATCAGGTAGCTGCTGGACATAACGCTCCCCTAGCGGACGCGGCGCGAGGCGCGCGTGAGCAGGTAGTCAATTACAAACAGGATCACAGCGACGATAGCATAATCCAGGCGGAACACACCGCCAAAAGGCGACGTAATGACGCCGTAGCCGGCGATGGCGCTCGGCAGTGCACGCGAAAGCTCAACGACAAAGCCAACGATCTGCAGCTTGGCGGTGAGGCCGCTAAAGCACAGCAGCACGGTCATCGCGCTCATAAAAATGCCGCAGATGCGACAGGCGATGGCGATGATGCTCATCGCCACGGCAGCGGCCTTACGAGAGTTCACGCGCGGTCTCCTCTTCGATCTGGGTGGAAAGCTCCAGCCATTCGTCCTCGAGCTTGGGCAGCTCTTGCTTAAGGCCGTTATATTCCCCCAGCGCGGCGTTGAACTTGTCTTGATCGGCATAAAGCTCTTCGCTTGCCATCAATTCCATAAGCTCGTCATAGCGGGCGCGCTTTTTGTCGAGCTCCGTCTCGATCTTCTTGAGCTGGTTGCGCACGCCCTTGAGTTTTTTGTTGAGCGCGGCGCGGGCCTGGGCCTCGGCGCGCTTTTGCTCCTTGGTCTTTTTGCCCTCGGCAGGCTTGGGTGCGGCGGGCGCATCGGACTGGGCCGCGGTGACCTTAGCGGACTTGGCCGCGGCCGGTGCGCTCTCCCCTGCCGCCTCGGCGGCGGCGCGGGCTGCGAGGTCCTCGCGCTTGTAGAGGTAGTAGTCGTAGTCGCCGTCGTAGACCGTGACCTCGCGATCGCGGATGTCAATGATGCGGTTGGCCACAGCGCGTACCAGGTGCTCGTCGTGGCTGATCAGCACGATGGTGCCGGGGAAGTTTTGCAGGGCGTTCTCGAGCATGTCCACCGAGTCGATGTCCAGGTGGTTGGTTGGCTCGTCCAGGCACAGGAGCGCCTCGGGGGCCACGAGCATCTTGGCCAGTGCCAGACGCGCCTTTTCGCCGCCGGAGAGGACGCGGACCTGCTTTTCGATAGAATCGTTGTCGCTAAACAGGAAGGCGCCCAGCAGGCTGCGCTGTTGCGGCACTGTCCACTTGGGCGTGACGGTGTCGATCTCTTGCAGGACGGTATTGGACTCGGTCATGCCCTCGAGTGCGTGCTGGGCGTAGTAGGCCACGCCCACGTTGGTGCCCAGGTCGCGGGTGCCGGTGGTGGGCGGCTCCAGGCCGGCGAGGATCTTCATGAGCGTGGACTTGCCGGCGCCGTTGGGGCCGACGAGTGCCACGTGCTCGCCGCGGTAGAGCTTGAGGTCGATGTCGCTGTAGATGTGCTTGTTGCCGTAGGACTTGGAGACGCCCTCGAGGCCCACGACCATGTCGCCGGAGCGCGGCGGGTCGGGGAACTTAAAGTCGATGTGCTTGTGGCCCTCGGGCAGGATGACGAGCTCCTTTTTGATCTGCTCGATCTTGCGGATGCGCTCCTGCGCCTGAGCGGCCTTGGTGGGCTTGTAGCGGAACTTGTCAACGAAGACCTGCATGTGGGCGATGTCGCGCTCCTGGGCGGCGCGCTTGGCACGCATCTGCTCCAGGTTGTCCTCGCGCTGCTTGAGGTAGCTACTGTAGTTGCCGGTGTAGGTGGTCACGCGGCGGTTTTCGAGTGCGGCGACATGGTCGACGCAGGCGTCCATGAAGGCGCGGTCGTGGCTGACGATGAGGACGGCGCCGTCGTAGTTGGCGATAAAGCCGCGCAGCCACTGGACGCTTTCGAGGTCCAAGTGGTTGGTGGGCTCGTCCAGCAGCAGCAGGTCGGGGTGGCGCAGGAAGAGCTTGGCGAGCGCGATACGCATCTGCCAGCCGCCCGAGAACTCGGAGCACGGGCGCTCAAAGTCGGTGACTTTAAAGCCCAGGCCGGACAGGATTTTGCGGGCGTTGCTCTCGAGTTCGTAGCCGCCCAGGTGCTCAAAGCGGTCCTGGACCTGGCCGTACTCGTTGAGGAGTGCGTCGACGTCTTTCCCCTGTTCGGAGAGCTCGGTGATCTGAGCCTGCAGCTCGTTGGCGCGCTCGCCCATGCGGCGGATTTCCTTGGCGGCGGCCATGACCTCGGCGAGGATGGTGGTGTCCTTGTGCTCCAGGTTGGTTTCCTGCTCTAGGTAGCCCACCTGGCAGTCCTTGGCGTACTGGACCTGGCCGGCGTCGGGGCTGTCGATGCCCATGATGATCTTGAGCATGGTGGTTTTGCCGGCGCCGTTGGGTCCCACGAGCGCGAAGCGCTCGCCGGGGTTGATCTGGAAGGACGCGCCGCTAAAGAGGACGCGCGCGCCGAAGCTTTTTTCGATCTTGTCGACCAGGAGGATCATGGTGCCGCCTTTGACCTTGTGTGCCTATATGAAAAAAGGCCCCAACTTGCGTTGGAGCCTCATTCAATGCTCGGGTGGAGACGAGGGGGATCGAACCCCTGACC
>CAVGCW010000036.1:0-110449 GCA_963628025.1 Alloprevotella sp. | reverse complement strand
ATCAATTTGGTTGACTCCAGCTTTTCGATGATCCAGTCGTTGACTTTGATGACCGGACGGCGGAAGACGACGCCCAGGGCCAGCGACGGAATCAGATAGCTCGCCAGAATACCCAGCTCAACCCAGTACTCCATATGGTAGGCGCCTGCCATGGCAGCATGCATGGCGTTGATGCCGTGAGTGAACGGCAGGAACGGATAGATCGCCTGGAACACAGGACCGGTCATCTCGATGGGGAACGTGCCGCCCGAACCGCCGACCTGCATGACCAGCAGCACGACGGCGAGCGCCTTGCCGATATCGCCAAACGAAACCGTAAGCGTGTAGACGATATTGGAGAACACGAGACTCGCGACCCAGCCCGCCAGCACAAACTGCAGCGGGTCGTCGCACTGGATGCCAAAGAACAGGATGTCGCCCGCACACACGAGCGTTGCCTGCAGCAGGGCCAGACCGCCAAAGAACAGGTAGCGGCCCAGGTAGATCTCGTGCAGGCGCACGGGGATGAGCTCGTTGATAAGCTCATCGTCAACCGAGACCTTCATCATGGCCGCCAGCACGATCGAGCCGACCCAGAGCGACAGAATCGTGTAGAACGGCGCCATGGCCGAGCCGTAGTTGCGGATCGGATAGACCGGCTTGCGATCGAGCGCGACGGGGCCGGAAAGCGACACGGCCAGACCCTCGGGATCGTTGCCAATCATCGTCTTGATCGTGGCGAGGTCATCCGACATCAAGGCGCCGTCGAGCTCGTCCTTAAACGCACTGATCTTGTCCGACGCCTCGCCCAGCTGATCAGAAGCCTTGTTGACCAGCTTTGCAGCCTTGGAGAGGCCCTTTGCCAGCGAACCGGATGCGTCGGTCAGGCCGCCTACGGCGCTATCCAGGTCGCCCGAGATGCCATCAAGCGAGTCCAGAATGCCCGAAACCGTCTTCTTGAGCTCCTTGGCCTTAACCGAGAACGTGGAATCGTAATCGGATTTGGCACCCGCGATGCCGGCCTTGGCATCAGCGATGGCCTGATCGACCTCGGCACGCGAGTTGTTGACCTCGGCCATGCTATCGGAGAGAGACTTCGCGGTAGCCGCCAGATCCTTGGCATTGTTGCGGTACTCAACGGCGATTCTGCCCAGCGACGTCGCGGCGGACTTGAGGCCGTCCTTCAAATTCTCATCGCTCACCTGGTCGGCAAGGCTGCGGAGCTGATCGGCCATCGCATCGATATCCTTGGCGCGCGCATTGAGGGCCGCAGCGGCATCGTTGAGTTGGGACACCGTAAGGTCGACATGCTGGTTTGCGGTGTCGAACGCCTTCGCGAGCTCGGCAGACACATTGTCGAACGAACCAGCACTTCCATCGATTGCGGCATCGATGGCATCGTTTGCCGCCTTAAGCGCTTCTTTGGAATCATCGATGCCGCTTTTGGCATGTTCCATGAGCTGCTTTGTCGACTCATCGACGGCACCGGTCTGCTTGAGCATGCCGCTCGCCGACGTCAGCGAATCGGACGTGGAGCTCAAAATGCCCGCCAGCGACGAAGCATTTGCCTGAACGTCTCGCAGGTCCTCAATCGAATCGCCGAGCGTCGAGGACAGGTTGGCGATAAAGTTGCTGACCTGGTCGGTGCTCATGTAATCGAGCAGGCTGGACACCGTCTTAAGACCGATGCTCGTAATGGTCTCGGTAAAAGTTTCGTTAACCTGGCTCTGGACGGCGCTCGAACCCTTCTCGGTCACGATCTGCGCAATGGCGTTGGCCTTCTGATTCTCGTAGAACTCGATATCGGCATGCTTCACGTCGGTCGAGAAAAGCGTCATCATGTCAGCGCTAAACGTTTTGGGGATAACGACGGCAGCATAGTACGCGCCCGACTTAACGCCCTCGATAGCCTTTTCGCGATTGTTGAGCACAACCCAATCGAAGCTCTCGTTGCCGCGTAGGGTGGCGGTCACGTTTTCGCCCACGTTAACCTCGACGGGGATCAAATCGCTCTCGTAACCCTCATCGGTGTTGACCACGGCGATCTTAAGATTGCCGGTGTTGCCGTACGGATCCCAGCTGCCGGCGATGTTAAACCACGCGTACAGACACGGTACGATAATGAGGCCCATCACGACAACCAAGCCGATCACGGAGCGAGACACGTTTTGGACATCGCGCTTAAACAGATGCAGGATGTTCTTCATTTATGCCTCACCTCCTTTGGAGTGCTTGCCAAGCGCGGTGGTATCTCCATCATTTGTGGCTGTGCTGTCGCTGCCCTGAGATTTATGGTGCGAGCCGATATGCGGCAAGCGGCCCGTGGACTGATCGCCGCCCTTGGCACCACGCTCGCTGGCGTTGAGGCCAAACATGTGGCGGGCGGCAGGAATGGCGGCCGTGTGTTCGCGCATCTCGCGACGCAGGTCCTCATCCGAAAGCGCCGAGATGCGCATCTGGGTATTGAGGCTCGCTCGGATATATTCGATATTGATAAGCCAGCCGCAGATGGCAATAACCGAGATGATCCAAATGACAAGCAGGATGATCTTGCCGTTATTGTCGATATCGAGAACCGTCGACAGGACAAAGAGCAGGACCTGAACGCCCACCACGGCGGCAAAACCGCCCTTGATGTAGTACGGGTAGCGATGTTCAAAGGCGACCGCATGATCGAGCAGTTCGCGACGGTACGAATCGGAATCGAGCATGACGCGCATGGCCGTGCGCAGCGAGTAGCGCTGGCGCGGCAGGTCGTTGGACTCGCAAATCATCATACCGGTCGTGGAGAGCTGTTTATCAAAGAGCAGGTTAAGGTTGAGCAGCAGCGGACGCAGCTGCAGGCCGATAAAGAGCGCCACGATCAAGAACACGCCCAGAATGCACAGGTTAAACAGGTAGTTGAACGAATACATGCCGCCGACCGTCTCGCGCAGCAGATTGATGCCGTAGGTAAAGGGCAGCAGCGGGTGCAGCCACTGGAAGAAGCCGGGCATCATCTCGATGGGGTACATGCCCGACGAACCCGGGATCTGCACGATGACGAGAATGACGCCGATAGCCTTGCCGATATGCTTAAACGTGGTGGACAGCGCATAGATGATATTGACGTAGGTGAACGAAATGGCGATGCCGCCCAGCACGAACAGCAGCGGGCTGACGCACTGCACGCCAATCACCAGATCGCCTACCGTAACGATGATGGCCTGCAACGCGCCCAGGATCACCATGAGCAACCAGCGGCCAAAGTAGCCTTGGCGCGCCGTAAAGCTGCCAACACCTTCACGGTCGACCTCGAGCTTGTAAATGGCGATGAGCACATAGCCGCCCACCCAAAGCGCCAGATTGGTGTAGAAGGGAGCGATGCCCGAGCCAAAGCTCTTGACCGGATAGATTGGCTTGGACGTCAACTCAACCGGAGACGCCATGAAATCTGCCACGTCATTGACATCGACGCCCATCAGATCGGCCAGCTCGCCCATGGACTCGGAGGTCTGCAGCGCCGCGATGTCATTGGCGGCGGTTGCAAGCTTGTCCTGGACCTTGGCAAGCGAGGAATCGGTCTGGGACAGCGTGGTCTTGGCCTGGCCGAGCGTAGCGCTAAGCTGCGCCAACGTGCCGCGCGCATTTGCAAGTGTAGGTGTCATACCCGAGACGATACCGGTCAGGTCGCCCGAAACGGCAGCAAAAGAGTCGAGCGCGCTCGAGGCCTTCGGCAGCGCGTTTTGGCCCAAGTCCGTCTGGGCTTGGCCAAGGTTGGTCGCACCGGTATGAATTGCGTTATTGATAGCGTCACTGGCACCCGAAACAGCCGCTGCGTCATTCGCCATGGCGCTCGACTGCGCGGACAGACCGTCCTTGATGCTCTGAAGCTTTTCATTCTGCTCTCGAAGCAAATCGATGGTCGATACAATGCGCGCGTCAATTTCCTCGGAACCTGTCGACGTGTCATTGGCGAGAATCTCCAAGTGCCCGATAACGGCCTTATTGTGGTCGATCGTCGCTTGAAGAGACTCGAGCGAGTTGTCGATACGGGTGGTCGTAGATGTGACCGCGCCCGTCAGCTTGCCGATGGCAGCGTTCGCAGAGGCCGACGTCTTGGTGAGCGCAAGGCTGCCTTCCGAGAGCGCCTTGGAGAGCGAGGTGATGGAGTTGCCCGCCGTGGTGCGAGCTTCGCTCAGCAGATCGTTGCCCTGGGAGATCGCCTGCGTCAGCGACGGTGCCTGGCCTTGCAAGCCGGCAAGTGCCGCATCAGCCGAGGCGATAGCGCCACTCGTCTTATCGATGGCGGCATTCATATCGCCAATCGAATCGCGCACCTCGCCCAAGGTGTCGGACGCCTCGGACACCGAACTTGCCAGCGAGTCCTGAGTCTGGGTTGCCTTGTCCTTTAAATCGACACCGGCATCCTTGGCGATACCGGCAACAGTCTTGCCTACCGTAGAGACAAATTCCGAGTTGATCTGCTCCTCGATGGTGTTTGCACCGGTATCGGTAACCTTGGGCGCAATGGCGCTCTTCTTCTCATTGACGTAGTACGTGAGCTTGGGCTGATGGTAGTTGCCGTCGAGCATCGAAACCAGGTTATCCGAGAAGTTCTTGGGAATCACGATAGCGGCATAGTACTCGCCGCTCTCGACGCCCTCCTTGGCATCGGCCGTCGAGTCGACGAACGTCCAGCCCAGCTGATCGTTCTCCTTGAGCTGATCGACGACCTGATCGCCCGCGTTGAGCTCGCCCACCAGGTCGTTTTGGGTGCCCCGATCGTTGTTGGCGATGGCAATCTTGATGCCCTGGGTGTTTCCGTACGGATCCCAGTTGGCCACGATGTTGTACCAGGCATACAGCGAGGGAATAACGCACACGCCAAGGGTAACCACCAAGGCGACGGGGTTCACAAGCAGTCGCTTAATGTCGCGCTTAAATATCGCAAAGGAGACCTTTGCATTGGATAGTTTGCTGCCGAGACTCACGCTTGGACCATCCATCCTGTCGTTGAATCGAATCGTACTATCGATAACCATTGTACGTAAGCGCTTTAGCGTCTCAGAGCACAATGGTATTGAGTTTTGCGGGTAGCAATATACTACGAAGACGAATTAACGTACAGTTGTACAGTATCTTTAATTTCAGCAGGTCACAAAACCACAACCCGCACAAATTAGCAATTCAAATAGTCATCGGGGACGTTCTTAAACGACTGGTCAAACAAGAACGCCCCCAACGACTAGTTTGGACCACGGTAACATCGATGTTTTAGCAATGCCAGCGAGCGGGCGCCAGAGCGAACAAATTGGCATGAAAAGAGGACGGCATAGACCTTCTGGTCATGCCGTCCTCTTTGAATGACAAGTTGTCGCTCTGGCGCCCGCGCAGCGTCGACTGGTCCGCCGTTCGTTAGAACGGCGGAACTGAGGGCAGCGTCGAGCCGTTACGCGGTTTGGTAAAACCGCGTAAATACCTAACTACATCAAGTTGCAAACAGCTGCTGCGAAGGCAACGGGGTCCTCGGGCAGAATGCCCTCGACCAGCAGGGCCTGGTCATAGAGCAAACCGGAGTACTGCTTGATCTTGTCGGCGTCGCCCGCCTTCTGAGCGGCGACGAGCTTGGAAAAGACCGGGTGCTTGGCGTTGAGCTCGAGCACGCGCTGGCTCTTGGGCATACCGTCGGGCGCGCCCTCGGGACCCTTCTGGAGCACCTTCTCCATCTCGAGCGAAAGCGGGCCCTCGGTGGTGATGCACGCGGGAGCATCGGTCAGGCGCGCAGAGACGGCAACCTTCTCGACCTTGTCGCCGAGTGCCTCCTTCATGGCGTTAAAGAGGTCCTCGTTCTCCTTGGTGGCGTCCTCGGCCTCCTTTTTCTCGTCCTCGGTCGCCAGGTCAAGATCACCGGTTGCGACGTTCTTGAGCTCCAGGTGACGATCCTCAACCTCGGGCTCGGCACCATCGGCCACGGCCTTCTCGGCAGCCTCGCGGGCGGCATCGTCCTCGTAGATCTTGGGCATATCGGCGGCAACGTACTCACGCATAGCCTGGAACGTGAACTCATCCACATCCTGCGTCAGCAGCAGCACGTCATAGCCGCGGTCGAGCACGCCCTTTACCACGGGCATCTTGGCCAAGCGCTCACGCGAGTCGCCGGCGGCGTAGTAGATGGCCTTCTGATCCTCGGGCATGCCCTTGGCATACTCGGCCAGGGTAATCATCTTCTGTTCCTTGGCAGACCAGAACAGCAACAGGTCGGCGAGCTCATCGGCCTTCATGCCATAGCTCGAGTAGATGCCGTACTTAAGACCGCGGCCAAAGTTCTCAAAGAACTTCTCGTAGGCCTCGCGGTCGTTGTCACGCATATCCTCAAGGTCGGCGGTAATCTTCTTTTCCACACGCTTGGCGATGGCCTTGAGCTGACGGTTCTGCTGCAGCGTCTCGCGCGAGATGTTGAGCGACACGTCGGCGGAATCCACGACGCCGCGGACAAAGTTGTAGTAGTCGGGCAGCAGGTCGTCGCACTTCTCCATGATCAGGACGTTGGAGCTGTAGAGCGCCAGACCCTTCTCGTAGTCCTTGCTGTACAGATCGAACGGCGCGCGTCCCGGCACAAACAGCAGGGCGTCATACTCGAGCGTGCCCTCGGCGTGGAAGCTGATGGTGCGCGCAGGATCGTCAAAGTCGTGGAACGTGGACTTGTAGAACTCGTCGTAGTCCTTCTGCTCGACATCGGAGCTGCGCTTCTTCCAGATCGGTGTCATGGAATTGACGGTCTCGAGCTCCTGATAGTCCTCGTACTCGGGCTTGTAATCGTCGCCGGCGTCCTCGGGCTTGGGTTTCTGGCGGCTCTTGGACACCATCATCTGAATCGGGTAGCGCACATAGTTGCTGTACTGCTGAATCAGGCTCTTGAGACCCCACTCGGTCAGGAAGCGATCGTAGGTCTCGGCCTCGCCGTCGGCATCGAGCTTCTCGTTCTCGCGCAGCGTCAGGATGACATCGGTACCGTGCTCGGCGCGCTCACCGTCCTCGATGGTGTAGCCCTCAAGACCGTCGGATTCCCACACATGGGCGACATCCTCGCCATAGGCGCGGCTGACGACCTTCACATGGCTGGCAACCATAAAGGCAGAGTAGAAGCCCACGCCAAACTGGCCGATGATGTCGACATCGGAGCCCTGCTGCTCGGCGTTCTCGGTCTTAAACTCCTCGGAGCCGGAATGGGCGATGGTGCCCAGATTGCGCTCGAGCTCCTCGGCGGTCATGCCAATGCCGTTATCCGAGATGGTAATGGTGCGGGCGTCTTTATCAAAGGAGACGCGAATGGCCAGGTCGCCCTGGTTGATCTTGACGCTCGGATCCTGCAGGCTCTTAAAGTTGAGCTTGTCGACGGCGTCGCTCGCGTTAGAGATAAGCTCGCGCAGGAAGATTTCCTTATTGGTGTAGATGGAGTTGATCATGAGGTCGAGCAGTTTTTTGCTCTCGGTCTTAAATTGACGCATGTGCAGTCCTTTCGCGCTACCCCCGTCCGCAAAAACGGCCCGGTTGCCCGAGCCGCATCGCAGACCTGCTATGTTCAGACTTAGATTTTATAACCCAATAGCGCGCATATATACATACGGAATCGAAAAACTGTATGTCCGAGCGCTCCAATGCGTCAATTGCCAAGGAGTGTCCACAGCTGCCGGCAGAAAAGGAACGTCCCTATCTGCCATCTACGCGCTTGGCCATCCAGACATGGGGCTGGCCCTCGTCTTCGTAATCTACCGGGGCAATTTGCGTGTAGCCCGCCTTTGCATAGAGCGGCAACACGTATTCCTGCGCATGCAGCTTAATAAGCTTAGCGCCGGCATCGCGTGCACACGAAGCACTGGCCTCGACGATCGCACTCGCCAGTCCGCGACGACGCATAGCCGGCAGCACGGCGACGCGCCCCATAATGTAGGTCTCCCCCGCCGCAACGCCTTCGTCCATGTCGCATGCCGGCGGCACCAGGGCTTCCGCATCTGCCGCGCGCTCCAACTCCTCGGGAAACACGCGCGAGCAGCCGGCGAGTTGACCATCCGCGTACAGCGTCACATGAATGCAGTCAGAAGCCTCATCGATCTGGTCGAACTCGATTTCGTAACCCTGTTCGTCCACAAAGACAGCGCGGCGCACCAACGCCGCGTCATCAAAGCATCCCGTCTTAAGTTGGATATCCATGGCTGCCCTTTCATTCAATGCGAACGTTAGGGACAGATTTTAGCGAAAATGAGCTCCGCGCACGCTAAACTTCGCGCGAGCCTTCGCCAGGCAGTCGTAATGACCCACGTTATGGGCATCGCTCGCGATGAAGCTGTACAGGTTCTGATCGAACAGGCGCTGTGCCGGCTTTTTCTCGCGACCAAAGCGACCGCCGGCAATAAAGTCCGCCGAAGCCTGCAGCTTGCAGCCCATATCGACCAGGCGCTCCGCCACGCTTACATCCTTTTGAACCGCACGATAGCGCTCAGGATGAGCGATGATCACCTGGTAGCCACGGCACTGCAAATCGTAAATCGTGTTCTCGTACTCTCTAAACGCATACGCATCGGCATGCGTCGAAAGCTCGAGCAGAAACTCGTTGGTCCCATCGAAATGCAAGTGCTCCGCAGCATCGATACCAAGCTCAACGAGCTTTCGATGGTTGACCTCGAAGCCCATCTGGAGCGGAAAACCGTCAGCGTTATCACGCAGCAGTTCAAAGGCATCCCACATCTTGTCGTAATCAAAATAGGGATCACGGCAGTGAGGAGTGCAAACGATTCTGGTTACACCGGCCCGCTTGGCAGCCTCGAGCATCGCCAAGCTCTCATCGAGATCGGCGGCGCCGTCGTCTACACCCGGCAAGATATGGCAATGAATGTCACGCATAGGTCAGCCTTAATCAACTAAACGTTTGCTCGGTTGGTGAAGATGCCCTTTTTGGAAGTCCCCTGATCGTCCGAGCCCTTCTTCACCTTCTTACCGTCCTTGGTGTAGTAGGAGTAGTAGTACTCGCTGGTCTCGGTCTCGCAGTAGTTCATAACGGTACCGATGAGCTTGACCTTTTCGGACTTCTTAAGCTGGCCGATAGCGTTGAGTGCCTCCTCGCGCTTGGTGAAGTCCTCGCGCACCACGAACAGCGTACCGTCGGTCAGGCTGGCAATCTCGGCAGCATCGATGAAGGTGCCGACCGGGGGAGCATCAAAGATGACGTACTGGAACTTGGCGGACAGTGCCTTTACCAACTTGGCAAAGCGGTGAGAGACAATGATGTCGGCAGGATTGGGAATATGCGGCTCGGCATCGAGGAAGTAGAAGTTCTTCTGACCCGTCTCGACAATTGCCTGGTCAATGGAGATCTGCTCGGAAAGGACCGCATAGAGTCCGCCGCGCGAACGAACGCCGAGCATATCGGAAAGGGACCTGCGGCGCATATCGGCCTCGACCAGGAGCACGGACTTGCCGCTCGTGGCGATAGCCTGGGCAAGGTTGATGGAAACCGTAGACTTGCCCTCGTTGGGAATCGAGGACGTGACGGTAATGGTGCGAATGGGGTCGTCCACGCTCGCAAAGCGGATGTTGGCCAGAAGGGTCTTGGCGGCATTCTGTACAACGAGCTTATCGGTGTTCTTTGCCTTAGCCATGCCTATTTACCACCTTTCATAGCCGGAATTCGGCCAACAACGGGAATGCCCAGGAGCTCTTCCGCCTCTTCGGCACCGCGGATGCGGGTATTGAGCATGTCTGCCAAAACGACATAGGCAACTGCGATAAAGATACCGGCGAGGAACGCGACAGCAACGTACAGCGTGCGCTTGGGGCCGCTGGGGACTTCGGGAGTCTTAGCCTCGTCGATAACGTTGATGCTCTGGGCAGCGCCGACGTTCTGAGCGACCGTACTCACCGAGCTGGCCATGGCCTTTGCGACCTTAGCCGTCTCCTTGGCATCGGTGCCGGTAACCGAAAGCGTAATGACACGCGTGGTGGTCTCGGAGGAAACAGACACCTTGTAGTCATCCAGGTCAGCAAGGCCCAACTCATTGGCAGCACCGCTCTTAACGCTATCGCTATCCAGCAGCGTGGCGATATCGTTGGAAAGCATCTGGCTCGCCGAGAGATCGTTGTAGCTCATCTGACCGCTATCGTCGGTCTTGGCGAGAATGTACATGCTCGTCGTCGCGGTGTAGGTGTTGTCCATCGCAACGAAGGACACGATGCCCATGGCGATCGCGCAGACCACCGGAAGGGTGATGACCAGCTTGAGGTGCTTCTTCAGCAGCTGGAACAGTTCGAGAAGGGTCATGCAGCTTGCCTTTCATTTCCCCAGTTCGGATTGACAAAACTGTCCGTATGTTATCGCATCTTTTTACCGAGGCCAAACTCTATACATAAGAAACAGGCTCTCCTGTAAAAATGTCGGAAGCAATCGTAAAATTGCACAACAACGCCGAACCCGAAAGTCAAATGCGGCGTCTACATCAATATCTATGTTGCATCGCTATGCGAATGGCTCGTCCTGCTGTATGGGAAACGTCACCGTAATGGTGGTTCCCACGCCCAACTCGCTCGACAGTTCGAGCGTGGCGTGATGATACAGAGCCGCATGCTTGACAATGGCAAGCCCCAGACCGGTTCCGCCGCGTGCCTTGGACCTACTCTTGTCCACGCGATAGAACCGCTCAAATACCTTGCCCTGTTCTTCAGGCGCGATACCGATTCCCGTGTCGGCGACCGCAAGGAACGGATGGCCTTCGTCGTTGGTGCCGCACTGCAGCGTAACCGTACCGCCGGGTCGATTGTAGCGGATGGCGTTGCTTGCCAGATTATAGATGAGCTCGTCGATCAAGCGCGACACGCCTTCGATGACCACGGGCTTGGTCTCATGACTTATCGTCACATTCGCCTGACGGGCGACCTGTTCAAGACGCTGCTCAACCGCGTAGATGGCACGCGAGAGCTCAATAGGCTCCGTGGATCCAATGGGCACCGCCTCGCCCTCAGTTGCACGCTCGGCCTCGTCCAAGTTAGACAGCGTAAGGATGTCGTTGACGAGCGCTGCCAAGCGGCCCGCCTCACGATAGATGCGACCGCCAAAGTTGCA
Organism: Alloprevotella sp.; assembly: GCA_963628025.1. Classification (GTDB taxonomy): domain Bacteria; phylum Actinomycetota; class Coriobacteriia; order Coriobacteriales; family Coriobacteriaceae; genus Collinsella. Next base: position 99,375 of record CAVGCW010000036.1, on the reverse strand, counting down.
CAGGTCGTCCTCGCCCTCGACCATGCCGTTTGCGATGAGCTCGGCATAGCCCGAAATCGCCGTAAGCGGTGTCTTGAGCTCATGGGTGATATTCGCCGTGAACTCGCGGCGCATACGGTCGTTGTCCGCTAGCACCGCCATTTGGCGCTTGAGTTCCTGGCGCTGCGACTCGATACGCTCAAGCATGGGTACCATCTCGGCATAGGCATGCTCATAGCTACGGCGCGGGTGGTCCAAATCCACCTCTTGCAACGGCGCGATGATGGCACGGGACTCGCGGCGCGCCATAAAAAACGAGAGTACCGCGCCCGCTGCTGCGATAAGCAGCATCGGCGCCACCATCGACAGCAAAATCGCTGCAACGCCAGGCTGGGCCTGCGCCAAGCGGACAACCTGGCCGTTATCAAGGGCGACGGCGCGATACAGCATAATCTCGTCGAGCGTAGAGCTTGCGCGCTCCGCGGAACCCGAACCATTCTCAAAGGCCTCGATGACCTCGGGGCGATCGCCATGGTTGGGCAGCGTGGAAGGCGACGCCTCGTTGTCGTAGGCAACCGATCCATCCTTGTTAATCAGCGTGATGCGCAAGTCCTCTCGATCGAGGCTACGCAAGAACGGGATGGGCTCCTGCTGCTCGTCGAGGGCGGCAGCAATGAGCTCGGTTTCCTGCGCCAGATTGGCACTCGTGGCATCCGCCAAGGTGTTTTGCACAAAGAACGCACCCAGCACCGTAAACGCCACGATAACCGCCATGGCGCAGACAAAGATCGTCACAAAAACGCGGTGCGACAGCGTATGTTTTCCCTGGGGGGCGAAGACCACGGGTTACTCCTCCGATGCGGTGGCCGCGGTGTCGTCACCTTCGGCACCATCACCGGCAGAAGGCTCGGCCAAGCGGTAGCCCACGCCGCGCACGGTCTCGATGGCGCTGGCATGCTCGCCCAGTTTTTGGCGAAGCGTCTGCACGTGCACGTCAACGGTGCGCGAACCGCCGTCGAAGTCCCAGCCCCACACGCTCTGCAGCAACGACTCGCGGGTAAAGACCACGCCGGGCTTGCGCATGAGGTACTCGAGCAGGTCGAACTCGCGCAGGGTGAGCTTAAGCGACTCGCCGGCAACAGTCACCTCACGATGGCTGGGCGAGAGCACAATGTCGCCCACGCTGAGCACATCGCTTGCCTGTTTGACCATGCCGCCGCGACGCAGCAGTGCGCGGCAGCGGCTGGCGAGCTCCATGAGCGAAAACGGCTTAGTCAGGTAATCGTCGGCACCGCCATCGAGCGCCATCACCTTGTCGAGCTCGGTATCCTTGGCGGTAAGCATCATGATGGGCACCGTCGCCGTCAGGCGATCGGCACGCAGTCGACGCATAATCGCCAAGCCATCGGTATCGGGCAGCATGATATCGAGCAGGACAGCATCGGGTACCCGTCGCGCCACGGCGGCCTTAAACTCGCCATCGCACGAAAAGCCCTCGGCCTCGATTCCCTGCTTGCGCAGCGCATAGACCGTCAAATCCCTGATGTTGTCATCGTCCTCGACGTAATAGATCATGTTGAACCCCTTTGCGGCCGGCATGACCGCATCTTAACCCTAAAGGTGCCTGTACTAGATGGTATCAGCCAAAACGGCCCGTCAAATAATCCGCCGTGCGCGGATCAGTCGGATTCTTGAAGAGTTGCGCGGTGGGCGCGTGCTCCACCAGCTCACCCAGCAAAAAGAACGCGACCGAATCGGAAATACGCGCGGCCTGCTGCATGTTGTGCGTCACGACCACGAGCGTGCAGGTCTCCTTGAGCTCGCAGGCCAGCTGCTCCACCACCAGCGTCGATACGGGGTCGAGCGCCGAGGTCGGTTCGTCCATCAGCAGAATGTCGGGCTGCACGGCCAGCGCACGGGCGATGCACAGACGCTGCTGCTGGCCGCCCGAAAGACCCAGACCCGATTCTTTGAGCTTGTCCTTGACCTCGTCCCACAGGGCGGCGCGTCGCAGGGAGTCTTCGACCAGCTCGTCGAGCACGACGCGGTCGCGCACTCCCATGCCGCGAGGACCGTAGGCGACGTTGTCGTAGATGCTCATGGGAAACGGGTTGGGGCGCTGAAACACCATGCCCACGCGCTGGCGCAAACGGCAGATGTCGTAATCGCCCAGGATATCTTGACCATCGAGCGCAATCTTGCCCTCGATGCGGCAATCCTTGATGCCGTCGTTCATGCGGTTAAAGCAGCGCAGCAACGTGGACTTTCCGCAGCCCGAAGGCCCGATAAACGAGGTGATCTGCTTGTCGCGGATCTTGATATTCACGTCCTTGAGCGCATGATGGTCGCCATAGAACAGGTCGAGGCCCTCGACGTCGATGCGCGTCGGCGAGGCGGCAAGATCCTCTGCCGTGGGGCGAGTCGCATCCCCAACCTCGCGCTCGTACGCGGCCTCGGCCTGCGCTTTCATGAGTTCTTCAAGCTCCGTGGGCTCCACAGCCGCAGCAGCCGTCATACCGCATACCTCCACATCGATATCAATTCAGCAGTATCGATAGTAGAAATCGCGGCTCATATGCACGTGAGCGCATTGTCAAGTGTTTGTAAGGGCACGCTGGCTATGCGGCGGGCAGCTCGATGGTGAATATCGTGTGTTCGGGCGTCGATTCACATGCAACGGTACCGCCGTGTGCCGCGATGATCTCCTTGGCAATAGCAAGGCCCAGACCGGCACCACCGCGATTGGTCGCACGCGCCGCATCCAGGCGATAGAACTTCTCAAAGATCACCTTGAGCTTAGCCGCAGGGATAGGATCGCCCTGATTGATAAAGCGCACGCGCACGCCGCCATCGTCTTGGCGCCCGGCCTCGATCGTGATAGTCGAGCCCTCATAGCTATAGGCGACGGCGTTTTTCATGATGTTGTTAAACACGCGGGCCATCTTGTCGCCATCCACGAGCACCGTCAGGTCCTCGCGAATATCAACTTGGACTTCCTTATGCTGCTCGTTGAGGATGGGATAGAACTCGTCAGTCACCTGAGCCAGCAGCAACCCCAGATCAACATAGCCGCGCGTGAGCACGATATCGTGGAAGTCAAAGCGCGTGATATCGAAGAACTCTTCGATGAGTGCATCGAGCCGGTGCGCCTTGTCGAGCGCCACGCCCGTAAAGTGCGTACGTTGCTCAACCGGCAGCTCGGGAGCCTCTTGCAGCAGCGAAAGATAGCCCACCACGCTGGCAAGCGGGGTGCGCAGGTCATGTGCCAAGTACGTGACCAGATCGTCCTTGCGATGCGACTCGTCACGCAGAGCTTGCTGCACCTTGCGCTCACGGTCACGCACGCGGTTAAGGGCGCCCTCGGCCTCCAAGAAGTCGCCGTCGATGTTGTCCCAGGTGTCGGGGTGATCGATCAGGCGATCTTGAATACGAGCGGCCAGCACACAATCGGCATGCTGCTCGCCCTGCTCGTAGCCCTGGTAGTACAGGGCGCGGCCGCACAAGAACAGCACGCACACGGCAAGCGCCAGCACAAAGCCAAGCATGTTGAATACAAAGCCGGCATCGAACAGCACCGGCCCTTCAATGCCGCCGAGCGCCATGGCGCCAATCGCCAACGTCATGGCCCACGCGGCGCCGCCAATCACCACGCAGCGGCGAACGATTTCGAATCGATCGATCAGCAAAAAGCCGATAAGCAGCACCGCCAAGATTCCGGCGATGTTATCGATGCCAATCAGCAGCAGGCTCAGCAAAAAGAGCAGCACCGTTGCAAGCGCGCGGTTGTCGACGAACGACCTCACGTATTCAAAGAGTCGATCGGGCACCTCGAATGCCTGCCTATCGTCTTTTGTCATATCCACTTCCCCACCATCAAAGGCGCTATTCGATTATGTAGCCGACGCCCCAGACGTTTTTGATAAAGCGCGGCTTTTGTGCGTCGTCGCCGATCTTTTCGCGCAGGTGGCGAATGTGCACCATCACCGTATTGTTGGAGCCGGGCATAAAGTCCTCGTTCCACACCGCGCGGAACAGGTCCTCCACGGCCGCCACGCTGCCGCGATGCTCGACCAGATACAGCAAGATGGAATACTCGATGGGCGTGAGGCGAACCGGTGAACCGTCCACTGTCACGGAACGAGCATCGCGGTTGATCTCCAGGCCGTCGAGCTGGAGGGTCAGCGACTCGGCCGCCTGTGCGCGGCTACCGTAGCTGGTGTAGCGGCGAAGTTGAGCGTGCACGCGCGCGATGAGCTCCAGCGGACGGAACGGCTTAACCACGTAATCGTCCGCGCCAAGCGAAAGACCCTCGATCTTGTCTTGCTGGGCATCGCGCGCCGTCAGCATGATCACGGGATAGGTATGGCTGGAACGGATCGTACGCAGCAGCTCAAACCCATCGATATCGGGCAGCATGACATCCAGCAGCGCCAGATCGAACTCCTGCTCCAAGATTGCCTTGGCCGCATCGGCCCCGCTATAGGCAATCTGGACATCAAAGCCCTCTTTTGTAAGGTAGATACCAACCAAGTCGGCGATGGCCTTTTCGTCATCAACTACCAAAATGCGCTCGTTCATGCGTGCTCCTCTCGCGCTCCATTATGCCCGAGGCGACGCATGCCACACACAACAAGCGTGGGTGATTAAGTCGGCCTTAAGCACCCTTGTGCCCGTTCGGGCGCGGATGTGGGCCACGCACGCACGCGATGATCGCCGACGCCGGCAAACGATATACTCTAGTTCCAGAAGAGACCATCCCGTCGAAAGCGAAATCCGTGAAGTCCCTCACCTCTTTTGCAAAGCGCTCAGCCCAGCTTGCCGCCGGCTTTGTCTGCGCTATCGCCCTTGCCGCTGGCGTGCCCACCGTCGCCGGCGCCCAAGTGCTCACGACCGACAATGTTTGCGGCAAAACCGCCGATGCGCGCGGCATCACGGCCGAAAACCTGCCCGATATCGATGCGACCAATGCCCTCGTCATGGGCAAAGACGGCACCGTCTACTATGCCCGTGGCGCCGATGAGCAGGTCAAGATCGCCTCGATCACCAAGGTCATGACCGCGATCCTAACCGTCGAGAATTGCAAGATGGACGAGAAGGTCACGGTAAGCAACGCCGCAGCCACCGTGGGTAATTCGACCGCCGGCTTGCTCGAAGGCGACGAGCTTACCGTGGAGCAGGCACTGCGCGGCCTGATGATTCCCTCGGGCAACGACGCCGCCATCGTGCTCGCCGAATATGTGGGCAAGAAGATCGACCCTAAGACCAAAGACGCCGAGGCCACATTTGTGAAGGCCATGAACGAGCGCGCTAAGAAGCTCGGCTGCACCGGTACGCTTTTTGAAAACCCGCATGGTCTGGACTTTGATGAGTGGGCTGGCGATATGCACTCAACCGCACATGACGTAGCGCTAATGATGCAGAAGGCCATGAAAAACGACACGATCCGCGAGGTCGTAGCGAGCGAGGATTCTTGGATCGAGGTCACGGGCGCCGACGGCACCGACCATTCGCACTCCATGGACACGCATAACTATTTGCTGGGCCAAGATGGCAACATCGGTGGCAAGACCGGCACCACCGACGATGCAGGCTATTGCTTTACGAGTGCCTACAACCGCGATGGCGACGAGATCTACACCGTCGTTTTGAACTCCACCACCACCGACCAGCGCTTTACCGATACCGCAACCCTTGCCAATTGGTACTACGGTCACAAGGTGACGGTCGCGATCGCCAACACGCAGGAAAAGACCGCCAACGGCAACCCGCTTATGGCGCGCATTGGCCAAACCGACTGGACGGATAAGACGATCGACGCCACACTCGCCGATCCTACGGCGCAAGCGACCGTGTTTTCCCTTGCCGGCGAGGTGACCGAAAAGGTTAGCTACGACGATCTTTCGGGCACGGTGCATGTGGGCGACAAGGTGGGCAGCGTTACGCTCAAGCAGGACGACACCAAGATCGCCGTCATGGACCTAGTTGCCGACGAGGAAGGTGCAGGGCCGAATCCCATTGAATGGCTCCTTGTGAAGCTCGATCGCTTGGGCCGCCGCATCGACAACCGGCCACTCACGGCAGAGAGCGAGACCGTAGCCAAGGCACCCGAGGTGTAGGGTCGAAGAACAATACGCTCGCTGAAAGGAGGTGTCCGAAAGGACGCCTCCTTTTTTGAGGGTTCGAATCCCCAGCTAACGTGGTTCAACTAAAAAAGGGCCCCTTTCGGAACCCTTCTTTAAAGTCTTACTGGCGGAGAGCTGGGGATTCGAACCCCAGATGCCCTTTTGGGGCATACTCGCTTAGCAGGCGAGCACCTTCGGCCTCTCGGTCAGCTCTCCGTAACAGCCGTTCTATAGTAACCAAACAGCCAAGGATGGGCAAGAGGAAATTTTCTAATTGCCTAGCATCCTTTCCCCCTTGGAGGCTTCGCCTACCCCAGCGAGCGGTTGAGGGAGCCGAGCTCGTCGTTGCCCATGGTGCGCCACATTTGGAAGATGCAACCGCGTGCCAGGAAAAAGAAGCCGCTGTCGACCAGTTGCACAGCGGCATCTGCCAGCTGATTCGTCACGGCGGACACTGGCGGCAGCTCGAGTCCAGCCTTGCGGATGGTCTCGACCGCTTCCTCGAACGTCGGAGGCTCGCTGACGCCCATCTCGTTCATAAGGCCCTGCATTTCTTCCAGCGCGCTGCTGCCCGACTCCTCGCCGCGCGGCACCAGACGGTAACAAGCCAGCGCAAGGTCGAGCTGATCGCAATTCCAATAGGCAAACGCCAGGCGATAGAACAGGTAGCCGATTGCAGAACGATCGCTGGCAATACGTAGGCCGTGGCGCGCCACCTCGATAATCTCGTCGAAGCGCTCCAGACGCGCAAGCACGTTGATGAGCGCAAAGTGCGATTGCATGGACGAGCGCGCCAGATCGTAAAGATGGCGCACCTCGGGCAGTGCTCGTTCAAAGTCCTCTTGCTCGACGTAAAAGCTGCAGATCTCGTGCTGGGCAAAGTACAGCGCATCGGGCGCACGAAGGATTCGCACAGAGCGGTCTTCTTCCAACACCGGTAGCACCATGCGCACCAGCTGGTTATCGCAAAACTGCGTTTGAACCGGACCTGTCGCTAAAAGCTCGGCGACGGCGCACTTAGCCTCCAACTCCTCGACAAGACGAGAAAAGCCTTCAAAAGCACCTGTACGGTCGACTTTTGCCTGCTCGCGCAATTCAACAACACGGGCCACGTATGGGTCGTCGTCCTCTTCCATGACCTCCAACTCGTCAGCCGTATCGGCAAGCAGCAAATCGCGCAGCGCCGGCGGAAGCGTGCGATGGTCATCACGCGGACGAGCATGAACCTCCGCAGGCTCAATCGTCTCCGGAGCGGTTGACTCATACGCCTCAAGCACACGCTTGCACGGCATATCGTCCATGTCCATGCTCTCAAGATCCTTGGCAACAGGCACGCAATCGGCCAGATAGGCCGCGCGCCCAAAGAAATACGTTGCAACAACGCGCTCGCCCTGCTCACTGTCGGGAGCAGCAATCTGCACATAGCAGCGCGTGATGCAGGTGCCCGCGGCAAAACACGCTGCCGCAAGCGTGAGTGCCACGCGCGCATCGTGCTCCGCGGCCCAGATCGCGCGCGTGTCCTCGTCCAGCTCGCGCCAGGCGTCATCTTGAGCGTCGTATTCACGTTGCGGCATGGCATCAACGACAGACTGCCCAAACCGAACGAGCATAATCCCCTCGGCAACGTTTACTCGATAGGTATAGTCGAGCCGCGTGACCACGTTGAGCGCCTCAACGATTCGCGCAAAACGGGTGCGCACGTCCCACTCGCCGCCCGGCTGGCAAGCCACCGTACCCGGTTTGCCCCACGGGTTATCGCTCGAGGCCGTATCGAGCAGTCGGGGAACATCGTTGGTCGTCTTGGCGATATGCCACGCATCAAAGAGCGCGCAGCCCTCAAGGCTCGGCGAGGATGCCGCAGGGGCCAATCCGGCCCCGATGCGCTCGAGGATGCCGGAGAGGCGGTTGAGACGGCACTCGATGGCAAGCAGCATGTCAATCTCGTCCTGGTCCAGCAAGCTACGATCAAAATTGAGATAAAACAGCTTTGACCGGTCGATGCGCGCCAGGCTCATTTCGGACTTGGCGGCAATGGTGCGCAGACGGGGCAAGTCAATTTCGCTCATAAGGGTGGCGGCATAGCGCTCGATACCGCTCGGATTCTCGGCATGGTCAACGCGGTAAAGCAGCGTCTCGATAGCATCGGGGAGCGGTGACGTGTTAAAGCCCAAAAACACCTCGACCGGCTCGGGCAACTTTACGAGCTTGATCTTGTCGACAACGTTTTGCATGTCCGCATCGAGACCGTCGACGCCCGCCGTGTTCGCAATAGCGCTTTCGGAGTTGGCAAATATCACGTAGCGCAGGAACATCGACGCCATGAACTCGCCGTAAGGAAGGGAGCGGGCCGAATTCCATGTCTCGTGATCGGACTGCTCGCGCATGGGGCCTTCGGGAGAGCCGATGACTCGCGCCCGGGAGCGCATCGTCCCATCGGTACCCCTGACTGCAATCTCACCGATGTTGGAATCGGACTCGTCAAGAATCAGCTGCATGTCGGGATCGTCGGGCAGCGATACTTCGTTAACGGGACGGTCCACCTTATAGGCCTCACCCGAAACGCTCACGTAGCCCAAAAGCGACACATGGCTTTTGCCGACAAATTCGACGACATAGCATGATTCATGCGGGTCCTCGCCAAAGAGTTTCCAGACCACGCCATATGAGCGCCCCGCAGGCTGCTCGGGCATCGCCGGAAAGCGCTTCTTGGGATCGAGAAACCTGAGCTTGTATGTCGGACGCTCTGCCACGAAGTATCACCCTGATCGGTCGCTTGAAGAAGGAGTGGTCACGGATGGGCCGCGACACCTACTCGAAATCTTACACGAGTCGACAGGAAATAGTCCGCTTTACGCCCGCGCCTCGACCGAGGTTCGAATCCATGCGGTGCTTACGTAAAAGAAAAGCCCCCGTTGCCGGGAGCTTCGATCTCAAATGGTGCGGCGTATAGGATTCGAACCTATGACGTTCTGATTCGTAGTCAGACCCTCTATCCAGCTGAGGTAACGCCGCGACTTGTTAAGTATTATGCACATCGACTGAATAAAGGTCAAGTGTTTTTCAAAAAAAGTTATTGAATTTGATTTTTACTCATTTTTGACCACTTGATGCGATCTTCGACGCATCGCGATATAAGAAAAGCCTCCGTTACCGGAGGCTTTATAATTCAATTGGTGCGGCGTATAGGATTCCGCGCATCCGCTGCGCGGATCCGCACCGGCTTCGCCCGCCTGCCGGCGGACTCGCCCGCTCGCTAAAAACGCTCCGCGTTTTCTTGACGCTCGCGCCTCGAACGAGGTTCGAATCTCCGCAATGCCCCCGTAAAGGAAAAGCCCCCGTTTCCGGAGGCTAAAAACTCAATTGGTGCGGCGTATAGGATTCGAACCTATGACGTTCTGATTCGTAGTCAGACCCTCTATCCAGCTGAGGTAACGCCGCAACGCACAGATTATTATGCACGTGACCCCTCGATGGGTCAAGCGACAATTTGGAAAAATTTTACGAAGTGATGATTAAGATGCTCGCACCTCGACCGAGGTTCGAATCCGTGCGGTGCCGGCGTAAAAGAAAAGCCCCCGTTGCCGGAGGCTTTCGATTTCAATTGGTGCGGCGTATAGGATTCCGCGCATCCGCTTCGCGGATCCGCACCGGCTTCGCCCGCCTGCCGGCGGACTCGCCCGCGGGCTGAAAACGCTCCGCGTTTTTTTGACGCCCGCGCCTCGACCGAGGTTCGAATCCATGCGGTGCCGGCGTAAAAGAAAAGCCCCCGTTGCCGGAGGCTTCAAGTTCGATTGGTGCGGCGTATAGGATTCGAACCTATGACGTTCTGATTCGTAGTCAGACCCTCTATCCAGCTGAGGTAACGCCGCAGCGCAAGACATATAAAACCACTTTAGCTTATTGGAGTCAAGCTCAATCTCAAACTTTTTTGTGGAACGCAGTTTTGTCATGCTGCTCCGCATATACCGCCGTTCCCCGTACGATCGATTGGCTTTTCGATCACGTCAAACTTGGCATCAAGTTCCCTCAGGAGCGATCTCACCCGCTGGGCACAATCATAATCGGCAAACGAGATGCTCAGCATGCGCGCGACCTGGTTGGAAGTCCCAACTCCATAGAAGTGCTCCAGCGCCACAAGCCCCACGTGCGTCACAAAGGTCTCGACCACATGCGGCGACTCCTCAAAACACCATTGTGTCAACGGACCCTCACTCGTCTGTCGAACCACCAGGCCACCCATGCCAGACGGCTCACACGTTACAAGCAGGTACTCCCCACCCTCGTCGCTCTCAAACAAAACCACCCGATCATCAAACAGCTCCATCGCGTCCCCTTTCTCTCGCTCTTATTTAGCAAAAGCATAACAGGTAGATAGCTGTATACAGAACAGTTGTTCGTGTGTTTTCTATTGAGCTGTCCGCACGGCATGATATGGACCTGCGCACGAAATAGGGCGCCCCCGAAGGAGCGCCCTTGCATATCCCCTATGCAGCCAAGTTACGCGACCAGCTCGATCTTCTCGAGACCGCCCATGTAAGGACGCAGAACCTCGGGGATCGTGATGGTGCCGTCGGCGTTCTGGTAGTTCTCCAGAATGGCAGCCATGGTGCGGCCGGCCGGCAGGCCAGAACCGTTGAGCGTGTGCAGGTAGCGCGAACCCTTGAAGTTCTCGGGGTCGCGATACTTGATGTTGGCGCGGCGAGCCTGGAAGTCACCGCAGTTGGAGCAGGAGCTAATCTCCTTGTAGGCGTTGTAGCTCGGCAGCCAGACCTCAACGTCGTAGGTCTGACGGGCAGAGAAGCCCAAGTCGCCGGTGCACAGGCTAATCACGCGATACGGAAGGCCCAGCTGCTGCAGCAGGTACTCGGCCTCGGCGGTCATGCTCTCGAGCTCATCGTCGGACTCCTCCGGCTTAGCGAACTTGACCATCTCGACCTTGTCGAACTCGTGCTGACGGATGATGCCGCGGGTGTCGCGACCGGCGGAACCGGCCTCCTCGCGGAAGCAGGGGGTGAAGGCGGTGTAGCGACGCGGCAGAGTGTCGGCATCGAGGACCTCGCCGGCGTGCAGGTTGGTAAGCACGACCTCGGCGGTGGGGATCAGGAAGTTGTCGCCCGAGACGTGGTAGGCGTCGTCCTCGAACTTGGGCAGCTGACCCGTGCCAAACATGGTCTGACGCTTGACGACGATGGGCGGCCACCACTCCTTAAAACCACGGCTGGTGTGCGTATCGAGGAAGAAGTTGATGAGGGCGCGCTCCAGGCGGGCGCCAGCGCCACCGAGAACGGTAAAACGGCTGCCGGAGAGCTTGTTGCCGCGCTCGAAGTCGAGGATGTCCAGATCGGTGCCCAGATCCCAATGCGGCTTAAAGTCGAAGTCGAACTCGCGCGGGGTGCCCCAACGACGGCGCTCAATGTTCTCGTCCTCGTCCTTGCCGTACGGCGTGGCCTCGCAAGGAATGTTGGGCAGGTGAGCCATGAAGTCGTACTGCTCCTGCTCGAGAGCAGTACGGCGCTCGGCCAGACCGTCAATCTTCTCGTTGACGGCGCGCACGGCCTCCTTGGCGGCCTCGGCCTCGTCCTTCTTGCCCTCCTTCATCAGGGCGCCGATCTTCTTGGACTCGGCATTGCGCGTAGCCTGGAGCTCCTCGACCTCGGTGATGACGGCACGGCGCTCGTCGTCGAGCTCAAAGAACTTCTCGCGATCCCAAGACGTCTGGCGGTTAGCCATGGCGACATCGATGGCATCGGGGTTCTCGCGAACAAACTTGATATCAAGCATTAGATCCTCCGGCGATATACATTCCATTTAGGTTGCAACCTTGTACATGTATGGGCAAGTATATACTTATGAGCGTTTACGACCCAACTCAACTACGCAAGAAGGCACCCAATGGACGCAGTTTTTTCCTTTTTGTTTGGCACCCGCACCGGTTTTGCCATCCTTTTCGCCGGCGGCATCCTGTTATTTGCGATTCTTGCCTTTGTAATGGAGAAGCGTACCCATAAGATGTACGTCGACCGCGGACCCAAGTCCGAGGATGAGGAAGACAGCTTCTGGGACTAACCTGCCAAAAAGGGACAGGTTTATTTTGGTCTGTTTTATCTGGGCAAACGCAAGCGCCCCGCAACTGGAATTGAGCCAGTTGCGGGGCGCTTTTCGCTAAAAGGACAAAACCGCAGAAAATACCTGCCAAAAATAAACCCGTCCTTTTTTTGGTCGGTTTTACTGGAGAGTTGCGTCGATTGCCTTGACCAGGGCGCTGCGCATGCCGGCGTCCTCGAGCGCAACGACGCCCTTGATGGTGGCACCACCGGGCGAGCATACGGCATCCTTCATCGCCGCAGGATGCTGGCCAGTTGCAAGCTGCAGCTTTGCCGTACCTAGCACCATCTGGCTCACAATGCGATAGGCATCGGCACGCGGGATACCGTGCTTGACCGCCGCATCGCCCAGGGCCTCGATTGCCATGGCGACAAATGCCGGAGCGCAACCACCCACCGTGCCTCCCACAAACAGCAGACTCGTATCGAGCTCGACCACCGCACCGAGTTTGCCAAGCAGATCAAGCACCACGGCGCTCTGCTCATCACTAAGCGTGGAAGCCTTCTCGCAAGCGATGACGCCCTCGCCCACCGAAACCGGTGTGTTGGGCACCGTCGAGATATGCGCGACGCCCGGCAGGACCTGCTCCCACTTGGCACTGTCCCAGGTCCAGGCAACCGACAGAACGACCTTTTTGGCAAGAGCATCCTTGAGCGGGGCGAATACCTTCTCGATCATGTACGGTTTGACCGCAGCGACCACGATATCGGATGCGGCGACAACCTCGGCGGCATCGTGGCAGGCGACCATGCCGCGCGCCTCGCAGCGCTCAACCAGTGCGTCGTAGCGACCCGCGCAGGCGCACATGTCGCTCGCAGCTACACCGGCAGCGATCCAGCCATCGGCCATAGCGCTCGCCATATTGCCAAAACCGACAAATCCAATCTTCATATCTCATAGTCCTTTCAGACACATTCCTCAAAACGAAAGGTATTGTCCCACGCCATTGTTTCGTATTGCCGACCTATTTGTGATACGGCTCGCCACGGCTGATCTTGCAGGCACGGTAAATCTGCTCTAGCAGCACCACACGCGCCAGGTTATGCGGCAAGGTAATGCGTCCAAAGCTGAGCATCTCGTCGGCGCGGGCGCGCACCTCATCACTCACGCCGTCCGAACCGCCGATTACAAAGGCAATGTCGCTGCTGCCTCGCAGCATAAGATCGTCGAGCCGCGCCGAGAGCTCCTCACTCGAACGCTCCTTGCCCTCGATAGCCAGCAGGATCACATGCGCCCGAGACGGCAATGCAGCAAGAATTGCCGCCCCCTCCTTGTCGCGCGCGGCATCCACGCCGCCCGCCTTAGCCGGGTCGATATCGGCCACCTCGCGGATATCCACCTTGGCATAGGCACCTAAGCGCTTGGTGTACTCAGCGCACGCGTCCTTCCAAAAGCGCTCCTTGAGCTTACCGACGCAAACGACGGTGTATTTCACGCGCGCCTACTCCTTCGAACCGTTTTGAACTTTGCCGGCGGTCAGCATCTGCTCGAACATCGAGGCCGACTGCGAGAAATCGCTCGGCAGTACGACCGTCGAAGTTTTACCCGTGCGAGCGAACTCCGTCATCATCTCGGACCACTGCGTAAACATGAACAGCTGGTTGGCCTCGTCGTTGCCGACGCCCGTCTCCTGGATGATCTCGAGTGAATCTTTGATGCCCAGCGCGATGGCCTTGCGCTGGTTGGCGATGCCCTCGCCCGCCTTTTCCATAGCCTCGGCCTCGGCGGTCGCCTCGGTGACGCGCTTGATACGGTCTGCCTCGGCGAGCTCCTGTGCCGCAGCGCGCTTGCGCTGGGCGGCGTTGATGTCGTTCATGGAGTTCTCGACCTCGGTCGGCAGTGCGATTTTGGTGATGAGCGTCGACACGAGGGTGAAGCCGTAGGCGGCCATCTGCTCGGAAACGGTAGCGTTGACATCCTTGGCGATGTCATCCTTCTTGGCAAAGACCTCATCGAGTGTGTAGACGGGGATCGAAGAGCGCAGGGCGTCGGTGATGAAGTCACGCATCTGGTCGACGGGCTCCTGCAGCATGTAGTAGCTCTTGTAGATACCCGAATCTGCCGGGCCGGCGCCCATGTCATAGCTCACGTGGTACTGAGCAGAGACCTCAAGGCCGATGGTCACGTTGTCCTGGGTCTTAACGTCGATGCCAAAACCGTTTTTCATGGTGCGCAGACTCACCGTGGCGGCCTTGCGGTCGATCACGGGCACCTTCATGTGGAAGCCCGCGTTGACGATGCGGTTAAACTTGCCCAGACGCTCGATGATCACGGCATGCTGTTGTTCAACGACATAGCAGGCGTTGGGAAGCAGTAACAACAAAATGATGATGGGAATCAAAAGGCTGGTAAGGGCGGCGATGATACCGGACAACAGCATGGTCTCTCCTCTGATAGGCATACGTTGGCACTAGGATACCCGCACAAGGAGATCGTACATAACAAAAAAGCTCCCATTGCTGGGAGCTCTTTCATTCAATGGTTCGGGCGAAAGGACGTCCGCGTATCCGCTTCGCGGATCCGCACCGGCTTCGGCCGCCTGCCGGCGTCCTCGCCAGCTCGCTAAAAACGCTCCGCGTTTTCTTTACGCTCGCTCCTTTACAGGTTCAAGTCCCTGTGATGGGCCCATAACAAAAAAGCTCCCATTGCTGGGAGCTCTTTCATTTAATGGTGCGGGCGAAAGGACTTGAACCTTCATGGGGTTGCCCCCATACGGACCTGAACCGTACGCGTCTGCCAATTCCGCCACGCCCGCGTGCAGGAATTAGAATAACGGAGCGCCATCGCGAACGCAAGAACTATTTTTGAAAAAGTTTGCAGGCATTTTCCCAAGCTGCTCGCGCGATTGCCTCAGCATCCTCGCCGGTACGATCGACACGGTCGTTGACCAGCGTGTTTGCCGTAATGGAGATCATTGCGGGCTCGCATTCAAGACCGCGGATGGGCTCCGGAGCCATATACGGGCAATCCGTCTCGAACAAAATTCGATCGAGTGGGGTTGCCGCAAATGCCTCGCGCACATCGTCGTTGCGCTTAAAGGTGGCCGCACCGCCATAGGCGATATAGCAGCCCAAATCCACAAAGCGCTCCATCGTGGCGCGGTCCTCGCCAAAACAGTGCAGCACACAACCAGCCTGGGGCACACCCACCTCGCGCAGTACGTTGTACGCATCAACGTGCGAGGTGCGCTCCCCATCCGAGTCCTCGTGACGCAGGTGCAGCTCCACCGGCACATTGCGGCGCACGGCAAGCTCGAGCTGGCGCGCCATGCAATCAATCTGCACGTTATGGGGTGCCGGCGCGATATCGTCGTCATAGTCCATGTGATAGTCCAGGCCGATTTCGCCAATACCGGCGCATAAGGGGTCATCAAGTGCCGCAACGACCTGTGCATGAACGTCGTCGGTATAGTCCGGCGCGCCATACGGATGCACGCCGGCAAGATACTTGATCTGCGGGATATCCTGCATCGGAAGAATCTCGCGCACCAGCCAGTCGCTATAGTCCGCCACGCTGCGCTTGTCGGCAATGGGGTCGAACATCGTCACCAACAGGTCGACGCCCGCGGCTTTGGCGCGCACGAGCGTCTCGGGCACATCCTTGCCCCAAAACGAAAGCAGATGTGCATGCGTGTCGGCAAGCGGCGCCAAGGGCACGGGACAAGCAACCGTCTTCTTTTTCTTGGTAAACGTCACGCGTTCGGCATTAGGCGTCATGGATTAGCTCCCGGGCCAGACGGACAAAGTCGGCAACATCGAGCGTCTCGGCGCGCGTGGTGGGTGCGATACCGCAAACCTCAAAAGCGGCATCGAGCACGTCCTTGGCAAAACCGTTGGCGCTCATGGAATTTCGGATGGTCTTGCGCCGCTGAGCAAATGCAGCGTCGATCACACGAGCCACGAACTCGCGATCGAGCCCCTCGGGCACCACGCCGTCAACACGGTCGATACGCACGACGGCCGAGTCCACGTGCGGCGCTGGCATAAAGCAACGCGGCGGCACCTCAAAGCGACCCGTCACCTGCGCATACAGGCCGAGCTTTGCCGTATAGCCGCCATAGGTCTTGTTGCCCGGCACTGCGGCAATGCGATCGGCAACCTCCTTTTGCACCATGACGACGGCACGCTTGAGCGCCGGCATCGTCTGGAAAAATTGCAAAATGATCGTCGCCGCCACGTTATAGGGCAAGTTCGCGACAAATACCGTGGGCTCGCCGCCGGCGGCCTGCTCAATCTGCTCCGGGCCCACCTTAAGCGCGTCGCCCATGATAAAGCGGAAGTTGGCATAGTCGGCGGCATGGGCGTCGAGCACCGGTTCGAGCTCGGGATCTGCTTCGATCGACGTGACGCACGCCGCCTCCTGCAACAGCGCAAGCGTGAGCGTGCCAACGCCCGGACCAACCTCGAGCACGCGCTCATCGCCCGCAAGCTCGGCAAGCTCGCAAATGCGCTCGATCACATGGTTGTCGATCAGGAAGTTCTGGCCCAGGCGATGCTTGGTCGCAAGGCCAAACTCCTCCAGCAGCTCCCTTGTTGCCGTGGGGTTTGCCAAAGGCGAAGTTGTCATAGTTGCCTCCTTAGCATGATGGCGGCGTCTTGAAACGAAAGGGCATGGACCGTGGCGGCCATGCCCTTACATCTAAACAGCAAATTGCCGATATGGCGCGCCGCGTCTTAGCCCAGACGCGGGAACAGCGGCTCGCCCTTCTCGACAGGCTGACCGCCGGCAAGCAGGCCCCAAGCGCAAATGCCCTTGAGGTCGTCGGTCGCGGCCTCGTCCTCGCAGGACAGGCGGCGCAGGGCCTCGGCAGAGGTCTGAGGCATGAGCGGCATCAGCAGGTGGGCGGCAATGCGGATGGCCTCGAGCAGGTTGTAGATCACAAACGCCAGCTCGTCAGCCTTGGCCTCGTCCTTGGCAAGTGCCCAAGGCTCAGAGTCCTCGATGTAGTGGTTGGCGGCATGGATGAGCTCCATGACCTCGTCCTTGGCTCCGCCGTAATCGAGCACGTCCATCTTGGCCATGTAGCGCTCGACCAGACCATCGGCGATCTTTGCCAGCGGGTTGTCGAACGCATCGAACGATGCGGGCTTGGCGGGCGCGCAACCGTCAAAGTACTTGCCGCTCATGTTGAGCGAACGCGAGATAAGGTTGCCCCAGCTGTTGGCCAGGTCGGCGTTGTAGACCTGCTCCATGCGGTCGAAGCTGATGGCGCCGTCGGTACCGGGGACGACGTCGGTCATGAAGTAGTAGCGATAGCCCTCGACGCCCAGCATGTCGATAACGTCCTGCGGAGCGATGGCGTTGCCGCGGCTCTTGGACATCTTCTCGGCCTTGCCAGTCTCGGCATTGCGCACGGTCAGGAAGCCGTGGGCAAAGACGTGCTCGGGCAGGGCCTCGCCAATGGCCATGAGCATGGCGGGCCAAATGACGCAGTGGAAGCGGATGATGTCCTTACCCACGATGTGGAACTGCGCGGGCCAGCGATAGGCCAGCTCGGCACGCGCCTCGTCGGTGTCGACACCGTAGCCGACGGCCGTCATATAGTTGAGCAGCGCATCGAACCACACATACGTCACGTGGCCCTCGTCAAACGGGACCTGAATGCCCCAGTCAAAGCTCGTACGGCTCACGGATAGGTCGTTAAGGCCGCCCTCGACAAAGCTGCGAACCTCGTTCATGCGGAACGCAGGCTCGACAAAGTCGGGGTGCTCGTCATAGAGCTTGAGCAGCTTGTCCTGGAAGGCGGAAAGCTTAAAGAAGTAGGACTCCTCCTGCACGCGCTCAAGCGGACGGTGGCAGTCGGGGCACAGGTGCTGGCCGACGCTGCCGTACTCCTCGTCGCCCTTCTGGACCTGTGTATCGGTGAAGTAGGTCTCATCAGGCACGCAATACCAGCCGTCGTAGCTGCCCTTATACAGGTAACCGGACTCCTTCATGCGCTCCCACAGGTACTGCACGGCATGATGCTGGCGCGGCTCGGTGGTGCGGATGAAGTCGTCGTTGGAGATCTCGAGCTTGTTCCAAAGCTCCTTGAAGTGCGGAGCCTGGCTGTCGGTCCACTCCTGAGGCGTCATGTTGTGCTTGGCTGCGGCCTCGGCGACCTTCTCGCCGTGCTCGTCCATGCCGGTCAGGAACTTGACGTTATAGCCGGCGGAGCGGCGATAGCGAGCCTGAACGTCGGCGATGATGGTGGAATAAGCCGTGCCCAGGTGCGGATCGGCGTTGACGTAGTAGATGGGCGTCGTGATAAAGAACGAAGGCTTGCTTTGATCCATGGGGTTTGTCCTCCAGAAAAACGTTGCATACAGAGGATGATTCTAGCGCAAGGGCTGGATATCCTCCATCTATTGCATATCGAGCACCATGGCATAGACATCGCGCTTGCGGCGCGAATACTTCTGAGACAGGCGCTTGGCCACCGCAGACGCGGGCTCCCCCTCCTCGAGCGCGGCGCGGATATCCTCGCGCAGGGCCTCGTCGGGATCCGCTGCCGCGGCGCCAACCGGCACGATACCGGCCTCCTCATCCTCGCTCGGCGGCGCGATGACCAGCGCAATCTCGCCCTTTACCTCGCCGCGAGCACGCAGCTCCTCAGCAAGCTGGGCAGCGGGCCCGCGCAAGACTTCCTCGTGCAGCTTGGTGAGCTCGCGGCAGACGGCAACCTCACGCTGGGGAAAAACCTCTGCCACGGCCTCGAGCGTCGCCACGATGCGATGTGGAGACTCGTAGAAGATGAGTGCGCCGGGAACCACGGCAAGGCGCTGCAAACGACGCACGCGGTCGCCGTGCTTTCGGCCCAAAAAGCCCTCAAAGAAAAAATGCTCACAGGGAATGCCGGACGAAACGAGCGCCGTGACGCAAGCGGAGGGCCCGGGAATAACTTCGACGGGCACATCGGCCTCACGTGCCGCCTCGACCAGCGCCTGGCCGGGATCGGACACGCTCGGCATGCCGGCGTCCGAGGCAAAGGCGAGGGTCTCCCCCGCCAGCAGACGGTCGACCAGGCCGGCGGCGCGGCTGGCGATCACATTCTCGTCGCAACGGACAAGCGGCTTGGAAATGCCCAGGTGCATCAGCAGCTTTGACGTCACACGCGTGTCTTCGCAGCAAATGACATCGGCGGCGGCAAACGCCTCGCCAACGCGCGGGGACAGGTCGCCCAGGTTGCCGATGGGCGTGCCGACCACATAGAGTTTGCCCGTATGGGCGCTGTTTTGCGTCATATCAACCTATTCAATCATGCCACGCTCGAGCGTACCGAGCGCCGCGCGGGCGTCCCATGCTGCAATGCGCTTCTCGGTCTTCCACGTTTGGAAGAACCAACCGGCAGCCGGTGCAAACGAAGCCAGTTGGTTGGCGATAAACACGCGCTCGTAGGCATTGCGGCCCTCGGGCGTAACCGACGAGTTGGCAAAGATCGCCGCGCCCGACCATTCGCCCACCAGCACGGGGAACCCAGTCGAAATCGCTTCTTTGAGCTCGCGCTTGTTACGAGAAATCGCCGTCGTCAGCCCGCGGGGGCTCGTGATGTCGAGCGCATGCTCGTCGCGGTAATGGTACAGGTGAAGGTCCATGTAGACGTTCTTGTACTTGGCGCCGCGCATAAAATGCTTCCACTCGCTGGGATGCCCCGACGACGAGAAGACGACGATCTTATCCTCGGGCATATACGAACGGACGAGCTCGTAGGCATCGCGATAGAAATTGCGCAGGTAGTGAGCAGGAATGCCATCCGTCATGGTGAAGAGGCTCTTGCGGACACTCATCTGCGGCGTATCCAGCAGCTCAATGCCCAGCAGGCTCTCGGCCTCGCCGTAGCGATCAGCCAAGCGCTCGAGCACGTCGAGTGCGACATGACGGCCGTTAGTGGACGAATGCCACTCGGCAACAGCCTCTGGCGTGGCGGGCGAATCGTTGGAATCGCCCTGGCCACCGGGCACAGTTGCTAGATCAAGCAGCACGCGGATGTCGTACTTGGCAGCCCACTCAATTGCACGGTCGATGTAGTCGACAACCGAGATGTAGGACGCATCGGACTCCTGCGAGCCAAAGGCATACCAGGGCACCGGCAGACGCACGGCATTGAGACCGATCTGCGCCATGCGACGGAAATCGTCCTCGCTCACAAACGTCTCGTAATGACGGCGCATGCGCTCGTTATAGGCGGCGGTGCCCATGGCCTCCTGCAGCTCGGCCGCGTTGGATGCACCGGTCGCCGCGTATAGCGACGGGGTCACCCAAGGCTCGGGAATAAACCAGCCAGAGAGATTAACGCCGAGTATCCTCTCCATCACTGCCCCCTTTTGAATCATACGGGCTAAGCCCGCATCGCTCTTGCATGACATATCTATCGATTTGAGTATACCCGCGCATGCAGACAGGCGACCGAACGGTCTACAAAGTGGCGCAAAAGTGGGAGGAATGTCTGGGACAGGTGGGCACGAGCTGGTGCGCCGAGATGTGCGCGCACGTCGGAAGTAAGCGCCGGAAAGCGCATCCCGTTTTTCGCAAAAGACTGGGATGCATTTTCCGTTCGAGGCCTCAATCGGAAAATGCATCCCGTTCTGAGCGCGAGATCTGGGACGCAGTTTCCGCCAAAGGCCGCAAAAGGAAAGCACGTCCCATTCTGACGCCGGATTCCGGGTCGCGCTTTCCCAAGCGACATCAAAGCGGAAAACGCATCCCACTCTGAAGCCAAATTCCGGGACGCAATTTCCGCAGAGCCCTCGATAAAAGAAAAGGACCCCTTTGCAGAGGTCCTAGTCAATTCAAGGTGGCGGGGAAGGGAATCGAACCCCTGACACGAGGATTTTCAGTCCTCTGCTCTACCAACTGAGCTACCCAGCCATTTGATGTGTGCCTTGTTTCAAGGCTTGATTAGTATAACCAAGGACGCGTTCCGGTCAACCGAGAATTTTAAAAAAGTTTTTGAGCACAGCCTCGGTTCTATAAATCGGCACGTCAGAGGCATCAGCCGGCAGCAAGAAGTTTTTCACTCAGAGCCGCACGGGCAAACTCACTTGGCGTCATCCCCTCGGCAGCCGCCCGTCGACGAATGGCCTCCTTCATTCCCAGAGGAATCTTGACCGACAGCGTTGCCGTCCCCTCACCTGAGAGCGGGGGCCGTCCACGCACGATTCCACCAACGGTGTGTTCGCCATCCGGAAACTCTCCGCGCTCGTACGACTCACACCACGCGTCAATCATTTCATCCGTTACAACCTGACCATTAGCGGCCGTATACGTCTTGCCCATCATCGACCCCTCTGCCGAGCTCGCTCGATCTCTTGCCAGAATTTCTTCTGAACCGGAGACAGGGCATGAATAATGAGCCATCCACGAATTAGTTCGACCGCAACAAGTTCCACACTTCGACCATCTGGAAGCCATCCAATGGCAAGCCATCTCGGCGGCTCGTCCTCCGACTCGCGGCGAATGCACTCAGTAACCGCGAACCAGGCACCAAGCACCTGCTTTTCCGTCAAGTGTTTTTTTGGCGTTCGGATGGATCTCAACATCCATGCATCTTCTCCTCCATCTTACCCAATTTCGTATGACGAAAGTCCGCTGTCGCCAATTCTTACGCCGGCACTTGTTGGAGGGCGGGAGGTATAGCGAGTATGGAAGGCCGCTCCAGTACTGCCCAGGCGCCTGGGTGGGAGCACGTGCGCCAGGGGCGAACGTTTTCGCAGCAAGCAAGGACATTGCCGTTGCGATCGATAAAGGCGATGTCGATGGGATAGGTCATAAGGCAGGTGTGAACCGAGAAGCAGCGCGGAAACGCCATGACAAACGGCAGTCCGCTGGCGGCAATCGGACGCCGTCCCAGCATGCCGCGCAGACGCACGGTAAACGACTCCGCCACCACAAACTCGGCCGGCGTCCAGCCCAACCTGTTGAGCGCCCGCGCGTAGGCGATATAGGACGAGACCGCGGTCACATGACCACCCCCGGACGCCATGGATCGACCGTCACCGCGCGCTCATGCGTGAGCACGGCCGGCGCCCCCAGCGAAACGCCGGCGATGCTCAGCGAACTCGGCCACGGCTCGTAGTGCATGGTGCAGGTATAGGTCCTAAACGTGCCAGAAAGAGAGAGCAGGCCACCATCCGATGACGCCGCGCCTTGCTCGCTCGAGACCTCAACCTGTAGGTCATATCTCTCCATGGCATCCTGAATCTGAGCTTGAACGGTCGCGGAAGCGTCAATGGAGCTCTCGTCACCCTCCCCGCCCGGCGCCACGGCGTGCGCCAGCACGATGTCGGGCACCACGCGGTCGAAGCGCGCGACCGCGCCGGCAAAGATCATAACGTTGTACGCGACGAGAGCCAGCACGAGCAGGACAGGCGTGACCACGGCCATCTCGACCGTCGCCTGGGCACGCTCCTCGCGCAAGCCCGCGCGAATGCCCATTACGACCCACCGCCAAAAGCTCCCACCAGCGTGGCAACATCGACAGTGAGCGGGATGGAGCCGCCTCCCGGCAGCGGGATCTCCGCAAGCGTGAACACCGCGCCGCTGATGGTGCGCTCGACGTGATATTCCAAGGCCTCGCAAAGTGCCTTGGGGTCAGTCACGCCCAAGGGGATTTTTCGCAGGGTATTTTGAGTTTTGGAGATGCCCGCGATATCGGACCCCGGACTTTTGATGACATTGGCGGTATCGGTCAGCACCGGTTTTCGCAGACGTAAATCGCATGGTTCGAGTCCCAGCGCCGCCACGGAGGACGAGACGGTGTCACCGAGCCAGGACGCGATGGAACCCAACGCGCCGCCACCCCCTCCCAAGCCACCGATCAGCTCTCCCATAAGCTCGTCGGCCGCACCCTGGATGTCTCCGTACCCCACAAGCAGGCGGCCCCAAACATCCATAACGCCATCGAGCACGCCGGCAACGCCGCCCGAACGCTCCTCCAGCGTCGAGAAAAACCGCGAGAGAACGTTATTCTGTGCCGTCGCATCATCGGGCGCCAGCACTGCAGCAGAAATTGCACCACGATCGCCAAGCTCAACTGCCGTGTTAAACGAAGAGTTGAGCTCGTCGGGACTCGTGACATCGCCCGAGACCGCAAAGGCGACCACGCCGTTGCGACCGGGCGGGGCGATGCGCGGACGCTCACCGGATAGTTCTTTGATGGCGGTATCGAACGCATTGCTCGCACGGTCGGCTTCGTCCTCGGTCTGACGCTCGAGCTCAAGCTCCTTGTTGCGACAGTCGACGTAGTCCTCCAGGGCGTCTTTAAACTTGTCAAAGTGATACTCGAAGCCGTTTTCGATAGAGGTTGAAGGCGCCGCAACAGCACCAAGCGACGAAACGCCAAAATGGCATTTGCTGCATTTATCTTGCCCATCGTAATCGGCAACCGAAGCAAATCCGCTCGGCGTTCCTTTCTTATAGCTAGGGCAGGTCGTCCCGTAATGCAGATACGCCTTGCCATCGTTCACGCTCGTCGGCCACACCGCATCGGTATAGAGTTCCGTCGCCCGAACCTCATCAGAGTTGCGCGGCAGCAGCGGAATATAGGAGGAAACCCTGTCTCCGTTCTCGGTTATATATGCCCGATCGACTTCCGCGCTCGCATAGGTATAAAACGCCTTACGCGCCGCAGACTCTGCCTTCATCTCGACACTCGAGCCTTGGGGCTTCTCATTTGCCAGACGCCGATGGTAGTAGTCCTTCGAGCGATCAAGAGCAACTTGAGGCTCCCACGTAATGCTCGATGAGTAATGCGGATTATGAACACCGGAGAGATCCGTTAGGCTTTTTGCGCGCTCCCACATACACGAACAGCTGCCGACCGAACCTTTATCCGATCCACCGCAATCCGCTAGCCAGGCGCGCTCTTTGGCCTTCGCCGTCTCCTCCGATGCTTTTTGTAGCTCCTCGGCCGCGCGCTCCAGATCTTCCGACGCATCTTTAATGGCATCGGTCGAGATTTCGGATCCTTCGAGCGCAACAAAATCCGACTCGGATGTCCTGGGCACGGCAAGCGCCGTACCGGTATAGGTCACGCCGTCGGTATCCTGCGCCGATACTGCCTGCATGGCACGCGCGGCAACCAGGTACGGCAAGGCGGTCTCAATCTTTTGCAGGCCCTTTGCCGCGCTTTTGGCAAACTTGTTACGCGTTTTAATGATCTGGGTTCCCGTATCGATGATATCGCTACCGACAACCTCGGCGCCTGGAATGAGAATGGCAACCAAGCCGGTGCCGATCGTGGCAAACCCCGCCAGGCCCAAACTCAAAATGCTCGCATCCACCACCGTGGCGGCTGTGTGATAGGACGACACCACGTTGGCGCCCGCTAGCGCACCGCTATCGGCCGCCACCTGGGTGTCTCCGGCGCGTGACATGCTCCATATCGCCGCGGTCGACGAAAACAGCAGCGTAAGCACCACCAGAATGACAACCGCAGAGGAGAGCGTGGTATAGGCACCGTCTTCGATAAACAAGTCGATACCGGCACGGCCCATAAAGCCGCCCCGCTTGCGGCGAGCGCCTGGTCGACGGCGGGCCGCAAACCCTTGCGTCACCCGCAGCAGGCAGCGCCTAATCCCATGCAGCAATCCATGAATCATAATCTCCCTCCAGCCATTCGGGACGCGATCGATACGAGACGTCGACCTTGAGCTCGACATAGCCGCCCTCACCCGCACTGCCCATGGCCTGCACAAATGCACCGATCACGGGCAGCGGCTTAACCTCGCCGGCAACAGACACGGACGAAACGCCGCCGGCACCGGCCCGCCCCAACTCGATATCCCACGACAGCGGTCCGCCGGCATGAAAAATCGAGACGTTGGGCACCGCGGCAAGTCTGCGGCGAGTGAACTCCTTAAGGTCATCGTCGTCCTCCACCGTCGTCGTGGTCATGAGCCGCGCGGTCTCGGCGGCAGCGGACTCCATGACCGCACGCGTATAGAGCAGGCACACCGGCTGCAACGCGAGCAAGATAAGCGTCAAAAACGTCGGCAGCAAAAAGGCGGCCTCGACCGTAGACTGCGCCCGATCCTCGCACGCGATATCAATACAGAGCGATGTCCTTGGCACCCGTCGCGGCATCGATAACCGACGATGGGGCGACGCCATGAGACGCTGCCCGCTCGACCAGTGCCGCCAAGCGCCCATCGGTGCCAGCGCGCCAAAGCCCCGCAATCGCCAGCACAATCGATAACAGCGCCACGGTGACGATGGCGTATTCGACGGTCGACTGAGCAGATTCCTCACGCAGGACATTATGCATTTCACGACCCCTCCTTTGACTCCGTCGTTTGCGGAACCAGACGCACGGCACGCAGGCGGCACGAGGCATCGCCGGCATCCGCAGCAACCGTCACCATGTCGACCCAGCCTCGCCCATCGCGCACGATGGCGCCCCATACGTTGCCCTTAATATCGAGATAGCCGCTCAGGGCGAGCTGAGCCGTGGGCACCTCGCGGTAGGCGCGCAACAGGTCTGCCGCCGCCTCGGTCATCGGTCGGTCCTCGGACCATGCGAGTCGAACCGCGATCGCGTTGTCTGCAGACGGCTCCGTCACGCTGGCGGCCCGCTTGTCGAGTGCCTGCAAAAAGGTCCGAGCCGTGACGGCGGCATTCTGACCGCCCATATCTCCCGCGCCTTCCGCTTGTGACACCGCCGCCGAGCCCGATCCCAAATCGGCAGTAGCGCCCGGACGCTGCTGTCGCGCAACGCCCAGTCCCCAAAGCGTCACCGCTATTGCCACGAGCAAACAGGCGAGCACCAGCGGCGAACCAACAGGACGCCTGCCTCCTACAGGCTGTTGATGCCGTCTTTGATCGCGTTCCATAGTTCTTCGACTTTGCTCTTAAACGCGACGATGGCGATAATCGCGATCACTACGAGCACGCCGACCAAGATGGCGTATTCGGTAGTGCCCTGTGCGCTCTCCTCCCGCAACAGCGCCTTGGCACGCTGGCGAGCGCGGATTGTCCGGCAAAAAGCCCAGCTCCAAGCCTTGCCCGCAATGTCGGTCATCGTGTTCATGTATTCCTCCCTACATCATCCCGCCTGCTCCCAGCAGCGGGCCCAATATGGACAGAAGCAACGCCGGCAAGATAAGCGTGCCGGTGGGAATCAGCAACTTGACCGGTGCGCGCTCGATCTCGCGCTCGACTGCGGCGCGATGGGCCGCACGGATCTCGCGACTTTGAGCAGCCAACGTCTCGGCCAGCGGAGCGCCCAGGGCAAGCGCCTGCCCCACCGTGATGGCAAAGGTCTCGAGCGCCCTCACGTCCAAATCACGCGCGGCGGCCAACAGCTCGGCCTCGCGCGTCCCCACGCCCACCTGCCACGCCATGCAAGCTCGTTCAAGACGGACGGCCAGCACCGACCGACGGTTGGCACAGAAAATCTCGAGCGCCGCGTCAAACGAAAGGCCGGCAGAAAGCCCCAGGCGCACCACGTCGATCATCTCGGACACCTCACCGAGCGACACCCGCGCCGGCCCGCCCGCCCCAATCGCGCCCTTCATTCGCGCGGTCAGGGCATCAATCACCGAGCAGCCCGCAGCAATGACCAGTACCGCCTCACGCTTGCACGTCTCTGCAATCTTGCGAGCATCCGCACGCTCCAAACCCGTCGCGGCAAATACGCTCAGGGCACACAGACAAGCCGCGACCCCGACCAGGGCGCTCATAACTCCACCCGCATAATGCGCCGGATAACTACCAGGGCAACGACGTTGAGGGCAAGTCCCAGCACCACGGCGCCCGCACCAGCCGGCGTCGCAAGACCGCGGCGAAAGTCCGCCGAAAGCAAAGCCAGTACCGCGCACATGCCCGCCGGCATCGCCGCGACCATGTGTGCCGACATACGCGCCTGTGACGTCTTAACGTCCAGACGGCGTTTGAGCTCAATGCGCTCACCCACCATGCCCGACGCCTCGGACAGCAAGCCGGCAAGCGGAGCCCCGGTACGCTGCGATACTTTGAGCGCCAAGGTGACAAGCGAAAGGCCGGGGGCATCGATGCGAACGAGTAGGTCATCAAGTGCGTCGGTCGCCGAGATACCGCAATCGATTGCCGCCGCCACCCGCAAAAACTCGGTATGCACCGGCTCTTGCGCATGGGCGCCCACAAAGCGCATGCCCTGTGCCAGCGAATGCCCCGAGGCAAGCGACATGGATAACGCTGTGAATGCCTCGGGCATGGCCTCTTCTACATCATGCTGTTCGCGTCGGCGATCGAAGGTGTCACGCGCGGCACCCACGCCAAACGGCACCACCAGCCCCAAGACAAAGCCGATGGGCGACAACGACGCAACGGCCAGCAAAACGCTGCAGACACCGCTCGACAGCAGCAGAAATGCCAGACGAGCCGCGTTATCCTCAATAGCAAGCCCAAGGCGATCTGCGGGGATCAGCGACACCCACGAGCGGGCAATCTTTGTCAGCAGGTCGTTTTCCGCCAACTCACGCGGCAGCTTCTCCGCCATCGATTCGAGCGTCTGGCGCGCCAGCTCCGCCGGCGGCATCCGCGGCACACGAGGCTCTGCCCCACACGCCGTCGCGACAGAAAGCCCCGCCAAACCCCCTACGACGAGGGGCATAGCGATCTCCATTCGTCCACCTCCTCTTGCGTGAGCGTTCCCGACCGTAAGCCCTCCGCAATAAACGGCGGCTCGCGGTCGAGCGTCCAGGTGCGCTCGGCGGCATCGAACGTCACGTAGCGCTCGAGCTCAACACCGCCCGACGCGCCGCGGTGAACCCCCGAATATGAGGCCACAAAGCGCCTGCCATCTGCATGGCGCTCGGACATCACGATGCCGTCGAGCGCCATGGCGATCTGCTCTTCGATAAGCTCACTCGGCAAATCGATGCCGTAGCGCGCAAGCAGCGTCAGGCGAACCACGGTCTCCTGCTCGGTACCCGCATGGAGCGTGGTGAGCGAGCCGTCGTGGCCCGTGTTCATGGCCTGCAGCATGTCGCAGCACTCGGCACCGCGCACCTCGCCCACGACGATGCGGTCGGGGCGCATACGCAAAGCATTGGTCACCAGGTCGCGAATCGTCACCGCACCCTCGCCCTCGATTGACGCCTCACGCGCCTCCAGACGAACAACGTGTGGGTGATGTGCAAACTTGAGCTCGGCGGAATCCTCGATCGTCACGATGCGCTCGCCGGTGGAAATCTCGCACGACAGCGCGTTGAGCAGCGTGGTCTTGCCCGACCCCGTGCCTCCCGCAACCGCCAAGTCCTGCCGCAACGACACCGCGCACGACAGCAGCTGCGCATACCAAAGCGGCAGTGACCCCAACCCCACAAGCTCGTCCAACGAACAGATACGGTCCGAGAACTTACGGATGGTGAGGATTGGTCCGTCGATCGCCACGGGTGGAATCACCGCGTTGACGCGATAACCCGTCTTGAGGCGAGCGTTGACGATGGGGCTACGCTCGTCGACACGACGGCCAAGCGGCGAGATGATGCGGTCGATGAGCACGCGGATCTGCTCGTCGTCCTCAAACGCGTGCTCGATGGGATGCAAAACGCCGCTGCGCTCAAAAAAGGCAGAGCGACAGCCGTTGATCATGATTTCGGTAACGGTGTCGTCCTCGATGAGCGGCTGCAGCGGTCCCAGGCCCACCACGTCATCTAGGATCTCGTCGACGATGATCTCACGCTCAGGCGTCGCCAAGTCGGTCGGCTCTTCCACGTTGAGTGCCGCTTCCACCGCCGGACGTAGCTCAGAGCGGGCAAGGGCCGAATCGACGTAGGCGCTGATGCGCGCCACCTCGTCGTAGCCCATGCGGTCCATCACCGCACGCTTGGTGCGGCGTTTAACGGCACGGTGGCGTCCCGCATCAACGGGAGCAGCCGCGGCGGCCGCGCCAGCGGCTTTAATCCTCGTCTGCAGACTCATCGCGAATCACCCTCACGCGACCAGGGAAGACGGATGCGCGGGCGCTCGGTGCGGGTCGCGCGGTCGGCGACCATATCGCTCCAGGAACCGACGGCGCAGCCCAGCTCCACGAGCATCTCGCGCGTGGCCTCGCGCACGCTGGTCGCAAAAGCGCTCGTCTGACCCACTGCCTCGTCGGCGCGACCGAATGCCATGAGCGCGGCCAAATCCTGACCGCCATCGG
Organism: Alloprevotella sp.; assembly: GCA_963628025.1. GTDB lineage: Bacteria > Actinomycetota > Coriobacteriia > Coriobacteriales > Coriobacteriaceae > Collinsella. The sequence goes on along the minus strand of CAVGCW010000036.1, from coordinate 70,065 downwards.
CGATGCGGATCTTGGAGCTCAGTGCGCAGGCAATCTCGAAGCGCATGGCGACGTCCTCGTCGGCACCGCGCGCACCAAACCGGTTGAATACGGCGCTCATACGCGTGCGTGGCACGCCCACACGGCTCGCCAGCTCAATGACGCGCGAAGCGGATGTCGCGGACGATACCGCCGCATCGCCTACGACCAGGCAACGGTCGCTCGCCGCTACCGCGGCGGCCACGGCATCACCCCAAAAGACCGAGGTGTCGACAAAGACCACGTCGGATTCGCGGCGCAAAACATCGAGCAATAGCTCCACCGGAGGTGCCATGAGCTCGGCCTTCTCGGGGGCCGCGACAGGTCCCCAGAGCGTGACGCCCGGGGCGACGCGCATCGATGCGGCCACGATATCCGGCTCGGCAAGTGCGCCCGCCGCCGACGGCTCGATAAGCATCGCCATATCGTGCGGGGCATCGACACCCAGTAGATCGTATAGGTTTCCAAACATGAGGTCCAAGTCGAGCACAGCGGCACGCAAACCCAACAGCGACGCCGCATGCGCCATGGTGGCAACGATCGTCGACTTGCCGCAACCGCCCGATCCCGAAACGGCGCAGACGATCGGTGCCCGACGCGACGGAATCGAAGCGTCCGCCGACAGCGCGGGGGCTGACGGTGCAGGAACCGGCGACACGGACGCGGGCGATAACATCCCCGTCTCCCCCGCCGCGGTCACGCGCTGAGCCCAAGCCGGCATGGCAGGCTGCCCGGGCTGCGGTTCCGAAGCCAAAGACGCAGCGGCACACGCCTCGCCAGCCCCGGCAAAACCCTCGACCTCGTCGAGCTCATCGGCCAGATTTACGCCGTGCACGTATCCCATATCCTCAGCCAGAACGTCATCGCCATACGGCACCGGCCCTCCAGCGTCATCGTATGCAAGGGGGTCCCGGGGGCGCCGACCATGCTCGGCTTCCGCTTTTCCATATTCATCAACACGCGGGCCTCTTGTAGCGCGAGGCGCCCCGGATTCCCTATCAACAAAAGCATCGGGCTCAATCGTCATGCGCCGATCGGAATCAACCGTTCCCTCGCCCGCGCGCCCGTTGCCGCACAAACTGTGCGCAGCGATGACCTCGGTCGCCCCTGCGCGAAACAGCCCTTCGATATCCGACGGGTCGAGCGTCTCGATCAACACGACGACACGACTCACACGGCCCTCGGCCGTCAGGCGCGCAACGGTCTTCCGCACGTCTTCGGTATCGAACAGAGACGCCGCGATGATGGCGGCACCGCGGCGCGACGGAAACGCCCGCGCCATGGATACCAGCCCGTCCAGGTCGCCCACGCGAAGCACCTGCGCGCCCACATCGCGACCCTCGACTTCCTGCTGTAGCAGCCCGTAATCGCCGCACGCGCAGCACGCAAGCCAGATCGCCTTCATCACTCGTCGCCTCCGCTCTTTTTGCCGCGCGCCGTGGCGGGAATCGTCAAGCTGACCGTTCCCTTTCCCGAGGCTCCCAGCAATTCCTTGACATCTTCGGGGTCTGCCGCCAGTGTCACCCACTCGATCTTGCCTTCACGCGTGGTGCCGGCATCTTCGCTGGTATCGATCACGTACGCGCCGCACAAACGATCGGTCACGCCATCTTTTTGCACGTACACGTCCACATAACTGCCCACGCCCGTGGCACCACCGACCGAGTGCTCGGCATCGACCGCCACCGAAACGGCAACCTTGCCTTTAGGCACCTCGAGCTTGTGGCTCTCGGCCTTGGTGTAGACATTGCAAATCACGGCGTTTTTAGGAATGCGCGAGGTCGTCACGTCACCGCGCACCTGACGCAGCTCGGTCGCCGCATCACGCGGCAGCAGACTCGCCAGCCATTCCTGAGTTATGACATTAGTCTCGTCGAGGGTCTCACCCGCATCGATATCGCGCGCCGCGACGCACACCTCAACGCGGTCGCCGCCGTATTTTGCCAAAGTCTCGGCCTGGGCCTGCTCGGCTTGCGAGCGGATCGACGAGCCGTAGACCATGCAGAGCGCCGCGGCAAGCACGCCCGCGACCAGACTGATGGCGATGCGCTTGCTCTTGTTCACGGCCGCTCCTCTCAAGGTAGCACCGGGCAAATGCCCGTACCACCATTGTCTGGGCGACCAGGGCGCAAAGCGGCGCAATCGCAATCTTGGTTTTACGCGTCAAACCAATTGCTGACCAAAAGCTGACCAGCCCGTCAAGCTCGTGGCAAGGTTTTGGTCAGAACATCGGCAAAACGCATATTTCGAGACGCTTTGGCAGCAAAAAAGCCGCCTCCCAAGCAGTTGGGAGGCGGCTGTCATAGGAAAAATCAATTACAGATGAACATCGGGATCGAGCATTTGGGCACTCACGCGCATGGATGACGCCAGGTTTTGGAACGTCTCCAGACGCAGGCTGTCGATCTGCCCCGCGTCCTCGGCCTCGCGAACGGCGCAACCTGGCTCGTGAGTGTGCGTGCAATCGCCAAACCGGCACGCACGCGACGCCTCGACGATCTCGGGGAAGGCACGCGCCAACCCTCGTTCGTGGCCCACAAGCGGCAGGCTGCGCAGGCCCGGAGCATCGGCGATCACGCCGGCGTCGCCCGGCAGTGCCACCATCACGCGCGCAACCGTAGTGTGGCGGCCCTGGTCATCACGCTCGCGCACGCCGCCAGTGGCCAGCGCATCGTGGCCCAGTAGCGCGTTGAGCAGCGTCGACTTGCCGGCGCCCGACTCGCCCAAGATCATGGCACAGCTCCCAGCCGGCACGCAGGCGCGCACCTCGTCCAGGCCGAGGCCCTCAGCAGAAGACGTCACGATCACGCGCACGCCCGGACCCACCAGACGGCGCACGCGGTCCAGATCGCGCTCGAGCTCATCGGCCTCGCAGCGGTCGGCCTTGGTGAGCACCACCACCGGCTCGGCATCGCAATCGAGCGCCAACACCAGTGAGCGCGCCACACGATCGAGCAGCACCTCGCCGGCGCCGAGCGCCTGCACGATCAGCACGCTGTCAACGTTGGAGCAGAGCACCTGGCGCTCACCGCGGGCACGGCCACGCCAACGTTCAAAGCTCGTACGGCGCGGCAGTACGCACTCGATCACGCCCATGTCGTGCCCGGGGGCACGGCGAACCGCCACGCGGTCGCCCACAGCGGGCAGCAAGACCTCGTCCTCGCCACGCGACTTGGCAAACCCTACGGCATGCTCGGCACGAAACGCGTCATCGGCAGTCGCCACCAACGGAAACCCACGGTCCAGGCGCACCACGGCGCCGAGCTGCATCTGCTCGGGCTCCTCGGCCTGCGCGCAAAAGTCGTCAAATGCAGCCTGCTGAGCCGCATCGACCGGCAGGTCATCGAACGCCGGAACATCCTGCAGCGCGTCAAGCCCCGGTACACTCGCCAGCAACTCCTCAGCAGATGCAGGGGCTTCGGTCGCGAGCTTCCGACGACGGTCGCGCTTAGCCCGCGCCCCCGTCGTCTTTTTCTTCGCCTTAGCCTTAGCCTTGCCCACAAATGCCTCCCAGCACCCAAAATCACAACTGAGCAGGTATTTTACCCACAAAAAAGAGTCGGTCGAGCAACCGCTCGACCGACTCACACACTTTCCCTCAGCCCTTTTCATCCGCACGGGAGAAAAGCCAGCAAGGATACCGCAGGGCCCGCCCCGGAAGCCCTTTCTCCCGAACGATCCCGCAGCGCGAAGCGCGAGGACCAGTGAGGGAGAAAGGGCGTGGGGCGGGCCCGGACGAGAACGTTACTCCTTCTCGACCGCGCGCATGATCGCCTTGTAGATCTCCATCAGCGGGATGATCAGGAAGGCCAGGCCCAGCGCGGCAAGAACGCCCTTGAGTTCAAGCGTCACAGGGCCGAAGAACATCTCGGCAAGCGTCGGCTGCACGGTCACGATCACCGTCAACACCAGTGCCAGCGCGGCAGAAGCCCACAGCCACTTGTTCTGCTTCTTCATGGTGAACAGCGACGCACGACGGCTGCGCATATTGAAGCAGTGGAAAATCTCGACCATGTTGAGCGTGATGAACGCCATCATCACACCTTCCTCGTCGGCATTGCCGGCAATCATATCGGCGATGTGGATGTAGCCCATGTCAAAGTACACGCCCACAAAGAAGCTCGCCAGCACCAGCACGGTGATGATCAGGCCCTGGACCACGCAGTCCAGACCCATATGTCCGGCAAAGACACCGTCCTTGGCGTTGCGCGGCTTGCGCTTCATGATGTCGCCCTCGGCGTCCTCCATGCCCAGCGCGAGCGCAGGGAAGCAGTCGGTAACCAGGTTCACCCACAGCAGCTGCACCGGCTGGAAGATGGTAAAACCGATGAGCGTGGCGATGAACACCGAGAAGACCTCGGCAAGGTTGGCCGAAAGCAGGAACTGGATGACCTTGCGGATGTTGTCGTAGATGCGACGGCCCTCTTCGCAGGCACCGATGATGGTGGCGAAGTTGTCGTCGGCAAGCACCATGTCGGCAACGTTCTTGGTAACGTCGGTGCCGGTGATGCCCATGCCCACGCCGATGTCGGCGCGCTTGATGGACGGGGCATCGTTGACGCCGTCGCCCGTCATGGCGACGATCTGGTCGCGCGACTTCCAAGCCTCGACGATGCGCGTCTTGTGCTCGGGCTGGACGCGGGCGTACACGCCGTAGTCCTCGATGTGCGCGTCGAGCTCCTCGTCGCTCATGCGGTCGAGGTCGGCACCGGTGATAGCCTGGCTGCGATCGGCGACGATGCCCAGCTGCTTGGCGATGGCCACGGCGGTGTCGATGTGGTCGCCCGTGATCATGACGGTGCGGATACCGGCGTCGTGCGCCTCGCGGATAGCGTCGGCCACCTCGGGGCGGACCGGGTCAATCATGCCGGACAGACCGCAGAAAACCAGGTCATGCTCGAGCGCAGCGGGGCTGCAGTCGGCGGGAACCTCGGTGTAGGTGCGGCTCGCCAGCGCCAGCACGCGCAGGGCCTCGTCGGCCATGGCCTTGTTGGCTGCCACGAGCTCGGCGCGACGCTCCTCGGTCAGGGGGACGACCTTATCGCCCTCGTAGATATGGGTGCACAGGCCGATCACCACGTCGGGCGCGCCCTTGGTGTACTGCTCGTACTCGCCGTCCAGGGTCTCGACGACCACGGACATCATCTTACGGCCCGAGTCGAACGGCGCCTCGCCCACGCGCGGGTGCTCGGCAGTCAGGCCAGTAAGACCAGCCTTGCCGGCATCGTTGACGAGCGCACACTCGGTCGGCTCGCCCACGGCCTCGCCCAGCTCCTCGTCCCACTGGGCATCGGAGCACAGCGCCATGCCGGCCAAGAACTTCTCCTTGGGCGCAGCGAGCTCGTGCTTGACGACGGTCATCTTATTCTGGGTAAGGGTACCGGTCTTGTCGGAGCAGATGGTCTGCGTGCAGCCGAGCGTCTCGACAGCAGAAAGCTTGCGGATAATTGCCTGGCGCTTGGCCATCTTGGTCACGCCGAGCGAAAGCACGATGGTCACGACGGCGACCAGGCCCTCGGGGATGGCGGCGACGGCGAGCGAGACGGCAACCATAAAGGTGTCGAGCAGGGCAGTCGGGTCAGTAAGAACGTTGCCCACGCCGTGACGGATGATGTCAACGCCAAAGATGACGACGCAGATGACGATAACCATGATGGTAAGGATGCGGCTGAGCTCGGCGAGCTTCACCTGCAACGGCGTGAGCTCTTCCTTGGCCTCGGCCAGGGCGCCGGCAATCTTGCCCATCTCGGTGTTCATACCGGTACCGACCACGACGGCGCGACCGCGACCGTACACCACGGTGGAACCCATATAACACATGTTCTTGCGGTCGCCGAGCGGCACGTCGTCGGTGCCCGCGGCGAGCTCAATCACGTTGGTGTGCTTCTCAACCGGCACGGACTCGCCGGTGAGTGCAGCCTCTTCGATCTTCATCGTGGCGCTCTCGAGCACGCGGCAGTCGGCCGGGACGGAGTCGCCCGCCTCGAGCATGATCACGTCACCAGGCACGAGCTCGGCGCTCGGCAGGTGCACGAGCTTGCCGTCGCGCAGCACCTTGGACTGCGCCGCGCTCATCTCCTGCAGGGCCTCGAGAGCCTCCTCGCTTTTAGCCTCCTGGACCACGCCCAGCACCGAGTTGACGATAACGACGAACATGATGATGGCGACATCGGCAAAGTCCGCCTCGCCCTTGACCATGCCCGTGAGCGCGCTGATGACGGCGGCAACGATCAGCATGATGACCATGGGGTCGGCCATCTGCTCAAAGAAGCGCTTCCACAACGGCGTCTTCTCGGCTTCCTCGAGCTTGTTAGGGCCTGTCTTGGCGAGGCGCGACGACGCCTCGTCGTTGCTCAGGCCGAGGTTCTCATCGACACCTTGGTCGCTGAGTACCTCCGCCGCGGCGGACAGGTATTCCTTTTGCATATAGAGTCCCCTCCTGGGATTCGGGCCACTCAGCAGATTGATGCCCGATCATAATTCCCAGGAGAAGGGCAAGGGCTCATCAAGGCTGCCGTGCTGAGCGGCAGTTGATAGTGGGGCTATGGTACCCCAAAGCGGCGCGCCTAGCCAAAACATTCCAATTGGAAACACGGCTCGAGTGCAACGATGCAGACCGTGTGATGCTCAACATTGATAAAACGTTTTTTCTTCGGCGCATCGTCAAACTGAAATATCGCCCAGATAGCAGCGGTCAGAACGGTTGATAAAGTTTTTTCATATACCGTTTTTACCGCAAAAAATGAACTTCTAATTCGGCATACGGTCGATTTTTTGGGGTATTCGGTCGGCATTTCGTTATAATCATCTCAGTTTTATTTCTTATGGTTTATCTATCAGCGCAAGACGATGTCAGATGGAGGTCTGAATGTACAAGCGCACCAAGATTGTATGCACCATGGGTCCCGCCTGCGATAGCGACGAGACCATCCGTGAGATGATCAAGGCGGGCATGAACGTCGCCCGTTTTAACTTCTCGCACGGATCCTACGACGAGCACCACGGTCGCATCGAGCGCGTCCGTCGTATTTCCAAGGAGCTCGGTCTGCCCGTCGGCATCCTGCTCGACACCAAGGGCCCCGAGGTCCGCACCGGCCTTCTGGTCGATGGCAAGAAGGTTGCCGTCAAGACCGGCGATAAGATCGTCGTCACCGCTCAGCCCACGTCCGAGGATTTCCACGGCACCTCTGAGCACATCTCCCTCGACTACCTGGCTCTGCCCTCCGAAGTCGAGAAGGGCTCCCTTATCCTGATCGATGACGGCCTGGTTGCCCTCGAGGTCGAGTCCGTCGACGGCCAGGACATGACCTGCGTCGTTAAGAACGACGGCCTGATCGGCGAGCGCAAGGGCGTCAACATGCCCAACGTCAACATCTCGCTGCCCGCTATCACCGAGCGCGATCGTCAGGACATCCTCTTTGGCCTGACCGAGAACATCGACTACATCGCCGCTTCCTTCATCCGTGACGGCGAGTCCGTCCGCGGCATTCGCAAGCTTTGCCGCGAGAACGGTGGCGAGCACGTGACAATCTTCCCGAAGATCGAGTGCGCCCTGGGCGTCGAGAACTTCGACGAGATCCTCGAGGCTTCCGACGGCATCATGGTCGCCCGTGGCGACCTGGGCATCGAGATCAAGCCCGAGCTCGTTCCGCACATCCAAAAGGAGATCATCGCTAAGTGCAACGCGGCCTACAAGCCCGTTATCACCGCTACGCAGATGCTCGACTCCATGCAGCAGAACCCGCGCCCGACGCGCGCCGAGGTTGCCGACGTTGCTAACGCCATTTACGACGGCACCGACGCCGTTATGCTCTCTGGCGAGTCCGCTGCCGGTAAGTACCCGGTCGAGGCCGTCAAGATGCAGGCCAGCATTGCTCTCGAGACCGAGAAGTACCTCCCGGCTCACGCTCCACTCGAGGTTCCGGCTGACGCTCACGGCACCCGCGTCGTCAACAACGTTGTGGGTATGTCCGCTGTGAACATGGCCACCACCGTTGGCGCCAAGTGCATCACCGTGCCGACGACCACTGGTCGTACTGCCCGCCTGATCTCGCACTTCCGTCCCAACATGCCGATCTGCGCGTTCTCCCGCCACGAGTGGGCCGTCCAGCAGATGAACATGTACTGGGGCGTCATCCCGCACCAGGCAGAGATTACCCAGGGCACCGTCAACGGCACGATCGTCAAGGCGATCGAGACCGCTAAGGAGCTCGGCTACGTCAAGACTGGCGATTTGACCGTCGCTACCGCCGGCGATCCCCGCATGAGCGTCCAGCTCGAGGACAAGGTCTCCTCGACCAACGTCGCTTACGTCGCTCAGGTGCGCTAAATCGCACTTGCAAGCAGATTTGCATTGCAAAGGGCCCGGAAGGCATTGCCTTCCGGGCCCTTTTTCTGTGCACCGATGCCTACCGCACGGCATGGCACGCACCCATTTCATTACCAAAAGCGCGAAATCCGCCCTCCGAGGCCCAAAAAATAAAGCCCCAAGCGCTAAAAGTGTTCGCCCGGTGGCAAACCCACACCTTAACCGACGCTGCTAAATCGTTTTAGCAAGAACCAGATCAACCGCGTTTTCGGAAGTGCGGGGAAAAATTGCTTACCCCCGAGCATAAGTCCTTTTATTTCAACAAAACCCCTGATAAAGTTGGCTTAAATACCGCTTGTGCCTGACCTACTTGTCTTTTTCACCGCACTTCCGAAACGGATAGCTTTTCTAGCCCAAACAACGCTCAAACGATCGGATCGCTATGTCATTTCTTGCCTGCGGACCTACGGCTTTTCAGTACTATCGCATCCCGCCCCAAATTCTGGGACTCTATCCGGCAATCCTGCCGCCCGACCATGACCATCGCTTGGTGCATTACTCAAAACAACCGGTATTTAAAGACTTGCTCGGCACACCAGTTTGGAGATCCGTGAGTGAAAGGAAACAGCGCGCGAACGGAAAGCTATTTCATAGCCGTCTGCTAACCCAAGAGCCGCCTCCTGGGTCGTTTAGACAGACTGAACATGGATTTGATGTCACTTCACCGGAGTTCACGCTGCTCAGCCTTGCCACGCAGGTCTCACGCAACCAGTTACTCATGGCGTGCTACGAGATGTGCGGCTCCTTTGCAGTGTTTAAGCCCTGCGAGCGAACGCAACAACAACTCGATGAAGCTATTTCGCTTAAGTTCATTCCACCCAACTGCGGCTGGGAACGAGTTAACGACACCAAGGGCAATGACACCAACTTGTGGAAGCGCACGCCGCTTCTTACCGCAACGGATATCGCCGCGTTCGCCAAGCAAGCCGCAGGCCTGCGCGGCGTCAAACAACTGCGCTGGGCGGCCGAGCACGTGACGGGGCAGGCCGCCTCGCCCTTCGAAGTACAGACCTCCATGCTTATCTCGCTCCCCCGCGACGAGGGCGGCCAGGGCATCGAGATCGCCAACAACGCGCGCATCCCGCTCAGTGAAGCCGCACGTTCGCTGTATGACAAAACCTGCTGCTACGCCGATATCCTCATCGAAAGCGCCACCGACAGCATGGGCGTCATTCTGGAATGTCAAGGCCGCTCTGCCCACGACAGCGAAGCCGCGAGCCTCTCCGATGCCGAGCGCGCCACCGCACTCACAAGCATGGGCTACGACGTCATCCAAATTACCTATGACCAGATCAAGGAGAAGAAGAGCTTCGACCACATAGCCGAGCTCATCCATAAAAAGGCCGGGCTTCCCCACATCCCAAAGACCAAACAGGAGCGCATTGCCGAAGATACCTTACGGCAAGAGCTACTTGTCGATTGGGTTGAGCTATTCACTGCCGGGCCGGCCAGCTAGCAGCTAGCAATCAGGGGCAGCGCAGGCACATCGGGCGATTCGACACGGGCGGCAAAACCCGCCTCGGTCAGCTCGATGACCTCGGTAAACGTTGCGTCGAAGAATTCCTCGGTTAGCAGGCGGTATGGCGGATGGTCGGGCTCACCGGGGTTTTCGCGCACGATCTCGTGCATAACGCCGATGGTCTTGAGCACATACTCCTTATGGATGGGATACTGCCCAAAACGCGTCGCCGCAGTATACAGGCGATCGGTCGCGCGCGGAATCGAAACAATGCCGAGCGTCTTGCCGAACCAGTCAAAGTCGCCTTGCTTTTTAATGCGGAACTCCTCGCACGGCTTGCCGCCGTGCGCCTCCAGGTACTGATTCACGCGCGTATTCCATACGGTATCGGCCACGAGGTGAGACCAAACGCCCAGCGTCAGATCGAGCAGCGACTGCGCCACGTCATCGGGCGCGAGCGAAAGCTCGCTAGCACCGGGACCGGCAACCGGCTCGGCATCCTTGTAGCGTTGGGGATAGTGCACGCGATTCAGTCGCTCGCGCTCCTCGATAATCGAGGTCGCCGCGGCTGGCGCACCGGTGGGCGAACTTTTAAGCAACGGTGCCACATAGGTATCCCAGAACTCGTGCTCACGCGGCTTAGGGATAGGCTCGGGCTTGGCAAAGTGCGTAATGCGGTACGGGATGGGATCGGCGATGCCAGGGACCATATAGCCCACGAAAATATCCGGAACCACGCAGCCAAACAAAAAGGCATTGCGGTCGCGCACGCTCTTGGCAAGCGCACCGGTGCGCTCCAGCAAACGCTCCGTCTGAGCGATATGAATGTTCCAGCTTGGCATAGCCACCCCCATAAAAAAACCTGGATAACTATACCATCACGGCAAAGCCGCGCGGGCGGCTACGCACGCTCTACGCAGCAACTAGTCCGTAGCACCGCTTTCGGTTCCATACGACGGCGAAGGCGCCTCGACCACATGGTGATATCGATCGATATAGATTGCACGGGCACCCAGGCGTCGCACCAAATCCTGGTGATGTGTGCTCATCAAGACCGTCTTACCCGCCGCGACGTAGGCCAGCAAGAAGTTGACCACGATGTCGCATGAATCCTCGTCGAGCCCATTAGTAGGTTCGTCGAGAACCAAGATATCGGGGTTCATCGATACGACTGCCGCCAGCGCCACACGCTTCTTTTGCCCACCCGAAAGCTGATAGGGCGAGGCATCGACCAGGTCGGCAACTTGAAACAGTTCCATGGCATCGTGCACGCGACGGTCGAGCTCGTCTACCGGCAGCCCCATCTGCGCGGGACCAAAAGCAACTTCCTCACCCACCGTAGCGCAGAACAACTGGGCGTCGGCATTCTGGAACACAAAGCCCACGCGCTGATGGAACCGCTGGGCCGTCGCGGAATCCTTGAGATATGCCGCATCGACCATACACCCGTCAAACAGGTATGCCCCTGCGTCCGCGAGTTCAAGGCCGTTAATAAGACGCATAATCGTCGTCTTACCGCAGCCGTTGGGACCGAGCAGGGCAACGAGTTCACCACGATCGACCTGCAGCGACACGCCATCGACAACCGTATGCCCCGCATAGGAAAACACCACGTCGCGAAACTCGATGAGCGGCGTGGTCTCGGCGCCGCCCGCACCGTTCGTGCCCGCCGCACTCTTCATATCGATCGTCAAAACGTCGCCCTTCCCTACTCACATCGACGGCTCGGCCGCCCACACTACAGCACGGCGCACAACACTGCCAGCAGCGCCACGCCGGCCGCATAGACCGCATCGCGCCAGCTAAACCCGGCGCGCGCGGGCGCCGGATACGTACCGGCAAAGCCGCGGCACAGCATAGCCTCGTCCATCGCGCGGCTGCATTCCATCGCCTTGATAAAGGTCATGCCCATGATACCCGCCAGCGAGTCGGTGCGCGAAAAACCCGCAGGCGCACGGCCAACGCTGCGCAGCATGACCGATTCACACAGATCGTGCGCCGTGCGACCCAGCACCTCGATGTGCTTGAGCGCCATATCAAACGTAAAGATAACTTCGTCGGGTAGATGCAGCATCTTAAGCGCCGCCGACATTCGGCTCCACGTGAGGGTCCACGAAACGCCCAGCACCAGCGACACATTAATGAAGGTCTTGAGTGCAATCTTGAGCATGGCGCCCGTGGCAGAAGCACCCAGCAGCAGGGCAGGAAGCGCCAGAACTACGGCAAACCCCGCGGCAGCCAACGCCGGCACAAAGGTTGCCCGCAGCCCGCGTACGGGGCGCACGGCAACGAGCACCAGCGCGATAGCCGCCATCAACATGAGGTACAGCGGACTCTGCGTCAGACACACGCACAGGACGCAGACGAACATCCCCACCAGGCGCACCGGAGCCGAGACGCAAGAAAGGGCGCGGTCGACCATCGACCCGCCCTCGTGCGCGCCCCCACCCAGGCGAACCCGCTCAAGCAGGCTCGCCAGGTGCAGGACATTCTTTTGCATCACGCGATGCCGAGCCCCCACGGGCTCGTAACGCTGCTCGACCGCAAGCCAGCTAGGCAGTTCGGCTATTGCCATGAGCACCGCTTTCCTTAACCGTCAGCGAGATCAGACGGAATGCGGTGGTAAGCACCGCCACGCCAATCACGCCGGACAGGATATACATGGCAGCCTGACCGGCAAAGCCAAGACCCTGCTCCTCGGAATAGGCCTGCAGGTAATCACCCGTAGGCAGAGCGTCGGCAAAGGTCGGGGTATCGAGGCCGACCGAAGCCTGCAGACTGTCGTCACCAGCCTCCTGAACGGCGGTCGCGGCGCCCTCGGCGTCCCACTCGCCCCATGCGTCACCTGTGGCAAGCAAGCCGAACGGCGTAGCCACGACAAGCACGGCGACCAGAATGAGCGTGGGGACCAGCGAGGTCTTCTTGGCAGTACCATCGCCGGCAAGCTGTCCATCGACGGCCTCGGGCCCGACGATAACACTCGGCGCCGTCTTCTTAATGAAACCGTAGATGGCGGCCGTCGCCACGCCCTCGATCACGCCGGCAACCAGCATATGCGGGATCAACATGGCCGGAATAGCCACGGACAGCGGGAAGGGGCAGTACAGCGGCGCGCCCGAAGCGTTGGTAAAGAGCATCGGCTGAATACCAAACTCGATTGCCGCGCACAGGGCCGCCAGGCACAGGCCGACCCAGCCGCTTACGACGGCCGAAACCGAGGTGCCCCAGCCCTTGCCATGCAAACGGCTGTTGAGCGCACGAAACACGATAGCAGCGGCAAACGGCAGCACGAAGGCCATGTTAAAGCAGTTGGCGCCAAAGGACAGGATGCCGCCGTCGCCAAACAGCAGCGCCTGCAGCGCCAGCGCGACCGAGACAGCGATAGCCGCGGCCTCGGGGCCTAGCAGCAGCGCAATGAGGGCGCCGCCGACGGCGTGGCCTGTGGTGCCGCCAGGCAGCGGCACGTTGAACATCATGAGCAGGAAGGAGAACGCGGCGCAGATGCCCAGGAAAGCCATATGCTCGCGATCGAGCGTGGCGCGCACCTTCTTGATGCAGTGGACCCAAACGGGCACCATCGCCACCGCCATGACGGCATCGGTCTGCGGGGACAGATAATTATCTGGAATGTGCATGTACGCCTCCCGGTTATCGGCGCACAGAATTGCAACGCCGCTTGAATCACCTTGCCAGTGTTACGTATTGTCAGATTCGTAACACGCCGCGGGCTATCATAGCAAAACGGCGCACTGCCGACAAAGCAGCACGCCGTTATGTAATGCGCGTGTCATATATGCAGGCTCAGCAGTGCCTTATACCGAGCATAACGGTCTTGTAGGATTCGGCAGCAGTCGCCACCAACCCATACCCCAGCGCAGGACCTAGCCGCGGACCTCGCCGTTTACGCCCTTGCACACCTTGGTGACGATCTTCTGGTGCGCCTTTTCGACCTCTTCGCTGGTGAGCGTGTGGTCGTCGGAGCGATACGTAAGCGCAAAGGCCATGGACTTCTTGCCTGCTCCGATGCGGATGGGATCGCGGTAGACGTCGAACAGGCGCACGCCCTCGAGCAGCTTGCCGCCGGCGCTGGTAATGCGGCGCTCAAGATCCTCGCAGGTCACGGTGTTGTCGACCACGATAGCCAGATCGTGCTCAACGGGCGGGTACTGCGAGAACTCGCGGTAGTTCTCCTGGTTGCGGGCGCCCTTGATCAGCTTGTCCAGATCGAGCTCAAAGGCAACGACGACCTCGTCAATGCCTATAGCCTCGCGCGCCTCGGGGTGGATCTCGCCAACCCAGCCGAGTACGGTACCGCCCGAGAGCACCTCGGCAGCACGACCCGGCTGCAGGAAGGCATAACTCTCGCCCTCGACGGGACGGAAGCGAACCTTCTCGATGCGCAGCTGGGCAAGCAGCTCCTCAACGATGCCCTTGCCAAAGAAGAAACGCAGCTTGCGGTACTTCATGCTCCAAGACTGCTCGCTCCACTGGCCCGAGAGCACGCCCGCCACGGACTTGGTCTCCTTGGGCAGGCTGGCGTTCTCGCGACCGTGGAACAGACTGCCGACCTCGTACAGATGCACGTTGGGCGTGCCGTGGGCCTCGTTGTAGGCCACAGACTGCAGCAGACCCGGCAGCAGCGAGCGGCGCATCTCGGTCTGCTCGGCCACCAGCGGGTTCATGAGGACCACGGGGCAGCCGCGGCCCTCGGTGGACATGCCAATCTTCTCCAGGTCGCCCGGGGCAGCAAAGCCAAAGGTCGTGGTCTCGTTGAGGCCACAGGCGCGCAGGATCTCGCCGACCTTGCGGGTAAGCTTCTGCTCGCGCGTCAGACCGCCGATGTGGTTCTTGGCAGCCGGAATGGTTGCCGTGACGCGACCCATGCCCCATAGGCGCAGGACCTCCTCGATCAGGTCGATCTCACGCGGCAGGTCGGGACGGAAGCTCGGCGGCGTGACCATAAAGTCCTCGCCGTCGCGCTCGACGGTGCAGCCCAGGCGGGTGAGCGAGCGCTCGATAAAGTCGGGCTCGATGTCGGCACCGCAGATGGCGTGCACGCGGGCCAGGCGCAGCTTGATGCTGTCGATGGTCTTGGGCGCGGGGAACACGTCCACATAGCCGGGGGCGACCTCGCCGCCGGCAATCTCCTCGATAAGCGCGCACGTCACATTGGCGACGTCCACGCAGCCGGTCTCGTCGACCTGGCGCTCAAAGCGGATGGAGGCGTCGGAGATCAGCGACAGGTCACGGCTGGTGTGCGAGGTGCGGCCGGCATTGAAGCAGGCGCTCTCGACCATCACATCGACGGTATCGTCCTCGATCTCGGAATCCATGCCGCCCATGACACCGGCCAGCGCCACGGGACGCTCGCCGTCGGTGATGAGGCCCATGCCGGCGTCGAGCACACGCTCCTCGCCATCGAGCGTCGTGAACTTCTCGTCCTGCTGGGCGGCGCGAACCACCACGCGGCGCCTGTCATCGCGCTCGGCAAAGGTGTCGAGGTCAAAGGCGTGCAGCGGCTGGCCGGTGAGCATCATCACGTAGTTGGTGATATCGACGATGTTGTTGTGCGGGCGCACGCCCAGGGCGTTGAGGCGCTTGACCATCCAGTCGGGCGAGGGGCCGACCTTCACGTTGCGCACGATGCGAGCGACGTAGCGGTCGCACAGGCCCTCGTCGGCAATCTCGACGGAAAGCTCGTCGTCGGTCGCGCGGCCGGTCTCCGCCTTGATGGCGGGCAGCTCAACGTGGAAATCGCGGTCGAAGATGGCACCGGTTTCGCGGGCCATGCCGATCATGGACAGGCAGTCGGGGCGGTTGGGCGTGATCTCGCAGTCGAGCACGGTGTCGCTCGAGCCCACGTACTCGGCAAACGGCATGCCGCAGGGCGTATCCTCGGGCAGGATCATGATGCCGGAGTGGTCGCCGCCCAGGCCGAGCTCGCGCGCAGAGCAGTTCATGCCCATGGACACGACGCCGCGAAGCTTGCTCTTCTTGATCTTGACGTCACCGGGAAGCACAGCGCCGATCATTGCCGTGACGATGTGGTCGCCAGCCTCAAAGTTCTGCGCGCCGCAAACGATCTGCAGCGGGGCGGGGTTGCCGTCGGCGTCGAGATTCTTGTCGCCCACGTCGACCGAGCACACATACATGTGGTCGCTATCGGGGTGCGGGGTCTTGGTGAGCACCTTGGCAGTCACCACGTGGTCGAAGGACTCGCCCACGGTGTCGATCGCCTCGACCTCGGTGCCGGTACGGATATATTCGTCCGAAAGGGTCTTGGGATCCTCCGGAATATCGATCATGGTCTTGAGCCAGTCGTAAGAAACGCGCATCTAACTGGTCTCCTTTCATAAATGCGGCTTTGAGCCGGAAACTACAACTAAGAAGAAAGCGTTCTAGAACTGGTTCAAGAACCTCATGTCACCAGTCATCAACGTGCGCAGGTCGGGCAGGTCGTAGCGCAGGGCCGCGACGCGCTCGGCGCCAATACCAAAGGCGAAGCCGGTGTACTTCTCGGGGTCGATGCCGCAGTTGATCAGGACGTTGGGGTCGACCATGCCGCAGCCCAGGATCTCGATCCAGCCGCTGTGCTTGCAGAAGTTGCAGCCCTTGCCGCCGCACACGTGGCAGCTCACGTCCACCTCGCAGGAAGGCTCGGTGAAGGGGAAGAAGTGCGGGCGATAGCGCGTCTTGCGATCCTCGCCAAACATGCACTTAACAAAGTAGTCGAGCGTGCCCTTAAGATCGCCAAAGGTGATACCCTCGTCGACGACCAGGCCCTCGATCTGGTTGAACTGCGGCAGGTGGCAGGCGTCGGCCGTGTCGGGACGGTAGACGGTGCCCGGGCAGATCATGTAGATGGGCGGCTTCTGCGACTCCATGGTGTGGATCTGCACGCCCGAGGTCTGGGTGCGCAGCAGCACGTCGGACTCGCCGTGAGCGTGAGCCTCGGGATGCGCGACGCTGCCGGGGTTGTTGTCGACCACATAGAACGTGTCGCGAGCCGAGCGGCTCGGGTGATCCATGGGCGCGTTGAGCGCGGTGAAGTTGTAGTAGGAGGTATCGACCATGGGGCCGGACTCGACGGTGTAGCCGATGCCGCAGAAGATGTCCTCGGCCTCCTCGATGATCTGCTTGATCAGGTGCTGGTGACCGATCTGCGGACGGATGCCCGGCAGCGTGATGTCGACGGCCTCGTGCTCGAGTGCGTGCTTGAGGGCGGCGGCCTTCATCTCGGTGGTGCGCTCGTCGAGCATGCCCTCGATCAGCTGGCGCATCTCGTTGGCGCGTTTGCCCATCATGGGACGATCCTCGGGAGCGAGCTTGCCCATCATGCGCATCAGGCCGGTGATACGGCCCTTGCGGCCGAGCAGCTCAACGCGCGCGGCCTCGAGCTTGGCGGCGTCGTCAGCGCTAGTGACGAGCTCCTTGGCCTCTTCCTCGAGTTTGACCAGATCATCAATCAGACTCATGTCTTCCCTTTCGTCTCTCGCACATCCGCGCTCCGGGACGGCTGACGCCGCCCGATGTTGCGGATGCGCGGCCCGGTTCGGTAACAAAAAACCGTCCTCGGGCATGTACATTGCCCAAGGACGGTTGAATTCCGCGGTACCACCTTGTTTGACCCGGCGGATGTCTGGCCCGCCGTGCCCACTCTGCGCCCCTTGTCGCGAGGCTCACGGCTTCCCTACTGGGGCTTCGCTGCCACCGGCCGCACGCCCGTTGAGGTCGCTGCTCGGGAGTGAACGCTTGGCCCTTGCCACCGTAGGAAGGCTTGCAGCCCATGACCTTCCCTCTCTTGCCGGCGACGCGGCGGGCAAAACCCTCTCCGTCAACGCATTGGGCTATAGGATAACACATTCTGCGAGCATATCGCCGCGTTCAGTTTTGTTCGCGCTGGGTACAAGGCAGGTAGCTGTGCAAACTGGCCGTGCACCCGCCTGCGGCGCTCGGCCTGCGAGATTAAGGATACGGCATGGGAAAGAAACTCGATAAGAAGGCCAAGGCCGCCGTGGCAAAGGCTGCCAAGGGCGTCAAGGCCGCTAAAGTCGACAAGGCCGTCAAAAAGTTCCGCAAACTCGAGGGCAAGCTGTGGACTCGCGAGTACCTGCTCAAGATTGCCGAGTTCGATGGAGCGACGATTGCTCCTGCCAACGGCGCTGCCGCCCGTGCCGACGCCATGGGCACGCTTGCCGGCGAACATCACAAGCTACTGACCAGCGAGAAGTCCGTTGAGCTCGTACGCTCGTTAGCGCGCGAGACGGTTGCAGGCGGACATGTAGACGACCCGCAGCTGCTCGACGAGATCCGCGTGCTCGGCCGCGACCAGCGCGAGGCAAGCGTTATTCCTACCGAGGAGGCCGAAGCCTGGACCAGGCTCACCTGCGAGGCCGACGCCGTGTGGCACAAGGCCAAGACGGCCAACGACTGGGCGAGCTTTGAGCCCTATGTGGATAGAATCGTCGCCCAACTTAAGCATCAGGCCGAACTCATGGACCCCAAGCGCGACCCATACGACGTTTGGCTCGACCAGTACGAGCGCGGCCTTTCTGCCGAGAGCTTCGACGCGTTTTGCGAGGAGGTCAAGGCCACGGTCGTGCCGCTCGTGCACGCCATCGGCGAGCGCGGCCAGCAGCCCGATGCCGACTTTTTGCACGCCCGCGTGCCCAAGGCCGCCCAGCGCGCCATGAGCTTCGACCTGATGAAGCTCGTCGGCCTGAACCTGGACGACACCACGCTTGCCTTTACCGAGCACCCGTTTAGCGAGGGCTTTGCCGTGGGTGACGCGCGCATCGCGACACACATCTACGAGGACGATTGCATCTCCAACGTCTACAGCATCATCCACGAGGCGGGGCACACCATGTACGAGCTGGGCGTCAATCCCGCCTATGCGCGCACCTGCCTGGAGGGCGGCACCTCCATGGGCATTCACGAGAGCCAGAGCCGCTTCTTTGAGAACACCGTGGGCCGCAGCCGTGCCTTTATGGGACCGCTGCTCGAGGTGCTGCGCCGCCACGCGCCCGAGGTCTACGGCAACGTAGACGAGGACACGCTCTACCGCGCCGTGAACATCGCGCAGCCGTCGTTGATCCGCACCGAGGCCGACGAGCTCACCTATCCGCTGCACGTTATGGTGCGCTACGAGATTGAGCGCATGCTGTTTGCCGGCGAGGCCACGGCCAAGGACATCCCCGCGCTTTGGAACCGCTTCATGAATGAGTACCTGGGCATCCCCGTTCCCGACGACACGCGTGGTTGCCTGCAGGATACGCACTGGAGCGGTGGCTCGTTTGGCTACTTCCCCACCTATGCGCTGGGCAGCGCCTACGACGCCATGTTTGTGCCGGCCATGTGCCGCGACGGTGTCGACCTTACCGGCGCCTGTGCGAGCGGCGACCTGACACCCGTCCGCGCATGGCTGGGCGAGCACATTTGGCAGTGGGGCCGCGCCAAAGACGCGCCGGAACTCATCAAGGGCGCATGCGGCATGGCGTTCGATGCCCGCTACTACTGCAGCTACCTGCAGGACAAGTTCACCACGCTCTACGAGCTGTAAAGCTTAGGCGACACGCCAACGCAAAGGGGACGCCGCGGAACCAATCCGCAGCGTCCCCTTTTTTCACCCAATAACTAGGTACCCAATGACTAGTTCGTTGACGCCGATATCTTGGCAACGTCAGCGAAAACGGCCCCAAGCGAGCAAGGTGACGTGAAATGAAAGGGCGCTGACCTTCTGGTCGCACCCTTGAAATTGAACGTCAGATTGCCGCTTGGAGCCGTTTGCAGCGTCGAGCAGTTACGCGGTTTGGTAAAACCGCGTAACTAAAGAGCCTCGAGCGCGTTGGCGATGCGCTTCATGGCGGCATCGGCGGATGCTTGGTCGGGCGCCTCGGCCAGCACGCGGATAACCGACTCGGTTCCGCTCTTGCGCACGAGCACGCGGCCCTCGCCTGCCAGCGCAGCCTCGGCCTCGGCGATGGCGTTCTGCACGCCCATGTTCTCGAGCGCGGCGTCCTTGTCCGCCACGCGCACGGCCACCTGCGCCTGCGGCAGCAGCTTGCACGGAGCCGTGAGCTGCGAGAGCGTCTCGCGCTCAGCACGAATCACTTCCATCACGCGCAGCGAGGTCATAATGCCGTCGCCCGTGCGCTCGATATCGCCAAAGATCGTATGGCCCGTCTGCTCGCCGCCCAGGCTGTAGCCGCCCTCGCGCATCTTGGCATACACGTGACGGTCGCCCACGCCGCTGGTCACGGCGCTCAGTCCGGCAAGCTCCAGCGACTTGACCAGACCAAAGTTGCTGGCGATCGTCGGTACCACGGTACCGCCCGAGAGACGCCCGTGCTTGTTCAGGTACACGCCGCACACGTACAGGATCTGGTCGCCGTCTACCACGCGACCGCGCTCATCCACGGCCAGGCAGCGGTCGGCATCGCCATCGTAGGCAAAACCCACGTCCAGGCCCTGCTCCACCACATGGCGCTGCAGGCGCTCCATATGCGTGGAGCCGCAGTCGACGTTGATGTTAAAGCCATCGGGCGCGGCGTTGATCACGCGCACGTCGGCACCGAGCGCGTCAAACACCGGCTTGGCCACCGAAGAAGCCGAGCCGTTGGCGCAGTCGATACCGATCTTGACGCCCTGCAGCGAAAAGTTCGCACTTGCAATGAGCGAAGCAATGTAGCGGTTGCGGCCCTGCATGTAGTCCACCGTGGCACCGATGTGGTTGCCCGTGGCCAGCGGAACTTCGCTCTTGCCATCGATGTAGTCCTCGATGAGCTCCAGCACGTCCTCGTCCATCTTAAAGCCGTCGCTGTTGACTAGCTTAATGCCGTTATCGCAAAACGGGTTGTGGCTCGCGCTGATCATGATGCCGCAATCGAAGCAGCCTTCCACAGTCTGATGCGCTACGCCCGGCGTGGGGATCACGTGCAGCATATAGGCGTCCGCACCGCTCGCGACCAGGCCGCTCACCAGCGCCGCCTCAAACATATAACTCGAGCGACGCGTGTCCTTGCCCACGATCACGCGTGCCTTGCGCTCGCGGTTGGCGCCGTAATACCAGCCCACAAAACGGCCAATCTTATAAGCGTGCTCTACCGTCAGCCCAACGTTGGCCTCACCGCGAAAGCCGTCGGTGCCAAAGTACTTCATGCGCTCTCCTTACAAAATAGGGGCGGACAGATTGCCTGTCCGCCCCAAAATGGTACTCGATTATCTGCACTACCAGAAAAACCCTACGCCGACGCGCTGTCGCGAGCCGCCTGGCATGTAGGAGTCTGACGCAGCGTAAGCGGCTTGTCCCCCGCCTCGGCCGACGTGGTCAGCGTATACGTGATCGTCGTCGTCTCGCCAGCATGCAGGTCAACGGTTCCTGAATAGCAGGGAACTCCGTGCCAAGTGGCAGCGAACAGTCCAAACTGAGTCCCCTCGACGGTTAGATCGGTAATGCTGCCGCCTGTCGGCGCAAACAGTGATACATACAAGCGCTCATCGTCACGCGAGGTCCCAGGCGCACTGGCCGCTACGTAGTCGGGCAGCTTACCTGCCTCCTCCTGCGTCATGATGTTCGTCAGGGTAACGGTGATGCGATACGAGCAAGCGCCGTCGCCGTTCTTCACGCCCTGACCAATCTGCGTATCGGCGTTCAGATACCAGTCGAGCTTGGAGAAGCTCAGGTTGTTGAAGTAGACACCAGCAACGGGATCTTCACTCGGGTCATCCGGATCGGGCAGTGAGGCGTCGATGTTCATCTCCTTGATAGCGTTCTGCTCGTCATCGTTTTTCATCCACGCGATCAGGCGACCCTCTTCGGCACCGCGCTCAACGGCGCTGACAAGGTTCGCAACATCGACGTCGCCGATACCGCCAAGGATCTTGTCAAAGGCAGCGCTGGCGACGGATGCAAAGATGCCGTCCGACTCCTCGACCGGATAGTTCCAGTACACATCATGCATAAGCACCTTCGCCGCGTTAGTACCGTCAACGACTGTACCGTCGGGCAGTGAAACATTACCCACGAGGCCCAACAGATACTGCAGGAATACCGGATCGATACCAATGACGCCATCGACGTCCTGACCATATTCAGACTTCCACAGCGCGGCGACACGCTGCGAATTACGGGGCCAGTCGGGCGAATAGGTGTTGCCCGAGATGTATAGGTTGCTGTGGTCACCAAACAGCGTCTCATCTTCTTCGTCGACGCTCTCAACCGCCTCGTCTTTGCTGCGCGCAATGCAGGGAACAAACTCGCCAATCGACATCTGGCCGTCGGTGACCGAAATCAGACCCTGCGAACCGCCAAAGCCGCCGCAGGCACGAATCTCGACGTTGTTCATGGCGTACATAAGGTAGTTGCGCGTCTGGCCGTTGGCGCCGAGCATCTGGGGAAGGACGGGGGCGACCTTCTCCGCCGCGTCAACCGCGCCGTTGAGGGTGGCAAAGCCGTCCTTGGCCTTATCGACCAGCTCGGTCACCTGGGAAATATGAGTATCGCCAATGCCCTGGACCTTCTCGTTGGCGCTCTTGAACACCTTCGAGCTGCTGGAAAGCGAATCGGCGACCGCCTGCAGCGCGGACACGTTAATCATGCCGTCCTGGAACAGCTTGCCGGGCGTAGCCTGCGAAAGGTTATCGGCCATGGGAACCAGCGCATTGCTCGAGACATCGGACAGGGCATCAATCATGGTGCGGGCTGCGTTGATGTCACTGCCATACACCGGGATAAACGAAGCCGCCGTCCACAGCGGGCTCGAAGTCTCCGCCTTCATGCTGTCGCAGAGCTCATCGATCTTCTTCGCGTCGTCAGGCAGCGTCGAAAAATCGCCCGACGTGACCTTGTCCTTAAGGCCACCGACAATCTCGACAGCCTCCTTCGCTTCGCTCTTTACGGTCTTTGCCGAGTTAAGCAGCATAAAGCCGCTTGCGCCAAGCGCAACGAGAAGCACCACGACCACAGCGGCAATAATGGCGCCAGTGTGACGCTTTTTGCGCTCGCCCTTGCGATGGCGATGACGGACCAGACCGTCAGAGGTCGAACTCGACGAAGCGTCGCTACCGTAGTTCAAGCCAAAATCGTAATAATCTTCCTTGGAACCCGAGCCCGCAAACTCGGCACCGCTATCATCCAGGCGGGCGAACGTGCCAGTCTCGGAGGCGCCGGTGTAAATCGTGCCAAGGTTACCCGTAAGCCCCGCGCCACCGGCAGAAGGAGTATTGTTGGCGGCCTTGCCGGCATTAACGTTGCCGGCGGCATTCGCGGCGTTGGCAGCACCTGCGTTGTTCGCAGGTACCGAAGGAGCCCCGCTCGGCTGCGACGCGGAGGTTGCACCGCCCGCAAAGACATTCCCTCTTGCACGGCCGGTCTTTTTTGCCTTTTGAGACTGCTCGTACAGAGCGGTAAACATCGCCGTCTCGCCCGGGGACACGCGCTTACCGGAGCCGCCCTGTCCAGCGTCGCCCGGCGCGCCGGCCCTTCCAGCCCCGTTCGGACGCGGCGGAACTGCAGGACGGCCGCTATCGCTGCCCTTAAAGTGATTACCAGCCATAAAGAAATCCTCGCAATTGAGTCGCAATGAAAAAGTCCATAACGTTACTAGTTTATGGCATTTTGAGCATCGACAGCTAAACTCCAGACACGGACATCAATTGGCGAAAATGCGGCACAACACCTTTTCTGTCTTGGCGGCGGCGCTAGCTACACCGTGAGGAACATCATCACGATGATCATGGCAAAGCCGATAAGGTCGGTCGGCAAAAACACCGTGCCCAGCATAACGGCGCTGGTGATGGTCGCCGAAACCGGCTCCACAGTTCCGATGAGGCTCGCACGCACCGAGCCGATGTCCTTAACGCCCTGCATATAGAGCATGTAAGCAAAAAACGAGCCGATAACCACGAACACCGCGAGCGCCTCGACGCCGGCGGCATCGAGCGCCGGCATATGGGCCCAAGGCTGCACGATGGTGCAGGTGATGATACCAGCCGTGAGCATGGCTGAACCCGTAACGATGGGACTGCCGTATTCGGGCAGAATCTTGGCGGGAATCACCGCCATGCAGGTGGCGCTCACCGCGCACATAAGACCCGCCACCAGACCGAGCGGCGAGATGCTCAGACTCGTGGGGTCGCCGCCGGTGGCGATCAAAAACGTGCCGCCAAGGGCCAGGCCGATACCGATAACCTCGCGCATGCGCGGTTTGCGGCGATCGGTGATGCAGGTGTAGCCCATGATGATGACCAGCTGCAGGCACTGAAGCACCGTCGCGGTTCCGGCATTGGTCAGACGCACGGCCGAAAGATAGCAGAACTGGTTGAACAGCAGGCCAAAAGCGGTAAAAAGCAGCAGTTGCCTACGGTCGGCAGGCGTGGTCCAGAGCTTGACCAGACGCTCGCGATCGCGCGTGACCACCACGGCCATAAAGAGCAGGCCGGCGAGAATCTGGCGCACACTCATAAGCCACAGGGTATCAACGTGATAAGTATCGAACAGAAAGCTCGCGCTGGTGCCCGAAAAACCCCAAAACGAACCGCCCACCAGCGTGGCCAGAACGCCCGTAATCATCTTGTGCGTCGAGGCACTGTTCAGGCGGTCGCGCCATGCACGGCGGGTGCTGCGGCTGAGCTCGTCGGTGCCCTCGGGCACATCAATGTTCGATATATCGGTCATCGGCACCGAAGCCCCCGCGCCTTCGACCTGCTCGACACACTCTTTGCTCATTCCACTCCCCCGAAACAGCCTGGAAACAATTCGGCTTACCTTACCACGGCGAAGGCACCAGCTGGAGGCTTGTCCGCTTATCGGTAGGACAATTCCGCAGGCGTCTTTCCGTAGCTCGATACCGCAATGGCCTTGCATTATGCGACAGCCAAATCGCGGCAGCAGGCTCTTTTGAAATGGATATGACAAAGCCCCCGAATTCCACAATGTAAGCGATTTTTAAAAATGTTCTTGCCACCGAGTTCAGGCTCCGTTATATTATCCCTTGCGCGCTTGCGCACCCTTGATCGGGCGTTTAGCTCAGGGGGAGAGCGCTTCCCTGACACGGAAGAGGTCAGAAGTTCAAATCTTCTAACGCCCACCAAATGTTCGCAGCTCAGAGGTTATGTCTCTGGGCTGTTTTGTTTTGTGTCGCCAAATCCGCTGGCAGCTCCAACCGCCCAACTGGCCAAAAGCCGACCATCTACTTGCCGATCTATCCATTGGCATAACCAATCAGTCCGCACCGCAACTTCTCAGCAAAACGCCGCGATGTCTGCGCCCTGCGGTATCCTTGAGCCACTTACACCTGCAGCACCAAGGAGCCACCATGCGCACCGAGCTCGATGTTCCCTTTTCGCACAAAGAAGAAGCCAAGGCGTTGGGCGCCAAATGGGACCGGACCAAGAAGATCTGGTATGTACCCAGCGGCGTCAACCCCGAGCCCTTTGCCGAGTGGCTGCCCGGTATTGACCGATCCGACCCCTCTGCGCCGTATATATATCTAGTACTGGGCAAGCGCGAATGCTGGAAGTGTCACAAAGAGACCTCGGTCGCGGCCTTCGGCATTCCCTATCGAACCGGTAGCGACGAGAGCATCGCCATCGCGCACGCGCCCAACGAAGCCGGGCACATTGCCATCGACACGGCCAATGCCAACGCACTCGCCATCGTGCCCACTCTTGGCTGCGTGCCGGGCGAGATCCGCGACTATCTTTCTAAGCGCTGCGGCTACAAGCCCGTAGGTGCGCGAGCCTCCAAAGCCCCGTCGCTCGGCAACACGTGCACCAGTTGTGACGCGCTGCAAGGCAGCCGCTATCTGTTCGAAGAGCCCTCGTCCCCGTTTGCCCTCACTGCCATCAACAAGCTGCCGGCACTGGAGTTTGTGCGCGTTGAAGTTGCCGGCGTCTTTGGCGTCCCGGCCACGCGCACCGACTTTGACCAGGCGCTCTTTACCTGGGCACGCGACCATCACGCCGAGTTCCACAAGCAGCTCGGTGAGGGGATTTATTTGTAGGGACGGAGAGGCCTTCACAGTCAGCTCCTCCGCATCACCTATCCCTCGTCGCCGGCGTCGTACACGATATCGAGGCCACAAACGGGGCATTTCTCCGGATACACCGGCATATGAACGCCTGTCTGTTTTCTCACTTCGTCGCTGAACCTGTCGCGCGCATCGATGAACCGAATGTCGAGACACGGTATTTGCGAGCCGCAGCAAGGGCAGGTGACGACAAACGACCCGCAATCAACCTCTACGCTCGGAAACATATTGTTGTCTATAAGGGCACACGGCAGTTTTCCGTACTTCCCCATCGCAATATCGCCTCGCCAGCTCATACACGCTCCCCTCTCGCTATACAAAACAGGAAGAGCATGCACCGGCGGTCATGCGCGAGATTGCATCGCCACGCGATCCGATCAAACAACACGATCGTCAAAGAATGCCAAAGCCAAATACGCTAATACGGCAGAAACCCCGCCTTTTCACGCTTCTTTTCCGAGCGATCGAACTCAATGCGATGGGCCTCAAGAAACACCGTATTGGGTCCAAACCATCCGTTTTCGGGCTCGAACCGCTCAACAAACGCAAGGCCGAGCACCTTATAGCCCACCTCGGTTGCAAATATGACTCCGACTGGGACGCCAGATTCCATGCAGTTGAGCATTTTACGGTTGTAATTCTGGTCTCGAAAACCAACGGTACCCGGCGCTTGAACCGAGCACTTAATGACCCACGTACCATCCTCCAAATAAAGCGGAGGCACATCGGTGTAGAAGCTCTTTTTAGAGTTATGGACCGAAAGCACAAACGTCTTATTGGGATCTTGCTTCACCCGATCCTGGCCCGGCCAGAAGATCCCTGAATCCCGCGATCGGCGCATCGTTGATGCTCTCGGTTTGCCGCTGGCGCGCTCGTACCCCGCTACCCCACTCCCCTGTATACTGATGTAGCACGTGTTTCATCCGGGCCTGTTGGGCCGGATTGTTCATGGGAGGGTCTTATGGCTGCTTCGAATTCGCCTAAGGGGAGCGTTTCTTCTTCGTCCATCAAGCCGGTGACGCGCAAGGCCGTGCGTTGCCAGCGCGAGGTCGCTTGGCTTGTCACGCAGGCGGCGGGCAGGCTTGTGGCGACCACTCAGGACGTCAATGCGCCTACGCCGAGCTTTGTGTTGGCGGCGGCGCTGGATCGAGTACGCCAGCTGGAACTCGCCGCACAAGAAGACGGTAGCCATCTTGGCTACCAGGACGCCATGGCGCCCGACCTGCAAACGTTCTGCCATATGGCCAAGTTGCCCGCCGCGCCCGATGCGCTTTCGGACGCAGGCTACATGTTTACGCTTTCGGGCGCAGACCTTATCCGCGACATCTATACATACTGCAGCGAGCTCGCCGAGCGCCATGTCTTTGACGCGGCTGAAGTCAAACCGGGATATGTCATCAAGCTGGTTCTTAGGCTGTTCTTGATGGACGGGTTCGCGGCCATGCCGGCGTAAGCCGAGTCTTTAGCATCACCGTCAACTGGGCAACAACCGCTTAACCTTAGTGGGCGCCAATCGAGAGTCGATTATTGGGTCGCCTCGTCCGCTAACGCATTTATTCCACGCGCTCCAACAGTCGATACTTGCGGTTGCGGCTCGTCGCCGGCGCCGTGGGCTCAAGCTCGCCTTGAGCAATGAGCGCGTTGACGCGCGACCTAACCTGGGAAATTGTGAGCCCCGTGCGCTCTGCCAGCTCACGCGTCCCCAGCTCGCCGTAATGTTTGAGTGCCGTCACAATTAAGCCCCCGCCATGATCGACCGGCTCGATCTTTGAACGGTAAAGTACGACCTTGAACCGATCGAACCCCGGGCAGAACAGGGGCTCGGCCAGACCATGCGCGCGCATGGCATCGATCATCATCGGGATGCCCGAGCCATTGCCCTCAGCCGGCGAACCTGCGCCATCCGGCAGCGGGACAATCGACATGAGTTTCACGAGCGTCGCGTTACGGCATCGGGAGCTGCCGTCAAACAGGTTCTCGCGAGTCTTTCCTCCGTATAGGCCGCCGGGGTTCGTCACCTCGATACGGTCATCAAAGACGTCAACAGCGATCGACTGCCCACAGAACCGGTCTCCGTATTCTCGGTGGATTACGGCGTTGGCAATTGCCTCGCGCAGGACCTCCTCGGGAATCTCCAGCGAGTCGACACGCGAGACGCCTTTGATCATCGAGGTTCGTCGCAAATTCTTGGCGACCGCCGCGACGGCATCCGAGATCATTTCGCCCAACGTTCCCTCGCAGATCGTACGGTCCATGAACCTCAACGACCCCGCCGCGCCCTTCTGCGTTCCGGCATAGACCGCCACATCGATAAAGAGCTTGGGGTAGAACTGCTGAGGATAGGCGCCCGCAACCAGGAGTCCGGCCTTAGTCACGTTGCCTTGGGAATCGAGGAAATTCAGGCGCTCCAGCTTTGTTTTCTTGTCCGTCGCACCGTGCATAGCTCGGGGCGTCAGCGAGAAAGCACGCTCTATCGTGCGGTCGATCAGGGCCTCGTCGAGGTCGCCCACACCCGCGCCCGGCACTGCGTCGCGATCACTGGGGCTCGTCCGTTCATACGATGACAAGGACAGGACCTCGGTCGACGAGAGCGGAACATCTTTGTCATCGATGCGTTTGTAGCTGCCGCCTTGAGCGCCCCGCTCTATGACATAACACGGCCTGCTCGACGGGTCGAGCTCCTCAATCGTGATGACCAGAACCACGGTGCCCTGGAGCTCCACGCGTTCAATGGTGTATTTGGGCGGATTGGCCAGTTTTCCGCGACCGCCGGCATCACCCATGCCCGCTACGAATTGGTTGAGCACCTTCTCGGTCTCAAAGTTCTCAACCGGGACAAAGCCCGCGCGCTCGCTCACGCCGAGCACGATAATTCCGCCAGCGGTATTCGCGAATGCGCTAACCGTTTCCCATACGTCGCGGGAAAGCGTCGTGGCGCTCTCCTTGACCTCGACGTTAAGATCGTCCGAGCCCATGCGCTTTAAAGACTCGAGCAGACCGGTCAGCTCGTTTTCGTTCATCTGCATGTCCTTTCGCTCGGCCCGGCGGAGAATGCCGCGAATAGATTTCCTTCGTCTCTCAGTTATCTCTCGTAATTATCTCTCATCTTACTGCTATCTCTCATATTAGAGATAAGTGAGAGATGAAAGATAAGATGTCTGCCATTTGTTTCATTTAAACATGTTTTTGCTGGTAGAACAATCAGTATTGAGACAATACCATGATTGCCTGTCTCTTTGCTGATCAGTTATCTCTCGTAATTATCTCTCGTCTTTGTGCCATCTCTCGTATTAGTAACAAATGAGAGATGAGAGATACGTGAGTGATGGACGAGCGTGGATTTTTGGACGGTCGGAAAATCCCTCAAACAAAAAACGGGGCCGGCCTTACGCCGAACCCCGTTTTCAAACGGACAGTTAGTTATCCAACGCGCGAGCATAGCAGTCAACATTACGCCGCCGCGAACACTCCCAAGCCCGTTCCGATGATGCAGATCGCGAAGATGCCAATAATAATCCAAATGGTCTTGACACCCTTTTTGTACAGGGCAACGCAAGCGAACGTTGCCAGCAAGGGCAGCAGGCCGGGGAAGATCGAATCGAACAGATCCTGCAGGACAATCTCCGAACCACCCACATCAAAGGTCAAAGCAGTGGACAGCGAGACCTGCGCCGCAATCATGGCGCCAATGACGGTCATTCCGAGGACACCGGCAGCATGCGTCATGCGAGACATAAGGTTGTTCTCTTCGGACTGCTGCAGGAACTTGGTTCCCAGGTCGTATCCCAGATGGGCGGCGACGATACGCGTTGCAAAGTTAATCACCGAGTAGATGAGTGCGTACACGATGGGGCCGAGCGGGTTGCCCGTCGACGCGATGCCAATACCAATGCCGGCGGCGACCACGCGGAACGTACCCCAGTAGAACGAATCGCCGATGCCGGAAAGCGGTCCCATGAGGCCGACCTTCATGGCGTTAATCGAGGACGTGTCAAAGTTCTTATCGGCAGCCGCCTGCTCTTCCATCGAAACCGTTAGGCCGGCTACAAACGGAAGCACATGAGGCGTGATGTTAAAGAACTCGGTATGGCGATCGAGCGCCGCATAGTAATCGTCGTCGTTGGGATAGATCTTTCGCAGGGGCTTCTGAATGGTGTACATGAAGCCCATTGCCATCATCTTGTCGTACGACTGCGAGCACTGGCTCGTAAACTGGCGAAGGAACATGCTCCGATACATATCGGGGCTCATAATCGTGTCCTTCTTGGCCTCTTTGAGGTCGGTGTTCTGGGTAGCCATTAGAAGTCCTCCTCTTTATCCTCGGCAACCGCCTGCGGACCGGACGAGCCCTCGCGGAAGGCCAGGAGCAGTGCGACGCAAATGGCAGCTGCGGCGACGCCGATAACGTCCATCTTGAGGTAGATGACCATAATGAATCCCAGGAACAGCCAAGGAAGCAGCTTGTTATCACCCATGGTCCTGATAAGAAGTGCGAAGCCGATGCAGACCATGACGCCGGATGCAACGTTGAGGCCGTCCATCACAAACTGCGGAATCGCGTTGAGCGCATTGTTGATGAGGTCGGCACCAAAGAACAGCGAGCAAAACACCAGCAGTGCAGACGGAATGCCAATCGACAGCGGCACGACGGTCAGATGGTACAGGTTCGCCTTGGCAAGATCGCGATTTGCCAGAGCGGTCTCAATCTTCTTGCAGGCAAAGGCACCCGGAACGGCGTAGCAGAAGTTGCGCCACACCTGAAGGAAGACGGAGACGGGAAGGGCGAGCGCGACGGCAGTTGCCGTGCCCGTACCCGTAATGACGGCAAACGCGCAGCCAAGCACGCCGGAGGCATAGACCTCGGGAGGAACCGCCGCGCCGACCATGATGGCGCCCATGAACATGGACTCCAAAGCAGCGCCGACGATAACGCCCTGCTGGACATCGCCAAGGATCAAGCCGACAAACAGGCTTGTAAACAGCGGACGACCAAGCATCGTAATGCCAAATAATTGCTCGTCCATGGACGCAATAAATGCGACCAGTGCAACTAGAAGATACTGGACAACCATTTCAATCAACCCCAGAAACAGGTCTGCAGGCGAGGCGTTCTGCGCAGCTCGCCTGCAGACAACCGCAGCAATTTGAGAGGATTAGTAGTTCATCTGGTGATAGTAACGACGTGTGGTGAGCGGGTGGTTACGGACGTGCTCGAGATGGCAGCTCAGACGCTCGGTGATGGTGTAGGTGACCATCGGGGAAACGATCTTGCGGAACTCGGGGTCGCTGAACGGCAGCTCGACCTCGGCGGTGTCGAACTTGTTCACGCGGACATGGACGCCCTTCTCGTCGGCGAGCATGTGAGTGAAGTTGTCCACGCGGTCCATGAGCTTACGGGTGTCGTCCTCGCCGTAGAGCATGATGAGGCTCGTGCCCTCCTCGCACAGCTCGATGGTGCCGTGGAAGAACTCGGCGGCGTGGATAGACTTGGTCTTGATCCACTGCATCTCCTCGAGAATGCACATAGCGTAGTCGTAGGCCTCACCCCAGAGCATGCCGGAGCCAATCACCATGTGGTAATCGGTGTCCTTGAAGTCCTCGGCCATGGCGGCGCAGCGCTCGTCCTGAGCGTCCTTGGCCTTGATGAGGTACGGAGCGATGTTGCCGAACTCCTCCATGAAGGTGTCGTACTTGGGGAAGGCGCCGGCGTTCTTGAGGAAGCGGGCGACCAGCGTGATCTGGTAGGTGTAGATGGCCTCGCACAGAACGTCGTCCTCGGCGAAGCTGAAGAACTTGTAATCGGCGTACTCAGTGGCCGGGGTGTTGTCGTTGGAGACATACATCAGCGTGCGGGCACCCTGCTCCTGGCAGAACTTGGCGGCCTCGATGATCTCGGGGGTGGTGCCGGTACGGGTGGAGAAGACGCAGACCGAGTCCTTGTTGAAGGTCTTGGGCGGGCATGCGAGGAACTCAGCGGCAATCTCGCAGTGGACGTCGACGTCGGCCGTGGTGGTCTCGACCCAATACTTCATCGGGAGCGTGTGGGCCCAGGTGCCGCCGCAGCCGATGAAGAAGATGTTGGAATAACCCTGCTCGCAGACCTTGTCCACGGCAGCCTCAATCTGAGGACGGAGAGCGAGGGCATCGCTCACAACCTTCTCGTAACGAGGCTCATCGAAATTGAACATCCCTTACTCCTAACTCACTTGGATGAACCCTTCATTCATCCCATGACGTTATAATACTTTATATAACTAACTATGCAAGAGCTATTTCAGATTTTTTTGATTTTTCTTTAATAAAAAGCCCGCCGATCAAATGATCGACGGGCTAAAGAAAGGAGGACCTAGTTAATAAATGCTAGACAATGGCATGTTTCCAGCTAGAAAACGTCCTTGGCAAATACCTTTGAGTCATTGGGGACCTG
The DNA here is from genome assembly GCA_963628025.1 of Alloprevotella sp. Classification (GTDB taxonomy): domain Bacteria; phylum Actinomycetota; class Coriobacteriia; order Coriobacteriales; family Coriobacteriaceae; genus Collinsella. Next base: position 37,762 of record CAVGCW010000036.1, on the reverse strand, counting down.
ACGGATTTCGATAACCACGCCATCGTTCACAAGCTCTTGGATATGCTCGGCATCGGTTTCGGTCGCAAAGATCGCGGGGGTCGGATGAAGCGTGGTCTCGGGAGACTTTCGAGTTCCGCCCAAATTGATCTCCTTGATGTCTTTGCAACCCTTAGCAAGGCGATAGGCATCCTCGATCGTCTCGACAATGATAAACAGCGAATACTTGTCGGTAACGCCGCTGTTGAGCGCCTCGATAGCAGCGTCAACATCCTTGATGACGAGTTTAACGCCGCTGGGGCGGGCGAGCCTCAAAGCGGCTTTTCTCATATCGTCTTTTGCCACGGCGTCGCTGGCACACAGGATGCAATCGACATCCAGCGCATGTGTCCAAGACATGGCGACCTGGCCGTGAATCAATCGGTAATCGACCCTCGTAAGCTTAATCATCAAAAACATCTCCACACGTAATAAAGGTAATGACAGGGTTGAATTATTCGTTGAAGCTTGAGCTAGAACTCTTCTTCTTCGACATCGGAGAGCATATCCGCCGCCTCACAAAGCTGGACAAACGAACGTGATCCCTCGACCGCGGCTTTGGCCTTGTCCGCATCCAGGGAGTCCAGCTGTGTAACCATTTCCACCAGCAGCGGCAAGTTCATTCCGGTGATCAACGTAAACGATCCGGTGGCCTGCCTCTGGATGAATTCGTTGTTTACAGAGCCGCCAAAGATGTCAGTCACGACAAACCAAGAGTCGGCAGGGTCCCTCGTCTCCATCCATGCATCAATCAACGCCGCGACGTCCCTTGAATCGTCATCGATATAGGCGCACAGGCACTCGATTCGGTCGTTAGTGCCCATCAGAATCTCCAGAGAGCTTTTCATGCCTTGGGCGAGATAACCATGACTCGCTAGCAATATCTTATTCCTAGTTCTCCAATACCAATAGGACGTACTATATTGTCATAACAAAGTATATTAGCAATCTGCCCTACGTGGTGTGTCTATTTTCCAAATCCGCGAACGGTAGCAATTGGTCGGTAAATAGACTAATCTATCTCTAATTTACAAATAGAACTTCAGTCGCTCGGTGCAGTACACCTGACGGGAGATGAAAAGCGGCTCGCCGCTTGGAGCATAACGTCTATCGACAAACAGAAGCAGCGGAGAGTCAAGCTCCACGTTAAGGTATGCCGCCTCGAGCCCGCTCGCATAGCAGACCTCGAGCGTACGCGTGTTGGGACCCATCTTGATTCCCTGGCGATCGAGTACCGCCATCAGCGAATCCTCGAGGGACTCATGCTCCAAAAAAGAAAGCGCAGCAGAATAGCTATTGGTTTCCAGCATCGTGGGCTTGTCATCCACAAGGCGCAGACGACGACTACGCAATACCTTTTGGGTATCGTCTACGCCCAGGAACTTCGCGTCTCGCAGGCTTGGCAAGTCCCAGCCCATTGCGAGAACCCTGGTAGACGCCTGTTTTCCAGCAAGCTGGCACGAATGGGTAAAGCTCTCACGGTCGTCCGCGGCATACATCTGTGTGCCCGACGAAACGAACGTGCCCTTGCCGCGGGCCCTCTCAACAAGCCCAGCATCTTCCATTTCTTTAATTGCGGAGCGAACCGTTATTCGGCTCACGCCAAATTGCTCGATGAGCTCCGCCTCGGTCGGAAGCTTATCTCCCGGGCGGTACGTGCCGTTGGCGATCGAATCAGAGAGCGCACGGACAATTTGTTTGTACAGGGGGATAACGCTATTTGCTTCAACCATATCAGCCATACCTTTGCAAGGAATCAGCAGCTTATAGATAGATGACTTATATTGTATTAGAACTTTTTAGGAGTCCATATAATTTCCTAAATGATTCGGTAAACGGGGTGTTATTTCACTTTAGTGGGATGCAGCGGCTACCCGCGGCATTCGTTATCAACCTAGCTAGGCTAGTCCACCCACATCGTCTCCAGTTCGCTGCAGAGCCGCGGCCCCATATGGGTATACTCTCGGGGATTCGACTCGATTCGCCCCCGCTGGGGCGTCAAAGGAGACTGCATATGCCCACCACCTCAACCGACCCGCGCGCCGCCGCTGCCGCGCTGCTGGCGCCCGGTACCACCTGCCACGGTTTTGCCGTCGAACGCTGCGAGACCGTGCCCGAGCTCGACTCGGACGCCTACGTGCTGCGCCACACCGCATCGGGTGCTCGCCTGCTGTACCTGGCATGCGACGACGAAAACAAGGCCTTTGCCATTGGCTTTAAGACGCCGCCGGCCGATTCCACCGGCGTGTTTCATATTCTTGAGCACTCAGTGCTGTGCGGATCGGCCAAATTCCCCGTCAAGGAGCCGTTTGTCGACCTGATCAAGAGCTCCATGCAGACGTTCCTCAACGCCATGACCTACCCCGACAAGACCATCTACCCCGTTGCCACCACCAACGAGCAGGACCTGTACAACCTGATGGACGTGTACCTGGACGCGGTGTTCAACCCGGCCATCTATACCAAGCCCACCATTTTTGAGCAGGAGGGCTGGCACTACGAGCTGGACCTGCCGGAGAGTGTCGAGGGCGAAGGCGGCGACAGCCCCGCCAGCCTGCGCGAGGGCACGCTGCGCTATAACGGCGTGGTGTTCAACGAGATGAAGGGTGCGCTGTCCGACCCCATGAGCGTGCTGGACGACGCCGTCAACGCCGCGCTCTATCCCGACACCGCCTATGCGCACGAGAGCGGCGGCGACCCGCGCGCAATCCCTACGCTCACCTACGAACAGTTCCTGGACACGCACGCGCGCCACTACAATCCTTCCAACTCCTACATCACGCTCTACGGCGACCTGGACGTGGACCGCGCGCTGGCCTTTTTGGACGAGCGCTATCTGTCGCAGCCGAGTGCCGCGAGCCGCCGCATGGACGCTGCCGTTGCCGCCGGCGAGGACCCGTCCACGCTGGCGCCCAATCCGCTGGGCGTGCAGGCGCCTGTGACCTGCGAATACAAGCGTATCGAGATGGCCACCACGCCCGAAAACGCCTTGGTGGGCCTGGGCCTTGTGCTGGGCAGCGCGCTCGACCGCAAGCGCACGATCGCGGCGGACATCCTGTTCGAGGCGCTGCTGGGCTCCAACGAAGCGCCGGTTAAGAAGGCCATTTTGGCCGCCGGCCTGGGCGGCAACGTGGTGAGCTACACCGCGGCCGAGAGCCTGCAGCCCTACGAGCTCATCATGCTGCAAAACGCGCAGCCCGGCGTGGCGCGCGAGCTGCGTCGCGTGTTCCAGGACGCCTGCCGCGACCTGTGCGAGCACAGCGTTCCGCGCGAGCGCCTGGAAGCCATCATCAGCAGCAACGAATACGACCTGCGCCAGCGCGACTACGGCATCGCTGACGGCGTGGCCATTGCGTGCGACGCGCTGAGCACGTGGCTCTACGATGACGACGCTGCGACGCTGGCGCTCAAGTACGGCCCGGTGTACGAGGAGCTGCGCGGCGAGCTGGACGGCAGCTATTTTGAGGACCTGCTGCGCGAGCTCGTGCTGGAAAACGACCACATGGCGCTGGTCGAGCTGGTTCCGGTAGACGCTGCCGAGGGTGCGGAGGGCGCCGAAGCTGCCGAGCTGGCTACCAAGCGCGACGCCATGACCGATGCCGAGCTGGCCGACGTGGTCGAGCGCACGGCCGTGCTGCGGGCCGCGCAGGAGGCCGAGGACACGCCCGAGGCCAAGGCCACGCTGCCGCGCCTGCGTGTATCCGACATTGGCGATGCGCGCCCCGAGCCGCCGCTTGTTGTGGACACGACTGCGCCCATCCCCTGCCTGCGCCACGGCATCCCCACCAACCGCCTGGCCTACGCCATGCAGTACTTCGACCTGAGCTGCGTCGCATTTGAGGACCTGCCCTATGTAACACTGCTCTGCCGTCTGCTCAAACAGCTGCCCACGAGCGAGCACTCGGCCGAGGAACTCGACAACTTGCTCGCCGGCAAGCTGGGCTTTTTGAGCTTTACGACCGAGGTCATGACGCAGCCCGACGTGGACGGCGTGCACCCCTACCTGCTGGTGAGCGCCGGCGCCCTGTCCGAAAAGATCGACGCGCTGGCGAGCCTGCCGCGCGAGGTGTGGTCGAGCACGCTTTTGCTCGATGCTGACGCCGACCGCGTTCGCGACGTGCTCACGCAGATTCGCATTGGGCTTGAGCAGGGCTTTATCAACAACGGCCACTCGGCGGCGCTGGGTCGCGCGATGAGCTACAGCTCACCTTCGGCCGTGGTGCGCGAGCAGCTTTCGGGCGTGGACTTCTACTTGTTCCTGCGCAATCTGCTCGACCACTTTGACGAGCGCGTGGACGGGCTGCGTACCAAGCTTGCCGAGCTGGCAGGCCGCATCTTTGTGGCCGATGGCTGCATGGCGAGCTTTACCGGCAGCGACGAGGACTTTGACGCGTACTGGGATGCTGCGGGCGACCTGGGGCTTGGCGCGGGCGACGGCGCCGATGCCGGCCGCAACGCGCTCGTGGTGCCGACGCCGCGCGACCGTCACGAGGCTTTCGTCATCCCCAGCGACATCTGTTTTGCGGCGCGCGCGTGCGACCCGCGTCGCCTGGGCATCGACGTGACGGGCGCCTGGGCGGTTGCCGCCAACGCGCTCTCCTACGACTACCTGTGGAACGAGATCCGCGTGAAGGGCGGTGCGTACGGCTGCGGATTCCGCGCGGCCGGCGAGCGCCAGACGGCGTTCTACACCTACCGCGACCCGGCGGTCGATCCTTCGATTGAGCGCGTGGAACGCGCGGGCGCATGGCTCGGCAGCTTTGAGCCCGACGAGGCCGCCTTCGAGGGCTTTATCGTGAGCTGCGTGAGCGGCATGGACGCGCCCGTGAAGCCGTACGCGCTCACCAAGCGCCGCAATACGACCTACCTGGCTGGGCTCGATCCGCACGCGCGCGAGGAGCGCCGCGCCCAGATGCTCGCGGCCACGCCCGTTGAGCTGCGCTCGCTCGGCGCCGATGTGACGCGCATCGCAGCCGCGTCGCCCACCTGTGTCTTTGGCGGCCGCGACGTCATCGCCAAGAGCAACGCCGGCTTTACCGTCGTCGACCTGATGGGCTAACGCACCAAGGTAGATTTTTGGGACATGCCCGAAAATCTACCTTTTTCTGCGGCTTGAGCGGGGCGGCGCAGCCCACCGCGGCGGTTTGTCTCGATCTGTAACATCTGGAGCCGATATTGCCGTCTTGATGTTACAGATCGAGACAAACCGCCGCAGACGCCCATCACAGCACAGACCACCACGAAGGTGCATGTATCCTCTTCGTGGTTGTTTTGCTGTTTGCCCAGATAAACCTGTCAAAATAAACCTGTCCCTTTTTGGCAGGCTTGCTAGAGGAGGTTAGGATGGACAAGGCTAAATTGCGGCGAGCGGTGATTGCCCGGCGCGATGCTCTTGATTTGGATGTGCGGGCGGCGAAGTCTGCTGTTGTATGCGCGCGGCTTGTTGAGCTGATGGAGTCCAGCGGCACTGCGAGCCAACGCACCGTTGCCGTCTATGCCGCGATGGGTTCCGAGGTCGACCCAGCCGCGTTTGCCGCTGCGGCCGCCGCGCGTGGCTGGCGTGTAGCCTATCCATGCATGCTCTCGGCAATTGATGCCGCAGCTTGTGGCCAGCGCATGTGCATGCGGGCAGTCTCTGCCGGCGATGCGTCCGAGGCCCCGTTTATCGCTCATCCCACGCGGGCCTTCGCAGCCACGAACGTCGACAGCGACCACTTCCCCATCGTGCCCGCCAAGGCTCTCGACATGGTTGTCGTGCCGCTCGTGGCTTTCGACCGCACCGGCGCGCGCCTAGGCTACGGCGGCGGCTGCTATGACCGCTACCTGCCCATGCTCTCGCCCGCATGCCAAATCGTCGGCATCGCCTTTGACGAACAGCGCGTCGACCACGTTCCCACCGATGCCCACGATCTGCCGCTACCCCACATCGTCAGCGCCTAAATGCCAGCATACCTCCCGGCAGTCTAGTGCTCCTCGCCGGCGCGGGCTAGGTCGTAGGGCGTAGTCTGGTAGACGTAGTAGTTGAGCCAGTTGGTGTAGAACAGCTGAGCCTGGCTGCGCCAGACGTTGCGCGGCTCGGCGGTGGGATCGTCGCCCGGGAAGTAATGCGCCGGCACCTGAGGGTTGAGCCCGCGCTTCACGTCGCGCTCGTACTCCAGGCGCAGCGTATCGGTATCGTACTCAGGGTGGCCAAAGACAAAGAAGCGACGGCTGTCGGTCGACTTGACGATGTACAGGCCCACCTCGTCGGACACGGCCACGACCTCAAGCTGCGGCTCGGCCTCCACGTCCTCGCGACGCACATCGGTGTTGCGCGAATGCACAGCATAGAAACGGTCGTCAAAGCCGCGAACCAACGGGCTTTGCGGCTTCACCAGATAATGCTCAAACACGCCGCTCGCCTTTGCCGGCAGGTCATGCTTCTGGATGCCGTAATGATGGTACAGGCCGGCCTGCGCGCCCCAACAAATATGCAGCGTAGAGTGCACGTGCGTGGTGGACCAATCCATGATCTGGCAGAGCTCGGGCCAGTAGTCGACCTCCTCGAACGGCATCTGCTCCACCGGCGCGCCCGTGATGATCAGGCCGTCGTAGTGGATATCGCGGATGTCGTCGAACGTTCGATAGAACGTCTCCAGGTGGCCGGCGCTCACGTGCGTGGCCTCGTGCGTCTTGGTGCGCAGCAGGTCCACCTCCACCTGCAGCGGCGTGTTGGAGAGCTTGCGCATGATCTGCGTCTCGGTGGCAATCTTGGTGGGCATGAGGTTGAGGATGAGCACGCGCAGCGGACGGATGTCCTGGTGCAGCGCGCGGTACTCGGTCATGACAAAGATGTTCTCGCTCTCGAGCTGCGCGGCGGCAGGGAGGGCGTCGGGGATGCGAATGGGCATGGATGCTCCTTACGAGTCAGTTGCAGTTATGGTACAACGACCGGCCCCATCCACGCGAGTGCATCGCCCCGAGACACCGCCAGTGGTCCAAAACAGCCAAAAGTAGAGATTAAGGCATGTCCAAAAATCTACGGCGCTTTAGCCTAGCAAAGTGGCAGCAGGACGATACAATGGTTCGACGCGAAAAACTCGGCCGAAAGGATACGTATATGTACCAGACGCGTAAGATCGGTGTGGTCGGCCAGGGCCACGTAGGAGCACATGTCGCCAACAGCCTGCTCATGCAGGGCATTGCCGATGAGCTGTACCTGTGCGATATCAACGAGGCCAAGGTGACGTCCGAGGTCCAGGACCTGCGCGACTCCCTTTCGTTTGTCCCGTACAACACCAAGATCGTCAACTGCTACGACCACTACGAGGAGCTTGCCTGCTGCGACGTCATCGTCAACGCCGCCGGCAAGGTCGCGCTGGCCGCCGGCAACCGCGACGGCGAGCTGTTCTTTACCACCGACGCCGCCCGCACCTTTGCCAAGCGCATCGTCGACGCCGGCTTTGATGGCATCTTCGTGAGCATCTCCAACCCCTGCGACGTCGTGTGCACCGAGCTGTGGCACCTGACCGGCTACGATCCCAAGAAGATCATCGGCTCGGGCTGCGGCCTGGACTCCGCCCGCCTGCGCACCGAGATCTCCAAGAAGGTCGGCGTGAGCCCCAAGTCCATCGACGCCTACATGATCGGCGAGCACGGCTTTAGCCAGCTTGCCGCCTTTAAGGCCGCAACCATCGCCGGCAAGAGCCTCAACGAACTTCAAGCCGAGAACCCCGATAAGTATGCCTTCGACCACATGGAGATCGAGGAGCTCGCGCGCAAGGGCGGCTATGTAACCTACCAGGGCAAGCAGTGCACCGAGTACGCCGTCGCCAACTCCGCCGCGCGCGTCTGCGCCGCCGTGCTGCACAACGAGCACGCCGTGCTTTCCGCCTCCACGCTCATGACCGGCCAGTATGGCGAGGAGGGCATCTTCACCTCCCTGCCGTGCGTGATCGGTGCCGAGGGCGTCGAGGAGGTCTACACACTCGACCTTTCCGAGCACGAGCTCGAAGGCTTCCACAAGAGCTGCCAGCACATCCGCGACAACATCGCCCAACTCGACTGGTGGGATGCCGAGGCCTACGACGCCAAGTAAGCCGCTGGCTCCGCAACCTTACCAATCTATGCGCGATACCAAGCGGGCCGCGCCGGAAATCCCCGGCGCGGCCCGCTTTTTTGACTCACACGACACGCTTGCGAATCGAAGGTGAATGCTTTCCCCGTTACCTAGTACTGCTCGATGCCCATGTAGCGACGAACCTCGGGGCTGTGGTCGAAGACCTTGCCGCGCGCGGCGCGCAGCTCGCAGCTCATCGCGTAGAAGAAGATCGGCTCCAGGAACGAACGAACGCTGGCAGGCACCTCGCCCACGCCGTACTCGAGCGCGTCGAGCACCATGACCGTATCGGTGTGCGTGTTGAGGAACGCAAGAGCGCGCTCCTCCATGGGGCGGCACTCGCCGGCGCCAAGCTGCACAAAGTAGAACACGCCGGGCTCGGTGGCTTCGAACGGGCCGTGGAAGTACTCGCCGGAGTGGATGTAGCAGCAGTGCTGCCATTGCATCTCCATGAGCGAGCAGATGGCCATGGCGTAGGTCTGGCTAAAGTTGGGACCGGAACCCAGGATATAGAAGAACTTGTGCTGCTGGCAGAGCTCGGCAAAACGGGCGCCCAGCTCGGCGTTGACCTTCTCGCGGGCGGCGGGCAGCAGCGCATCCATCTGCTTGAGACCCTCGTACATGTCAGCGAGTGCCTCGTAGCCTTCCTGCTGGTCGAGCAGCTCGGCGGCGATCAGAGCGCCGATACCCTGAGGCACCTCGGCCTGCGGCACGCCCTCGCCCCAGGGGTAGACCCAGGTGGTCCACTTGCCGTTATCGATCTTGGAGCCCTCGCAGTCGGTGAGAGCAACGACCTCGGCGCCAGCGGCCAGCGCCATCTCGCAACCGTCGACGACCTCCTGCGTGTTGCCACTGTGGCTGCAGGCAATAACGAGCGACTTCTCGCCAAGGCTCTTGGGGGCCATCAGGCAAAACTCGCGTGCCGTGTAGACCGTCGAGGTAAACGTGGTGGCCTCGCGCTTGAGCAGCTCGTTGGCCGGCATCAGGTCAATCATCGAACCGCCACAAGCAATCCAAAAGACATTCTCAATCTTACCCTTGCGCTCGATGATTTCCTGAACCAGATCATGTGCGTTCATCCTGATGTTCCTCCTTGTGGGGCGGCTTTGAGCGACGGCGGCTCGTACCTGCTATCGTCCTATGTTGTCCTATTTATAACACGTGTAACAAAGCCCGTGAAGTCATCTCGGCAAATTTGTTCTATGTTGTTCTATCTATGGACGTTAGATGTCGAAGACGTAGCGCGAGCCCACGATCTTTTGGCGGCCGAGCAGTAGAGGGCGCCCGCCAGCGTCGGTAAAGTAGGCCTCCATATAGAAGAGCGGCTCGCCGACCGGCACCTCCAACAGCGGGGCCGCCTGAGCATCGGCAAGCGCAATCTCCACGGTGCAAGGGTCGGACTTGAGCGGTGCGCGGCCCGAATGCTCGGCAACGAGCGCAAAGATCGAGTTATCAGTGAGGTCCTTATCGGCAAGTGTCTGCAGATAGGGATGGTCAGCCAGCACAAAGGCGTTGTTCTCGAGCATGACGGGGATGCCGTCGGCCGTGCGCACGCGCTCGACCACGATAAGCTCGCAGCCGGGCTCTACGCCAAAGAACGCCGCGTCCTCGCGCGTCGCCGCAACCACCGTGCGCGATACCAGGCGCGCACCCGGCACCATGTCGTTGGCAGCGCAACCCTCGGAAAAGCTCTGAACGTCACCCTTCTGGACAATCTTGCGCTTGAGCTTGGGCGCGCACACGAACGTGCCCCTGCCCTGCTGGCGGTTGAGATACCCCGCGCGCGACAGCTCCTCGATGGCGCGGCGCACGGTGATGCGTCCCACGCCGTAGTACTTCGCGAGCTCCATCTCAGAAGGAATGCGCGAGCCGGATGCGTACACGCCACGCGCGATCTCGCCCTTTAGGTCGTCCATAACCTGCTGGTACAGCGGCACAGCGGACACCTCAGTGCGCTCGGTTTTATCATCGGATGCCATCGTTATGCTCCATTCCGTGCATGCTCGGACTCAAACTCTTCAATCGCCGCCATAAACTGCTCGCCAAAGGCGTCGGCCTTTTTCTCGCCGATGCCGTTGACCTGGATAAGCTCGTCGCGCGTCTGTGGGCGTAGGCGGCACAGGCCGCGCAGGGCCTTGTCGGAAAAGACCATGTACGGCGCCATCTCCAGCTCGGTCGAAATATCCTTGCGCAGGGCACGCAGGCGCTCGAACAGCTCGGCATCGTCACCCACGCGCGGGCGCTGATCCAGCTCGGCCTCCTCGCGCAGCAGATCCACCGCACGGCGGGCGCGGGCCGAGGCCTTGCGCTTGGACGCGCGACGCTTAACGGTAAAGGCAAACGTCTCGTCCTCGACCTCGCCAGCGCGCGGGCCAAGCCCCACGACCGGGTACTGCCCCTGCGAGGTGGCCAAATAACCGCGGCCGCACAGCTGGCCGATGATGTCCTTGATACGCCCGACCGATTCGCTCGACAGCTCACCGTAGCCGCGGTCCTCGTCCAGATGCATCTGGCGAATGCGCTCGGTGTTGCCGCCGTGGAGCACGTCGGCGACCAGCGACTTGCCAAAGCGCATGGGACGCGTGGCCACATAGCGCACGGCGGCGCGAGCCATATCGGTGACGTCCTCGACCTCGAACTTCGTGAGGCAGTTGCTGCAGTTGCCGCAGCCCTCGGCATCGTCCGTGGCGGCGCTGCCCGCACCGGCCGCAGCCGCATGCTCGGCCGCGGCCTCGTCGCCAAAGTAGCGCAGCATGTATTCGCGCAGGCAACCGGTGGTATTGCAGTAGCCCTCCATCTGGCTGAGCAGACGATATCGATTCTGGAGCGCCCACGCGCGCTGCTCGTCGTCGAGCGCCTCATCGGCAGCATCGCCGCGGTCGATCAGAAAGCGACGCATGCGAAAATCGTTGCCGTTCCACAGCAGGTGGCAGCTGGCCGGGTCGCCATCGCGGCCGGCTCGACCCGCCTCCTGGTAGTAGGCCTCGATGCTCTCGGGCACGTTGTTGTGGATCACGTAGCGCACGTTGGGCTTGTCGATGCCCATACCAAAGGCGTTGGTGGCAACCATCACCTGAATGTCGTCGTCGATAAAGGCGCGCTGGCTTTGGCGGCGGGCGTCGTTGCCCATGCCGGCATGGTAGCGGCCAACGCGAATGCCGCTGGGGCCCAGTGCCTCGGCAAGCTCCGCGGCCAGCGCGTCGACCGTCTTGCGGGTCGAGCAATACACGATGCCGCTCTCGCTCGAATGCGCGATCACGTAGTCACGCACCCACACGGCCTTGGCCTTGTCGCCCATCTCCTCGCAACCAAAGTAGAGGTTTTTGCGATCGAAGCCCGTCACCACCGTCGCGGGGTTTTGCAGGCCGAGCATCTGCTGAATATCCGCACGCACGCGCTCGGTCGCCGTAGCGGTAAAGGCCGCCACGATGGGGCGCTGCGGCAGGGAATCGATGAACTCGCGAATCTGCAGATAGGCGGGGCGGAAATCCTGGCCCCATTGGCTCACGCAGTGGGCCTCGTCAATGGCCACGAGCGGCACGCCAATGCCGCCGTCCGCCGCGGCCTCCTGCGCAAAGGCTAAAAAGCGCGGCTCGAGCAGGCGCTCGGGCGCCACGTACATAAGCTGGTAGCGGCCCTCGCGCGCCCGCTTGAGCACGGTGTTTTGCTGGGCCGGAGTAAGGCTGGAGTTGAGATAGCTGGGTCGTGCACCCGCCGCGAGCAGCGCGCGGGTCTGGTCCTCCATAAGCGACAGCAACGGGCTCACCACAAAGGTGATGCCGGGCAGCATGAGCGCGGGCACCTGGTAGCAAATGGACTTGCCGGCGCCCGTGGGCATAACGCCCAGCGCATCGCGACCGGCAAGGATCGCATCCACCATGCGATCCTGTCCCGGGCGAAACGAGGTGTAGCCAAAATAGGCGCCGAGTGTGTCGAGCGCCATCTGCTGCATGCTGTCGGTCATAGTTTCCTAACGTCAGAATCATCTGTCGCCGATTATACGCCGCCACGCGGACAGCAGCACACGGCCGCCGCCCAGACTAGTCGTTTAAGAACGCCCCCAACGGCTAAGGAGTGTCCCCAGGTGCCGGCAGAAAAGGAACGTCCCCAAGTGCCGGCCCGGCAACGCCGATGTTTTGGCGCGGACAGCGAAAGCCCGCCAGAGCGAGCAAGGTGCCTTGAAACGAGGCGGCATTGACCTTCTGGTCATGCCGCCGAAGTTGAAAGGCAGATTGCCGCTCTGGCGGGCTTGCAGCGTCAACTGGTTACGCGGGTTGGTAAACCCGCGTAACTTACATGACCATAACGTAGCGCGATCCCACGTAGTACTGCTTACCCATCAGGACCGGCTCGCCATTGGGGCCCGTGAAGCCGGCACGCAGGTTGAGCAGCGGATCGTGCGGAGCAATGCCCAGCTCGGCCGCCTGCTCGGTATTGGCACGAACGGCCTCGACCGTGCGGTAGCCAACCGAGACAATCGGCGTTCCGCCAACACGCTCGACCTCGGCAAAAATCGACTTGTCCTCAAGATCGGCCGTCAACAGCTCGCGGTAGGCATCAAACGGCACAAAGATGTTCTCCTCAAAGATGGGCTCGCCGTCGGCCGTACGCACGCGCTTGATATGCAGCAGCAGCGCATCCTTCTGCAGGCCAAAGAACTCCATCTCGTTTTGGCGCGCCGGAACGATCTGGCGATCGATCACGTGCGCACCGGCCTTCATGCCGTTGCCGGCACACAGCGCGGTAAACGTCTGCAGCGTCGAGGCGTGAAACTGGCGATTGATGTGCGGCGTGGAGACAAAGGTGCCGCGGCCCTGCTGCTTAACCAGGTAACCATCGGAGCACAGCTCCTCGACAGCGCGGCGCACCGTAATACGGCTCACCTCGTACTGCTCGGCTAGTTCAAGCTCGGACGGAATACGCTCCTTGGGTGCATAAACACCTTTCTCGATCGCATCCTTGATTTCGTCGTAAATCTGCTGGTAAAGCGGTGCATTTTTGGGCGCGGGCATATCTGATCACTCTTATCGAAATATCGAAATAACTAATACGTATATAACGTCTAGTTTCATGTTACCTCATATTGATAAAACGATACACCCTCCCTACCAAAAAGCGACAGCTTCATTTTGGTAGGTTTATCTGGGCAAACGAGAGCCTCTCGAAAGCAACGGGGCTTTCGGGGGGCTCGTTCGGATGGGTTGCGCAGGACCGGCAAAATGCCAATACCCTACTTGCCGTCGTCCTGCTGCAGGCTGTCCTGTTCGCTGAGGCGCGCCTGCCTGCTGGCCATGCGTGCGGGCTTGTCGGGATCGGGAACGGCCGTGGGCATGGGCTCGTCGACATGACCACCCCACCAGCCGCCCACAAAGTTGAGCGTGTGGAACACGTTGATCACGGCGCCGGGATCAACGTCGCACACCAGCTTGATAATGTCCTGACTCTCGTAGGTCGAGACAACGGTGTTCAGCAGGTACATCTTTTCGCGGCTATATCCGCCGACGACCTCGGCGCAGCTAATGCCGTGCTGAAAATGGTTTACGTAGGCAGTCATGACCTCGTCTGCCTTACGCGTCGTGATCTGCAGCGTCACGCGATCGTAGCGACGATAGAAACTGTCGATGGTCTTGGTCGAAATAAACTGGAACACGATGGAATACGCCGCCTTGTCCCAGCCAAACATAAAGCCAAAGATCGCCAGGATAAAGCAGTTGAAACCAAAGATGACGCCCCAGATGGTCTTGCCCGTGTGGTTGGAGACCCACAGCGCGATAAAGTCGGTGCCGCCGGTGGATGCGCCGGATTTAAGTGCGATGGCAGCGCCCAGACCCGAGACCACGCCGCCAAAAATGATGAGCATGATCTTGTCGCCCAAAAATGGAGCGAAGTGAAAGACGTTGAGGAACAGCGACGAGAGCACGACCTGCATCATCGAGAAGATGACGAAGCGCTTGCTAATGCCGCTCCAGCATAGGAGCGCCACGGGGATGTTGAGCGCGAGCATACCGAGCGAAATGTCGATGTGAACGCCGCCCAGCGAGGTAACGCGATCGAGCAGGACCGCAACGCCGGTGAGGCCGCTCGGAAGCAAGTCGGCGGGCTGAATGAACGCCTGGATCAGGAATGTCTGGAGAACGGCGGAAATCGTGACCGCCACGGCAGTAATAGCGCGGCGGACGATGGTGAGGCGGCCGAGTACGAGCACTCGGTCCGTGAGCTGATCGATGGCGTTCGCCACGCAGGCTCCTTTCGAAGGCAGATGTAGTTGTGAGGCATGTCCGCGATTGTAGCATGGAGCATGCGGGGGCGCTTCAATTCACCCTCTCTCGACAACCAAAGCGGGACCAGCAACCCCACGACCAAAGGCCCAAATTACAAGTGAGTAGACTTTACGCGACCTGCAGAGCACACCCAAAACCGCCACCCCTGTGACCTGCGGTTTTACTAGAGCAGATGCGCTTTGTGCTCGTCCTGCACCAAAAAGTCTACTCACTTAATCCGAATCGAAGCCAAACGGATCCAAATAGATGACAAATTAAGCCAATCCGCAGCAAAAGACGCGTGAATCAGTGCTTCTCGCGGCGGATTGACGCTACAAAGCGGCCAAAATGTCGGTCAGATTATCGATAACGGCATCGGCTCGCGATTGATCGAGGTTGACACCCTCGTGCGGACGCAGCGCCAGGACACGGGCACCGGAGCGCTTGCCGGCCTCGATGCCCAAAGGCGAGTCCTCGATAACCAGGCACTCGGTAGGCTCCACCCCCAGCGCCTCCATGGCACGCAGGTAGATCTCGGGGTCGGGCTTAAACGCACTGCACTCGTGACCGCTGATGGTGTAATCCAGCACATCGGCAATGTCAGCGATCTCCACCAGCTCGTCAATCAACTCGCGATAGGACGAGCTCGCGATGGCACACTTCACGCCGCGCTCGTGCAGCTTGCGCATCACCGGCTCCGTCTGCTCGTTGAGCAGCTCGGCATACGGAACGGGGTGGTCCGGGCTGTAGACCTGCTTGTACTCCACGCGCAGGCGCTCGCGCAGCTCAACATCGTCGGGCACCAGCGCCTCCCAAATGGCCGGCTCGTTAGACCCCGAAAGATCGGGAATCTCGTCAAAGTGGAACCCCTTCTCTTCCATAAACGCCACGCGGCGGCGGTTGTAGAACCACTCGGTATCGACCAGCACGCCGTCCATGTCAAACAGCACTGCCTTAATCATACGCATCTCCTCCCACCTGCCAAAAAGGGACAGGTTTATTTTGGTAGGTTTTATCTGGGGTTTTATGACGCGACAGACACGCCCCCAAAGCAAAAAGGGGACGGGGCGCAAACCCCATCCCCTCTCAATCAACCCGTAAGGTCTACTTACTTGTGATTAGTAGGAAAGCTTCCACATGTAGCGACGCATGGTCAGCGGGTGCTGACGGGCCTCGGCGATCTGGTTGCCGTACTCGCGCATAACGGCGAGGTGCAGCAGCGGGTTGAAGTAGGTGACGACGCTCGCGGGCACGGCGTCGGCCAGGCCGTAGTCCTTGGAGTCGATCAGAGCGACCTTGGCGCCCATGCGCTCAAGGAAGGTGAGGGCGCGAGCGTCCATCGGACGGGTGGCGCCATCGGACATGAAGAAGACGTAGGGCTTACCCTCGGTGGAAACCTCGAACGGGCCGTGGAAGTACTCGCCGGTGTTGTAGGCGGCGGCGTCGATCCACTGCATCTCGGTGAACAGGAAGGCGGCGTGAGAATAAGCCATCTTCTCGGAGGCACCGGAAGCCATGAAGTAGATCATCTTGTCGTCCTTGAAGTCCTCGGCGAACTTCTTGGCGAGCTTCTTGCAGTGCTGAGCGGCGTTCTCGCAGAGATCGAAGACGTTGGTGAGGCCGGTGATCATGTCCTCGTAGTGGTCATAGCCCTCGGTCTGCTGAAGGATCTCGACAGCAAGAGCGATGGCGTAGCCGGGCTTCTCGCACTTGGCAGCGAAGTTGGCGTGGAAGCCGTGAACGATGACGTAGTCAGCGTCGACGGTCAGAGCGGAGCCAGCCTTGTTGGTGAGGGAGACGACCGGGCAGTTGTGCTTCTTGGCGGTCTTGTTGGCCTCGACGGTCTCGGGCGTGGAGCCACCGAGGGAGCAGGTGATCACGAAGGTGTGCTCGTTGACCCAGGAAGGCGTGTCGTAGTTGAACTCGTTAGCGGTGAAGATCTGAACGTTCAGCTTGTCCGTGTTGTTGGCCAGGAAGTACTTGGCGGGGTAAAGGTCGGACATGGAAGCACCGCAGCCGACGAAGGCGACGCTGTGGATCTCGTGGTTGGACAGGACGTCAGCGACGATCTGCTTAGGGAGGTTAAGGTCGATCTCGTACATCTGACACATTCCTTTCGATTTTTGCGGCACCACATTGCCGGGCGCTCGCAGGGTTACCGTGGTTTGGACCGAGTCGCCGGCCCGTTGAGGATGCGACAAAGGGACTGTCCCATTGTCACGTATAGGGATGGAAGCCTGCCTGGGGTATGGGATGCCAGGCAGGCCCCCGGGGGAAAGCGGTTAGGCGCTTGGTCGCGACTAGGCCAGGATGCCGGCCGCGGAGAGGGCGATGCCGCCCACAATGGCGATTACGAGAAGCCAACCGGTGTTGACGTTCTTCTTGATGAGCCAGTACATAAGGCCGGTGAGGCCAAGGGAAATCATCTGGGGCATCATGCCGTCCAGGATGTCCTGGATAACGACGGTGCCCTCAGCGAACTGCAGCGGGGTGGTGGCGCCGATCAGCGTAGCGATCATGCCGCCCACGGACATAAGGCCCACGATGCCGCAGACATACATGAGCTTCTCCATGAGGTCGCCGCCCTGAAGCTTGCTCAGGTACTCGTGGCCGCCCTGATAGCCCATCTTGGCTGCGAACCAGGTGATCAGCACAGAGGGGACGATGGAGATGAGCATGGCCAGGATCGGGCCCATGATGGAGCCCTGCTGAGCCAGCTGAACGCCCAGACCAAAGGCGATAACGCGGATGGTGCCCTGGAAGAAGGAGTCACCGATGCCGGAAAGCGGACCCATGAGGGAGGTCTTGACCGCGTTGATCGAATCGGGATCGAAGTTCTCGGGATCCTTGGCGTACTCCTCCTCCATGGAGGCGGTGAGGCCTAGGATGAAGGCGCTCGTCTGCGGGGTGCAGTTGTAGAACGCCATGTGACGGTGGTAAGCCTCTTTCTTAGCAGCGAGCTGCTTGGGGTCGGACTCATCCGGATAGAGGCGATCGAGCGTGGGAACCATGCCGTAGAGGAAGCCCATGTTCATCTGACGCTCGTAGTTCCAAGAGGCCTGGATGGCCCAGGAGCGCCAGAAGAACTGGCTGACCTTCTTGTTCAGGGACACGTCCTTGGTTGCGGTTGCCATAGTGTGTTCCTCCTTAGTCTTCGTCGTCTTCGAGCGGATCGTAGTCGGAATCGACACCGGCGGCTGCATGGGAACCGTTGAACTTGAAGCCCATGAAGACGACAGCCAGGCACACACCGATCAGAGCGACCGCGATGACGGACAGGTTGAGGTAAGCGGCGAGCAGGAAACCGATGAACAGGAACGGAGTCATACCCTTCTTGATCATCATGGTGAGCAGCAGGGCCAAGCCGTAGGCGGTCATGATCTTGGTCGAAACGTTCAGACCAGTGGACAGCCACTCGGGAACCATGTTGACGATGGCCTGAACCAGGTCGGTGCCAACAAAGACGGCGAGGAAGATCGGCAGGAAGTACATGACGGCGTACAGACCGGAGCCGGCGCAGATGTGCATACGGTAGGCGGTCTTGAACTTTCCGTTATCGATCGCGCTATCTGCCACATGGGTGAGGGCGGCGATGATGGAACGGAACACGATGCCGAGGAGCTGACCCAGGACGGCGACCGGGATGGCGATCGTCATGGCGGTCTCGGCGGAAGCATCGGTCAGGCACGCAAAGGCAGCGGCCACGATGCCGCCCAGGACCATATCGGGCGGAACGGCGGCGCCGACCTGCACCAGGCCCATGGACACGAGCTCGACGGCGGCACCGACGGCAAGGCCGGTGGGCACATCGCCCAGCAGCAGACCGACGAGCGTGGCGCCAACGAGGGGCTGCTCGAAGTTAAGACGACCGAGCAGGCGGGAGTCCCACATGCAGAACACGCCGACGAGGCCGACGAGCACCGCACTGATGAACGTATTCATACCCTTCTCCTTTCAGTCAGGCAAAAGCCTGGTTGATTACAGCTTGGCGTCGATGTCGACGCTCTGATACGTAGGGGTCTGCTGAACATAGAGCTTGATGCCCATGTCGAGCAGCTGGTTGACGTCTGCCTTCTGGGTGGCGTCGAGGAAGACGGAGCTGTCCTTGCCGCCGACCTGATCGGCACCGTCGTGGTTGGCGGTGGCGCCCAGGTTGATGGCGTCGAGCTTGTAGCCCTGGCAGAACTGCAGCATCTCGGCCGTGTTGCCAAAGACGAACATGACGCGCTCGCCGAGGGTGTTGAGCTTGTCCATCTTGGCGAGGGCACGCTCGACGGTGAAGACGTTCAGACGCACGCCCTGGGGCTTGGCCAGCTTAAGAGCGCCCTTCTTGATGTCATCGTTGGCAGCAGCGTTGTCGACGACGATGATGCGCTCGGCCTGAACCTTGGTGGTCCAGGTAAAGACGACCTGGCCGTGCAGCAGACGGTAATCAAGACGTGCGAGGACGATCTTGGCGGGACCGGAGCTGTGACGGGACGCCTTGGCCTTCTTGGCGGGAGCCGCGGCGGCCTCGACCGGTGCGTTGGGGTTGGTCAGACCGGTGCGGGCCTCATTGATGAGGGCCGCGAGCTCGGCGCCCTTGACGGGGACGGGGCTCATAGCGAGCGTAAGCGCCAGCGGGATGTTGAAACCGCTGACAACCGTGAACTTCGTGCCGTTCTTGGAAAGCTCGACCATGTTGTTGTTGACCGAGCTGCCGAGCATATCGGTCAGCACATAGACGGTGTCGTCCGCGTTGAACGTGGCGATCATGGCGTCCACCTTGTTGGTGATGGGCTCCTTGTCGTCACGAGCAAGCGACACGACGTGGACGTTCGACACGTCGCCGAGAACCATCTCGAGCGTGTCTTTGGCGCCTGCGGCCAGGCCGCCATGAGATGCGAGAATGATCTGATTCATCTTGCCTCCTCCTTTTCGTTATGGTCATTATAACGTCTTATACGTTGCTTATATTGCTAATTAGTATAAAGACCGTTCGCGGGTGAAAATCGACCGTTGACGGGTTTAACGTACCCGAAACGTTTGGCTGGGTAGGCCGGCGCTAGCTGGATAACCCCAGGTCAGACCCTGCGCGCAATCCCCTATCGCACGAAGTACCAGGGGCTTTCCTGTACGGTGGGTTCCAGCGCAATGCCGGTGCGTTCCTTAAACAGATCCATGTCCTGAGATTTTTCGGTCCACCACGCGTTGGGCTTAAAGGTCATGCTCTCAATGACATGACCGACAAACACACTGTTGCGCAGCTTGGAGAAGTCGGTGTTCATAATCAGGATGGACGCGAGCACCAGCACGATGCCCAGGACTTTAATCGCGCCGGCGGGCTCGGCGTAGACACCAATGCCCACCAGTACGGTGACGACCGTCTCGAATGACATTACGACGGGAACTTTCGACGTCTCGAGCCCCATGGACAGACCCTGCATATATAAGACATAGGCCACGGCTGTGGGGATGAGTCCAAAACCAAAGAACAGCAGCAGCAGCTGTGGCGACATTGCCGCGGCGACATCTGGCCACGGAGCCGCGATAGCCGCCATAACCGCACCGCCAAAAACAAGGCCCCAAAACGTGACAGCCAGCGGGTGGACCGTCTTGGTTGCTATCCGGCTAAACACCGCGAGCGACGCGCCACAAAAGCCCGCGATCACGCCCGACGTGACGCCCCAAACCGAAAAATGGAAACCGGAAAGGTCGCCATTGGTCACTGCAAGTACACAGCCACCGATATTAAAAGCGATGGCAACGAGCTTGTTGGGAGTCACATCCTCGCGATAAAGCACGCGGCCGAGCATGACGCCAAACACCGGCGAGGTGTAGAGCAGCACCGAGGCCGTGGACATGCCCACCTCGCCCATGCACTCGTAATAAAGCGTGTTAGCGGTGGCGAGGCCGATAATGCCAAGAAGCGCACAGGGAACAAGCTCTTTAGGACTTGCCTTGAACAGTGCCAGGGGACCCGATGCTTTTCCCTCACGATCGCCTCCCTGGCAACCCATGAACGCCAAGACCGGAGCCATTAAGACGGCACCCGACAACAGACGAAAGGCCGCCATGCTCTGAGACGAAACACCCATGGCCGAGATGCCGTTTACAAAGATTCCGATGCTGCCCCACATAAGCGCGGCGATCAGCACCAGCACATAGCCCAGATTGCTTTTCTTCAACGCAGCCTCCTCGGTATTGTTTCCAATATGTTTCACACTACGTTATAGTCGTTATATACATTTTTCAAGACACAAATCGGCGAGCGGAAAAATCTGCTCCCCACATACTCATTGGGCAGTCATTGGGGACGCACTTAAATGACTGGTCTTCAAGAACGCCCCCCAATGACTAGGACTGTCCCCAACTGCCGGCAGAAAAGGAACGTCCCAACGTCTAAGGCGCCGCTGGTTGAGCATAAGTCAGCGAGCGGGCCGCATTTGAGGCAAGGTGACGTGAAACGAAAGGGCGCTGACCTTCTGGTCGCGCCCTTGAAGTTGAACGTCAGATTGCCCAAATGCGGACCGCGCAGCGTCGAGCCGTTACGGCGTTTGGCAAAACGCCGTAACTAATAATCCAGCTTCCACATGTAGCGGCGCGTCATGTAGTCCTTGTGGGTGACGGCGGAGAGCGCGCGCATATACACGTTGTTGAGGATCGGGGCAAAGATCAGGTGGTTGAAGTACTCGCTCACGCTGTCCTTGATGTCGTTGAGGCCGAGCTCCTTGGCGTCGAGCTGATAGACGCGCTCGCCACCGTACTGGTTGACGAAGCGGATGCCGCGCTCGTCGTTGCAGCGGCTGCGGCCGACGCTGATGAGCTGGAACAGCGAGGTGCGCTTGTCCAGGATCTCGAAGGGGCCGTGGAAGAAGTCGCAGGTGTTGATGGTGCAGGAGTCGATCTGCAGCATCTCCTGCACGTTGCAGATGCTAAAGACGTAGGCGGCACCAAAGAGCGGGCCCTGGGCCATGACGTTGATGCAGGGCTTGTCGGCGTTCTGCTCGGCCCACTTGGCAGCGAGCGGACGGGTGTACTCGACGGCCTTGCGATAGATGGGGTCGACCAAGTCGAAGGCGGCCATAGCGGTCTCATACTCGGCATAGCCCTCGGTCTGCTGCGTAAGCTCCATGGCGATCATGGTCACGACGGCAGAGTTGGTGCGGCCCATGCAGGACTCGTCGACGGCCAGGCTGTCGTACTGGATCTTGTAGTCGCAGACCTCAGTGAGGCCGGACTCGTCAACATAGATGGCGATGGTGCTGGCGCCGTGGTCCTTGGCGACCTGAGCGGCAACGATGGTCTCCTTGGTGCCGCGCATGGACACGACGACGGCCAGGGTGTTCTCGTTGACGTAGGCCGGGGTGGCGTGCACGAACTCGTTGCTGGTGTAGCTGGAGCTCACGACCTGCGTGGCCTCGTGCTCCATAAAGTACTGGGCAGGATAGTTGCCGCCGTTGGATCCGCCGGCGCCAATCCACACGACGCGCTTGATGCCGCCCTTGTCTGCCTTGTCAGCCAAAACCTGGGAGACGACGTCCTTAACCTGTTCCTGAGTAGTCATCGTGCATCAGCCTTTCTTCTCGTTTGATGCTCTCGATGGCATACAAGTTACATACATGTTTTGGTTATGTCGACTAGTTGTATGCTATATTTGTCTTAGATATTTTGCTGATGCGGTTTTCGACAACTGGCTACCAGCGGTTTTGTTGTTGTATTGAATACATGCTTGCTTAGATAGGCATACAAGTTAGATACAGGTTGATCACATGAACGCTTCGTCTAAAAAGAAACTGAACCAATACGAGCGCTTGGCGGGCATGTTGCGTGACCGCATCGCCGCCGGCATCTACGCACGCGG
Organism: Alloprevotella sp.; assembly: GCA_963628025.1. Lineage (GTDB taxonomy): Bacteria > Actinomycetota > Coriobacteriia > Coriobacteriales > Coriobacteriaceae > Collinsella. Next base: position 15,543 of record CAVGCW010000036.1, on the reverse strand, counting down.
AGACAAGCTGCCGTCCGAGATGGAACTCATGGACGAATCGGGGCTGTCGCGCAGCACCGTGCGCCACGCCCTTAAGGTTCTCGTTGATGAGGGCCTGGTGCGCACCGAGCGCGGGCGTGGCGCCTTTGTGGCCGACACGCTCGCGCTCCACGAGAACAACCTAGTGTTTTCGAGCTATACCAAGCAGGTCGAAGGTCAGGGCATGAAGCCCACCACGCGCACCGTGGACTCGGGCTTTGCCAAGGCGGCCGGCAGCATAGCTAAGTTCTTTGACGCCGCCGTGGGCAGCAAGCTCGTCAAACTTGTCCGCCTGCGCTACCTGGACGACGTGCCGCTGTGCCTGGAGACCACCTACCTGCCGCCAAGCTTCGAGACGCTCATCGATCGCGATATCAACGGTTCGCTCTACGCGACGCTGCGCCAAGAATTCCATCGCGCGCCAGCACAGGGACATAAGACCTTTGAGGTGTGCTATGCCTCGCAAAACGAGGCGTTTTTGCTCAACGTCGAGCGCGGGCAGGCGCTGATCCTGATCACCGACTACGTCTACGACACCGACGGCCGACCGCTCCATGTCTCTAAGCGCATCCAACGCACCGACCGCGCCAAATACACCGAGCCAATCGGCTAACCTGCCAAAATAAACCTGTCCCTAAATGATAGGTTTGGGGAGGTCGGGGAACCAGGTTGGTTTGGGTTGGTTGGGTGTGCGCTCGGCCAGGACCAGCTCCATCCAGCACATGTCGTACCAGCGGCCGAACTTTTGGGCGCAGCGATCGAAGGTGCCCACCAGGCGATATCCCATATGGGCATGGAAATCCTGACTGTTGTGCGTCAGGTACTCATCGTCCTTATCGTGCGGCACGGCGATGAGCGCGCACATATTGGTGATGCCCATCGCGATCAGGCACTGCTTGAGCGCATCGTGCAGCTTGCGACCCAGCCCGCCATGGCGCACATCGCGTGCCAGGTAGATCGACGTCTCGACCGACCAGTCGTATGCCTCGCGGCTGTTAAGCGGACTCACGTAGGCATAGCCTACCGGATGTCCGTCCAACTCCATCACCAAATACGGATAGCGCTTGAGCGTACGCTCAATACGCCCGGCGAACTCCTCAACGCTCGGCACCTCATATTCGCAGGTAATCGCCGTCTGGCGCACATACGGCTCATAGATGGCAAGCAACGCCGGCGCATCATCGGGCGTCGCCAGGCGAATCGTCGGCTCGGACATCTCGGTCATACAACCCTTCCCCCTCAAAAACAGAGGCCGCCTTGCGCCAAACCCAGCGCAAGGCGGCCCCCGTCATTACATCAGGCTACAGGACAGCCGCCAACGCGTCGATATCCTCCTGCGTCGTGGCCCAGCTGGTGCAAAAGCGCACCACCGTGTGGGTCTCGTCGTACTTTTCCCAGTACTCGATCGCCGCATGCTCGCGAATGCGCGCCATGTCCTCGTTGGGCAGAATCACGAACTGCTGGTTAGTCGGCGTCTCCAAGAAGAACCGGTAGCCGCGCTCGTGCAGCACGCGACGAAGCGTCTGAGCCGTCTCGATCGCCTGGCGACCAATCTCAAAATACAGGCCATCGGTAAAGAGCGCCTCAAACTGCACGCCCGTCAGACGGCCCTTGGCCAACAGCGCGCCGTGCTGCTTAATACGCGGAATGGGATGCGCCGGGGCGTGCATGCCGCAGAACACCACAGCCTCGCCGCAGAGCGCGCCGCACTTGGTGCCGCCGATGTAGAACACGTCACACAGCTGCGCCAGCTCGGGCAGGGTAATGTCGCACTCATCGGCCGCCAACGCATAGGCCAGACGGGCGCCATCCACAAACAGCGGAATCTCGCGCTTCTGGCACACTGCGTGAATCGCCGCGAGCTCGGCCTTGGAGTACAGCGTGCCGTACTCGGTCGATAGACTCACGTACACGGCGCCTGGGAACACCGTGTGCTCATAGCTCTCGTTTTCGTAGAACACCTGGATATAGTTCTCGAGGTCCTCGGCGTGCATCTTGCCCTCGTAGCCGGGGATGGTGAGTACCTTGTGGCCGCCAAACTCGATGGCGCCCGCCTCGTGGCAGGCGACGTGGCCAGTCTCGGCAGCAACGACGCCCTCGTACGGCGCGAGCAGCATGTCGATCACCGTCGCGTTGGCCTGCGTGCCGCCCACCAGAAAAAACACGTCGGCATCGGGGGCCTGGCAGGCCTCGCGAATAAGGTGCTTGGCACGCTCGGTATGTGCATCGGTACCGTAGCCGGGCTGCGGCTCCATATTAGTGTCGACGAGCGCCTGCAGCACCGCCGGGTGTGCGCCGTGGGAATAATCGTTGTTAAACGCGAGCATGGCAATCCTCTCTTACCGGGTATCGGCCAGATGATTCAAACGGAGCTATTGTACGCCGTTGGGATAGGCAATACGCGCGGCAAGGCACTCAAGCGCCAGCACCAGGGCAAAGCCGCAGCTCACGTCACTCAAAAAATGCGCTCCGATCACGATACGGCCAAAGGCGACGAGCGCCGCGACCACAGCCGCCGTCCAAAAGACCACCCGGCGGCGCGACGGCTTTTCCTTAAAGGCCGCCGCGGGAAGCCCGGCGAGCATGAGGCCAATCGCCGCATGCGCGGTGTGTCCACTCGCGAACGACTTAAAGCCGTCCTTGATTACGCCGGCGGCGATATAGCTCCACTTGTCGGGGTTGCCAATCACCCACCACGGCTGAAAATTGAGCCCCGGCGTGACCTCGATCACGCGCATGCGCGGACGCGACCACAACGGCTTGACGATCACGTTGAGGATAGTGGCCTGAGCGACCCACACGGCAAGCACCATAAACGCCCAGCGCGTGAGCTCGTCAGGCTCGGTCGCGCGCGTGAGGCGATAGACGATAAGGTTGGCGGCGATCACCAGCACAAACGTCAGCACCAGCTGAACGGCAATGAGTTTACCGCCAACCCGCAGGGACGAAACGATCTCGTAGCCGGCCAGGCCAACGTTGACGAGGATGCCGAGCACGGCGAGCCACTTGCTCCCCCTGGAGTCGGGACGCACCGCGCGCACGAGCATAACGCCCGCGATGCTCGCCGTCAGCTCAAACGGCAGCTCGCCGGCGGCCTCGATAAAGCGACCGTACATGCTGCCGATATTGAACAGCGCGCTCGAGATCTGATAATCGAAGAAACTGCCCACGCCCAGGCAGAGGGCAAGGATAACCACGATAGCAGCGGCGTCTTTCTTGTAGATGTACCCGAACATGCTTTCCTTTCGGTCGGGCGAAGGGCGGTCAACCTGCAATGTGGGTGAGACGAAGATGGCTTTGTCCCGTAAATACCCTTACAGGTTGAGCATAAGTAAGCGAAAACGTTCCATTTGTGGCAAGGTGGCCCGAAGGAGGAGGGAAGCGTACTTGCGTACGCGACCGACGAGTGAGGGTCAGATTGCCCAAATGGGGCGTTTGCAGCGTCGACCCGTTAGTCGTCGTCGCTCGCACCCAACTGCTGCAGCAGCATGAGCGCCGCTGCCACCGGGCCGGTGCCGTCGTTGACGTCGAGGCCGCGACCCAGGCCGCTGCCCGCGCCGGCGCCCGCCTTGTAGGGCACCGACAGCTTGCGGCTCTTGGGGAAGTTCACCGCGCCATAGCGGGTCTTAAGCTCAAAGGCCACCTTTTTGGGCACGTCGACGCCCAAAAAGGTGATGCGACCGCCACTGAGTGTGACGCTCTCGAGCCCCAGGCGCTCGCCGCGAATGCGGATTCGTGCGCGATTGAACAGGTTGAGTCCCGCCAGCGGCAGCTCGCCATGCGCGGCCTCGGTCTCTTCCTGCACCTCATCGATGCTCTCCAGGTCCTCGGCCGCTGCGAGCTTACGGTACACGAGCACGCGCTGATCCACCGCCGGCAGGTACTCCTCGGACAAGAAGTAGTCGGCCGGCAGGTTGATGCCCACGCTCGCCGCCTCCACGCCGGCGTCGTCATCGCCGCGCGCCTCGGCCACGGCCTGGCCCAGCATCTGCGTAAACAGGTCAAAGCCCACGCTCGACAGGTTGCCGTGCTGCTCGGCACCCATGAGCGAACCGGCACCACGGATCTCCAGGTCGCGCATGGCGATGCGCATGCCGCTGCCCAGGTCTTGGAACTCGGAAAGTGCAGTCAGGCGTGCCGTGGCCTCCTCGGTAAGCGGCAGCTCGCCCGGGAACATAAAGTACGCATAGGCCTGCGTGGCAGAGCGGCCCACACGGCCCTTGAGCTGGTAGAGCTGCGCCAGACCTAGGCGCTGCGAGTCCTCGATGATGAGCGTGTTGGCGGTCGCGTTGTCGATGCCGCTCTCCACGATGGTCGTGGCGATGAGTACGTCGATCTTTTTGGTCGCGAACTCGATCATCACGTCCTCGACCTCGCGCGGGCTCATCTTGCCGTGCGCCACACCCACGCGCGCCTCGGGCGCGGCCTCGTGCACACGCGCCACGGCGTCGTCGATGGTCTTGACGCGGTTGGACACGTAATACACCTGACCGCCGCGACCCACCTCCAGGCGAATCGCCGCGCTCACCACGTCGGGGTCGTACTCCCCCACGTGCACGATCACGGGACGACGCCCAGTCGGCGGCGTGGTGATCAGGCTCATGTCGCGCACGCCGCTCGTGGCCATCTGCATGGTTCGCGGAATCGGCGTTGCCGAAAGCGTGAGCACGTCAATCTGCTCGCGCAGGTTCTTGAGCTGTTCCTTGTGCTGCACGCCAAAGCGCTGTTCCTCGTCGATGATCACCAGGCCCAGGTTCTTGGGGTTCACATCGGCCGAAAGCAGACGGTGGGTGCCGATGAGCACATCGATTGCGCCCTCGGCAAACGCCTTGAGCGCGCGCTTTTGCTGCGCCGGCGTGCGGAAGCGGCTAAGCACCTCGACCTCAAGGCCGAACGGGGCAAAGCGTTCAAAGAACGTCTCGTAGTGCTGCTGGGCCAGAATGGTCGTGGGGCAGAGCACCATGACCTGGCGGCCGGAGTCCACACACTTAAACGCCGCACGCAGGGCGACCTCGGTCTTGCCAAAGCCCACGTCGCCGCACAGCAGGCGGTCCATGGGCTTGGGCGCTTCCATGTCGGCCTTAATGTCGGCGATGGCCTCCAGCTGGTCGCGCGTCTCGTCGTAAGGGAAGCTCTCCTCCATCTCGATCTGCTCGGGCGTGTCGGGCGGGCAGGCGATACCGGTAATCGACGAGCGGCGCGTATACAGATCGACCAGGTCAAACGCCAGCTTTTTGGCATTCTTGCGCGCCTTATTGGTGGCACGCGTCCAGTCGGCAGTGTTGAGCCTGGTCAGGCGCGGCTTGTCGCCGTCGGGGCCAACATAGCGCGTGATGCGGTCGACCTGCTCGAGCGGTACGTAGAGCTTGTCGCCGTCGGCATATTCCAGCAAAAAGTAGTCGCGCTCCTTGCCGCCCACTTCTTGGCGCGCGATCTCGCTAAAGAGTGCGATGCCGTGAGTGGCGTGCACCACGTAGTCGCCCGGCTCAAACGGGAACGTGATTTGCGTAATGTCCACCTTGCGGCGGCTGCGCGCGCGGTTGGCGTCCATACGGGCGTTGAGGTCGGCGATTGAGAACACGGCCAGGTTGGCATCGGGCACCACCACGCCCTGCGGCAAGGCAGCATCGACAAAGGTCACGCGTCCGCGCGAGATGGTGGGCACGGCGGCACCGGCGGCAGCCTGGGCGGCACCCGCCTCGAGCGAGCGGGCGTTAAGCGCGTCGGCCTTACGCTCGCGAATGGAAGCATGGGCCTCCTGGCGTGCGGCACGGTCGGCGGAATCCGCTGCTGCCACGCGCACGCGGTCGCCGATAGCGCCGGCATTTTCGGGCGCGGCGGTCAGCGATTCCTCAAAGGTAATGCCCTCGTCGCCAAAGGTGAGCTCCATCGACTCACGCGCACCGCGGTCGGGGATGGCAAACACGCAGGCATAGCGCTTGCCCACGACCTCCTGGATGCGCGTCATAAAGCGATTGTCCGAGCCCGCGATGGCCGGCTGCTCAATCTTGAGCTCTGCCGTCACCGCACCGCCGGCACGGATCAGGCTCACATAGTTCAGGCGCTGCTGAGCACCAAAATCGAGCTGCTGGGCGCGTACATACAGGCCATCCAGTCGGTCAATCCCCGCCTCGCCGGCACGCGCCTCGATATCCTCGTAGGCGCGCAGGCAATCGTCGAACAGCGAGCGCGGCTCGGACAGCACCACGAGCGCCTTGCCGCTCACGTGCGACAGCGGGCTTACGGTCTGGCCGTACATCACCGGCAAAAAGCGATCGAGCTCAGGCGTGACGATGCGCGCATCCACCATCTCGAGCAATGCGGCCAGTTTGCTGTCGTCCTGGCTGGCACGATAGAGCGCCACATGCATGTTGTGGACGGCCTCGTCGGTAAGCGCCAGCTCACGGCAGGGGAAGATCTCGATGCTGTCTTCGTTGCCGATGGTCTGGCCCGTTGAGCTCACCATACGGCGGATGCGATCGATCTCGTCGCCGAAAAACTCAATGCGCACGGGCGCCTTTTCCTGCGCGGGGAACACCTCGACGGTGTCGCCGTGCACACGGAACAGGCCGGGCGCGTCGGCGGCACCGGCATTGGTGTAGCCCATGCCCACCAAGCGCTGTGGCACCTCGTCAAAAGGAATCTCCTCGCCCACCGCAAAAGTAGTGGACTCCCAGTAGCGGCTCTCGACTGGCGGCACGCAACGCAGCAGCGCACGGGCCGAGGCGACCATGATGCAGTTGTCCCCGCGCACGATGCGTCCCAGGGCCTCGCAGCGCTGAGCAACCACGGCATCGTCGGGCGCCTGCTCGCGCCACGGATAGTCCTTGCGCTCGGGAAAACGGCACACGTGCGCCAGGCCCACGTAGGCGGCAAGGCTGCGCGCGGCGCGATCAGCCGCGTCCTCGCCGCTCACAATGTAGACCGTGGGGCGCGGACGGCGCGCAAACTGGGCGGCAGCCATAAGCGTGCGACCCGACTGCGACACGGCCAGCGTCACGTCCTCGCCGGCATCGAGTCCGGCCTCGACGGTCTGCAGCGCCTCGGCAGTGTAGAGCTGCGCGGCTATACGGTGAATGAGCATGCTGTTCCTCCGGCATCGCAACGCCAAAAGCCCGCCGGGGCAAGCTCGGCGGGTCGTACGTCAAATACATTGTCTGTCATGGTAGCGCATGGAGAGGACTCCGGCTCAAGGGCAAACCCAGCCCCGCAAAAAACGCCAGACGAAGATGTGTTCCGCCCTACCCCGCTACGCGCACGCTGGGGCACAAATCTGCCAGCGGGCACTCGTCGCACTTGGGTTTGCGAGCATCGCAGATCTCGCGACCGAAGGTGATCCACTGATGGTTGACCGACTCCCAATACTCGTGCGGCAAAATCTTGAGCAGATCCTGCTCGGTCTTGAGCGGCTCCTTGGCATGCGTCTTGGGGCTCAGCATCAGGCGGTGCGCGATGCGGTTGACGTGCGTATCGACCGCGATGCCCTCGACAATGCCAAACCCCACGTTGAGCACGATGTTCGCCGTCTTGCGTCCCACGCCCGGCAGCTTCACGAGTTCCTTCATGTCGGCCGGCACCTCGCCGCCATAGTCGGCGACGATCATCTGTGCGGCCTCGACGGCATGCTTGGCTTTGCTCTTGTAGAAGCCGAGTGACTTGATGGTGTCTGCCACGTCAGCCACGCTCGCCCCGGCCATGGCCTCGGGCGTGGGCCACTGGGCAAACAGCCGCGGCGTCACCTTGTTGACCTGTGCGTCGGTCGTTTGCGCCGAAAGCAGCACCGCGATCAGCAGGCGGAAGGGATTCTCGTGGTCCAAAAAGCACTCGACCGGGCCATAGCGACGGTTGAGGCGCTCACACACCTCGATGGCGCGCTCGCGTTTGGCGGCATTGGTCTCGCGTGGCATAACGACTCCTCGGCTCAACGGCACAATAAACTTATGGGCACAATTGTCCCACGTCCGAGACGCTTACGCCTCCAAGAATGCGCCGGTCTGACGGCTCCACAGGCTCGCGTACTCGCCACCCGCCTCGACGAGCTGCGCATGCGTGCCGTCCTCGACGATCTCGCCATCGGCCAGCACCACAATGCGGTCGAGCGCCGCTACGGTGGACAGGCGGTGCGCCACCACAATGGAGGTACGTCCACGCATCAGGTTTTCGAGCGCCTCCTGCACCAGCGCCTCGGACTCGCTGTCGAGAGCAGAGGTCGCCTCGTCGAGCACCAGAATCGGCGCGTCGGTTAGGATGGCGCGGGCGATAGCCACGCGCTGACGCTGGCCGCCCGAGAGCTTGACGCCGCGCTCGCCCACCATAGTGTCAAAGCCACGGGGCAAGCGGTCGATAAACTCCAGGGCATTGGCCAGGCGCGCGGCCTCGCGAATCTGCTCATCAGTGGCGTCGGGACGACCGTAGGCAATGTTTTCGCGAATGGAGCGGTGGAACAGCAGCGCCTCCTGCGGCACGTAGGCAACCTGGCGGCGCAGGCTCTGCTGCGTGCAGCGCGAGACGTCCTGGCCGTCCACGAGCACGCGGCCGCCCTGTACGTCGTCCAGGCGCAGCAACAGCTTGGTGAGCGTCGTCTTGCCCGAGCCCGATTTGCCCACCAGGCCCACGCGCTGGCCCGCCGCCACATGAAGCGTCAGGTCGTCGAACACGCTCTCGCCCGCCGCGGCGTCACGGTATGCAAAGCTCAGGTGCTCAAAATCAATCGCGCCCTCGCTCACTTTAAGCTCGGGAGCGTTCTCGTCGTCTGCCACCAGACGCGGCTCGTCCAGCACGCGCGTCATCTCGGCCGCATCACCGAGCGCGCGGTTGATACGCTGCATCATGGAGCTCACGTAGTTCAGACGCATGGTGAGGTTGTACGTATAGGTAAAGATCATGACGAGCGCGCCGGCCGAGATGCCAAACCACGCGTTGCCGCCCGCGACGAACACACTCACCACGGCCATAGTGATGACGATAAGGCCCGAGGTCGTAAAGTTGCGCTGCATCATGGCGTGCATCGAGACCGTCTCGGCGTCGCGTGCAGCACGGTCGGCGGTATCGAACAGGTCGCGCTCAAAGTCCTCGCGCCCACAGGTCTTAACGGCTAGGATGTTCGTGACCGCGTCGGACAGCACGCCCGACAGCTTGTTCTGAGCGGCGGACGTCGCGGCCGAAAGCGGCATGATGCGCTTGTACATAAGCCAGACAAACGCGATGTAGACGACCATAATGCCCACCAGGATCACGGTAAATGTCGGCACCACCGGGGCGAGCGCCGCCACCGTGCAGACAACCGAGGTGATAGTGGGAATGAGCGAATACACCGTCACGTCCACCAGACCCGTGTAGCCGCTCATAAAACGGCTCGTCTGGCTCACAAGCGATCCGCCAAAACGGCTGGTGTGAAATGTCATGGATTGATTGGAGAGCGTGTCGAAGCACAGGCGCGCCAGGTGATAGTTGCCCGCAATCTCGAGCTTGTAGACGGTGTAGTCCTGCAGCTTGGAGAGGATTTGGCCCACTAGGTTAACGAGCACCAGCGCCAGAATGTAAGGGCCAAAGACCTCAAACACCTGGTCACCCGCCACGGGGCCGGCCTGAACGCGGTCAACGATAAGGGCCATCACGTAGGTGTTGGCAAACGTGAGCAAAAAGATGTAGCCCGCCGACGAGAACACCGAGAGAAAGACAATCAGCGGTTGTGTGCGCGTGACGTCCCAAAAACGCTGCAGCGTGCGGCGCACGGTGGAACGTTTGAGCGGACTGGTGCTTCTCTGAGACATGGTCTTCCTTTCGCGTCTGATAGGGCGAGACGCCATTGTTGCACACTAAAGCGCACTTCAGGCAAGCACGGCGCGAAAAGCGCCCGCGCCCCGCGTTTACGTCGGCGCCCCGCCGTCAGATGCAGCTAGTCCTCGTCTTTTTGGTCTGCGGGCAGGCTCGCAGACGTGAGCCCCAAAATCTCGTCGGCCTCCCGCGCGTCTTCCAGCGCATCGATATCCTTGAGCTTGCGCTCCATAACGTTGGTGCGCGTGGTGATGATGCCCTCGACCGTTTTACCCGCGGTCTCGATCTGCTGCTGGGCGCGGCGCAGCGCCGCCTGATAGCGCGGCAGCTCGGCCTTGACGGCAGAAAGCACACGCAGCACGTCGTCGGTGCGCTTTTGCAGCCTAAACGTCTGGCAGCTCATCTGCAGGCTGTTGAGGATGGCCGCCATGGTGCTGGGGCCGGCAACGTTGACGTGATAGTCGCGGCCCAGGGTCTCGATAAGCCCGGGGCGGCTGACGACCTCGGCGTACAGACCCTCAAACGGCAGGAACATAATGCCAAAGTTGGTCGTCGCGGGCACGCTCAGGTACTTTTCGCAGATGTCCTTTGCCTCGCGTTTCACCATGGCGTCGAGCGTCTTGCGCGCGGTGACCACAGCTTCGGCATCACCCGACTCTTGCGCGTCGAGCAGATGCTCGTACGCATCGCCCGGGAATTTGGAGTCGATCGGTAGCAGCACGGGATCGCCCTCGTCCACCGGTAGCTTGACGGCAAATTCAACGCGCTCCGAGGCGCCGGGCTTGGTGGCGACATTTTCCAGATACTGGTCGGGCGTAAGGATGTCCGCCAGGATCGCGCCCAGCTGCACCTCGCCCAAAATGCCGCGCGCTTTTACATTGCCCAGCACGCGCTTAAGGTCGCCCACGCCGGTGGCGATAGACTGCATGTCGCCCAGGCCCTTGTACACGGCCTCGAGCTGGTCGCTCACCTGCTTAAACGATGCAGACAGGCGGTCGTTGAGCGTGCGGGAGAGTTTCTCGTCCACCGTCGCGCGCATCTGATCGAGCTGCACGTTGTTGTCCTTGCGGATGGCGCCCAGCTGGGCATCGACCGTCTCGCGCACCTTGTCCAGGCGGTGCTCGATGCCCTCGCGGTTGGCACCGAGCTGTTGGGCCGTCTCGCGGCGCAGGTCATCCATACGGTCGCCAGCCTGCGAGAACTCACGCGCGATGGTCAGGTAGCGCTGCTGCTCTACGGCCGCATCGGTCGTCTGCTGCTGCGCGATGGCATTTGCCGTGCGGCGGGTTTCTGCCAACGCGACGTTGAGGGTGTCGAGCGCGTTGTTGGCCTGCTCGAGCGCAGCCAGCATCTCTGCCCCGCTATCGCCGCGCTCCCGCAGCTCGGCGCGAAGGCCCTTGAGCTGCAGGGCACAAGCCACAGCAACCCCCACCGCCACCAAGGCGATCACAACAAGCACGATATCAATAGCAGACATAGTCTCCGCCCAACAAACCCAATCGATCATCAATCAAAACCGCGATCAATCTTACCCCGCCACACGCACCGGGCGCTTCACGGCAATCGGGCAAATGGATTTGTGCCACAGACATCAAAACGCTAACTCTCCCAGCCGGCGCGGATGGTTGTTACGACATCGCCCAGGCGCTGGCCGAGAGCTGCCAAGTGCTCAAGCACCTCGCTGGGCGAGGCGCCGTTGAGAATGCACGTGAGGGCATATGAGGCCAAGAAGATTGCCGCGAGTCCCAACGGGATCAGCACGATCATCGCCAGCGTATGCAGGCGCTGGGCCCAGCGACGGCGACGCGCACGACGCTTGTCGAACGCAAGCTCCTGCGCATATGAATCTTGCTGTACGGAATAGGCTCCTGGGTCCACCTCACCCGCAGACGATACCGCGGGCGCGGCGTTTTGCGCAGGAGGCTGGACGGCTGCCCCTTGCATTTGCATCTCCATAAGCCGCTGCTGTTGGCGCAACATGCGCTCGGCTTGTTGCTGCGGGGTCTCAAGAAACAGATCCATGTTGGCCTCCTCAATCGGAGCATTCGACGCTTGCGCCCAGCATCCCGCACGATCGAAGCCGCGGCAACGAAATCATCGGCAATAGCCGTAAAGATTCTTTTGTCAGAAAACTGTCGAAAAGCTCAACAACTCCCCTACCAGCACTTTCTTTGAGCTTTTTTATCGAATGATCTTTCGCCCTTCCGCCCTTACGCCAACCGACCAAAACCTAACCAAAAGCTTGACGGAAATTGTGAAGACAGGGACCCCACACAAAAAGTGCCGCCCCAAAGGGGCGGCACACAAACTTATTATCAGCTTTTCTGTAACGAGCATGCGACGACTCAACGCCGGAGCGCAGGGCAGGGAAACCTTTGCCTCGCGCGACCCTGCGAAGCCGTGAGCGAGAGGGAAAGGTTTCCCCGCCCTGCGCTCCGTGGTCGGTGAGGACAGACTACATGCCCGCGAGACCTCGGGCGGCGGTGGCGCACATAAACGCCAAGGCTAGAATCACGAGCGAACCGGCAATGTCGGCCACCACGCCCGTAAAACGGCGTTCAATTAGCCAGCTCTCAAAGTGCGGGGCAACGTTGCGCCAAACACGCCACAACAAGATACCCATGCCGATGACGCCGGGAATATTGAGCAGCAAAATCTCGGAGCACAAAAGGCCAATCAGGTTTCCGGCGGCAAAGCCCGCATCGCCCTCGCAATATTTGCGATAAATCATGTACAGCATGTACGCCACAAACGGCTGCAGGCACGCAGAGATAAACGTAACCACCATCGAGGGGTCCTGAGAAAAGACATCGGTGAGCTTTTCCACGCTCGTGGCATCCTTAGAGGCCAGGAACAGGCCAATGACCACCACAGGTACCACGCCCAAAATGACCTCGACCATCGTAAACAGCTTGGCAGTCAGGTCCTCACTCGCCGAATTCAAATGAGGCGCCCACGCAGGATGAGCATGTGCCCCAACCTTCTTGTCCTTCTCGGCACGATCGGCCTTTTTGCCCTCAGGAACCCGACGACCAGGATCCTTGCGAGTTCCCGCCGCAGCAACGCGAGCCCGAGACTTCTTACCCATAAAAAAACACCTCATCAGGTAGTAGATAAACTAAAAGCCGCTACCCAGTGTACCCCCTAACAAATAGTGCCGCCCCAAAAGGGGCGGCACGCAAACCAATCTATTAGCCAAAACTCGTTGGCCAGCCCGTGTCGTCAGACCCGCGGCGTATGCCTTTGCCTCGCGCGACCCTGCGAAGCCGTGAGCGAGAGGGAAAGGGATGCGCCGCGGGTCTGACGCCCGGAGCGGTGAAACCAGCAGTTGCCCTGCGAAGCCGTGAGCGAGGAGGGAAGGTAATCCGGCCCTCCCGGCCCAGCTCACGCTAGCGCCACACGCTAGTAGTTCACCACCTGCTCTTCAAAGTACGCCTTGGGGTGGTTACACACCGGGCACACCTCAGGCGCCTCGGCACCAACGTGCAGGTGCCCGCAGTTCAGGCACTTCCATACCTTCACGCCCTCACGCTCAAACACCTCGCCCGACTCGATGCGCTCGACGAGTTTGTTGTAGCGCTCCTCGTGGGCCTTCTCGACGGCGGCGACACCACGGAACTTCTCGGCGATCTCGGCAAAGCCCTCCTCCTCGGCGGTCTTGGCGAACTCGTCGTACATCGTGGTCCACTCGTAGTTCTCGCCCGCGGCGGCGTCGCGCAGGTTGTCCAGAGTGCCCGGAACGGCGCCGTCGTGCAGATACTTAAACCACAGCTTGGCGTGCTCGGACTCGTTGCCCGCCGTCTCGGCAAAGATATTCGAGATCTGAACGTAGCCATCCTTCTTGGCCTTGGATGCATAGTAGCGATACTTGGTGTGTGCCTGGGACTCACCGGCAAAAGCGGTCTCGAGGTTCTTCTTGGTCTGAGAGTTCTCAAAATCCATAGGTGTACTTCCCTTCAACATATGCCGCCCGTAGGCTTCGAGCAGCCTCGTCTTTAGGATGCCCTCATGCCGAAAATCTAAACCTTACAATCCCGTTCTTCAGATTTGCATAGGCTAGATGCTCAGCCAGCGATCGCCCTCGACTCGGCAAAAGCCCTCACGCTCCAGGTCGGCTAGAATGCCCGCGATCAAGTCGCACTCGACCGGCCCGCGACCGGCTGCCGTCTCCATTTCGTTAACGCCCACCACGGCATCAGCAAGCGTAATCCCCGCCGGCTGGCCATCGCGCGCTGCCAGCAACATGCGCACGATATGCGCGCGTTTTTGGCGACGCGAGCCCTCGAACTTGGACTGACGACTATAGCCCGCCGAGCGCCTGGACGGATTGGGCAGCGTCTTCTTAAGATACGCGCCATAATCTAGCAGCGCGTAATACCACGCGCGCGGCGTATCGGCATCGTCTTGAGGCACGGCAAAGGGCGTAATCTCGTCGGTCGCCGCATCGGGAGCCGCCGGACAGGCCGCCTGAATCAGCGGCACCAGCTCGCGATCGGGAACAGCCGGTACATCGGGAAAGAAGTGATGCAGAAAGACCGTGCGCACGTTGGTCTCCAGATACACACCCGGAAGATCAAACGCAAACGACCGGATACCCTGCGCCGTTGCCGGGCCAATACCAGGCAGGGCAACCAAGTCACGCGTCTCACGCGGAAACTCCCCGTCCCAGTCCTCTACAACGCGCTGAGCGGCCCCGTGAAGCGCCAGAGCGCGCCGGTTGTAGCCCATGCCCTGCCAAGCGTCCAAAACATCGGAAGGCGCGGCCTGGGCAAGCGCCCGCACAGTCGGAAAACGATCGAGCCACACCGGCATGCGCGCCTCCACACGCGGCACCTGTGTTTGCTGCAGCATGACCTCAGAAAGCCAAATGATGTACGGATCGCGTGTGCGGCGCCACGGAAGGTCGCGATAACGCAGGACCCCTTCCGAACGAATCATCGAACGAAAGGGGTCCTGAATCATGGCTATGCTCCTTATGCGGCGCTATTCCTCCCGGTAAGCGCACGCACAGGTGGCGTACTCGGGAAACGCTTCGCGGTCGGCGAACTTGGGGTCGACGGCCGGGAACTGGCGGTGAGCAACGATGTCGCCGAGCGAAACGGAATCGAGGTAGTCGCGCATCAACGCCTGAGCTCCGGCCCACAGGGGATGATAGCAGCACGTGCCCATGCGCGCACAGTCACCATCGGGCGCAGTGCAATCGTTCATAACCATAGGGCCCTGAACGGCCTCGACGACCTGGCGGATAGTAACATCGTCCGGACTGACCTTGAGACGCATGCCACCGTGGACGCCACGCAGGCTCTCCACAATACCGGCCTGGACCAAACCGTGCTGAATCGAGCGGGCAAACGAATACGGGACATTGACCTCTTCGGCAGCGGTGCGAACAGAAAGCAAACGCTCCGGATCCTCGGCAAGCATCGCCAGCATACGAAGGGCGTAATCAGTCTTCCTCGATATGTCCATTTTTCCCCTTTCAAGGAATACGAACAGCTCGAACGAGCTCCGGGGCCGAGCTTGTGTCGAGACGCTAAATGACCGCCAGGACATCCAAATGGTAAATCGGATATCCACTGAGTGCCGCGCTTGGAGCGAAATGCATCAAATGCGGCGCACAGTGCAATTTAGTATAACCTAACCCCCTGTCTCGTAGAACAGGTGTTGCGCAACAAAGCTGTTGTTCAGACAGACCTTGATTATCGACTTTATCCGAACACCTCCCACATTCATCCGCACATGTTCGGA